>JABDED010000018.1 GCA_013287275.1 Betaproteobacteria bacterium
ATGTTGGACTCTATCCAGGCAAAGAAATCAGCGTCAATGATAGCGCCGTGCTTGATGACTTCGGCCAAGCCCGCCGACAGTTCGCGGTCAGGCAGGGTATTCAAGGTAGACGTGTCGGCGATCACCGCCTGCGGCTGATAGAACGCCCCTATCATGTTCTTGCCCAGAGGATGGTTGATCCCGGTCTTGCCACCGACCGAAGAATCCACCTGCGACAGCAGGGTCGTTGGTATCTGCACAAAAGGGATGCCGCGCATATACGAGGCCGCTGCATAGCCGGTCAGGTCGCCGATGACGCCACCGCCAAGCGCTATCAACGTGGTCTTGCGGTCGCATTTGGCGGCCAGCAGGGCGTCGAATACCAGCATCAGGCTGGCCCAGTTTTTCTGTTCCTCGCCATCCGGCAAGACGATAGGCACGACCTGTTTGCCGGCCGCACGCAGCATGTCCAGCAATGGGTCCAGATACAGCGGCGCAACCACCGTATTGGTGACTACGGCAACCCGTTCACCCTTGATATGCCGGCTGACAAGCTGCGGATCAGCGTACAAGGACGCGCCTATGCTGATGGGATAACTGCGGTCGCCGAGGTCGACCTGCAGGGAGTGTAAAGACGTTTGTGGCATGATGGCTTGCTCAAAAGTACTGGAATTGTCGCCACCGGCCAGCTGCTCCAGTTGCCCCAGGATAGACAGCACCAGGTGCTGCACATTGGGCCGTCCGGTCTCTATGACCAGGTGCGCCACTTCCTGATAAAAAGGTTCGCGCTGCGCGGCCAGATCTTCCAGTTTTTTGCGTGGATCGGCAGTTCTCAACAAGGGACGATTTTTATCATGCCGGGTGCGCTGCAAGATGCTGTTGATGCCGGCGCGCAGATAGACGACTGTACCACGGCTGTGCAAATACTGCCTGCTCTGCTGGTTCAGGATGGCGCCGCCGCCGGTCGCCAGGACTATGCCTTCTTGCGCAGTCAGGTCACGGATCACATCCGCCTCGCGTTGCCGAAAACTGGCCTCGCCTTCTATTTCGAAAATCACCGGGATAGAAACCCCGGTGCGGGCCTCTATCTCGTGATCCGAATCGATGAAACGTTTATTGAGTTTCTTCGCCAGGGCCCGGCCAACCGTGGTTTTGCCGGAGCCCATGAGGCCTACTAAAAATATGTTACTACTCATGCAAAACCACAATTTCCTGACTAATATTACCTTGCACCCGAATCGTTGATAGATTAAGGAGTGTCGTAGGTCAACGTGACTGGCGTATTGGCAATGCCGCCTTTGGGACTTGTAACCGTAATATTAAATGTTGCATCCGAATGTACATTCGCTCCACCGGCGGTACATGTTGCTGGTGGCGTTACTAAAACACTATGTACCGTGCCGCGATGCGCCGCCAGGCCGATTCCCAGTCTGGCAGTATCCCACATCGGAACAGCCGCAGGCGATATTGCACCCAAGGTCACATTGCCGCTACTCGAAGTTATGGCCAAAGTAGAAGCGGGGGGCATAGGATTATCGTTGGCATCGACCACTTCAAAAGTCAGCGTCTGCGGCGCACAAGACAATTGGAAATCCAATCCTATAGAGCCGCCAGCACTCAGGCGGGTAGTGCTGCCCTCTACTGAAGTATTGCTTACCTTGTAAATAGTTGCATAGGAGCCCAGTACGTAAAATCTCAGGCTCTGAGACAAATTGCTTGAACCGTTAGTTGAAGTCGCGACAATCGTTGCTATTCCGTTCAGACGCGGGTTCTGGCTGCGCCAATTGACTTCGCAGAATCCCGGAAACGGTACATGGTTAGTAATATTTGGGCCATTTGTCAGGCATTGTGCGCCGCCTATACCAATAACGGCCCCAACATCAGTGGTAAATACAATCTGCGTTCCATCTGCCACAGCGCCACCGAAAGCATCCGCCATCAGCACTTGCGCTACAAGAAGATCGTTATCCCAGTTAATCCCCTCGGACCAGAACTTGGTCAAACTCAGCGACATCGCCGCCTGCACCGGAACGCCCGTGGTAATCGTCAGCGTGTCAGACAAAGAACTGATCGCCGTACCATCTACAGTGGCCACTACCCTGGCTGTGGTAGGTTGCGTACCTGAATTAACCGCTACGGTTACTTTGCCCGCTGCATCCGTTACACCAGATGCGGAAGTTAAAGTCACGGGATAAGTACTCTGAGTGACAAAGTTCACCTTGACATTGGCAAGGCCTACGTTCGCGCTGTCAACGACAGAAAATGTAAGCAAAGCAACTTCCGTACGGCCATTGCCACCCGCTCCTTTGATGACTATGGATTTGTCGCTTGGAACTGCGGAAACAAAATTAATCGCACTAGGTGTAACCGTCCCGGCGGTGACCGTATAAGTCGCCTTTGCGGTCACGGCCGCAGTGCCTGACACTGTAGCAGATGCAGTCAGGGTTCCAGCGCCGGTGCCGACCCCAGGCTTCAGGCTGATTTGCGCTACACCATTGCTATCCGTCAATGCCGTGCCGCTGACAGGTGAAAGCGTAGCAATTGCACTATCCACGGTAAAGGTGACGACCACGTTTTTTACCGGGGAGCCGTTGGCGTCGGTCGCTGTCGCCTTTGCCGTCAAGCCTGTGCCGGACAAAACATTGCTCGCAGCGCCAGTTGCGTCAACCAGGCTCAGGCTGAGCTTGCCACCGCCAGTTGCCCCTCCCCCGCCCTGCACCGGTGTACCGGCGGAACCGCCGCCGCCGCCGCAAGCGGCCAGCGTCGCTATTAACAGGGATGCCATAAAGGCTTTAAATATTTTTACCACGTGGTGCTCCAAGCTGAACAAGTTCATATTTTCGTCGATTCCATCGCTTATTTCACAGACATGCGGTCTGCAATAATTTTCGGTGTAATGAATACAAGTAACTCTGTTTTATCGTTTTTGCGCCCCGTCGTCTTGAACAGGTTGCCCAACAAGGGAATATCGCCAAAGAAAGGAATTTTCGTGACGTTATCGGCTTCGGTTTGCTGATAAATACCGCCGAGGACTACCGTTCCGCCGTTTTCAACCAGGACCATGGTCTTCACTTCCTTGGTATTGATCGCAAAGCCGGCAGTCGTCTGGTCGCCGACGCTATCCTTATGCACTTCGACTTCCAGTATCACGTTACCGTCCGGCGTGATCTGCGGCGTGACTTCCAGCTTCAGCGAAGCCTTGCGGAAAGCAATAGACGTCGCACCGCTGCTAGTAGCCACCTGGTAAGGCAATTCCGTACCCTGCTCAATGGACGCCTTTAACTGGTCGGCGGTAACTATCCTCGGACTGGAGATGATTTTCCCCTTGCCGTCCGCTTCCAGCGCCGACAGCTCCAGGTTCAGGAAGCGGTTCGCGGCAGACGAGAACAGGCTCACTGCCAGGCTGCCGGGATTCAAGCCGTTAATCCCAGCGGCAGGAAGACTGACGAATTGCGTATTCGGTATATAGCTACCTGACGTGACTGTCGCCTGTCCGGTTTGCTCGCCGACGCCAAGATAGTTACCGGTCAGCGCAATCCTCTGATTACCCGATACCTGATAACCCGCCACCCCGCCCTGAATACCTCGCAAATCGGCAAATCCGAGCTTGGCTCCCAGGTTTTTGCTGAATGTATCATCCGCCTCGACAATGCGCGCCTCAATCAATACCTGCCTGGATGCTATATCGGTTTTCTGGATCAGCTTCCTGACCTCTTCCAGTTTTGACGGGATGTCGGTGACAAACAATTGATTGGTGCGCGGCTCTATGACTGCGCTGCCGCGTTTAGACAACATGCGATTGGTGCTGGCCCCATCGACGCCGAAAACCTGCTTGAATGCTTCCGCTTTTTGATAATTCAACTGAAAGGCTTCCGTCCTCAATGGCTCCAGTTCGGCAATTTGCGCCTTCTGTTCCAATTCCAGTTTTTCTTTCGTCAGCAACTCATCCTTCGGCGCAATCCACAGTACCGAGCCATTCTTGCGCATGTCCAGACCTTTGGACTGCATGATGATGTCCAGAGCCTGGTCCCAGGGAACGTCTTTCAGACGCAAGGTCAGGCTGCCGTTCACGGTATCGCTGGTGATGATATTCAGGCCGTTAAAATCCGCAATAACCTGCAGCAATGCCCTTACTTCGATATTCTGGAAATTCAGCGACAGGCGTTCGCCACGGTAGCCCTGCGTGCCTTGCGTCAGCTTGTTTGGATCTTCCTTGATGGGCTTGACTTCAATGACCAGCTGGGTATCGCTCTGGTAAACGCTGTGCTCCCACAAGCCTTTGGGCTCTATCGTCATCCTGACATTTTCGCCTTGGGAAACAGTCGTCACTGTCTGGATAGGCGAACCGAAATCGGTGACGTCCAGGCGGCGGCGCAGCACATCCGGCAAACCGACCTTCATGAAATCCACCAGGATCTTCTGGCCTTGCTGGCGCACGTCAACCACGACCTGGCTGCTCGGTAAATCAACCACTACGCGGCCCTCGCCAGCCGCGCCTTTGCGGAAATCGATATCGCGTAAATTTTGCTTTTTCTGCGCAACAGGTGCAGACACGACCGGCAAGCCAGCGGCATTGACCGCAGTAGCCACGCCGCCGGATCCGTCGATAGTCACGATAACGACGTTGCCTTCGACCGTTGTTGCATAGTTAAGCGGTTTATTGAGGTTAAACACCAGGCGGGAGCGTCCGGTCGCCTCGACCACATTCACGTTGCGCACGTCACCCATTCCTATATCGCTTGAGCTCTTGCCTGTGCCATTCGAAGTATCTGCAAAATCCAGCGCTATGCGGGCGGGATTGCTTATCGCAAATCCCAGGGGCGGCTTGCTGACAGGATTTTTCATTACAACTTTTACGATGACATTGACGCCCTGCTGATTGGCCGTAATGGATTCTATCGCATTGGATTGCGCAAATGCCGATGAGGCCAGGCCCAGCAAGGCAGCAAAGGTCAAGCGGGTATAGAAAGAAAAACGCATAGCGCTCCTTTTACTTGTATTTATCAACGCATTCATTTTTTCGCCTCCTGCAACTCTAACTTGGTCATCCTCTCGGTCCAGTCGCCGGCGGCATCCTGAACGATTTCCTTGATTTCAATATCCGTATCGGTAATCTTGGTAATCATGCCGAAATTCTGGCCTACGTAGTTGCCGATCTTGGCCTGGTAAATGGACTTATCCACCTGTATCAAAGCATTCTTCATGTTTGGCTTTTCAATAATTCCAACCATTTTCAAGACATCCAGTGGAAAAGCCTCCAAAGCCTCACGTCTTCTGTTCATGTCCGGCTTCAAGCCATTGTCGGACTCCGCCCTGATTTTTGCCAAGGCAGCCAACAGTTTGTTTGGATTAAACGGATCAACCTGGTCTTTGCCGGAATAGGCGACCGGTACATATACTTTAGGTTCGCTGATCTTGGGGATGATTACGCGCGTCTGTTTCTTGACGCCGTCCATCCACTCCCGCACTTCCGTCAGGCCATTGTCGCCGCATCCTGCCAAAGTCAGCAGCGGCAACAACAGCATCATCAATCTGCCAGCAGAACGCATCATTTCTTCGCCCCTTTTTTCAGGGCAGCCTGAGTGACGAGTTCATCCTTGTCCAGGTAGCGGAAGGTTTTTGCCACCACATCCAGAGCCAGTGTTCCATCCTTGTTGCTGGACACCGCAAGATTATTCAGGGTAACGATACGCGGCAATTTGGCGATGTCGGCGACGAATTCCCCCATATCGTGATAATTGCCCAGCAAGCGGATATTAATGGGTAATTCTGCATAATAGTCTTTCACGACCGCCAGACCTGGACGAAACAATTCAAACTGCAAACCACGCCCCAAACCCGCCTGGTTAATATCAGATAACAAGGCATCCATTTCGGCCTTGCTCGGCAATTGTTTTTCCATCGTTGCGACATATTGCAAAACCAGTTTCCTCTGCTCTTTAAGCGCGTCCAGACTGATGGCCTGTTGCATCTTTTGCTTATACGAGTCTCTCAAGGTCTGCTCTTCCTGCTGTCCCCGATCGAGGTCCTCGGTCTGCCCGCTCCAATAGAAATACCAGCCGAGCAAGGTGACGCAAAACAGCAAGGCGATCCCGGACAACACCCTTGGCGCCAATGGCCACAAGCCAGGGTGCAGTCCGTTCAGGTCACGGAATTGCGAGCCGATTGATACGCTTAAATCTTTAACATCCATTTTGATTTCCCGTCACTTTCATGTCATGGTTTCTTGACAGCGGGAACTGAAGCAGGGCTGCTGGCAGACGCTGCCTCCAATTCGCGCGGACGCTTGATGCCGACATTGATTGTGTAATCAAACACCTTCTTGGCGTCGCGGCCTTGCCCTATGCCTGCAGACTTGATTTCGACCAGGTCAGGCTTGTTCATCCACGGCGACTTATTACCAAGATTGCGCAGGAATTCCGACACACGCTCATTCGACTGTGCATAGCCTGTCAAAATAACGCGCTGGCCTTCCTGCTTCAGATTGCGCACATAAACTCCCTCGGGAGTCAGCTTGACCAGTTCATCCAGCAGATAGACAGGCTGATTGCGGTCTCCCTGCAAATCTTCAACCGCCTGCTGACGAGCTTTAAGTCCGTCAATTTCTTGCTTGAGGCTGGCCACTTCTTTTATTTTTTCGTCAAGCTTAAGATTCTCGGCTTTGATGAAGTTATTCCTGTCGTTCTGGGCGGATATCTGCGCCGCATAGTAAGCGCCAACGGCGATGACGATCAGCGCGCCAATAATGGCCGACAGCGCCAGCAAGGAATAGAAATCCTTCTTTAATTGCTTGCGCTTCGCTTCGCGGTGGGGAAGCAGGTTAATTTTTATCATTAATCGAATCTCCGCATCGCCAGACCGCAGGCAACCAGGTAGGAAGGTGCGTCATTGCGCAACCATTTCTCATTGACGTTGGAAGAAAGATCCATACCTTTGAACGGGCTCACGACAGAAGTGGATATTTTGGTGCGCTCGGCAACGATATCCACCAGGCCGGGAATCACGGCGCAGCCGCCGGCCAGGAAAATCTGATCCACCCGGGTATAGGGGGTGGACGTGAAAAAGAACTGGATCGCCCTCGTCACTTCCAGCGCCGCGCTTTCCAGGAAAGGCTCCACCAATTCCATTTCGTAGCTGTCAGGCAGGTCGCCTATCTTTTTCTTGGCCTCGGCCTCCTCGAAAGAGAGGCCGTAATTGCGTACTATGTCCTGGGTCAGCTGATTGCCGCCAAACTGTTGATCGCGCTCATAAATGACCTGGCCATTCAGCAATATGGAAATATAAGTAGTTTTGGCGCCAACCTGGAACAGGGCGTAAATCTGGTCCTGTCCGGCATTTGGCTGCTGCTCTATCAAACGGTCGATAGCTGCCCTCGCCGCATAGGATTCGATATCCATGACCTTGGCCTGCATGCCCGCGGCCTCTATGACCGCCACCCTGTCCTCAATTTTTTCCTTGCGGGAAGCCGCCAGCAAGACCTCGATATCCTCTTCCGAGTTGGCGACCGGGCCCAGCACGCAAAAATCCAGGCTGACTTCGTCCATCGCAAACGGGATATATTGGTTGGCCTCGGACTCAACCTGTACTTCGAGCGCCTGCTCACTCAGATGAGAGGCAAGGATGATTTTTTTGGTGATAACGGCAGAAGCCGGCATTGCCAGTGCCGCGCTTTTGACATTGGTGCCGCTTTTCTTGATCACGCGGCGGATCGCTTCAGAAACCTGTTCGATGTTTTCTATATTGCCGTCCACAACAGCACCGCGCGGCAGCGGCTCGGAGCCATAGCGTTCCAGCTTATATGAATTATTTGCGCTCAGGGACAGCTCGACGAGCTTAATGCCAGAAGTACTGATATCCAAACCGACCAGGGGTGGATTTCTTCTGCCGAGCAATGATGCAAGATCTAGAGCCAAGGATATCCCCTCATAAAAACGCCATTTTATTTCTTCTAATCAATATTCTATATGCACGGACAGCAGCCTAACCGACTTGACCTCATAAATGTGCAAGAAATCGCGACTATGTCAGTTTTTTGCTACCGATTCATTACGCCACCGCTACAACTTATTTCAAGATGTAAAAATTGTGGCTAGTTTTCATTTTTTATTTGTTGCATTCAAGAACTAAACTCGGCATTTGATGTTGCCCTAGATGACAAAATTTCTTTTAAAAACCGCTATTTAGCAGACAATTATCCAAGCTTACATTAAATCCTAGCAATAAGTTTCCAATTGTGTAAAGCACTTTCCGTCCAGCACTACCGAATGCGTTGCCATTTCCCCACTCGGCCCCAAAAGAAGCGTAAATCGCCACGTTTTTGGGCAAAGCTCAGTACTATCCCGGTACTTACCTAGGCGCCGCGCAGCTAAAGTTATAATGTGTGCCGCGATCAACTTTCCTGAAATTGCTTTATATGCCAGTCAAAGACTCTTCCGCCTCCCGCAAGAAGGAGAAATCAGCTCCACCACCCCAAAAAGGCAACCTGGCAGTGCGCATCCTGCTCGGCACCGGCGGACTGCTACTAGGCTTGATCCTGGCCGGAGCGTTGATTATCGGTTTCGCACTGACCATGGCTTATCCGAACCTGCCGGAACTGGACTCCATCACCAGTTATCGACCCAAAATGCCGCTCAGGGTGTTTACTGCAGACAATATGCTGATCGCCGAATTCGGCGAGGAAAGACGCAATGTCGTTCGCTTCAATGAAATTCCGGATGTGATGAAAAAAGCCGTGCTGGCAATAGAAGACGACCGTTTTTACGAGCATGGCGGCGTCGACTATCTGGGAATCACCCGTGCAGCGCTGCATAATCTGACAGGCGGCGCCAAGCAGGGCGCATCCACGATCACGCAACAGGTCGCGCGCAACTTTTTCCTTTCCAGCGAACAAACCTTCAAGCGCAAAATTTACGAAGTCTTGCTGGCCTGGAAGATAGAACAAAACCTGAGCAAGGATCAGATCCTGGAAATCTATATGAACCAGATCTATCTGGGCCAGCGTGCTTACGGTTTCTCCTCGGCGGCACAGATTTATTTCGGCAAGAAGCTGCAAGACATCACAGTCGCTGAAGCAGCGATGCTGGCCGGCCTGCCAAAAGCCCCTTCCGCCTACAACCCGGTTGCCAACCCCAAGCGGGCCGCGGTACGCCAGCAATACATCCTGCTACGCATGAAACAGCTGGGCTATATTACCGAGGCCCAATATGAAAATGCCAGGACGGAAGAGCTGCATATCAAGACCGATAGCGCAGAATTCGGCATCCATGCCGAATACGTCGCGGAAATGGCCAGGCAACTGGTGTACGAACAATTCAAGGAAGAAACCTACACCCGCGGCCTGAACGTCTACACGACCATCACCAAGGCCGACCAGGATGCCGCCTACCTGTCGCTGCGCAAGGGCGTCATGGAATATGAAAAGCGCCATCCTTACCGCGGTCCGGAAGCCATCATCGAAATCCCGAAAGGCAAGGAAGCCGCCGACGAAGCGATAGAGAAAGAACTGGCGGAGCATGGCGACAGCGACGACATCATCGCCGCGATGGTGCTGGAAGCCTCGCCCAAGCTGGTCAGGGCGGTCTTATCTTCAGGTGAAGAAATCCAGATTACCGGTCCCGGTCTCACTTTCGGCGCCAGCGGCCTGTCGAGCACTGCGCCGGCCAACAAGCGCATACAGCGCGGCGCTGTCATCCGCGTGATGCAGGAAGGGAAAAACTGGAATATTACCCAGATACCGGAAGTCCAGTCTGCCTTCGTCGCCGCCAGCACCACCGACGGTGCGATCCGCGCCCTGGTCGGCGGTTTTGACTACAACATGAACAAATTCAACCATGTGACGCAAGCATGGCGCCAGCCGGGCTCCAGCTTCAAGCCCTTCATTTATTCCTCGTCGCTGGAAAAAGGCCTGTCGCCGGCCACCATCATCAACGACGCACCCATCAGTTTCGATTCCGGGCAAACCGGCGGACAGGCCTGGGAGCCCAAAAATTACGACGGCAAATACGAAGGCCCGATGACCATGCGCAAGGGTTTGACCAAATCCAAGAACATGATCTCGATCCGCATCCTGCACAAGGTAGGCGCCAAGTACGGCCAAGAATACACTAGCCGCTTCGGCTTTTTGCCGGAAAAAAATCCCCCCTACCTGACCCTGGCGCTAGGCGCCGGTGCGGTAACGCCACTGCAAATGGCTGGCGCCTACGCGGTGTTCGCCAATGGCGGCTACAAGATCAATCCCTACCTGATCTCGAAAATTACCGACAGCAGCGGCAAGGTACTGACTGCGGCTGCGCCGGAAAAAGCCGGGGATGAAAGCAATCGCGTCATCGATGAGCGTAATGCCTTCCTGATGGACAGCATGCTGAAGGACGTCGTCAGGTACGGCACTGCCGCCAAGGCGATGGTGCTGAAGCGCACCGATCTGGCGGGCAAGACCGGCACCACGAATGATTCTTTCGATGCCTGGTTTGCCGGCTATCAGGCCAAGCTGGTGGGGATTGCTTGGATAGGCTTCGACCAGCCGCGCAATCTGGGTAACCGCGAAACCGGCGGCGGCCTGGCCCTGCCTATCTGGATAGGCTATATGCAGCGCGCGCTGAAAGATATTCCAATGGAAGAAAGGCCGGTGCCGCCCGGCATTATCCAGGCAGAGGGCGATTATTTCTATGCGGAAAATCCGCCTGCCGCCAGCATACACAGCCTGGGTGATGCAGAAGCGCCGCCAGTGATAGAGGAAGGCGCCGCTACCGGCAGCAATAACAACACCAATTAATGTCGGAAAACGCTTAGCAAATTCAAACTACAGGGCGCCGCCGCCCTGTTCCTGTGCAATGCCGGACAAAGTGGCAAATAATTCCGAGCCGTCGCGAGTATTCAGCCACTTCTGGCCATCGTACTTATAGTGGAAACCGCCGGAGCGCGCCGCCACCCACATTTCCTGCATAGGCGCCTGGCTATTCACAATCAGCTTGGAGCCGTTATCGACGAACTCCACTTCCAGCACATTGCCGCTGCGGCGGCATTCGACATCCAGGGTATCATTTTGGTATGCCCGGTCAAATGCATCCTCCACCTGGCGTAAAGTTGCGTCGGCCAGGCTCAAAAATTCTGTTTCAGTCATGCTACACTCCACCGCATCGATAAACCGCCATTCTATACGGTGTTCACTATTTTGAAGAAGCACACACTCACCCCTGCCGCGACAGTCCTGATCCTGGCACTAGGCGGCCTGACTGCTTGCGGGCAAAAGGGCCCGCTATATTTGCCGAAGAAACCAGCGGGCATAGCGACCGCCAAGCAAGCACCGGCCAGCGCTACGCCATCCGGCATCCCGGCTGACGTGTCGGTGCCGGTCAAGCAAACGCCACCGGCTGAAGGAAACGGCAACTAAGACGGCTAAGGCAATTCCTTGCCGGCCCCATCCTGGCGCAATACGATGCTGGAAGCCAGCTCTGGCCGCAAACCCTGCTTGCCGGCATATACGGCTCGAATCTTCTCCATATCGGCCAAGGGATCGCCGCTCAACTCCAGATAGTCGACCAGCGCAACTTCTTTTTTCGCAAAATCGAAATAGGCGCAGCCTACCGGCACTCCGGCCGCCAGCGCAATATGGTAAAAGCCGCTACGCCAATGCGGCTTGTAGCTGCGCGTCCCCTCCGGCGTAATCGCCAGCCAGAACCACTCCGACGCGTTGATCTTGTCCGCCAGCCGGGAGATGGATCCGGTGGCGACACCACGCTCAATCGGCTCCCCGCCCAAGCGGCGCAGCAGGCGCCCTATAGTCGCGCCGGTAAGGCCTTCAAATAGAGATGATTTGGCGACGAAGCGGAACGGCTCTCCTATGGCCCATTTGGCCAGCACTCCTACCAGCACGTCCCAGTTGGAGGTGTGCGGATACACCACAACTACCCCACGTGGCCCGGGCAGGGACTGAAACCTGACACGCCAGCCCATTAATCCCAGTATTCGCAAGGCCCAGCGTTGCAGCCGCCGGGGTAGCTCTTGTTCACGCAATAGAAATGCTGTCATAGATGGCGATTATGATTATCCGTGCCGACGGAGAAGATTTAACGCAAGGCAAGCCCAGCATCTTACTTTTTTCCAGCTTGCTTATCAAATTCGCGCTTGCCACCCGCCCGCCCACTGAGCGCCAAGATCTGGGGCACCGGCGAGCAACAGGTGGAATTCAATACCAATACAGTGGGATTCAGTGGATATCATGAACCAGCCCTCGTGTTGGCTGGATGGGGAGATCTGTTCGCCGTCCAATCATCTTGATCTGGCTGCAGTCCTCATCAATGGCGACATGAAAGTCTGGCCGGGAATCGGCCAAATTTGCAACCACTAGGAATTTAGTCTATCTACTAGGCCGGCACCTGGGTCCGGACCCGCCTGCCTTGCCAGCGCCACACCAGCCTCAGTGCCAGCAGCACGGCGACTATCGAGCCGTACAGGAAAGGCTGGGCAAAGTCATGCTTGCCGGCCTTCATCCAGAAATAGTGCAAGATGCCCAGCGGCGCGATCAGATATATCAGCCTGTGTATCCACAACCAGCGCTTGCCGCCCAGGCGCCTGACCATGCCGTTGGTACTGGTCGCAGCCAGCGGGATCAGAAGCACGAAAGCAGTAAAGCCCACGGTTATGAAAGGCCGCTTGACGACGTCCTTCCACATTTCATCGATATCGAAAAAGTGGTCGAACCATAAAAAGGTCGTGAAATGCAGCGCCGCATAAAAGAATGCATACAAGCCCGTCATACGGCGGAACTTGATCAGCCAGTTCCATTTGCTCAGCTTACGCAAAGGCGTGACCGCCAAGGTGATGCACAGAAAATACAAGGTCCAGTCGCCGGTATTGCGGGTGATGAACTCCACCGGATTGGCGCCCAGCTTATCCAGCACGGTAAAAACCACCAGACGGATAAAAGGCAAAAGCGCCAATACAAATACAACAGCTTTCAGTAGCGTGATTTGCTTGGGAGTGGGATTGAGCATGCTGTTATCAGACGAAAGAACTACGAGGTTCAATAAAATTTCTTCAAATCCATGCCGGCGTACAAAGACGCCACTTCGCTATAACCGTTGAACATCAAAGTCTTGCGTTTCTTGGTAAACAAACCGTCTTCCCCGATGCGGCGCTCGGTCGCTTGCGACCAGCGCGGGTGGTCGACCTCAGGATTTACGTTCGAATAAAAACCGTATTCAT
This sequence comes from Betaproteobacteria bacterium, assembly GCA_013287275.1. Lineage (GTDB taxonomy): Bacteria > Pseudomonadota > Gammaproteobacteria > Burkholderiales > Burkholderiaceae_D > Undibacterium. The sequence continues at coordinate 13,183 of JABDED010000018.1, forward strand.
TGGCTGCGGCAAGATTCCACGCAGTTTTCGGCTGCTCTTTGGTAAAGCGGATTTTGACGATGGACTTGGCCGACTTGAAGCCGTATTTCCATGGCAGGACTATCCGTACCGGCGCGCCGTTCTGGTTGGGCAGCACCTCGCCGTACATGCCGAAGGTCAGCAGCGCCAGCGGGTGGTTCGCCTCATCCATGCGCAAACCCTCTACATATGGCCACTCCAGCACAGCACGGCGCTGTCCCGGCATCTGCTTCTTGTCTTCTAGCGTGACGAATTCGATGAACTTGGCGTTACCGGTGGGCTCAACCTTCTTGATCAGGTTGGACAGCGAATAACCTGTCCATGGGATCACCATGGACCAGCCCTCGACGCAGCGCAGCCTGTACACGCGCTCTTCCAGCGGCGCCAGCTTCAACAGGCTGTCGAGGTCCAGCGTCATCGGTTTCTTGACTTCGCCCTCGATCGAGATCGACCACGGGCGTGTTTTCAATGTTCCGGTATTTTGCGCGGGCTCAGCCTTGTCGGTGCCGAATTCATAAAAATTATTGTAGGTAGTCGCGTCTTTATAGGCTGTCTTCTTGTCCATCAGCATATATGCCGAATTGGCCGCGGCCGTCAATTTCTGCGCGCCCGGCGTCTGTGCAAAGGCCTCGCGCGCCGCCATTTCCAGCAGGCTGCCGCCGGCGATGGAACCCACCGCCAACCGGCGGATAAAACTACGGCGCGACTCATACACCTCGCGCGGCGTGATTTCGGAAGAGTAAGGCAGGTCTATGCCATTGGGACTGCGTTTGATCAGCATGATGACTCCGGTGTTCGCTTCATCCGGCAGCAAATAAAACCGGTTGCCGACGAGATGCGTTCTGTAAAAAGAAGAAACTATTGATGCAGCTATCGTAGCTGTTTGATACCCGGGATCATCAATAGTTGCACATGAGTCGCTAACGCCAGCGGAAACTTACACGCCCGATACAATTTGTCACATCAGGCCGGCTTATTCTTGTTGAATAGGCAAAAATGTTCAATGCTCGCATAGCCGCCGGGGCGGCAGCGCAGGCAGATGCGCAAGCAATCTTACAAGGTGCCGTAAGAGTGCAAGCCGGACAAGAACATATTCACGCCGAGGAAAGCGAAAGTTGTCACCAGCAAGCCCACCAAGGCCCACCAGGCGGCCACACGGCCGCGCAAGCCCTTCATCAGGCGCATATGCAGCCAGGCCGCATAGTTCAGCCAGACGATCAGGGCCCAGGTTTCTTTTGGATCCCAGGACCAGTAGCCACCCCAGGCTTCGGCAGCCCACAAGGCGCCCAATATAGTCGCGATGGTGAAGAAGGCAAAACCGACCGCAATCGCCTTGTACATCACGTCATCCAGCACTTCCAGCGCGGGCAATCTGTCTTGCAGATAACCGTGGGACTTCAGCAGATAGGCCACCGACACCATCGCCGCCAGCGAGAAGGTGCCGTAACCGATGAAATTGGCCGGCACATGGATCTTCATCCACCAGCTTTGCAAGGCAGGCACCAGCGGCTGGATCTCCGCAGCATCGCGCTGTATCGTGTACCACAGCAAAAAGCCGACCGCAGCGGTAATCACCAGCAATACAAAAGGTCCCAGCTGGCGGGTCTTGTATTGTTGTTCGTAATACAGGTAAAACAATGCGGTAATCATCGAAAACAGGATGAATACTTCATACAGGTTGGACACAGGAATATGGCCGACGTCGCTGCCTATCAGATAAGACTCATACCAGCGCACCAGCATGCCGGTGAATCCCATCACCACGGCCGCCCAGCACAGCGTAGAGCCTACCGAAGAGCCGAAGCCGGAGCGCGCGACCAGGCCGCCCCAGTAGAACACTGTCGACAACACAAACAGGAAACTCATCCACAAAATCGCCGACTGGCTGGAGAGCAGGTATTTCAGGAAAAATTTCTTGTTCGCCATGTCCAGCGAGCCGCCATACAGGCTGATCGCAAACAGGGCCAATACCGCCAGGATCAGCAGCAGCACGCGCACCGGCTTCCAGTTCCAGCCCAGCCACGCGAAAGTCGGCGCGGCCAGCAGCAAGATGCCTTTTTCATACACATCCATATGCGCGCCATAGCGGTTCAGCGCAAACAGCGCAGCGGTGGCCAATACCGCCGCGTACAGCCAGTCCAGTATGGACAAGCGCTTGAAATAGCCCTGGTAGGGAGTGTAGCTTTGTGTAATTTCCATCATGTTTCCTGGTGGTCCTGCATCGCGGGCCAAATAGTTTTGCTGCTTTTTTCATAAGCCCGCGCGACAGGCAGCGGGCCGTGAATGTCTAGTTGCAATAGCTTGATAGTTTAGTCGATTACGCCCGTTAATGCGCTGCCGACGTTATCGGGTTCTTTCCTTGCAGCAGCTGCAGCTTCAAGTCTTCAAATTCGCGCTCGAAATCCAGGGTCTTGCGTTGCGAACTCAGGGCCATCAGTGCATGCGCTCCCGCACCGGATTCCGGATTGCCGTCCCGGATCCAGATCCACAGGCGCCGCTCGCGGATATAGAACATCGAAAACACCCCCAGCACCAGGAACAGGCAGCCGAGATATACCACCTTCTTGCCCGGCGAACGGGTTACTTGCAGCACCGACGCCTTGACCTCGTCAAAGCCGCTCAATTGCAGATAAACCGGCGCCCCGTACAGGAAAGAATCGGAAATCGCATTGGTCGCCAGTTGCAAGAAGCGCGCGTGTTTTTCATCCAGCGCCACCGCCGGCAAGCCATCTTTTTCACGCGCAACCTGCCACAAGTCCCACAGGCTGCCGTTCAGTATTTTCATGAAAACGTCGGCCGCTTTTTCCTGGTCCGCTGCTGGAATCTGTTCCAGGAATCTGGATACGGCGAAATAACCCGATACCTGGCCGTCGCCGGCAAATATCGACAAGCCTTTTTTGGACGACTCGGACAATTGTTCGCGCAGCTTTTGCAACTGCTCCTTGGCATCCGGCATCGCGCGGTCGGCGTAGCGTTGCGCCGCCAGCGCGCGCAACTCAGGATTGGCGATGGCGGCTCTCAGACGCATCCATTCTATAACCGTATCGTCGTCGTCGGCGGGAATGCGCAGATAGCGGAATGCTTCCGACGGCGTATCGCGGGTGCCGGCCAGGAACATATACGCACCGTCGATCAGCATAGGCTGCATATAGTTATTGAACTCCTTCGCTTGCCCGTTCTTGTCGCGCAATTTGTATTGCACGCTGGGGCCGACGTTCTTCAGGTCCTTGTTGTTCGCATTCTTGGCGGCAGAACCCAGGTGCTTGTCCAGGTCAGTGCTGAATTGCTCATTAAAGCTTTGCTTGGCATTGACTGCGCGCACATCCTGCCCGTTCTTGGACATGTTTTCCACATTGGCAGCCCTGAAGCCCGACCACTCCACCGTATAGTCATTGCCATTGCTGTTCTTTAAGGGCGTAACGCCGCCGACGTCGCCGGACATCGCGAACGGCACCGATTTCATGCCCGTCATCGGATAGCCGGTCAATTTCAAATGGCTGCCGCCATCTTCAAAACTGGATTGATATACTGCAATGCCTTTATAGATCAGCGGTTCGTTGACCTTGATCGTGGCTGGAAAGGTCTTGCCGGTCTCGTGATCCCTGACCACCACTTCGCTGGCAAACAGCTTGGGCATGCCGGTAGAGTAATACTCGATAATGAACTTATTCAGCTGTATCGTGAACGGCAGGTCCTGGATCAGCACCCCGGTTTGCTGCGGAATGATCGCCGTCTCGCTGGCAGTTCCCTCGGGGATCAGCGTATTGCCGCGGAAAGTAGGATTGGACAGCGGCAGCCGGTGTTTCTCCGGAATCTGGGCAATCACGCCGCTACCGTCAAACGGCACCTTGCCCATGAACCATTGCTGAAAGCGTATAGGCATATCGGAATCAAGCATGCCGCCGATACAGATGATCACTATCGCGCTGTGGGCAAAGATATAACCCCACTTGTTTGCCGCACCGCGTTTGGCGGCGATCAGCGTCGCATTTTCTTTTTCCACTACCTTGTAGCGATAGCCTACCCTGTCGATATGCGCAGTCAATTGCTGCTGCAAGTCGGCACGCGATGCCTCACTATGCCATTCCGCCTTGTGGTGGAAGTTGCGCAAGGATTGCTCGCGCACATTTTCCCGCCAGCTGCGCATGTCCTTCAGCATTTTCGGCGCATTGCGGATAATGCAAAGGCTGGTGGAAAGCACCAGGAAAGCCATGATCAGCAGGAACCACCAGGCTGAATAGACCGCATATAGGCTCAACTTGCCAAACACGTCAAACCAGAACGGGCCGAACTGGTTGATGTAATTCGGCATAGGCTCATTTTGCTTGAGCACGGTACCGATGGTGGCGGCAATCGCAATCAGTACCAGCAGGCTGATCGCGAAACGCATCGATGAAAACAATTCCACTGCAGTGGCCAGCCAGCGGCGCCGGGTGTCCAGTTGCAATCCGTCAGTACTTATATCCATGGGAACCTAAAGACCCTGAGTAGCGGTCTGATTATCTGTCTAATATGTGCAGCCATGCGTGAGCAGTGCTCATGCATGGCAAAACGTCACGGAGCTGCACCGATCATGTCAGCTCCTGATTTGCGCAGCCGCTATTGTAAAGCGCCTCGCCCAAACCCGCTCACCGCAAATCAAAGCCGGAATGGAAAAGAGGGGGCGGCTTGCGCCACCCCCTCCAATTGTATGCCCTGCCTTTAACGGCTGGCTTATTTCAAACCAGCGACGTAATCGGAAACTGCCTTCATTTCTTCGTCAGACATGCGCTTGGCGATAGTTGTCATCTGTATGCTGTTTTTACGCGTGCCGGCGCCGAAGCTGACCAGCTGTGCATGGGTATAATCCTGGTGCTGGCCGGCGATACGCGGGAATTGCGCCGGGATGCCGGCGCCATTCGGGCTGTGGCAACCGGCACAGGCTGGCACGTTCTTTTCGGCGATGCCGCCACGGTAGATCTGCTTGCCCAGCTCTACAGTATCCTTGTTCTTTGCCGCGCCGGCCTTAGGTTTTTGCACGCTCAGGAACGCAGCGACGTTTTTGACGTCATCTGCAGTCATGGCTTTTGCAAAAGTGGTCATGATCGCATTATTGCGGTCCGGGCCTTTGAAGTTGTCCAGTTGCTTGGCGAGATAGGCCTCGTGCTGGCCGGCCAGTTTGGGATTGGTCGAAATAGTCGAGTTGCCGGCAGCGCCATGGCAAGATACGCAGGCGGTGATATTGCGGGCCGCGTCACCGTTGGTGTACAAGGCCTCGCCTTTTGCAGGATCTGCCTTGGCGGCCTTAGGTTCTTCGTTTGCGTATGCAACGGAAGACACCGCCAGAATCGCGATGCCGAGAGACTTCAAAAACGGTAAAAAAGCACGGTTCATTCAAACACCCTGAGACTAAATAATGGAAATCTGCCCTGTTGGCGACGCACACTAACAACACAGCTATCTGGAGCACATTTTTGCCGATTTTTAATATAAAAAAGGCAAAAACATAGATTGGACACGCATTTATACCCGCTTTATACAACTGCCCAATACGTAACCCCTTATTGTACAATAGCTTTATAGCGTTTTTGCTTACTTCTGTTGCATTTTTCCATTAGGGAAGTTCTTTGCATTGATTTAACAATGAACTTCGTCCCTCTCTTACCTCAAGAGATGTCTGTGTTGCAACACAGCAGGACCTCCCGATTTAACGTATTTCTATTGTATTTCTAATTCTTATGTCCATCCTCTGGCAAGCCCGCTTTTTTACGACTGTGAATCATTTGCGCGATTTGCCCAGCACGACAGTGCCCGAAGTCGCCTTCGCAGGCCGTTCCAACGCCGGCAAATCCACCGCCATCAATACCCTGTGCAACCAGAAAAAACTTTGCTTTGCGTCCAAGACCCCGGGCCGCACCCAGCACATCAATTATTTCTCGATAGGCGGTGCCCACGTGGGCCAGCATCGCAAGGATGAAACCCGGGTCGATGAGATCCGTGCCTTGCTGGTGGATTTGCCAGGTTACGGCTATGCCGAAGTGCCGGGAGCAGCCAAGGACCACTGGAATAAACTGCTGGGCGCCTATGTCCAGAGGCGCGACCAGCTGGCGGCCCTGATCCTGATCATGGACTCCCGCCGTCCGTTTACCGAACTGGATATCCAGATGCTGGAATGGTTTGCGCCCAGCGGCCGCCCTATCCATTGCATCCTGACCAAGTCAGACAAGCTGAACAAGAATGAATCCGCCAATGCGCTGCGCCTGGCGCGCACGGTATTGTCCAGCTACGTGGATGCGCAGGGGCAAGCCTTCCCCTTCACCGTGCAGCTGTTCTCGGCATTGAAGCGCGAAGGCATAGAAGAGGCGGATGCCAAAATCCAGCAATTGCTGGGCCTGGATCTGCCGCCTGTAGCGATAGAACCTGACGCTGAAACGGATCATCCCGCGCCTTGACAATCGCCTTCAGCCCCTCAAACAAAAAAATATTTGAGGGGCGCCACTTCGGCGCTGTTCAGCTTAGCCACCCAACCCTCCCCTACTCCGCGATTTTGCACTTGCACCAACTTGCTTACGGCAACATTGATAGAATGCAGTCTGGTTTGCAGCCCGACCTATAGTCTGGCTGCAACAGGCCACCGCACAAAAAAAACCCCGGCGCAAATAATGGCCAGGGCAATAACGCCGGATTGAATAGGGTCACCCGGCGCCCGCTTAGGGAGGAACAGCGGTAGGTTTCTGAAACCTCCTTCTAAGAGCTTGCATCTGTAAAAAAGTTTCATTACCCTGAATTAAATTTTTTGCACGCAGTGTGCATTTACCCGTACTTATCAAGAGTATCGCCATGTCGCCTACAAAACCTGCCCAGTTCCCAGCCATACGCATGCGCCGCATGCGCAAGGACGTATTCTCCCGCGCACTGATGCGTGAAAACGTGGTTACGCCATCCGACCTGATTTACCCGGTGTTCGTCATCGAAGGTATCAACCAGCGGGAGAAAGTGGCATCCATGCCTGGCGTGGAAAGGGTATCGGTAGATTTATTGCTGCAAGTAGCGGAAGACTGCGTAGCCCTGGGCATTCCCGTGCTGGCGCTCTTCCCCGCCATCAATCCAGCGCTGAAAACACCGGACGGGGTAGAAGCCACTAATCCCAAGGGCCTGATCCCGCGCGCCGTCAGGGAACTGAAAAGCCGCTTTCCGGAACTGGGCATCCTGACCGACGTTGCACTGGATCCGTACACCAGCCACGGCCAGGACGGCCTGCTGAATGCGGACGGTTATGTACTGAACGATGAAACTACCGAAATGCTGGTCAGGCAGGCGCTGGTGCAAGCGGAAGCCGGGGTCGACATTGTGGCCCCCAGCGACATGATGGACGGCCGCATAGGCGCGATCCGCCATGCACTGGAAAGCAATAATTTCACCCACACCCGCATCATGGCGTATTCGGCCAAATATGCATCGGCATTTTATGGTCCCTTCCGCGATGCGGTGGGTTCCGCAGCCAATCTGGGCAAGAGCGACAAGGCCAGCTACCAGATGGACCCGGCCAACAGCAACGAAGCGCTGCGCGAAGTGGCGCTGGACCTAGCTGAAGGCGCGGACATGGTGATGGTCAAACCCGGCATGCCCTATCTGGACATCGTGCGCCGCGTGAAGGATGAGTTCAAGGTGCCGACCTTTGCCTATCAGGTCAGCGGCGAATACGCAATGATCAAGGCCGCCGCGCAAAACGGCTGGCTGGACCATAACAAGACGATGATGGAATCCATGCTGGCCTTCAAGCGTGCCGGCGCCGACGGCATCCTGACTTACTTTGCGCGCGACGTCGCCCGCCTGCTCAAGCATAGTTCATGAACGCAATAGCGCCAGCCTCGTCGGCATCGGCAGTATCGGGTTTGCGCACGCAAACGCTGTTGATAGCCGTCTGCGCCGGTCTGGCCTTGTACGGGTCCGGCGCGCAAGACAAGATGATCTGGCTGCACTATTGCTTCAAACCGCTGACTACCTTGCTGATCTTCGGCATCGCCTGGGGCAGCCGCCCTGCCATCAGCGGGCGCTATCGCGCGGCAGTCATGCTGGGCATCCTGTTTTCACTGGCCGGCGATATCTTCCTGATGTTGCCGGCCAGCGTAATGGCCGGCGGCTTCCTGTTCGGACTGGGCAGCTTCCTGTGCGCGCACCTGTGCTTCCTGCGCGCCTTCACCGGCGACAGCAGGCTATTCGGCAAGCCGCTGATTTTCCTGGCCGTAGGCTTGCTGGGCGCAGCGAACCTGTTTATTTTATGGCCGGGCCTGAGCAGCGCCTTGCGCATGCCGGTACTCGCCTACGTCATCTGCCTGTTGACGATGAGCGCGCAGGCAATTACCCGCTATCGCTATTTGCAGACGCCGGCGAGCAGGCTGGCGGCGGCTGGCGGCCTGTTGTTCATGTTGTCCGACACGCTGCTTGCGTATAACCGCTTCCATGCGCCTTTGCCGTTTTCCGCACTGTTCATCCTGGGCAGCTATTACCCCGCGCTGTGGTGCATCGCCAACTCGGTTAAAGCCCGGCAAGCGGCGCCCTGACAGGCTCCTCCGTCAACCCTTGTTACCCATCAGGCAAACGACACATCATGCAAGAAAAAATCATCACCTTTGCGAGCCCGGTGTTTTTCCTGTTTATTGCGATAGAACTGATCGTCGGCATCAAGCGTAGCCGCAACACCTATCGCCTGAACGATACGCTGAACAGCCTGAGCCTGGGCATCATGAGCCAGATTGTCGGCGTATTCCTGAAAGTGCTGGCGGTCGGCGTCTATGCGTGGGTGTTTGCGCATTTTTCCGTATTCAAGCTGCCTGCCGACAATATCTGGGTCTGGGTATCCGGCCTGTTGCTGTATGACTTCCTGTATTACTGGCTGCATCGCATGGGGCACGAAACCTCATTGCTGTGGGCGGCGCATGTGGTGCACCATCAGAGCGAGGAATACAATTTGAGCACTGCCCTGCGGCAAACCAGCACCGGCTCCCTGTTCGGCTGGATTTTTTACCTGCCGCTGGCCGTGCTTGGTTATCCGGTAGAAATTTTCATCATCATCGCGCTGATAGACTTGCTGTACCAGTTCTGGGTGCATACGCAGCAGATCGGCAAGCTGGGCTGGTTTGACCGCGTGTTTGTGTCGCCGTCCAACCATCGCGTACACCATGCGGTCAACGACATCTACCTGGACAAGAACTATGGCGGCATCCTGATCCTGTGGGACCGGCTGTTCGGCACCTTCATCGATGAAATGGATGAACATCCTGTCGTGTATGGCACCCGCAGCCCGCTGCGCAGCTGGAATCCGCTGTGGGCCAACCTGGAGGTATACAAGGCGGTGGCGCTGGATGCCTGGCGCGCCAGGCGCTGGGCAGATAAAGTGCAGATCTGGTTCCGGCCGCCGGGCTGGCGTCCGGCAGATGTCGCCGCCGCTTACCCGTCCAAGGCTTTCGACATCAACCGTCCGCTCTACGATCCTGCGCTGAACGGCGCCCGCATGTGGTATTGCCTGGTGCAGTTTGTGCTGATCCTGCAAGTCACTACCCACTTCCTTACCGCCTATAACGACGCATCCTTCGGCTCGGGCCTGGCATATGCGATCTGGCTGGTAGCCGGCCTGTGGATAGTCGGCGGCCTGATGGAGCAACGCCGGCCCTATCTGCCGCTGGAGGCAGTCCGCTTGCTGGCCAGCCTGCTGATCGTCGTGCTGAGCGGCAGCTGGTTTGGCACAGTCCCATTGTCTGCGACGGCGCAAGCCGTCATCGTCGTGATCTGCATCGCTTCTCTGTGCGCACTGTGGCCCATTTTCAAACATCGCGATCACTATGGACATCCTGTACATTAACGAAAATCAGGTGACGCTGAATCCGGCTGAACAACCGGTCTGCGCCGAAGTCAGCGGCAATGGCTTTTTGTGGCTGGACACCTGCCATGACGAGGTCAACGCCGATCCGGAAGCCTGGCGCGCCAAAGTCGCGCGCATTACCGGTACCCACATCTATGACCTGCATTTGAAAGACGTCACCAACCTGAGCCATCCTTCGTACTTCGATTCGACCCAGGACTATGAAATGGTGGTGTTCCGCAAGCTGGCGCTGAATGGTGAAGCGGCAGCGAAACCGGCCGACAGCCCTGCAGAGCTACTGAAACGCAAGATGCCGGCGGCGCTGAACAAGCTGGCGACCCAGCCTGTGTCTTTTCTGCTGATGAACAAGGCGCTGGTCACGGTGCGCTCGACCAAGAGCCGCACCATAGAAAACATACGCACCCGCTTGCTGGAGTACAAGGTAAAAACGGACGGCAGCACGCATTCCAGCCGCCTGCCGACTTCACCGGAAGAACTGATGCTGCGTTTGCTGAATGCAATGGTGGACCAGTACCTGGAATTGCGCCAGCCGTTGACGCAGCAGCTGGATCGCTGGCAGCATGCGCTGCTGGATCCGCGCCGGCCGTTCAACAACTGGCTGACCTTGCTGGACTCGCGCATAGAGTTGCGCAAGCTGGACAGCCTGTGCGAAGAACAGCACGACGCGATGCAGGAATTGCGCGACCATATCGTCGATACCCATGACGGCAATAGCCAGGCCAAGGATTTGCTGCTGGTGCGCACCAATGATGTGATAGAACATATCAGCCGCGTATTGAACCACGCGCGCAGACTGGAAGCCTCGCTGGAGTCGGCGGTGCAAATCCACTTTGCCGCGATGGCGCACCGCACCAGCGAAATCATGCGCACGCTGACCGTGATCACCGCGCTATTCATGCCGCTAACGCTGATCACCGGCATCTTCGGCATGAATTTTGAAGTCATGCCCTTGCTGAAACATGCGTCCGGCTTCTGGATCACGATGGGGATCATGCTGTTCATCGTGGTTGTCCTGCTGGTCTATTTCCGCAGCAGGCGCTACCTGGAAGACAGGATATAGGCATGCCACCGTCCTTCGACCATACTCCCGCCCCTCTTCACTGAAACCTCTCCATGTCCGAACACACCTTTCTCTGGCACGACTATGAAACCTTCGGCGCGCAAGCGCGCCGCGACCGTCCTTCGCAATTTGCGGCGATACGCACCGATGCGGACCTCAATGAAATCGGCGAACCCATCATGCTGTATTGCCAACCGGCGCCGGACTTCCTGCCCAACCCGGAAGCCTGCCTGATCACCGGCATCACGCCGCAAACCTGCCTGCAACGCGGCATCCCCGAATACCAGTTTGCGGCCAGGATAGAGCAGGCGTTTTCGCAAAGCGGCACCATAGGTGTAGGCTACAACACGATACGCTTCGACGACGAAATCACACGCTTCATGTTCTGGCGCAACCTGATCGATCCGTATGCGCGCGAATGGCAAAACCAGTGCGGCCGCTGGGATATCCTGGACATGGTGCGCACCACCTTTGCGCTGCGGCCGGATGGCATCAACTGGCCCAAGCATGAAGACGGCCGCCCCAGCTTCAAGCTGGAACACCTGAGCGCAGCCAACGGCCTCGTGCATGAGGCCGCGCATGATGCCTTGTCTGACGTGCGCGCGACCATCGCGCTGGCCAGGCTGATACGGCAGCACCAGCCCAAGCTGTTTGACTTTTGCCTGGCCCTGCACAAGAAAGACCGTGTGTCGGCGGAGATAGGCTTGCCGGCGCGCAAGCCCTTCCTACACGTATCGGGCATGATACCGGTTGAGCGCGGCTGCATTACCGCGATGTGGCCTTTAGCCATGCATCCGCAAAACAAGAATGAAGTCATCGCCTGGGATTTGACGCAGGATCCTAGTGAATTGTTTACGCTGGATGCGGCCAGCATCCAGACCCGCATGTTCAGCAAGGCGGATGCGCTGCCGGAGGGCGTCAGCCGCTTGCCGGTGAAAACCATACACCTGAATAAATCGCCGGTAGTGATAGGCAATATGAATACCCTGAGTGCCGCCAAAGCGCAGCAATGGGGCTTGGACTTTGCGCAGATACAGCACCATGCGCAACTGGCGCTGGCCGGTCCGGACATGGGTGCGATCTGGCAACAGGTATTCGACCGGCCTGCGGCCGAATCAATGGACGTGGATGAGGATTTGTATGGCGGCTTCGTCGGCAATGCCGATCGCCGCCAGTTGAATGAATTGCGCCAGCTTAGTGTTGAGCAACTGGCCAAGGCCAGGCCGGGCTTCCAGGATGCAAGACTGACCGAGCTCTTATTCCGTTATCGCGCGCGCAATTTCCTGGATAGCCTGTCGCCGGAAGAAAGACAGCAATGGGAAGAGCACCGCGCCGCCCGATTGTATGACGGCTATGCGAACGCATTGACGGTGGACGACTACTTTAGCCAGATTGACGTGCTGTCAGAAACTGCCGGCGAGCGGGAAGAAGCGATACTGGGCGCCTTGTATGACTATGCAGAGATGATCATGCCGGAGCCGGTGGAATAAGCCTCGCAAAAAGCAGAAAGCGCCCATCGGGCGCTTTCTGCTTTCTTTGATGGATACTTACTTGTTAGGCTGCGGAGTAACGCGCAGATAGGGGCGTGCTGCAGTGAAGCCCTTAGGATATTTTTGCTTGATCACGTCCGGATCCTGCACCGACAAAGGAATGATCACGTCGTCGCCGTCGCGCCAGTTGCCGGGGGTCGCCACGGTATGCTTGTCGGTCAGTTGCAAGGCGTCGATCACGCGCAGCACTTCATCAAAATTGCGGCCCGTGCTCATCGGATAGGTGATGATCAGGCGCACTTTTTTCTTCGGGTCAATCACGAACAGCGAACGCACCGTCGCGGTTTCCGACTGGTTGGGATGGATCATGTCGTACAGGCCGGAGACCGAACGGTCGGCGTCGGCAATGATAGGGAATCCAACCACGGTCTTTTGCGTTTCCTCGATATCCTTGATCCATTGCAGATGGGTCTCCGCCGGGTCAACCGACAGCGCAATCGCCTTGACATTGCGTTTGTCGAATTCCGGCTTCAGCTTGGCGGTCAGGCCCAGTTCTGTCGTGCACACAGGCGTGAAGTCGGCCGGATGCGAGAACAAGACCACCCAGGAATCTCCCGCCCATTCGTGGAATTTGATTTTACCGATGGAAGAGTCTTGTACAAAATCGGGAGCGGTATCACCTAAACGCAATGTCATGTTGTTCTCCAATATTTAGACTAAGACTTTCAATATACCGCCTGCAGAATGCATATTCAACAATATAATTGTTAAATGCTTATAACTGCCGGCACATATAAACGTCACACGCCCTCGACTCTCCCGAGGGAAGCGGCGAACTTCTCCGGATTTTGGTAACCGATAACCCGGCCGCCCTGAATCTCCTGGCCTTGCTTGTCGAAAAAGATGATGCCCGGCGGGCCGAACAGGTTGAAACGCTTCAGCAGGGCCTTGTCGTCGGCACTATTGGCGGTAACGTCGACTTGCAGCAACAGCATGTCATCCAGCCGGGGTTTGATCTTCTGGTCGGTAAAAGTCAGTTTTTCCATTTCCTTGCAGGACACGCACCAGTCGGCATAAAAATCCAGCACCGCGGTTTTACCCTTGGATTGCGCCAGGGCCTGGTCCAGTTCAGCTATCGAACGTATGCGGGTGAATTTGACGCCCTGCTGCTGCGTGCCGAGCAGATGGGCTACCGGCGAAAAGACATCACGGCCGCCGGTGCTGACACCAACTACTTGCAGTAAACCCAAGATGGCCAACAGCGAGGCAAAGACCCTGGATGGAATGCCGGCATTCTTGCGGACGAACAACAGATATCCGGCATAGCCCAACAAGATTAGCGCCCAGCCGGCCATTTGTGCCCAGACCGGCAATACAGGGGAAATCATCCACAAGGCCATCGCCAGCATCAATACGCCAAAGAATTGCTTGATGCTCTCCATCCACATGCCGGCCCGAGGCAACAGGCTGCCGGCCGACAGGCCAACCAGCAGCAGAGGAACGCCCATGCCCATCGCCATTGCAAACAGTGCGGAGCCGCCCACCAGCACGTCGCGGGTCTGGCTGATATACAACAAAGAGGTAGCCAGCGGAGCCGCGACACAAGGGCCGACGATCAGCGCCGAGATCGCGCCCATGATGAACACGCCGAACAGTTTACCCTTGCGCTGGCCTTCCGAGGCGGCGGTCAGCCTGGTCTGCAACGCTGCCGGCACCTGCAACTGATAGACGTCGAACATAGACAGCGACAGCACTACCATCAATAGCGCAAACGCGCCCAGCACCCAGGGGTTTTGCAGGGTCGCCGACAAGCCCTCGCCGATCAGGCCGGCTGCCACGCCCAGCGCCGTATACACCAGCGCCATACCCAGCACATAGCTCAGCGACAGGATGAAACCGCGGCTGCGCCGCACCGAGCTGCCTTCACCGACGATGATGAAGGACAGGATGGGCACCATAGGCAATACGCAAGGGGTAAACGACAGGGCCAGGCCCAGAGCCAGAAACAAGGGCAGGATAACCGTCAGCTTGCCGCTCTTCAGCGCCGCGCTGACGCTATTGCTTTCCGCATCGCCCGCAACGACCGGTGCTTCGGCCGGCACTTCGGTCATGCTATTGGCCGGAGCCGGGCTGGATGGGCTACTGAGCGCGGTGCCGCCGGCACCGCCGGCCACCGTCAGCTTGGCCACCGATTCCATCGGCGAATAGCACAAGCCCTTGTCGGCGCAGCCCTGACTGGTGACACGCAGCGTGAAGTCGCCGGCGGCTTGCACCGGGATACGGAATATCAGGCTGCTGCGATAGGTCTCCAGCTCTTTCTGGAAAGTTTCGTCAAACTTGACCTTGCCCTTCGGCAGCTCGGGTACGCCCAGCGTGGCATTGTCAGCCTTGAACTGCAGGCGCTCGCGGTACATGTAATAGCCGTCGGCGATGTGATAGGTAACTTCGGCCACGCCCGGCTCTACCATCTTCGCGGAAAATTTGAACGCTACTTCGGGATCGAGGAACTCATCATCGGCATGCGCCGGCACGCTGCACAGCAAGGCCAGCAGGCCTAGCGACAGCAGCCAGACCAGGGATTTGTAGAGTTGGATAAAGCGTACCCCGAGGTTCGCCCGGTATTCATATGCCCAAGTATTCATTCACTTCCTGTTTCTTTGATGACCCATTGCAGATAGGCGGGTAAGCCATCTGCGACCGGGATTGCGATTATTTCCGGCACTTCATACGGATGCAGTCTCTGGATCAAAGCCTGCAGCTCCGCATACCTAGTCTGAGTGGATTTGATCAGCAAGGCGATTTCTGTTGATGTTTCCTGCCGGCCATTCCAGTTGTAGAAAGACAGCATTTCCGGCATAACGTTCACGCAGGCGGCATATTTTTTTTGCAGTATTTGTTCGGCGATATACCGCGCGACAGCCGCGTCGGGCACATTGCACATCACCAGCAGAACCTGATCCATTTCACTCCTCGGCAACTGCAGCCTGTGTCTCGCCTGCATGACTCGATCAGCCATTGTAACAATATGGGGCAATTCTTGCCCATGGTGAAAATGCAAAAAAAAAAGCCAGGCAGAGCCTGGCTTTCAACTATTACTTAACTGGCATCAAGCCAGCATTGCAGCAAAATTATTCTGCTGTCGGTGCATCTGCAGCATCAGTGACTTCTGGACGGTCCAGCAGTTCAACATAAGCCATAGGAGCATTGTCGCCAACGCGGAAACCCATTTTCAGGATACGCAGGTAGCCGCCATTGCGGTTAGCGTAACGTGGGCCCAGTTCAGCGAACAGTTTGACAACCATTTCGCGATCGCGCAGACGGTTGAACGCCAGACGCTTGTTTGCCAGTGTGTCTGTTTTACCCAAAGTCAGAATCGGCTCGATAACGCGGCGCAGTTCTTTTGCTTTTGGCAGGGTTGTTTTGATTGCTTCGTGGCGCAGCAGGGATACTGTCATGTTGCGCAGCATCGCCAGGCGATGGGAAGAAGTACGATTCAGCTTACGTAAGCCGTGACGGTGACGCATGGTATTTCCTTTCAGATTTTAAAAAAATTCCAGCTCTTCTATCGCTGCCGAAAACTCGGTGGCGCGGGCCGGTAATACTAGGTACTACGAACTAATGGGCAACCCGGAGGCTGCCCACTCTACAAATTATTTTTCCAGGCCGGCAGGTGGCCAGTTTTCCAGCTTCATGCCCAAAGACAGGCCACGGGATGCCAGAACTTCCTTGATTTCGTTCAAGGACTTGCGGCCCAGGTTTGGTGTCTTCAACAGTTCGTTTTCGCTGCGCTGGATCAGATCGCCGATGTAGTAAATGTTTTCGGCTTTCAGGCAGTTTGCGGAACGTACTGTCAGTTCCAGGTCGTCCACTGGACGCAGCAGCACTGGATCGACCATAGGCGCGCGGGATGGTGCTTCCGCTGCTGCTTCTGTGCCTTCCAGGGCAGCGAATACATTCAACTGGTCTACCAGCACGCGTGCAGATTGACGAATCGCTTCTTCAGGCGTGATCACGCCGTTGGTTTCAATATTGATGACCAGCTTGTCCAGATCGGTACGCTGTTCCACGCGGGCAGATTCCACTGCGTAGGAAACGCGGCGCACAGGGGAGAACGATGCATCCAGGATGATGCGGCCGATAGTCTTGTTAGCGTCTTCGCTCAGGCGACGGACGTTACCAGGCACATAGCCACGGCCTTTTTCTACCTTGATCTGCATGTCCAGCTTACCGCCGGCTGTCAGATTGGCGATGACGTGATCTGGATTGATCAGTTCTACGTCATGCGGCAGATCAATGTCGGAAGCCAATACTGCGCCTTCGCCATCTTTTTTCAATGTCAGTGTGACTTCATCACGGTTGTGCAGCTTGAAGACGATGCCTTTCAAGTTCAACAGGATGTCAACAACGTCTTCCTGGACGCCGTCCAGTGAAGAGTATTCATGAACAACACCGGCGATAGTCACTTCGGTCGGCGCATAGCCTACCATCGAAGACAACAATACACGGCGCAAAGCATTGCCCAGAGTGTGGCCATAGCCACGTTCAAACGGCTCCATCACGACTTTAGCGTGACCGGCACCCAGCATTTCCACATCGATAATACGTGGCTTCAACAGATTGTTTTGCATGTAAGTCCTTTTCAATACCCTCGGCTCGTTACACCGATAAGGCTGAATGGCTCTTTATTCATCGTGACGATGCATAAATCACCTGGTGGCACAAAGAAAAAAGCCTGCCTATGGATAATAGGCAGGCGGTGAAACTTGAATATTAACGTGAATACAATTCAACGATCAGGGACTCATTGACATCGTGGGCGATGTCGCTGCGATCTGGCATGGACTTGAAAGTACCTTCCATTTTCTTCGAATCGACAGCTACCCAGGATATATCGCTGCCTTGTGCGGCCAAAGCCAGCGACTCAGCGATACGAACTTGTTTTTTAGCTTTTTCACGAACAGCGATAACGTCACCTGGCTTCACATTGTAGGAAGCGATGTTGACTACAGTACCGTTCACGGTGAATGCCTTGTGGCTGACCAATTGGCGCGCTTCAGCACGTGTGGAACCGAAGCCCATACGGTAAGCAACGTTGTCCAGACGGGATTCGAGCAGCTTCAGCAGAGTTTCGCCAGTATTGCCTTTTTGACGATCAGCTTCTGCGAAGTAACGGCGGAATTGACGCTCCAGAATGCCGTACATACGTTTAACTTTTTGCTTTTCACGCAATTGGTTACCGAAGTCAGAGGTACGAGCACCGGAAGTGCGACCGTGTTGACCTGGTTTTGCATCTAACTTACATTTTGAATCCAAAGAGCGGCGTGCGCTTTTCAGAAACAGGTCCGTGCCTTCGCGACGGGATAATTTTGCTTTTGGTCCGATATAACGTGCCACGATAATTTCCTTTTATTAAATGACGCAGAGCAGGGACATCACCCTGCTGCGCTAGTCTGATCTACCTGCTATCAGACGGTGGTCTTAAGAACAAAACCCACCAAATTTATTGGCGGGTTGCATTCTAACGGTAAAACCGTCAGAAAGATAGTAGGTTCTCTACTATTAGATACGACGACGCTTTGGAGGGCGGCAGCCGTTGTGCGGAACTGGAGTAACGTCCTGGATCAAGGAAATCTTGATGCCCAGGTTGTTCAGTGCGCGTACAGAGGATTCACGGCCTGGGCCTGGTCCTTTGATGCGAACTTCCAGATTCTTGACGCCGCATTCAACCGCAACTTTACCAGCTGCTTCTGCTGCAACCTGAGCTGCAAACGGTGTCGATTTACGCGAACCTTTAAAGCCAGCGCCACCGGCAGTTGCCCAAGACAACGCATTGCCTTGACGATCAGTGATCGTGATGATGGTGTTGTTAAAAGAAGCGTGAACGTGTGCGATACCTTCAGCGACATTCTTTTTAACTTTTTTACGAGCGCGTGCTGCGGCCGCGTTATTTTGTGCTTTTGCCATGATTGTTTCCTTGAATCCGTAGGCTAGTTAAACTGCTTACTAGGATTATTTCTTCAGAGACTGCGCTGCTTTACGTGGGCCCTTACGTGTACGAGCATTCGTACGTGTACGCTGACCACGGCAAGGCAAGCCCTTACGATGACGCAGGCCGCGGTAGCAACCTAAGTCCATCAATCGCTTGATGTTCATCGAGATTTCACGACGCAGATCGCCTTCAACGATGAATTTTGCAATCTCATCGCGAAGCTTCTCTAATTCGTTGTCGTCCAGATCTTTGACCTTTTTACTGGTCAAAACACCGGTTGCCTCGCAGATATGTTCTGCGCGTGGGCGGCCAATACCATAGATGGCTGTTAAGCCGATTACGGTATGCTGATGATTTGGGATATTAACCCCTGCTATACGTGCCATTCGTTATTCCTCGATCAATAACGTTAAATTAACCTTGGCGCTGCTTATGGCGTGGTTCTGTGCAAATAACACGAACAACACCCTTGCGCTTGATGATCTTGCAATTGCGGCAAATCCGCTTAACTGATGCGAGAACTTTCATTTTTGCCCTCTTTCCTTTGCTTCTAATTCACTTTTAATTTACTTGGTTCGGAACACTATTCGCGCCCGGCTCAAATCATAAGGCGTCAATTCCACTGTCACCTTATCACCTGGAAGGATGCGAATATAGTTCATTCGCATCTTCCCGGAAATATGGCCAAGTACAACATGCCCGTTTTCCAACTTAACTCGAAATGTTGCATTCGGAAGATTCTCAAGAATCTCGCCCTGCATCTGTATAACGTCGTCTTTTGCCATTCGATCTGCTGTTCCTCTGGGCGTTACCTAGAAGGAATTCCGCCCTTGAAATTTGCTTTACGAAGAAGCGATTCGTATTGCTGTGACATCACATAGTTTTGTACTTGTGCCATGAAATCCATGGTGACAACTACGATAATCAACAGAGACGTACCACCAAAATAGAACGGTACCTTCCAACGCGCTTGCATGAACTCTGGCAACAGGCACACCAGTGTGATGTACACCGCACCGGCCAGTGTCAAACGCATCAAAATCTTGTCGATATAACGAGCTGTCTGGTCACCAGGACGAATTCCAGGAACAAACGCACCGCTTTTCTTCAGGTTCTCTGCTGTTTCCTTGCTGTTGAATACCAGCGCGGTGTAAAAGAAGCAGAAAAACACAATTGCAATCGCATACAGCAGAGCGTGGATAGGCTCACCAGGTCCCATCGATTGCGCCAGGTCTTTCAGGAAGCGGACAAAACCGCTATTGGAAGATTCGGCGCCTTTTGTAAACCAGCTGACTATCGTCGCCGGGAACAAAATAATCGACGAAGCGAAGATAGGAGGAATCACACCTGCCATATTCAACTTCAGCGGCAAATGGCTGCTTTGGCCGCCATATACCTTGTTACCCACCTGGCGCTTGGCATAATTCACCAAGATCTTGCGCTGACCGCGCTCGATAAATACCACCAGGAACGTTACTGCTGCAACGATCAAACAAATCAAAATCGCGGATACTGCGTTCATCGCACCGGTATTCACCAGCGAGAACAAACCACCCAATGCACCCGGCAAACCTGCTGCGATACCGGCAAAGATAATGATGGAAATACCATTACCGAGGCCGCGTTCCGTAATCTGCTCACCCAACCACATCAAAAACATGGTGCCGGTGACCAGCGTAATCGCAGTAGTCAAGCGGAACGCCATACCTGGTGTGATCACCAGGCCTGGCTGTCCTTCCAGACCGAACGCAATGAAGTAAGCCTGAACAAGAGCCAACACCAACGTGCCATAACGCGTGTATTGCGTAATCTTCCTGCGGCCGGATTCGCCTTCTTTTTTCAAGGCTTCCAGCTGCGGCGAGACTATCGACAACAACTGCATGATGATCGACGCCGAAATATACGGCATGATACCCAGGGCAAATACTGTGAACCGAGACAGAGCCCCACCGGAAAACATGTTAAACATACCCAGGATACCACCCTGGTTTTGCTTGAACAAATCAGCCAGCGCGTTCGGGTCTATACCTGGAACAGGTATGTGTGCACCAATCCTGTAGACAACCAGCGCTGCCAGCAAAAACCACAGTCTTCCCCATGGGAATCCGCTTGCAGCACTTTTAGCTTGTTGTGGAGATGTTGCCAATTATTGCTCCGGTGTCAGCACTCTATTAAGCGACTGTGCCGCCAACAGCTTCGATTGCAGCCTTTGCGCCTTTAGTGACGATCAAGCCGTTCAAAGTTACTTTTTTAGTGATCGCGCCGGACAGGATCACACGTACTACACGTGCGAGTTCGCCGATGACACCAGCCTGTTTCAAAGCCAGGACGTCGATTTCGGACACTGGCAGATTTTCCAGGTCGGTCAAGCGAACTTCTGCTTTATAAGGCGTTGCCAAGGATTTAAAACCACGTTTAGGCAAACGGCGTTGCAAAGGCATCTGACCGCCCTCGAAGCCGACTTTATGAAAGCCGCCTGAACGGGATTTTTGACCTTTGTGGCCGCGACCCGCTGTCTTACCTAAACCAGAACCAATGCCGCGACCAACACGACGTTTGTAGTGTTTTGCGCCATCTGCTGGCTGGATTGTATTCAATTCCATAATTTGCTCCGATCGCAAACCTTACGGCTTACGATACAACCTTCACAAGATACGAGACTTTATTGATCATGCCGCGTACGGATGGAGTGTCTTGCAATTCGGAAACCGAATTAACACGACGCAGACCCAAACCGCGAACAGTTGCGCGATGGGACTCACGAGTCCCGATCAAGCCTTTGACCAAAGTTACTTTTACTGTCTTTGTCATTTCGCTCACCTTAGCCCAGAATTTCTTCAACGGTCTTGCCGCGTTTAGCAGCGATTTCCGAAGGAGTACTCATCTTGGACAAACCGTTCAAAGTAGCACGAACCATGTTGTAAGGGTTAGTGGAACCGTTGGACTTAGCCACAACGTTCACAATGCCCATTACTTCAAAAATCGCGCGCATTGGGCCACCGGCGATAACGCCAGTACCTTCTTTCGCTGGAGAGATCATCACAGAAGATGCGCCGTGCTTGCCGGTAACGGTGTGTTGCAGAGTACCGTTCTTCAAAGTCACTTTGATCATCTTGCGACGTGCTTCTTCCATCGCTTTTTGCACAGCAACTGGAACTTCTTTCGATTTTCCCTTGCCCATGCCGATACGGCCGTCGCCGTCGCCTACAACTGTCAGTGCTGCGAAGCCCATGATACGACCACCCTTAACCACTTTGGTTACACGGTTGATCGCGATCATTTTTTCGCGCATGCCATCATCCGGCTTGTCAGCCGCCGTTTTCGCTTGCATTTTTGCCATGACGAATTTTCCTTAGAACTTCAAGCCGGCTTCACGCGCGGCTTCTGCCAACGCCTTGATGCGGCCATGGTAACGGAAACCGGAGCGGTCAAACGCAACTTCGGTAACCCCTGCTTTCAATGCTTTCTCTGCAACGCGCTTGCCAACCAGAGTTGCTGCTGCTGCGTTGCCGCCGTTGCCGGATGCTGCGGCCAACTCTGCACGTACTTCTGCCTCTACGGTAGAAGCCGACGCCAACACTTTGGCATCTGCGCCAATGATGTTCGCGTAGATGTGCTGGTTGGTACGATGCACGGCCAGGCGGGTCACTTTGAGTTCTGCGATCTTGGCACGGGTTTGACGTGCGCGGCGCAGACGTGATTGTTTCTTGTCCATCGTCAACCCCTATTACTTCTTCTTGGTTTCTTTAATCACAACCACTTCGTCCGCGTAGCGGACACCCTTGCCTTTATAAGGCTCTGGGCTGCGGTATGCACGAACTTCAGCTGCCACCTGACCTACGCGCTGCCTGTCTATCCCTTTGATCAGGATTTCAGTCGGCGTTGCGGTAGCACACGTCACGCCTTGCGGCATTTGGTGAACAACTGGGTGTGAAAAACCCAGGGACAGATTCAATTTATCACCTTGTGCTTGCGCTTTGTAACCAACGCCGACCAGGGTCAATTTTTTCTCAAAGCCTTTAGTAACGCCGTTGACCATGTTGTTGACCAGGGCACGCAGGGTGCCGGTCATTGCATTGGCTTCACGTCCGTCATTAGCCGGAGAAAAACTGAGTGTACCGTTGTCGTTAGCTACCGCTACCAGACCGTTCAGGCCTTGCGTCAGCGAGCCCAAAGGACCTTTTACTACAATCTGCTCTGCCGAGATCTTAACTTCAGCACCTGCTGGCAAAGCGATTGGCATTTTACCTACTCGAGACATCTTGCACTCCTTAGGCGACGTAGCAAATCACTTCGCCACCGACACCGGTTGCGCGCGCTTTGCGGTCAGTCATAACGCCTTTTGGTGTGGAAACAATCGCCACTCCCAAACCGTTCATCACATTTGGAATCTCGTCTTTACCTTTGTAAATACGGAGACCTGGGCGTGAAACACGCTCCAAACGCTCAATAACAGGACGTCCTGCGTAATATTTCAATCCGATTTTCAATTCGGACTTGCCTGCAGCTTCAGAAACTGCGAAATCTTCAATGTAACCTTCATCCTTCAGGACGCTAGCGATAGCAATCTTGACTTTGGAGGATGGCATCGCCACGACAGTCTTTTGAACAACTTGTGCGTTGCGAATGCGGGTCAGCATATCGGCGATAGGATCGCTCATACTCATTGCATATTCTCCTATTACCAGCTGGCTTTAGTCATACCCGGGACTTCACCACGCATGGCGACTTCACGGAGTTTAATACGGCCCAAACCGAATTTACGGAATGTTCCACGTGGGCGACCTGTCAAAGCACAGCGATTGCGCTGACGAGTCGGATTGGAGTTACGTGGCAATGCCTGCAACTTCAGACGAGCTGTGTAACGCTCTTCTTCAGTCTTTGATTGGTCATCAATGATGGCCTTCAATTCGGCGCGTTTGCCGGCGAATTTCTTCACCAGATCTGCACGCTTTTGCTCACGATTAATCAGTGCCAATTTTGCCATGGCGACCTCAGTTTCTGAACGGGAATTTAAATGCGGCGAGGAGCGCTTTCGCTTCTTCGTCGGTCTTTGCTGTCGTCGTGATACTGATATTCATACCACGCAGCGCGTCAATCTTGTCGTACTCGATTTCAGGGAAAATGATCTGCTCCTTGACGCCGATATTGTAGTTACCACGACCATCGAACGCACGACCAGACACACCACGGAAGTCACGTACACGCGGCAGGGCCACAGTAATGAAACGATCCAGGAATTCATACATCTGAGCGCCACGCAAAGTTACCATACAACCAATTGGGTAACCTTCACGAATTTTGAAACCAGCAATCGCTTTACGCGCTTTGGTTACAACAGGCTTTTGACCGGCAATCTTGGTCAAGTCACCAACAGCGTGCTCAATGATCTTCTTGTCGGCGATAGCTTCCGACAAACCCATGTTCAGGGTGATCTTGGTAATGCGAGGCACTTCCATTGATGATTTGTAAGAGAACTTCTCTGTCAAATCGCCAACAACTTTATCTTTATAGAATGCTTGTAGACGGGCCATGATTATGCCTTCACAACTTCGCCGGTCGACTTGAAGATACGGACTTTCTTGCCATCCACTACCTTGTAGCCTACACGGTCTGCTTTGCCAGATGCAGCGTTAAACAACGCAACATTTGAAACATGAATCGGCATCACTTTATCCACGATGCCACCAACTGCGCCAGTCATTGGGTTAGGCTTGGTCGCTTTTTTAGCAACGTTAACACCCGCAACAACAACGTATTCGCCATCAATGCTTTGCAGCACTTGACCACGTTTACCTTTGTCTTTACCCGTCAGGACGATGACTTCGTCGTTTTTCAGAATTTTGCTCATCACGACCCCTTACAGCACTTCTGGAGCTAACGAAACGATTTTCATGAAGCGCTCAGTACGCAGTTCGCGTGTTACTGGCCCGAAAATACGAGTTCCGATTGGCTCAAGCTTTGCATTTAACAATACCGCGGCGTTGCCGTCGAACTTGACCAGGGAACCGTCTTGACGACGAACACCTTTGGCAGTACGGACTACAACAGCGTTGTAAATCTCACCTTTTTTTACACGACCGCGAGGAGCAGCAGATTTCACAGTAACTTTGATTACGTCACCGATACCTGCATAACGACGCTTGGAGCCGCCCAACACCTTGATGCACAGAACTTCGCGCGCACCAGTATTGTCAGCCACTTCCAGCCGGCTTTCTGTTTGAATCATAATGTTCTCTTTCCCAACTTAATCCACATAATCCGCACAATGCAAATTTGTAGTCAGTCTTGGTCCCGCCAGCTAACCCACTATTTGTCAGAATTTAAACAACTAACAATGCACGAGCCAACTGATTAGGTGGACGAATTTTTAACCACTCCCGCAACGACAGAACGTGTTACGAAAGGCATTTAGGCTGTCATTCGCATACTTTGCAAATGACAGCCAACTATTATTACATCAAAAAACGATTTGTGCAATAGATTTATAGAACTTGTGCAACTTGAACCACACGTGTCACTGTCCAAGCTTTAGTCTTGGAGATAGGACGACCTTCTTGAATTTCAACGGTGTCGCCGGCCTTTGCCTGGTTCGCTTCATCGTGTGCGTGGTACTTGTTAGTACGAACGATGATCTTGCCATACAAAGGATGCTTGACGTGACGCTCAACGACCACTGTTACGGTCTTGTTCATCTTGTCGGAAACAACCTTGCCAATCAATGTGCGCTTCAATGCCACTTTAACTTGATCGTTCATTATTTGGCATCCTTCTGATTCATGACAGTTTTTACGCGAGCGATATCACGGCGAACTTTCTTGAGCTGCGAAGTATTGCTCAGTTGTTGCGTAGCGATTTGCATGCGCAGGCTAAACTGGGCCTTCAGCAGTTCATTCAGCTCTTTGGTCAAAGCCGCTTGGTCCTTGCCCTGGAGTTCAGATACTTTCATTTTCAACTCCTATTATTGGCCGACTTGACGGACGACGAACGTTGTCAGTAACGGCAATTTAGCTGCAGCCAAGCGGAACGCTTCGCGTGCCAGCGTCTCATCAACCCCATCCATTTCGTACAACATCTTGCCTGGTTGAATCTCGGCAACATAGTACTCAGGATTACCCTTACCGTTACCCATACGGACTTCGGCAGGTTTTTGTGAAATTGGCTTATCCGGGAAAATACGAATCCAGATACGGCCGCCACGTTTGATGTGACGAGTCATTGCACGACGTGCAGCTTCGATTTGACGCGCAGTAATACGACCGCGGCCAACCGCCTTCAGACCAAACTCACCAAAAGAAACAGCAGTGCCGCGGGTATGCGAGATACCCTTGTTGCGGCCTTTTTGCTCTTTACGATACTTTCTGCGTGCTGGTTGCAGCATGATTATTCTCCTGCTTTCTCAGCCGGTGCTGCTACTGCGCCATCAGCCTTGGTGCGAACACGCTTAGCTGCCGGAGCTGCTGCTGTACCGGGTGTAGTTTGTCCTTCTGGGCGCTTGGCGCGAGGACGGCTATTTGGCTTACCATCGTCACGACGTGGACCACGACGTTTTTTGTCGTCTTCAGGAGTGGATTCGATTACTGGAGCATCGCCATTTGCCAGGCGATCACCTTTGTAAACCCAAACCTTAACGCCAATAATGCCGTAAGTTGTCGACGCTTCGCCGAAACCGTAGTCGATATCTGCACGCAGAGTATGCAGAGGCACGCGGCCTTCGCGATACCATTCTTTACGTGCGATCTCGATACCGTTCAAACGGCCGCCGGACATGATCTTGATACCCTTGGCACCCAGACGCATCGCATTTTGCATCGCGCGTTTCATCGCGCGACGGAACATGATACGTTTTTCGAGCTGCTGAGCGATAGAATCAGCGATCAGCTGCGCGTCGATTTCTGGCTTGCGGATTTCTTCGATATTGACGTGTACAGGTACGCCCATCAATTTCGCGAGATCTGTCTTCAGGATTTCGATGTCTTCGCCTTTTTTACCGATCACAACGCCTGGACGGGAGCTGTAAATGGTAATGCGGGCATTTTTTGCCGGACGCTCAATAGTGATACGACCTACTGATGCGTTTTTCAGTTTCTTCTTCAGGTATTCACGTACCTTCAGATCTTCACCGAGCATGGAGGCAAAGTTACCATTGCCTGCATACCAACGGGAGGACCAGTTACGCGTTACCGCAAGGCGGAAACCGGTTGGATGTATCTTCTGTCCCATCGTGACTCCTTAGTTACCTACAGTCACGTAGATGTGACAGGATTGTTTAGAGATACGATCACCACGACCTTTAGCGCGCGCTGTGAAGCGCTTCAAGATCGCACCTTTTTCAACATAGATAGTCTTTACTTTCAACTCGTCGATGTCGGCGCCATCATTGTGTTCGGCGTTTGCAATGGCAGACTCCAGAACTTTCTTGATGATCGTTGCACCTTTCTTCGGGCTGAAGGCCAAGATGTTCAATGCTTGATCTACTTTTTTACCGCGAATCAGGTCAGCCACCAGACGACCCTTTTGCTCAGACAGACGCACACCGCGCAGAATTGCTTTAGTTTCCATCATCGCACCTATTTCTTAGCCTTTTTATCGGCGGCGTGACCCTTGAACGTACGAGTCAGCGCGAATTCGCCAAGTTTGTGACCAACCATGTTTTCGGATACATAAACAGGCACGTGTTGCTTGCCGTTATGTACAGCGATCGTCAAGCCTATGAAGTCCGGCATAATTGTCGAACGACGTGACCATGTCTTGATTGGCTTTTTGTCTTTGATTGCTTGCGCAGCCTCGACTTTTTTCACCAGGTGGGCGTCGCAGAACGGCCCTTTTTTCAATGAACGTGTCATGAGTTATCCCTTATTTCTTACCACGGCGTGAGACGATCATCGAAGTCGTACGCTTGTTGCGACGTGTCTTCTTACCCTTGGTCTGTTGACCCCATGGCGATACTGGATGACGGCCGGCTGCAGTTTTACCTTCACCACCACCGTGCGGGTGATCGACCGGGTTCATGACCACACCGCGAACGGTAGGACGAACACCACGCCAACGCATCGCACCAGCTTTACCAATCTTACGCAGGTTATGTTCACCATTACCTACTTCGCCAATCGTTGCGCGGCATTCAATATGGATGCGACGAACTTCGCCGGAGCGCAAACGCACCTGGGCATAAGTACCGTCACGCGCCATCAGAACCACGCCGGCGCCGGCTGTACGTGCAATTTGCGCACCCTTGCCTGGCAACATTTCCACGCAGTGCATGGTTGTACCGACTGGGATATTGCGAATTGGCAAACAGTTACCGGCTTTGATCGGCGCTTGCGAACCATTCATTACCTGGTCGCCAGCAGACAGGCCTTTTGGAGCGATGATGTATTGACGCTCACCATCCGCATAGCACAACAAAGCGATGTGCGCTGTACGGTTAGGATCGTATTCAATACGCTCTACTTTTGCCGGGATGCCGTCTTTGTTACGACGGAAATCAACGAGGCGATAATGCTGCTTGTGACCACCACCGATATGACGGGTAGTGATATGACCGTTGTTATTACGGCCGGCAGTTTTCGATTTCTTTTCCAACAATGCAGCAAACGGACGACCTTTGTGCAGGCCTTCTGTCACTACTTTTACCATACCACGACGACCTGGCGAGGTTGGCTTCATTTTAACGAGTGCCATGCTTATGCCCCCTCGGTGAAGTTAATTTCCTGACCTGGCTTCAAGCATACAAAAGCGCGTTTTGTATGATTGCGGCGGCCATTAAATTTACCGGTACGTTTTTGTTTGCCCAGACGGTTAGCCACTTGGACGGACTCAACCTGAACCTTGAACAGCAGTTCAACTGCCGCTTTGATTTCAGGCTTGGTCGCATCTGGCATCACCAGGAAAACTACTTGCTCGTTTTTCTCAGCAACCATAGTTGCTTTTTCCGAAATAACTGGAGCCAGCAGAACCTTCATCAGGCGCTCTTCGCTATGCTTAACTATTGCGTTCATGCCAGCATCTCCTCAATCTTTGCCAATGCTGGTTTAGTGATCAACACTTTCTTGTAGAAAACCAAAGAAACTGGATCAGCATAACGCGGCTCAACAATCAGCACATTCGCCAGATTACGAGCTGCCAACATCAGGTTTTCATTGAATTCTTCAGTGATAACCAGAACGGAATCCAGACAACCCATGGCCTTCAGCTTCTCAGACAACAGTTTTGTCTTAGGAGCTTCAACTTCCAGGCTATCAACCACATTCAGACGACCTTCGCGAGCCAACTGGGACAGGATCGAGCAGATACCTGCGCGATACATCTTCTTGTTGACTTTGTGCGAGAAGTTTTCATCTGGCGAGTTCGGGAATATACGACCACCCCCGCGCCACAGTGGAGAAGAGGACATACCGGCGCGTGCGCGGCCAGTACCCTTTTGACGCCAAGGCTTCTTGGTTGTGTGGTGGACTTCTTCACGATCTTTTTGCTTGCGATTACCGCTACGGGCATTCGCCTGGAATGCAACGACGACTTGATGAATCAAGGCTTCGTTGTAATCACGGCCGAAGATAGTGTCAGGTGCAGCAACGTTAGACGCGGCTTGGCCCTGTGCATTTAGGAGCTTCAGTTCCATATATTAAGCTCCCTTCTTGGCTTTAACTTTAACAGCAGGCGAAACAATCACCTGACCATTTTTCGCGCCCGGCACGGCACCCTTCACCAGCAACAACTGGCGCTCAGCGTCAACGCGAGCGATTTCCAGGTTTTGCACAGTGCGAGTAGCGTCACCCAGGTGACCGGTCATGCGCTTACCAGGGAATACACGACCTGGATCCTGCGCCATACCGATAGAACCAGGTACGTTATGCGAACGTGAGTTACCGTGAGTTGCACGACCAGAAGAGAAGTGATGGCGCTTGATGGTA
This sequence comes from Betaproteobacteria bacterium, assembly GCA_013287275.1. Classification (GTDB taxonomy): domain Bacteria; phylum Pseudomonadota; class Gammaproteobacteria; order Burkholderiales; family Burkholderiaceae_D; genus Undibacterium. Next base: position 42,515 of record JABDED010000018.1, read on the forward strand.
CCGGCATAGCCTTTACCAATCGTGACACCTTGCACGTCCACTTTCTGACCAGCTTCGAACAATCCAACAGGCACAACATCGCCTGCCTTCATTTCTGAGGCTTTTGCAGTTTCAACGCGGAATTCTTTAAGGACAGTACCAGCTTCAACACCTGCTTTTGCAAGGTGACCGGCGGCGGCTTTAGTAACACGCGACGCACGGCGCTGACCGAAAGTTACCTGAACAGCGGAATAACCATCTGTTTCAGGAGTTTTGATTTGTGTCACGCGGTTGTTGGATACATCCAAAACTGTAACTGGAATCGAATCCCCGTCATCAGTAAAGATACGCATCATACCAACCTTGCGACCAACAAGGCCCAAGCTCATTGTTTTCTCCATTCCCACCTACGATTGGGTGGGGCTGACTGTTTAAAAAACTTAAACGCATAGGCTCGCAAAATGCGAGCCCACACCTAAGCCTTCGATTATAGCTTGCGAAAAAAAGTTTTACAAGACTATTTGTTTGAAAATGCCAAAAATTGTGGTATGTGACATTTTCCAATAATTTGAAATTTTAAGAGCCTTAGCCGCAACACCATATCGGGCCACGCCGCCGGCTCTTGGAAATTTCTATTATTGCAATTTGATTTCTACGTCCACGCCAGCTGGC
>JABDED010000019.1:0-33441 GCA_013287275.1 Betaproteobacteria bacterium
CTACCTGGCGCAAATCACCGACAACAAGCGGCAGAGCGACCAGTCGCCGCCCTGGGTACCCGGCGACAAGCCTGCATTGACAATTGCCGTCAATAACACCGGCGACGCCGCCGACGGCAATACTGTCCCGCCTAAAGAAAGCGACGCCAAGCTCCCGGCGATGAACAGCGGCACCGAGGCAGCGCTACGGGCCGACGTGGAATTCCTGCTGACCCAGATCCATCTGCGTTATGCCATCCGGCCCGCCTGGGACCAGCAAAGGGAGCATGTATCGCGCAGCATTGCGACCATGACCGCCCTGGGTGTGGGCGTGCTACTTATCTACGTGCTGCTGGTGTCATTTACCAACTGGCCCATTTACATGACTACATTGGGTGTGGTCTTATTCACCGGACTGTTGGGTGGACTGCTCAGCGTGCAACAGCGCTATCAAAGCGCGTCCGACGAAGGCGATCCGGTGCACAATATCACGGTGCTGCAATGGGGTAATTTCAGCGTGCTGATCTCGCCTTTCAGCGGAGCGCTGTTCGCCGCCATTTTCTATGTGGTCTTTGTTGCCGGCCTGGTAAAAGGCGATCTGTTTCCCGACTTCTCCCACCTGTCCAGCCAAAAACCGGGTTCGCGCTATTTCTCGGAATTTTTCACCTACGCCACCCCAAACTCCATCGTGGCCTATGCAAAACTGATCGTCTGGTCGTTTATCGCCGGCTTCTTTGAACGCCTGGTGCCGGATACCCTGTCGCGTTTTGTCGCCAAACAAAATATGGCAGGCAAGGGCAACGTGTAAATTGCGTTCTACCGAATCGCCTGCTGGCGCGCAAACCAGTCGCGCGCCAGCAGGCCGTATAGGCCGGCATCCGAAATTTCATCGTCATCTATCCAGCGCTCCCTGAGCGTGCCCTCCAGCACAAAACCCAGCCGCAGCAGACTATTCGCAGACGCTTCGTTCCTCGGGTCGATCTCGGCCTCCAGCCTGTGCAGGGCCATCTGGCTGAATGCATGCTCTATCAGCGCCGCCAGCGCTTCATGCATATAGCCCGCCCCCCAGTAATTCCTGCCCAATGCATAGCCCAGTTCGGCCCGCAGGCTGGACTCGTCAATCTTGAACAGCACGCAGCTTCCTATTACCGTACGCTGCGCTGTCAGCTCGATCACGAATTGCATTGCACCGCCATCCGCCACGCGCTGCTGTATACGAGCAAACCAATTGCGCGCGGTTTCCATCGAATCCCAGCGGGTTGGCGGGCAATAGCGCGTCACCTCATGATGGTTGTAGCAGGCGAAGACGGCCTCCAGGTCGGATTCCTGTATCGGACGTATCGTCAGGCGGGCAGTCTGTATGCGGCTTGGAATAGTGAGTGGCATGGACGGTTTTCCAGGGGTGTTGCGTTCCATTATCAAGGAGATATCTCCCTGCATGCAATCAAAACACGACAAAATACCGCGGCTAGTCGAAACCCGCCGTCCCTGGCGTCCGGCTTGACAGTAAGCGGCGCCAGCCATAAAATCATCGGATGATTTGATGAATGATGGTTTCATGATAAAAAATGCACTACGCCCTTCATTGGCAGACGCGGCTGCCGCCTCGATCAGCGCCGAAATCACCAGCGGCAACTGGGCCCTGGGGCAGCGCATACCGATAGAACCCAAACTGGCCGAACTGCTGCAGGTCAGCCGCGGCACGGTGCGCGAAGCGGTAAAGATGCTGGTCACGCAAGGCATGCTGGAAGTGCGCCAGGGCTCGGGCACTTATGTGCGCGCCGTCGTCGATGCATCGGCCAGCATGTTGCGGATGAAGCGGGCCGGCATACGCGACCAGTTTGAGGTGCGCTGCGCGCTGGAAGTACAGGCCGCGCGGCTGGCAGCCGTCAGGCACGACCGGCAAGACCTGGCGCGGCTGCAAACCCTGGTGGACGCCAGGGGCGGATTTGACGAGCACGACGCCGCCGCAAGAGCCGCCTTCATTGCGCGCGACCTGGATTTCCATCAGGGGCTGATTGCCGCCTCGAAGAATGTCGCGCTAGCGGAGATCTATCAATTTTTCTCGGCATCGGTCATGGAAACCATCGCCTCTACCTTGGCAAGCGACCTGCCCGAGCCTGACCAGGCAGCCCACCAGCGCATCGTCGATGCGATCGCAAGCGGCGATCCCGATCACGCCGCCGCCGCCATGCACGCGTTCATGGCGCCGATGCTGGACGCACTTGATCGCCAACTGGCATCATCCACGTCACCCGCACCATCCGGACCCACTCCAAAACAAGGTCTATGACATGACAAACCCATCTTCCCCACTCGCCAGGAGCGACAGGATCAGCACCCTCGACGCCCAGGCGATCGATGCTGAAATCGACAGCGTGCCGCCGCTGGCGCCGCCCATGCCGGGCAGCCGCGGCGGCCAGGTCTTGCTGGGGACCAGCCTGGTATTGATTGCCTTCAATTTGCGGCCGGTATTTTCCAGCATGTCGGTATTGCTGCCGGAAATCATGTCGGCCACCGGCCTGTCTTCGGCTTCCGCCAGCCTGCTGACCACGCTGCCGGTGCTGTGCCTCGGCCTGTTTGCGCCGCTGGCGCCGATACTGGCACGGCGCTTCGGCGCCGAGCGCAGTTTGCTGGGCATGTTGATCCTGCTGGCAATCGGCACCGCGCTGCGCGGGCTGAGCAGCATACCTGCGCTGTTCATCGCCACCGGCATGGCCGGCGCCGGCATCGCGCTCGGCAATGTGCTGCTACCGGGGCTGGTCAAACGCGATTTTCCCGGCAAGGTGGCGCTGATGATGGGCATGTATACGATGTCGCTGTGCGCCGGTGCCGCCAGCGCCGCCGGCCTGACGATACCGATAGAAAAAATGCTGGACAACTCCTGGCCCATGGCACTGGCCGTCTGGTCGCTGCCTGCAGTCGTGGTCGCACTGCTGTGGGCGCCGCAGGCGCTGTCCGTTAAAAACCATGCACAGCATAGCGGCTTCACCGTGCAGGGCCTGTGGCGCGACAAGCTGGCCTGGCAGGTGACGCTCTTCATGGGCCTGCAATCGGCGCTGGCCTACTGCGTGTACGGCTGGCTGGCGCCCATCCTGCGCTCCAGGGGCATGGACGGCGTCACAGCCGGGCTGGCAGTCTCCGTATCGGTGATGTTCCAGGTGGCGACTTGCCTGCTGGTGCCGCCGCTTGCCTTCCGCTGCAAAGACCAGAAACTGGTCAATGCCGTACTTGCTGTAATTGCGGTGACCGCGCTGGTGGCGATGACCGTAGGTCCGATAGATGGCGGCTGGGTATGGTTGTGGGCCGGCCTGCAGGGTGTGGGCCAGGGTGGGCTGTTTGCCGCCGCGATGACGGTCATCGTGCTACGTTCGCCGGACGCCCATGTAGCCGCCCACCTGTCCAGCATGTCGCAGGCGGTAGGCTATACGCTGGCAGCCACCGGCCCGCTGATGGTGGGCCTGCTGCATGACTGGACCGGAAGCCATCACGCGACGGCGTTATTGTTCATCCTGCTGGGCATAGGCTCCGCGCTATTCGGCATAGGCGCCGGCCGCGCCAGGCTGGTGGCGGCGAAGACGATCAGCATGGAATAGACTTAGTGGACCGTAATAGTTCACCAGCTTCAGGGCACGGAAACATCGGTACCATTCTTGGAGAAATAGGTGTTGGCCGCCCAGCCCACCGCCTCTGTCACCGCTGCGGCGGTGGAGGCATTGATCGCATTCCCGATTCCCGGCACCCAGCCAACCAGCAACTGGCTGACCCAGCGCCCGCCCGTAGTGGCGGCAAAGGTCAGCAAAATATCCGCCGCCGCGGCCTTGGTCAAGGTCACGCCGTGATCGGCGGCAATGGCGGAAATCATCGCCGTCTGCAAGGGCACGATCACTGCGGCATCCGATCCTGGCACTTGAGCCAGCCCGCCGCCGACGCCGGCGCAGGCCGCTGCGGCCGTATGGATAATGCCGTGGATTTTATGTTTCTTGCTTACCATGGTTTGCTCTCTTCAACTGGCTGTACCGGTATTGCACCGCGCTTATTTTAGCAGCTAAGCCAATTGCTTCGCCTGCTCTGGAACAACAGGTTTTTATCGCCCCCATGCTGTCCGTGGAATTTGTTAGACTAGTGCCCTGTTCCGCCTATTCGCAGCAAAATAAAAGTGGCGAAATCGGATCGAGACAAGACAAAAAACGCAGCAAGGATGGTTCCTTGCCAGTATTTTTGACGCAGTATTCGGTTCGATTCTCGCCATCTTTTATGCTGCGAATAGGCGGAACAGGGCACTAATTCTTCGTTACTCTAACCGTGAAATGAATAAATGCGTATTCGCTCCCGGCTGTTGATACTGGTCCTGGCGGTGCTGATTCCGGCAATTATCACGGCCGCCGCCGGTATTGCCTATGTCTACCTTGAGGCGCAGCAAGCCAACAAGCAAAATATGCGTGAAGTGGTGCGCGCACTGGCGCTGGTGGTCGACAAGGAAATCGCCAGACGGGAGGCGATACTACACACCCTGGGCGCTTCGCAGAGCCTGGATGACGGCAACCTGAGCGAGTTCTACCGGCAGGCGCAAAGAATCTCCGGCACGACCGACTCCGCCATAGTATTGCGCGACAAGTCCGGCGCAGTGCTCTTCAATACCCGCCTGCCCTTTGACGCCAGGCTGCCGCCGGCAGTCCCTGCCGTCCAGGAATTGCGCGAACGCTACGGCCCCGACGCGACCATCGTCTCCAATCTGTATTTTTCCCCGATCAGCAAAATCAACAGCTTTTCGATACAGGTGCCGGTCGCGCGCGGCGGCAAAGCCATCTACTACCTGGACATGGGAATGTCCGTGCACATACTGCAATCCGTCTTTGATGAGCTGCGCCTGCCGTCAAACTGGATAGGCACGATCGTCGACCGCACCGGGGTCGTGGTCGCCCGCAGCAAGCAGTCGGAAAATTTTGTAGGCCAGCGCGGCAACGGCCCCATCATGTCAAATATCATGCAAAACAGCGAGGGATTCAATGACGGCACAGCCTTGAGCGGCGAAGCCATTTCCGCCTTCTTCAGCAAGGCGCCCAGTTCCGACTGGACCTTTGTCGTCAGCGTTCCTCAAAAAGACATGCGACAGGCTGGAATAGACGCCACGATGATGCTGGCACTGTTGTCTCTGTTTTTATTCGGATGCGCGATCTGGGCTGCGCTCTGGGTGGCGTCGGGCACCAGCAAATCAACCCAGGTATTGCGCCGGGCTGCAGAAAGCCTGGGCCGCGGCGACGACATTGCACCGCACTCTTTCGACATAGAAGAAATGGATGCAGTCCACGCAGCGATGCAAAAAACCTCTGCTGAACTGCGCAGCGCCAAACAGGAGCTGGAGCGCCGTGTAGACGATGCAGTAGCCGATGCCAAGAACGCGCAGCGCGCGCTGCTGCAAGGGCAAAAACTGGAATCCCTGGGCCGGCTTACCGGCGGCATCGCGCACGACTTCAACAACGTCTTGCAGACACTGACGACGGGCCTGCAGGTCGCGGCGCTGACCAGCAAGGAAGAAAAGGTCAAGACCCTGATTGCGACCTGCCAGCGCGCCGTCAAGCAAGGCACCCAATTGGCATCGCAACTGATGGCCTTTGGCCGCACCCAGGAAGCCAGGCTGGAAACTGTCGATATCGCGCACCAGGTCCATAGCGCGATGCCATTGCTGAACGGCGCACTCCCCAGCAACATAGAACTCAAGCTGGACCTGGCTCCCGGCATATGGCCGGTCAGCCTGGACCCGCTGCAATTTGAGCTGGCCTTGCTGAACCTGGTGATGAACTCCCGCGATGCGATGCCGCAAGGCGGAAGCATCCAGCTGTCAGTGCGCAACGAAACCCTGGCGCAGGCTGCAGATCCGCTGGAGGCCGGCGACTATGTATGCCTGACCCTGGGCGATTCCGGCGCCGGCATGAGCGATGAAGTGTCCAGCAAGGCCCTGGATCCATTTTTTACGACCAAAATAATGGGCAAGGGTTCTGGCATGGGGCTGCCGCAAGCATATGGATTCGCCCGGCAAAGCGGCGGCACGCTAACGCTGAGCAGTAAGCCCGACGAAGGAACCAGGGTGGACATCTATCTGCCGCGCACGGCCGGCAGCATGCCGGCGGCAAAGCCGGCCCGGAAAGAAAGCAGCCCGAGCATGCCCGCCGCCACCTTGCTGCTGGTGGAAGATGATACCCTGATCAGGGACACCGTCAGGCCCGCACTGGAACTGGCCGGACTGGACGTTACCGTTGCCAGGGATGGCGACGAGGCGCTGCGCATACTGGACTCAGGCTCAAGCTTCGACCTCATCCTGTCCGACATCGTGATGCCAGGCGCAACCAATGGCATCGCGCTGGCCAGGGCCATCACCGAGCGCTTCGGCGGCACCCACATCGTGCTGGCCACCGGCTACACGGAACATACGGTCGGCATCCCCGGCGTGCGCGTTCTCGCCAAGCCCTACGACCTCGGCGATCTGGTCAACGTGCTGAAGCACGAATTGCAAAGGCCGGTGAAAAAATCCTGAGCTGCCACAACTAGCGGACCTGCCGGCACTACCGGAACTACGGCTGGGCCACGGCACGGCTGCGTATGATCTCCATCAAGCTATCCATGTCCACCGGCTTCACCAGATGGTGGTCGAAGCCTGCGGTAAAGGCCCGCTGCTTATCCGCCAGTTGCCCGTAACCGGTCAGCGCTACCAGGACGGTTTTTTGCAACGCGGGATAACTGCGCAGACGCGCCGCCACCTGGTAGCCGTCCATATCCGGCAGGCCTATGTCGATCACCGCCACATCCGGATTGGCTTCCAGCGCGCGCAAGATTCCCTGCTCGCCGTTTTCAGCCTCTATCACCCGGTGGCCATGCATATCCAGCAGCGCCGCCATCATTTCGCGCGCATCGCCGTTGTCTTCCACCAGCAGGATGCTGATCGCAGTAGCCCGGTCCATGCCTGCCGCCGATGTCGCTGCCGCTTTGCGGCCATCTTCCGACAACATGGGAAAACGCACCAGCACGGTGCTCCCCTGATTGACGCCCGCGCTGGTCACCTGGACTTCGCCGCCATGCAGTTGCACCAGTTGCCTGACCAGGTGCAGGCCTATACCGAGGCCGCCCAGCGCCTTATCGGATTGCGCCGCCCCCTGCACAAAAGCATCGAATACATGCGGCAAGAGCTCCGCCGAAATACCTATGCCGGTATCTCTGATCAACAGCAGCGCAGTACCGGTTGCGGTTTCGGCTGTGACTTTAATGTCGATTTTCCCGCCGGCCGGCGTGAACTTGAGCGCATTGCCGACCAGATTGCTGACAATCTGCTCGAGCCGGGTCGTATCTGCACTCACCCACGCCGGCTCAGTCTGTATGGAGATGGCGTAGGAAGCAGTGCGGCCGGTCGTATGTAGGGCGTCCACGCAAGCATTGACCATGCGCGCCAGGTCAAGCGGCTTTTTATTCAGCGAGATTTTACCCAGGCTCATGCGGCTGAGGTCGAGCAAATCATCGACGATATGGCTCAGGTGCTTGCTTTGGCGCTCGATAATTTCTTGCGCGCGCGTGCTGTGCTTGTTGCCGTCGGCCTGCGGAGGCTGCATTCGCATCAGCTGGATGGCGCCGCTGATGGCGCTGAGCGGATTGCGCAATTCATGCCCCAGCAAAGCCAGGAACTGGTCCTTTGCCTTGTTCTGCTGCTCGGCAAACTGGCGTGCATGCTGTTCATTGCCGAGCAAGGTCTCGCGTTCCGCCTCCGCGCGTTGGCGCGATTGCAATTCCTGGCGCAGCAGGACGCCGGCACTACTCAGCGCAGCATGCAGCTTGTCTATCTCGTCAATATCGGTAACGCTTGCTGCAGGCACCTCCGCCCGGCCGATAGCGGCTGCAGACGCCGCGGCTCCCGCGATGGCCCGCACCAGGCTGCGGCTGACCAGCGCAGCTGTACCGGCGGCCGCCAGGACGGCGGCCAGCAAACCCAGTGCCGCCAGCTTGACTGCCCGCCTTGCCGACAATTCTATCTGGTCCGCCGGCGCAGCGATCGCCACCGTCCAGCCGGACAGCTCGGAATGCACAAAGACGTCATAGGCATCCACGCCCTCCAGCGTAAGATGCCGGATCTGCCCCTGCTGGGCTTCGCGCGCGGCCTTGACCAGTTCCGGCCGCGCGGCTTTGCCTATCAGATGTTCGGCGCCGCGGCTGCGGCTGATGAAGTTGCCGTCGCGATCGATGATCGCTACCGTCCAGCTCGTCGGAATATTCCCATGTGAAAATACGCGCACAAAATAGTCGGCGGCAAAAGTCTCGGTCAAAATGTATTGCAGGTCGCCCGGCAGCGATACCGGGACATTGACGGTCGTCACCAGCCTGCCGGTCAGCGGGCTCTTCAGCAGGTTGGATACATAGGTCCGGTTCCCCGCCACGCCGAGCAGCACATCCTTCAGGCCCTGGGCCGATGTCTGCGCATGCTGCAACTCGGTAGCGCTGGGCAGGGTATTGCCAAAAGGCAGCAAGGTATTGATCAACTGCTGGCCGCGATAATTGAACAGCAGCGTCCAGGAACCGGGGCCGCGGTCGGCAGATTTGGCCTGCTCATGAAAACCGGGCATATCGCCGGAGGACAGCGCGCGCGAAGTTCCCAGCATTCGCAATGCGGCGTCGGCAGTCCCCAATTCGCCGTCGACGATCAGGGCCATGGCGCGCGCGGCTTCGCGCAAATTTTTCAGTGCGGCGTTGCGTTCCGCTTCCAGCAGCAGGTTCAGTGCAACGGCGGAAAACACGACCACAGGAAGCAAGGTTGCAGCGGCGATAAACATCAACTGGGTGCGTATCTTCATCTTTGCTCCGGAACGAGAGCCTGATTGTAAGCACATTCTTGCGAAATTGAGCGAAATACTGCGGATTCAAACGCGACAAGCCAAATTCCGCAGTGCGAAAATCAAGCCTGCCATGAAAACAATACGATTGAAATATGGCAACCAATACTGTTTAATGGTGGCACCAACAAAAAAACCAATTCTGGAGACAATATGAAAGCACCCTTGGCCGCCATGACCGCCTTTGCCCTCAGCAGCGCCTGCCTGGCGCAAACCGTCCCTGCCCTGCCGGACCCGGCAGGCACAGACCCTAAGGCGCTGGGCTGGATGCAGGGTTTTCCTCCTGCGGCAGACAAGGTCGTCACCTTCGGCAATGGCAGCTTCTACAGCTTTCCGCGCACCCGCTGGTCGTTCTCGCACATGCGCGAGCTATTGCCGACCGTGAACGTCTGGCGCGGCCCGGCTGTGCCGTCTGCACTGCCGCATGCGCTGAAAGAGCTGGATCAGCTCAGCTTCATCGACGATAAGGGCGCCAAGGCCAGTTGGGCCGACATGCTGGACCGTACCTATACGGACAGCATCATCGTGCTGCACAAGGGCCGGGTGATCTATGAAAAATACCGCGGCAGCGCAGAACCGCAGTTGCCGCACAGCGTGTTTTCCGTCACCAAGTCGTTCATAGGCACGCTGGCCGCGATGCTGGCCGTTGAAGGCAGCCTGGATCCGTCGGCCCCGGTCACCAAATACATCCCGGAACTGAAAGACAGCGCCTACGGCGACGCCACAGTACGCCAGGTGATGGACATGACGATAGGCGTGCAGTATTCGGAAAACTATGCCGACCCGAAAGCCGAAGTGTTCGACTATGCGCGCGCCGGCGGCATGCTGCCTGCGCCGCCGGGCTATGCCGGGCCGAAGAATTTCTACGACTTCCTGGTCAAGCTGAAAAAGGAAGGCCAGCATGACGAAGGCTTTGCCTACAAGACGGTCAATGCCGAAGTGCTGACCTGGATCATCAAGCGCGCCACCGGCAAATCGGCCGCTGCGCTGATGTCGGAAAAAATCTGGCAAAAGCTGGGCGCGGAAAACGATGCCTACTTCACCGTGGATTCCTTAGGATCGGAATCCGGCGGCGGCGGCCTGAGCTTGCCGCTGCGCGACATGGCCCGCTTCGGCGAGATGATGCGGCTGGGCGGCAAATTCAACGGCCAGCAGGTCGTGCCGGCCTCGGTCGTTGCCGACATCCGCAAAGGCGGCGATCCGGCCAGGTTCGCCAAGGCCGGTTATCCCGATGTGCTCGGTTATGGCGCCGGCTACTCTTACCGCAATATGTGGTGGGTGTCGCATAACAAAAACGGCGTATTCGATGCGCGCGGCATCCACGGCCAGCGCATCTATATCGACCCCAAGGCGGAGCTGGTGATTGCCAAGCTCTCTTCCCACCCGGTGGCCGGCAATATGGCGAATATCCCATTGACGGATGCTGCCTTCGGTGCGCTGGCGGATTACCTGGGCAAGTGAATAAAAAAAACCCTGCACGATGGTGTGCAGGGTTTTTCATTTTTTGTAGATATCGCCATTTTTTCCAAATGGCTCTTGGTGCTTTATCCAGCGCTGGCCGGATAAGTTCATTCAAATAATCATTTTTGCTTGCGCTTGCGGCCGGCTGCCAGGCCGAACAGGCCGAGGCCCAGCAATGCCAGCGAAGTTGGCTCAGGTACCGAATTGACGGTGGCTGTGAAATAGACGGTATTGAAGTCATTACCGCTGTTGCTGACATAGTTCCACAACCAGGTTGGGCTGCTGCTACCGTAACCGGAAACGGTAAACCATGGGCTCGTGCCCAAATTGCCTTCGCCCGCCGCCGCAGAGTAGGCATTGCCAAAACCGCTCGTGTTTTGCTTCCAGTCGGTCGTGTTGGTCAACAGGTTTTGTGTACCGTTGTCGAAAACAAATGCCGAGTCATCCAGTGTGAACGCACCCAGGAAACCGCCAGGGCCGCCCTGGTTGGTAGCGACCAGATGGATGTAATTGGTCGTGCCTGCCGTCAGCGCAGTATTGAAGTTATAAGTATGCGTCCAGTCGGTACCGGAACCGACAAAATTACCCAAAGCTGAATCGCTGGTGCTGACATAGATCGAAAAAACATTATCTACGTTGGTGGTGATACCCAAAGTCGTCGCGGAAGCGGAACCAGCAAAGCCTGCAGCCAACAACAGGGAAAGGGCGATTTTCTTCATCATGATGATTTTCCAGAAAAGATTGATTGATGGCAATTAATAAGCAACTACCGTGCCTAAAAATAAAAATCAATAATTTCAATGAGTTAGAGAAACAATATTTCCATATGGAAAAAATATGTAAAATTTTCCGACAAATATCGATAGTAAAAATGTTCGATTAGTAACAATATATGAATTATTTAATTCACAAATTCTGAATCAATCATGAATATTTACCGCATTGATGCTTGAATATATAAATCCTATTCTGTGTTCACTGGCGCTGCCAGCGCCATCCACAACCAGGAGAACACCATGAACCAAGCAAGCAATCCATTCCGCCGTAGGCTGTTGCGCGGCATTTTGACAGCCGTCGCGGCGATCAGCCTCGGCCTTTCCGCCGGCGCGCAGGCGCAGACCGCGGAAATCACGCCGACCACGGCCGGCTTCAGCGCCCACGACGCCAGGGTCAACGGCGTGCAGTTGCATTACCAGATCAGCGGCAAAGGCAGCCCTGTCGTACTGCTGCACGGCTATACCGACACCGGCTATATGTGGTCGCCCGTAATGCCCGACCTGGCAAAGAACCACACCGTCATCGTGCCCGACCTGCGCGGCGCCGGCGCCTCCGAAAAACCGGAGGGCGGCTATGACAAGAAAACCATGGCACAAGACATCCACGCGCTGGTGCAGTCTCTGGGCTACCAGCACGCGACCATCGTCGGCCACGATATCGGCCTGATGGTGGCTTATGCATATGCGGCGCAATATCCGCAGGAGACCGATCGCCTGGTCCTGATGGATGCCTTCCTGCCTGGCATAGGCAACTGGAAGGACATGTGGCTGCTGCGCGACCTGTGGCATTTCCACTTCTATGGCGAAACGCCGCTGGCGCTGGTGCAAGGCCGCGAGCGCATCTACTTTGAACATTTCTGGAACGATTTCGCCGCCGACCGCAAGCACTCGGTGCCGGAAGCCAACCGCCGCATCTATGCAGCAGCCTATGCGCAACCGGGCGGCATGCGCGCCGGCTTTGAATACTTCCGCAATTTTGAAAAAGATGCGCAAGACTTCCAGCAACTGGGACAAACCAAGCTGAGCATGCCCGTGCTAGTCATCTCCGGTGAAAAATCCGGCGGTACCTTCCTGATCGACCAGGTCAAACTGGTGGCCAACGACGTCGACGGCAAGGTAATTCCCGGCTCCGGCCACTGGCTGATCGAAGAAGCGCCTGAGAAAGTAATACCGCTGTTGAAAGACTTCATCAATCAAGGCCCTGTAAGATAAGCAGTAGCTATATCCCCCTTCCCACGTGCCGGATCCGCTGCAAGTTCAGCATTGATGTCAGCGCCGGCAGCGGGAAGGCGGTCGTTTTTTTCTGCCGCATCGCATAGTCCCCATAGCCCTCTAGTAACCCCTGTCAAAGCTCATCCAGTTGCGCAAACCTGACAGCCAGGTGATCAATCAATTTGCGGACCGAGGGCAGCAAGCCGCGCCGGGAAGGAAACACCGCATGGATGGTTCCCCCCTTGGGCGCCCAATCCGGCACCAGGATAGTCAGCAAACCTTGCTTGAGCTCATCGGTAATCATCATCGTGGGTAGCTGCACTATCCCCACCCCCGCGACCGCCGCCGTCCGCAATGCAATCATATCTTCCGTGACCATGCGTGGCGTGTGCTGGATCGCGGCAATTGCACCGTCCGGGCCGTCCAGATGCCATATATGCTGAAGCTGGGGCACACCCCACTCCAGGGTAGGCAGGCCGCTCAAGTCTGCCGGCACTTGTGGAACAGAAAATTTGCCGAGCAAAGCTGGGCTGGCGGTAACACACCAGCGCCGCGTGCTCAGCACTTTCATGACCAGATCACTGTCTTTCAATGGCGGAACGCGCACGCGGATCGCCACGTCGATGCCTTCCGCCACCGCATCGATACTGCGATTTGTTGCTTCCAGATGCAGGGTGACCAGGGGATTTTCGGCCATGAACTCGGCCAGCATGCCGCCGACCCGGGTATGCAGCAATGCGATGGGACAAGTGATGCGAACCACGCCGCGCGGTTCGGCGCGCGTCATGTCAACCGCCTCCTGGGCCGCCTCGGCTTCTATCAGCATCGCCTTGCAATGCGTGTAATAGCTTTGCCCAATCTCGGTCACAGAGAAATGCCGGGTTGAACGCTGCAACAGACGTACCCCTAGCCGCTCCTCCAGCAAGGAAATACGCCGGCTCAGCTTGGATTTCGGCACCCCCAAGTCCCGGCTGGCGGGAGCGAAACCCAGATGTTCAACCACCCGGGCAAAGTAAAAAAGATCGTTGAGGTCTTGTTGCATGTCAGGCCCAGTGTTCTATCAGTGGAACACTGAGTATAGATTCTGCCGCCTACCGCTGCAACTTGTTCAGAACTACCATGTATTTCAACGCAGGCCGGCATATGCCGCTGCAAACAAGGAGTTGGTAATGAAGAAAGTTCTCGGCGTCTACAGCAGTTCCCGCTCGCATTGGGTCGGCGACGGTTTTCCGGTTCGCACCCTGTTCTCCCACCAAACCCATGGACAGCATGTCAGCCCCTTTCTGATGCTGGACTATGCCGGGCCGGCCCAGTTCCCTCCGGCATCGCAGCCGCGTGGCGTCGGCCAGCATCCGCACCGCGGCTTCGAGACGGTGACCATCGTCTATCAGGGCGAAGTGGAACATCTCGATTCCACCGGCAGCGGCGGCATCATCGGTCCCGGAGATGTGCAATGGATGACTGCCGCATCCGGCATCCTGCACGAAGAGTTTCACTCCAGGGAGTTTACGCAAAACGGCGGCACGCTGGAAATGGTCCAGCTATGGGTCAACCTGCCGGCCAAAGACAAGATGTCCGCTCCCGGCTACCAGTCGATATTGAACCGTGACATCCCCTGCCTGCCCTTACCCGACAAGGCCGGCCAGGTTCGCGTGATCGCCGGGCAATTCCACGGGCAGCCCGGCCCGACACGGACCTTCACGCCCATGGATGTCTGGGACCTGCGCCTGAACCAGGGCAGCGTTACCAGGCTCACGCAGGTCGAGGGCCGCAATACCTTGCTGCTTGTGCTGCGCGGCACCGTAAAGGTCAACGGCGAGCATACCGCTCACGAAGCGCAACTGGTCGTGCTGGACCGCGAAGGCACGGAACTGACGCTGGAAGCCGGCACCGATGCCACCGTCTTGCTGCTGAGCGGGGATGCGATTGACGAGCCGGTAGCCTCCTATGGTCCGTTCGTGATGAATACGGATGCAGAAATCCAGCAGGCGTTTGCCGATTTCAACAACGGCCGCTTCGGCCGGATAGCCGCCGAAGCTGGCTGAGGCGCCAGTCGCATCCGGCTGGCTGTTCAGTAAAGTCAAGAAATGGGCCTTCACCATAATTGGTGGAGGTCCACCAGGGTACTGCCCTGATTGTTTGCACGCTTGCCGTGTATTTGCACCACAACCACAAGGAGTATTTATATGGGTATCCCAAACACCATTGCTAATTTCAACGGCGCCCGCCCGGTCATCGATCCGGCCGACGCAGCCATGTTGCTGATCGACCACCAGAGCGGGCTGTTCCAGACCATCAACGACATGCCGATGCCTAAGCTGCGGGCCCACGCCGCCGCGCTGGCAAAGATGGCGACGCTATGCAAGATCCCGGTGATCACCACGGCATCGGTGCCGCAAGGACCAAACGGCCCGCTGATCCCGGAAATCCATGAAAACGCACCGCATGCGCAATACGTGGCGCGCAAGGGCGAAATCAATGCCTGGGACAACCCGGACTTTGTCGCCGCGGTCAAGGCCACCGGCCGCAAGACGCTGATCATCGCCGGCACGATCACCAGCGTCTGCATGGCCTTTCCGGCCATCAGCGCGGTGTATGAGGGTTACAAGGTATTTGCGGTCGTCGACGCCTCCGGTACCTATTCGAAGATGGCGCAGGAAATCACGCTGGCGCGCGTGGTCCAGGCAGGCGTGATACCGATGGATACCGCCGCGGTGGCGTCGGAGCTGCAAAAGACCTGGAACCGCGACGACGCGCTGCAATGGGCCGAGGTGTACACCAAGATATTCCCTGAGTATCAACTGCTGATCGAGAGTTACACGAAGGCGCAGGAAGTAGCCACGCAGAACGAAAAGCTGGATTCGGCCCGCAAATGAAGCTGCGGCGTCAGCGGCGTTCGGCCCGCACGGGCCGGCAAGGGATAGGCAGCGGTGCTTCGCTGCTCCGCATCGCGTGACGCTTTTTTCGAAATATTAGGGCTGAGGCAAAGCCCAGGCAATAGCGCGTGTTGCGCTTCAACACATCCCCCCAACAGGAGAACATCATGGCAAGTGAAACAAAACGAGACCCCGGCAAGGACCATCTGTTAACGCCGGCAAATTCTGCCTTCATCATCATCGACTACCAGCCAGTACAGGTAAACTCCATCGCCTCGATGGACCGGCAGTTATTGATCAATAATATCGTCGGTACATCGAAGGCTGCGGTCGCCTACGGCCTGCCTATCGTGCACTCGACGGTTAACGTCAAGACCGGCCTCAACAAACCGCCGATACCGCAATTGCGCAAGGTGCTGGAAGGTGTTCCGACTTATGACCGCACCACAATCAATTCCTGGGAAGATCTTGAGTTCCGCGCCGCCGTCGAGGCGACGGGCCGCAAGAAGCTCATCATGACAGCGCTGTGGACTGAGGCCTGTCTGACCTTCCCGGCGCTGGATGCGCTGAAAGAAGGATACGAGGTCTACGTTGTCGTCGACGCGGTAGGCGGCACCTCGGTGGCAGCCCATGAGGCCGCGTTGCGGCGCATAGAACAGGCCGGCGGCAAGATGATCAGCGTGACGCAGCTGTTCTGCGAACTGCAACGGGACTGGGCCCGCCAGGAAACCGTACCGGCATTCATCAAGCTCTTCATAGAAACCGGCGGCACTGCAGGTATCCAGTTCTCCTACGACAACAACTAAAATATTCAGTTTTTTTAAGCGCCGGCCGCTTGCGGCGAACCCGGACCGGAGGCAATCCCTGGCCTCCGGCGACTTATCCCGGTAGCGCCCGACCGGCCCGATATTTCCTTATGCAGACGGGCCTATAAAAGTTCCACGACTTCCACGCCGCCCGGCTATCGCTACGGGCTCGTCAATCACCCACCAGCCAAAACAAATAGATTCCACAAAATGGCAAAAAAGGCAATAAACGAATTGCCCTGGGAGAAATATTCGCCTATCATGCCCTGCATAGCACAATAAAGGCTCAGCGCGACGCTAGTGGACTGTAATAGGGAAATCGGGAGTGAAGGGCGCGTGCCCGGTGTGCAGGACAAGACGCAAACAGGTCGAGATAGCAAGCTATCACGACCTGTTTGTAACGCAGTCATGCGCGGCGAGCACGTGACAGGCACTTCTGATTTCACTGTTACAGTTCACAGCTCGCAGCGGCCAAAGTGGGCCGGCCCGTTTTTCGCTTATAATTTTTGCGTTCAGGCCGGGCTCAAGGCCAGTAAGATACTTTAGGCGTGGAAGAGTCGCGCCGGACAGATGCACATGATGAAAAATCCCGATGTAGATCAAGCCGTAGAAGACAGCCTGCGCGTGCTCCAGGGCTTGAGCAAGGAAGAGCAGGAAATTGCCGCCACACCGCCTGCGCCGCTGCCGGTATTTGTGGCGAAACTGCCGCGCGCCAATGTCCGCACACATAAGCGCTACCTGGTCAAATGGCGCATGGCGATCGTATATGAGGGCGGCAACGGCAAGAAGACCTTCCATGGCCGGGTCAACGACATTTCCCTGGGCGGACTCAGCATACACTGCGACCACAATGTCTTCTATGAAGGCAAGGTGATCCTGCTGCTGGCGCTGCCGCCGCTGAACGCCGGCTCCCGGGAAAAAATCCTGGAAATCAGCTGCCGCATGAATTACACCATACTGTCGCAGCAATTATTCCGCATAGGCCTGGAGTTCCTGGAATTCCGCAAGGGCGACAAGAAATTGCTGGAAGAAAGGCTGGAAATCAGCAATGCAGGCGGCATGGCCTATATGGATATGTAGATCTAGCCGCACCGCATCCTGAACTTATTCCTGCAAAAGACCCGGCAACTGCCCTGCGTTCAAGGGCAAGCTACCCTGCCCGCCGGCCCGACGCATCCCCGGAGTTACAAAAGATGGTCCAGCATGTCGGGGCCGAATACTTCCCGGTGCAGCCTGGTTGGCAGTACGCCGCGCTTGATCAGCGACAGCCACTGCGCCTGCATGAATTTAATCGGGCCGCACAGATAGACATGGGTATCGGCCAGGGGCCACGCGGCCAGCTTGTCCGTATCCATCAGGCCGGCTATGATTTCCGCAGGCGGCGCATCGTCGGCAGCAAATGCAGCGGCATCCTCGTAGAAGGCCACGGTCCGCAGATTGGGCATCACTTCCCTGGCCCTGGCGATGTCGGCGCGATGCGCATGGTGCAGCATATCGCGTGCAGCATGCGCAAAGATGACCTGGCGTTGCGGATTCGTCGCAGCGATATGGTTCAGCGCCGAAATCATCGGCGTGATCCCCACCCCGGCCGACAGCAGTACGACAGCGCCAGAGCCCGCCGCGGGAGCGAAATCGCCGCAAGGCGTGCTGACCGGCAGGATGCTGCCGACAACCAAGTTGTCGTGCAGCCAGTTGGAAACCATGCCAGCCGGGGTCTCTGCACCGGCCGGCTCCCGCTTTACCGAAATCCGCATATGCGATTTTCCCGGCGCATCGGACAAGCTGTATTGCCGCAACTGGCGCAAGCCTCCGGGCAAAGAGACGGCGACGCTGACATACTGGCCGGGAACAAAATTCGGCACGGCTCCTCCATCGGCGCGCACCAGCGTGAAAGAGCTCACCAGCGCGCTCTGCTTCTGCACCGCCGTCACCCGCATATCGAACAAGCTGCCCGGCTCAGTACCGGATTGCCGGTACAGCCTATGCTCTTCATCGATCAGAGCTTGCGCCAGCAAGCCGTAGGCTTCGGCCCATGCCGATAGCAATGGCGGTGTGGCGGCATCGCCCAGCGTGTGCTGTATTGCCTGCAGCAGATGCTCGCCAACAATAGGATAGTGGGACGGCCGGATGCCAAGCGACACGTGCTTGTGGACGATACGCGAGATGACCGGCGCCAGCGCTGCCGGATTATCGATATTGGCCGCATACGCAAACACCGCCGATGCCAGCGACTGCTGCTGCGAGCCGTTGGCCTGATTGCCCATATTGAAGATGTTGTTCAGTTCCGGATATTCGTTAAACAGGTTCCGGTAAAAAAGGCGGGTAATCGCCAGGCCATGCTCGCGCAAGACGGGGACACTGGCATCAATGTAAGGACGGGCTTCTGCTGAAATCATGAACACTCCAATGATGCATATTAAATGCATCTTATCAATTAAAAAAATGAACCCTTGCGGGCCCGCATGCAAAATGATGCGCATCGCTCCAAACTTCCCGCCGGCAAGGAGCCGCCGCCCAGGACGGCATGTGGCTGGAGCACAGGGACAGGCTCAGGCGTTTCTGCGTATCGGTATTTTAATTAAGATGCATATTAAATGCAACATATAATCACACAATGGCACAGGAGTACTGCGGACTGACGATCCGAAGGGTGATGCGCAAAAAAGGCTGAGCCGGCTAAAAATTCCTGGGAACATAGTTTTTTATCCATTCCAGCAGGGCCTCCGTGGATATGGGCCGACTAAAATAATAGCCCTGGGCGATATCGCAGCCGTTGAGACGTAAAAATTCCAGCTGTTCCCTGGTTTCCACCCCTTCGGCAACAATTTTCATGCCCAGTTCATGGCCTATTTCTATGGTCTTGCGCACCACGACCCTGGCGCTGTTCAACTGGTGCATGTCGTGCACGAAGGATTTGTCTATTTTCAGCTCAGTGGCAGGCACGTGGCGCAGTTGCTGCATCATTGCATAACCGGTGCCGAAATCGTCGATGGACAGGTGCACCCGCTTCATGCGCAGCCGGGTCAGGATATCCAGCGCGCTGGCCAGTTCCTTGATCAGCCCGCTCTCGGTAATTTCCAGCACCACGTTCTCGGGGGCCACGCCGTATTGCCGGGCCAGCGCAATAAAGGTATCCGGCAACTGCAGGTCGTGCAGGGATTGCGGCGATACATTCAGCGACAGTTTCAGCTGCTCGCCTTCCGAATTGACGAATTGCCTGATCTCGCTCAGGGCCAGGCGGGCGACATACCAGCCCAGTTCGTCGATCACGCCCAGCACCTCGGCCTGAGGAATGAAATCGTCCGGAAAAACCAGCCCGCGCTCGGGATGCTGCCATCGCACCAGCGCTTCCACGCCCATGACCCGGCCCGTGGCGATGTCCAGTTGCGGCTGGTAATGCAGCACTAGCTCTTCGCGCACCATCGCGCGCTGCAATTCTTCCTTGGTGACGGCCTTGCTTGCCTTGCGCGCCACCGGCGCCACGACGTTCAACAAGGCATAGCTCTTCAACAGATTTTGCAGCTCCGGCAGCCTGAAGGGCTTTTGCAGATGCCCGGCCACCGATAGCCCCAGGGTTTGCGCCAGCTCCTCGGCGGTTTCCAGCACCCGTTTGTCGTAACCGCTCATCAGGATCAGCGTAGTCTTGCATTTTTGCTGGCCCAGCAAGCGCAATAATTCTATGCCGTCCATATCCGGCATCATCAGGTCCATCATGATCAGGGTCACGTCATCATTCAGGGCCCCCAGGAAGTCGCCTGCATTGGTAGTGGCCGTGAATTCAAAACCGAGTGACTGCGCGACTATGCCGGCAAACTCTCCCACCTCTTTTTCATCGTCGATGATCAGCAGGTGGGGCGATTTCTTGGAGTCTTCAATTTTAGTGGGTGTCATGGAATGGTCGTCAAAGTCGAATGATCGGCATACGAAATACTGACCTGGCCCTGCCATACTGATTCATGACGCAGCCGGGGCCAAATTCACTTCTTTGCGGAATAAATACTACAGGACCTTTAAGCCACTTGATGCTTTTACATCAGATACCACACTTACTCGATACAGCACATTGCATTGGAGCGCAACTGCTATTTCTGACAGGGAGCCACTTTGGACATGGGCAGTGCACGGCTTCCGTCTGTTCAACGACTAAAAACATTATCGTTTAAAAAAAGATTTTTGTTAGGGTTCCCCACAATTGTTAATAAGCGGAGCAATTTTTTTGAAAGAATTTTGAAAGAGTTTTAGAGAAAACGCGAACTCAGGTGTCCGTGCCTACCCGGTCCCAGTCGTCTTCATCGTCATAGCCTATCATCCAGTTCACCGCCTGGTGCCATTGCTGCACGACGGCGGCATCCAGGTTGCCGGGCACGGGTTTGCCGATCAGGTTGGCATGGCGCACTGCCCAGTGCAGGCGGTACAGCAGGTCGGCCCAGCCCAGTATCTCCCGCCTGGAGCGCAGCTTGATCGCCGCCCGCAACCGGTCCGGGGCTTCCGCCTGCTGCGGCAGCAGGGACATCAGGCTCTTCAAGCTGGATTCAGCGCCCGGCAGGTCCAGCTTTTTGACCAGACCCGCGCACCAGCCCAGGAAAAACAGGGCTTCCTTGCGCTGCGCGAACCAGGCGCGTTGCTCATGGATGGCCGGATCGCTCAATTCGCCCGACAGGAAACCCTGCTCCTGAGCAGAAAGCCAGCCGGCAAGGCCATGCTGCGCAATATAGCCGCGCATGCGCTGGAACTGGCCGGCATCGACGGCTGCGCCGGACACGCACCACAGAGCCACCATGCGGCGCAATACCTCGTCGCTGGAACGCAGGCGCACTTCTTCATCGCTCTCTGTCAGCGGCAGTTGCAGATTGATGCGGATGCCGCGCTTATGCAGCAGGGTTTCTGACGTGAGTTTGCGGTTTTCCGGGGTCATTGTCTAAGGCAATAGAAATTTACAGTGAATTATACCTGCCGGCCCCAATTTGTCCGTCAGGGGGCCGGCCTTGCTAAAATCTATTCAAGGGTAACCGGTAAGTCGCGTCCAGCCTTTGCCTGGTTGCCGGCAAAGTCGGCGGCAAATATCCTGACGATATAATCGCCAGCCGGCAATTCCGCCGTTTTCCATGTGCCGGTTTTGGCCTGGCCGTCGCGCACGGTATTGGTCACTACATACAGGAAACGGGTAGCGGCGCTGCCAAACACGGTAATGCCGCTGCTGTCCGCATAGGCTATCTTCACTGCGTCCCGGTCTTGCGGCAGGCGATTGAACTCCAGATTGATCAGCGGTTGCTCGAACCCAATGACAGGCGAACCGTCGGCGTGCAATATCTGGTAGCCCACTTTATACAGTCCCAGGCGGCGGCGCGACAGGTTGTCGTCCATCTGGTCATAGGCATCCACCACGATGCCGGCGCCGGCCGGATCGCGCGCCACCAGCACGCGGCCATTGCGCTTTTTACTGTAGCGTCGGCCGGCCGGATCAAACAGCTGGATGCTGTCGATACGCGGCGGCACGCTGTCGGCAAAATCAATAAAATGCAGGGAAAGCCCGTTCTCGGCCACGCCGTAGGGACTGTAGTCCAGGTGCACGTGGAACATGCGGTTGACCGTACCCAGGGTATCGCCGGCCTTGAACCTGGCGCCGCGCTTGATGCGCACCCGCGCCGCCCGCCCCTTGTCATCGTCCAGTATCTGGAAACGCAATGGATCGATCGCCTTGTTTTTGGCCGTGCGGCCTACCCGCATATGGATATAGCTCAGCGCATCCAGGCCCAGGCCTTCGCTCAGGCTGCCAAAACCCCAGTTGGGCAAGGGGCTGCGGACTTTTTCGTCAGCCACCGCCAATACAGCCTCTCCCATATCGGCCTGCACATCCACCCCGGCGTGGAAATGATCGCGGCTTTCGCCGTCAAAATTGCCGCGCACCTCCCCTACGGTACCGACGATTTCATGCCAGGCATTTTGCGGCTTGAGCGGCCACAGGAACCCCGCCTTGCCGGCTTGCTGCGCGACGGGCGCGGCGGGAGGAAGTGCGGTACGATCAGCCAGCTGCTGCGCCTTTTCCTGCGCTGTCAGCTGGCCCACCTCATGCGGGCTGACCTTGCGCACCAGGCGCCGGGCAGAGTCGGATACATACAGGCTGCCGTCACGGTCCAGGGCTATGCCGCCGGGCTCGCGCAAGCGTACCCCAGGATCGGTGCTGTAGGCGGGATCGGCGCCCCGATCCAGCAGGCCGGCCACCTCGCCGGCCGGTGACACCTGGATGACACGGCCCCGCGAACCCTCGGCCACATACAAGAAACCGTCATGCGTCAGCGCCAGCCCCAGGGGCCGCCTTAGCAGTTCGGTGCGTTCATCGGTCGCGGCCCGCGTCAGCGTCGACACCTGGCCGTCTGCGCTCAGCTTGCGGATAGCGTTATTTTTGGTATCGGCAACATACACTTCGCCCTTGTCGTTGACCGCTACCGCGCAAGGCGTATCGAACAGGGCCGCCAGTGCCAGCCCGTCCTGGTAGCCAGGCGCGGCGCCGCCGGCCAGCGTCTTCACCTGCCCATCCACGGTGATCACGCGTATCCTGTCGTTATAGGTGTCGGCCACATACACGTTGCCCAGCTTGTCCACTGCCACCCCTATCGGCCCGTTGAACTGCGCCTGGCCGGCTGCGCCGTCGCGATAACCCGCACTGCCATCGCCCGCCAATGTCGTCACCAGCCCCTGCGCGCTGATCTTGCGGATCGCGTTATTGCCGGTGTCGGCGACATAGATATTGCCGGCCCCGTCTGCCGCCAGCCCGGACGGGGTATTGAAAGCAGCCGCCGTCGCCTGGCCGTCGGCGTGGCCCTCACCGGAACCGGCAAAGGTCGTGACGATGCCGTCCGGAGTGATTTTACGGATGCGGTTGTTGTCGCCGGCGTCGGCCACATACAGATTGCCGACCGGATCCAGCGCCAGCCCGAATGGATCGGCAAAACGTGCGCGGCCGGCGGCGCCGTCCGTGTTGCCTATGCCGCCGTCGCCGGCAAAAGTGGTGACCAGCGCCGGCCAGCCCAGGACCGTCGCCCTGGGGGCGGCCTTGCCGGCCACTTTGGCGATCCAGCCGTGATTCCCGGATTGGGGTTCATCTTTGAAAGTAAAATAATATGCCAGCGAACCGGCGGCTGCGGCAGTAATTATTGCGGCCAGGCTGAGCCTGATCAAGCGTTGAGACACGTTCTTCAACCTGTAGCGTATTGACGGAAGGCGCATCTTAAACGACTTTTCCCGCCTTGTGCCCACATCTTCTTCCGGGCGGGGTAAATTCATTTACCCATGACAACATCGACACGGCAGCGCAAGCGCTGTACGATGCACAGATTGCCGATAGCGGCGAGATCGCGGAGATAACGATGATCGTCAAAACATCCAGTGCCTTGGCCCTGCCTCCCTTGCTGTTGTCTCCGTTGCTGCTGCTGGGCTGCGTGACTCCGGGCGAATCGCCGCCTGCCGCCAAAGATGGCGCAGCAGCGCCTGTCATGGCCAAACAGGCGCCGCCACCGGCGGCCGGCGCACCGGCACTGCCGGAACCGGTACTGGACGGCGGCAAGGCCGCGCCGACCGCCGTGCTCAACACCAGCTATTCGATCGACGGCCTGATCTTGCCCACCATGCGCGGCCAGCAGCTGGTACAGACCCGCAGCGACATGCGCCGCACCGATGCGGTGATGAATTTCGACAACCGCCTGATCAACGCCTTCGCCGGCGACAGCCGCTCCGCCGACATCGTCCGGCTGGACAAAAAACTGGTGTGGACCCTATACCCGGCCAAGAAAACCTATAAGGAGTGTCCGCTGGCAGGCTGCAGCAGCGGTTCATCCGCCACGCAGGAAAAACCCAAGCCCGAACAAAAGTCCAAGCCGTCCGAGCCCAACTGTCCGCTGACGCTGAAGAAAAACGAGCTGAAAGTGCTGGCCAGCGGCGAACGCAAGACCATCAACGGTTTCAGCACCGAACGCATACAACTGAACTGGACCGTGGAACTGGAAGACAAGCAGAGCCGGCGCACCAGCAACCGCGTGCAGCTGGACCTGTGGACCACGCCGGAAGTCGGCCAGATCAAACAGGTGCAGGCCGTCAACGACAGTTTCCAGAAACGCTGGATGAGCGCGCTGGCGACGCCTGAACATCCATTTGGCAAATACCTGCCGCGCGAGGTAATGAGCTCCTTCAGCGGTTTGCTGCACAGCCTAGGCGCCAAGGATGCCAAGGCTTTTGCGGCCTGGGGCAGCGAACTGAAAAAGGTGCACGGCTACCCGATCGCCACCACGCTGTCCTGGACCGTCAGCGGTAACGCCTGCAATGATGAAACCGCGGGCAGCACAGCGCAAAGAACCGCGCTACCGCCTACCAGCGTCAGCGGCGCCATCAGCAGCCTGTTCGGCGGCATGGTGGAAGACAAGGTCAAGGATACCGCCAGGGGCGCCGCTGCCGGCGGCGCATTGGTGACCTATAACTATGAGGTCAGGACGATAGAAGTGAGGCCGGTCAGCGACAGTGGCTTCAGCCCCGATCCGGCTTACCAGCGCGCGCAGTAGTCCGGCGGCCAGGCGGCACGCAGCTTGGCTTTCATTTTCCTGCAACAATTTTTCATGAACTTTTCCGGCAAACTCTGCTACTCTTTTATTGTGCATATTCCAATTAAAGAAGGCACAGCGGGAAAGGTGCAAGCCGACGTTGCCGGCCAATCTGGTGGCAAGGCCGGCGGGTAATCAGAACAATGCACCTGCATCATCGAAGCCGGGAATCTCGTTCCATCTGCTTTGATCCAGCATTTTTAACTGAAAAGGGACAAAAATAATGATGCATTACATTTGGATGTTCATAGTCGGTATCATCGTCGGTGCCATCGCCCGCTTCATCGTTCCGGGCAGCGAGCATATAGGCTGGCTGCTGACCGGCGTGCTGGGCATAGTAGGCTCGTTTGTCGGCGGCTTTATCGGCCGCCTGTTCAGCAAACCGGCAGACGGCGCGCTGGTTCATCCGGCCGGCCTGATCATGTCCGTGATCGGCGCCATCATCGTATTGGTCGTCTATAACCATCTGCCGCACTGATCCAGGTATTCTGCACCAAAGGGGCTACGCCGGGTCTGGGTCAAATCCTGGGGAACGTAGCCCCTGCCAAAGCAAGCGGCAAAACTGAAACCGCCTCAGCTTACTTGCCTTCATCCCTTTTCAATGCCACGTCAGTCGCCGTTTTACTGATTACCGCCGGCTCCCACCACGCCGGCAGCAAGGCCCTGACCTCGGCGCGCTTGAACCTGTCATCGATCAGGTAGACAACCCCCTTATCCGTTTGCGTGCGTATCACACGCCCTGCCGCCTGCACCACTTTTTGCAAACCGGGATACAGGTAGGCATAGTCGTATCCGCGGCCAAAAACCGCATTCATGCGCTGCATGATCTGTTCATTGACGGGATTCAGTTGCGGCAGGCCCAGTGTCGCGATGAAGGCGCCTATCAGGCGGCTGCCCGGCAGGTCTATGCCCTCGGCGAAGGCGCCGCCCAACACTGCAAAACCCACGCCCTCGCTGCCGGCCGTGAAGCGCGCCAGGAACTCTTCGCGCGCGGCCTCTTCCATCCCGCGCGACTGTTCCCATAGTGCGATATCCGGGTAGCGCTCCCTGAACAGGCCGCTCACTTTTTGCAGGTAATCAAAGCTGCTGAAGAAAGCCAGGTAATTGCCCGGCTGCCGCTGATATTGCGCCGCGATCAGGTCCGCTATCGGCGCCAGCGAATCATCCCGATGCTGGTAGCGGGTGGAGATATTCCCGACTATCTTCACCTCCAGTTGCCCGGCGCTGAAAGGCGACTCCACGTCTATCCACGGCGTATCTTCCGGCAGGCCCAGCATGTCGCTATAAAAATACCAGGGGCTCAGGGTAGCCGAAAACAGCACCGCGCAATGGGCGGCAGCAAAGCGCGGCGCCAGGAAAGGCGCGGGCACGATATTGCGTATGCACAGCAGCGCGTTCTTGCGATAAGCCGCGCCGGTGCCGGTATCAACATCCTTGATCACGTCAAACAGCGAATGCTCGCCGAAAGCCTCGGCCAATTGTGTGAACAGCAAGGCATCAAAGTAAAAACGCAGCAGCTTGCTGTCCTGCGCGATGGCATTGCCGGGCGGCGAGGATGGCTCGCCGGCCAGGTCTGTAGCCGCAGTATTCCCTGCATCACCCACTGCGCCGCTGACCATGTAATCGCCGATCGCCGTCGCCGCCTGTTGCATCGCCTGCAGGAACTTGTCGGGGATCTGCGGATACACCTGGTAGCGCGCGCCCTGCTCCTTGTGCAGGGCATTCCACTGGCGGCTGACCCTGTCCAGGGATTTTTTCAGTATGGCAGGCGCGGAACGGCGCATGATGTTGAATTCCGCCTGGTCCAGTTCGGCGCTATACATCTTGCGGCCGCGCTCTATCATATTGTGCGCCTCGTCCACCAGCACGCCGACCCGCCACTGGTTAAGCTGAGTCATGGCATGCAGCATCGCGCTGATGTCGAAATAATAGTTGTAGTCACCCACGATCACGTCCGCCCAGCGCGCCAGGTCCTGGCTCAGGTAATAGGGGCAGACCTGGTGCTCGCGCGCCACTATCCTCAGGCTGGCCTGGTCCAGCATGCCCTCTCCCGCTGGCTGGATTCCAGGTTCAACTCTAGCCGCAGCCAATTGCACCGCGGCCTGCCGCGCCTGCGGCAGCCTGTCGTAGAAGCCGTGCGCCAGCGGACAGGATTCACCGTGGCAAGCCTTGTCCGGGTGTTCGCAAGCCTTGTCGCGCGCCACCAGTTCCAGCACCCGCAGCGGCAGCAGCGGCCGCAGTAGCTTTGCGTCCCTGCCTTGCCTGAGGGTGTCCAATGCATGCAGCGCCAGCTTGCGTCCCGGCGTCTTGGCAGACAGGAAGAAAATCTTGTCCAGCCCCTGCCTCGGCATCGCCTTCAACACGGGATACAGGGTGCCTATGGTCTTGCCTATGCCGGTAGGCGCCTGCGCCATCAGGCAGCGGCCGGTATGCGCGGCCTTGTAGACGGTCTCGGCCAGATGGCGCTGGCCGGTGCGGAAGGAGGCGTGCGGGAAGCCCAGGTCGTTCAATGCCAGGTCGCGCGCGCGGCGATGCGCAAGCTCCTGCCCGGCCCAGGCCAGGAAGCGTTCGCATTGTTCTTCAAAATAATTTTTCAGGTCAGCGGCAGAACAAGCCTGAATCAGCACGGTTTCTTTCTGGCTGCCTATATCGTAATAGACCAGGGCCAGGTTCACTTCCGCCAGGCCCATTTGCAGGCACAGCAGGTGACCGTAGATTTTCACCTGCGCCCAGTGCAGGTGCCTGTGATTGGCAGGCATTTTTTTCAGGTCGCCGCGATAGGTCTTGATTTCTTCCAGCTGCTTCTTGAGCGGGTCATAGCCGTCTGCCCTGCCGCGCACCGCCAGATTCTTGTACTCGCCGGCCAGGCTCAGTTCTTTCAGGTAGCCGCTGGCGCGGCGCCCCGTCACTGCCGCGTGCCCGGCAATGCCTTCCTGCGCCGTCGGCGATGGGGTAAAGCGCAAGTCCAGGTCACCCAGCTTGGCGGTGAATTCGCACAGCGCGCGCACTGCCACAATATACGGCGCGGTATACGGCGCCTGCGCCTGTGTCTGCGCTTGTGCTTGCATCGGCGTCAGCTCAGCCAAGCTCGCCCTCCTCCGCCCACTGCACGTAGCACACCGCGACCGGCATATCGTGCGCAACGCAGTAATCGAGCCAGCGTATCTGGTTATCCTGCAGGCGGTCGCCCGGTCCCTTCACCTCGATCAAGCGGTAGCGCTGCTCCTGCGGCCAGAACTGGATCAGGTCGGGCAAGCCGGAGCGGTTGGATTTGATATCCTGCAAAATCCGTTCGAACCATTTCTTCAGATGCGCAGCCGGGATGCAAGCCAGCGCCTGCTCCAGCAATTCTTCGGTCAGGCTGTCCCAGAACACAAACGGCGACTGTATGCCCGCCTTCACCGCAAAGCACTGGCGTACGGTGTGCTTGTATTGACCGCTGTCCAGTTGCGACAGGCAGGCGTCAAATTCCGCCGCACGCCGCCGGTAGAAATCGGCACTGTGCAAGTCTGCCGGCCCGGTATGGAAGGGATGGAAAAAAGCGCCCGGCAACGCGATGAAGACCGCATCCCAGCACAGCAGGCCGAACAGGGAATTGACCAGCGTATTTTCCACATAATGCACCGTTGCATCCGCATGCATCTGCGCCAGATGGTCGCGGACCACGCCCTCCACCCAGAATTCTTCCTGCGGCCTGGGCAGCCGCAATTCGACATTATGCAATACCAGCGGCACGCCGGCGGGCAGCCTGGGCTGGCCCAGCTTGCGCCGCAGCCTGGGCAGCATGCGCGATACTTGCTGCTGCTCCGCCTCGCTCTCAGGCTCTTGCCGCGCGATTTCGGCCAGTTCAAATGCGGCGGCAAAGTCTTCCAGCCGCTCCAGCACACGGATCGCGCGTGCGCGGGCACCGGGATAGCTGCAGTTGCGGTAGATCGCCAGCGCCGCCGGCCAGTCCTGCAGTTTTTCGGCATGCTGCGCGATCTGGAACAGCAGCTTGCTGCGCCGGCCTTCCAGCCACGGATTATCGAGCTCCCCGCCGATATCCTGGATCACTTCGGCCAGCGGTTCTTCCAACTGAAAGCGCTCGCGGCACCGCTGCAGGTGCAGATAGGCATCCACGTCGGCTCGGGTGCGGAAACCGCGTGAAGCGGCAGAAAACTCCACCTTTTCATATTTGTAGATGCCCAGGTCGGCCAGCACGAATTCCGACCAGTCCTGGTACAGGTTGCCGAAGAACATCAGGCGCAGGCGGTCGCACAGCGGGCCTATCTGCAAATGATAAATACAGTCATCGCAAGCCGGATACCAGTCCCGCAGGCTGCGCACTTCATCGCCGAAATCCGAGCGCAGGGCTTCCAGCTGGTCTGCCTTTTTTGCGACAGCCAGACTTGCCGACAAATCCAGCGCCTGGGCGATTTCATCCTTCTTCAGCAGCGCAAACAGGTGCTCCAGGTATAACAGAGGTTCATCATCGATCCAGCCGGCCTCCACCAGCGGCGCGGCAGCATCGCGCGTATCGCCGATCTCGGCATAGTTCAATTTACTGGCGCGGAACAGTTCCCCCTTGCGCATCACCATCCTGACCAGCAAGGCTTGCGATGCCTGCGGCAAGGCGACAAAGCTGCGGATAAAACCGCGCTCTTCGCCGATCAGCAAATCGTCGTAGCGCGTGGCAATCCAGTCCAGCACCGTGTGGAAATTGTTCAGGTAGTAGTGAGGGTTTTCCAGGGTGGGAAGCATGGGATGGATGAAAACGATATCGGCCCTCCCAACTTGGCGGGCATAACAGGGAAAGCAGGAATATTAATTAATCAAAAATTGCGATTAACTGTACATAATCACAGTATATCACCGTCTTCCGGGCTAAGCCGGATTTATACGGGGATTTTGGGGAAGGAAGAAAAACCGGCCACACAGATGGCAGCCGGACGGATGCAATTTAAAAACCCTGGGCCAGGCCCGAGTTCCGGCGCGGATCATTGGCGCCGTAAAACTTGTTCGCACCACGCGGCTTGCCGTCTGCGGAAGGCGCTCCCACCAGTATTGCCGCCACATGGTTGGCCGGTTGCGGGGCGCCCAAGTTATGCCCCATCGCGGTTAATATCTTGCGGGTGTCGGGGCTGAGTCCATTGACTTCCACATTGGTCACATCCGGCAGCCATTGCTGGTGGAAACGCGGCGCATCCACCGCTTCCTGGATATTCATGCCATAGTCGATCACGTTCAGTATCGTGTGCACCACCGCGGTAATGATGCGGCTGCCACCCGGCGTGCCAACCACCATGAAGGGCTTGCCGTCGCGCGTCACTATTGTCGGCGCCATCGAGCTCAGGGGCCGCTTGCCGGGGGCGATGGAGTTGGCTTCGCCCTGCACCAGTCCGTACATATTCGGCACGCCTATCTTCGCCGTGAAATCGTCCATCTCGTCATTCATCAGCACGCCGGTGCCGGCGGCAGTCACCTTGGCGCCAAACCAGTCATTGATCGTATAGGTCACCGATACCGCATTGCCTTCCTTGTCGACGATGGAGTAGTGCGTGGTATTGCTGCCCTCGTGCGGAGGCACGCCGGGCTTGATGTCCTTGGATATACCGGCCTTCGCAGGATCGATACTGGCGCGTATCTTTGCCGCATAGGCCTTGTCCAGCAATCTGTCCAGCGGATTTTTTACAAAATCCGGATCGCCCAGGTAGCTGTTGCGGTCCATATATGAGTGGCGCATCGCCTCTATCTCGTAGTGCACACCTTGTGCCGAACCATAGCCCAGCTCCTTCAGCGGATAGGCTTCCACGATATTCAAGATTTCGCAGATCACCACGCCGCCGGAACTCGGTGGCGGAGCCGATACGATATGGTAGCCGCGGTAGTCGCACTCTACCGGCGCCAACTCCCTGACCTTGTACTGGTCCAGGTCGGCCTGCGTCAAGATGCCCTTGCCGGCCTGGCTGGCGGCCACCAGCGCCTTGCCCACCTGCCCTTTGTAAAAGCCGTCAGCGCCGTTGCGGCTGATCTGCAGCAGGGTCCTGGCCAGGTCTTTTTGCACCAGCACCTGCCCCGGCTTGAACGGCTCGCCCTTGTTCAGGAAGATCGCCGCCGACGGCGCATCCTTGCGGAAGTCCTCGGTCGCGGTCAGCAGCATGTCGACGTCGCCCTCATCCAGCGTGAAGCCGCCCTGTGCATAGGCAAGCGCCGGCGCTATCACTGCCTGGCGCTTCATCGTGCCGTATTTCTTCAGCGCATATTCCATGCCGGCCACGCTGCCCGGCACGCCTGCCGCCAGGTAACCGTTAGTGGACAGGCCCTTGACCACATTGCCGTTCGCGTCCAGGTACATATTGGCGGTCGCCGCCAATGGCGCTTTTTCACGGAAATCGAGGAAGGTCTTGCGGCCGTCCGCCAACTGTATCGTCATGAAGCCGCCGCCGCCCAGGTTGCCGGCCGCCGGATACACCACCGCCAGCGCATAGCCGACCGCCACTGCCGCATCCACCGCATTGCCGCCTTTTTTCAAGACATCCACGCCGACCTTGGTGGCGAGGTGCTGGGCCGCGACCACCATGCCGTGTTCCGCCGCTACCGGCGCCTGCGAAGCCGCCTGCACCGAACAGGAGAACAGCGCTGCAATAGTGACGGCCAGGGTTTGTCGTATCAGATGGATTTGCATAGTCTGGATCTCCTCGGGTTTTGGTTTGAAGCTCCCCCCCCCCCGCTTGCGGGAGAGGGAAATTTGTCATCGCAGTATCTGCATAGTTAAAACTGGCTGCTTACTGAAGTAAGGGTATCTTATTATCAAAACTCCAATCGGGACGAATTTTTTGTTTCAAGCTATTACAAGACACTAGACCCGCCACACCTGCTCGGCCACCCGCATCATATTGCCGCCCATCACCAGGGCCGCCTGCTCCTGCGTCATGCCCAGCTTCTCCAATGCAGCCGGCAACAGTTTCCAGGTATCCACGGGGGTAAAGCTGGGCGGCTTGTCCATGTCGTAGCCGGCAGCCTGCGGCCACCAATAGGCAGGATCGAAGCCGCCCGGCGGCGTATCGTCCAGTCCCTCTTCCCGGAAGCAGATATCCAGCCCTATGCCCACATGCTCTATGCCGACCAGGTCGGCGATATAGGCGGCGTGCCGCGCCACGTCGTCGGCGCCGGGATGCGCGCTGCCCAGGAAAAAAGACAGGCCCGAAACGCACACCACGCCGCCGGTCGCGGCGCAAGCGCGTATCTGTTCATCGCTGACATTGCGCCCGTGCTCCGCCAGCGACAAGGGATTGGCATGGCTGAAAATCACCGGCTTGCTGGACGCCGCCATGATATCCAGACTGCAGCGCCGGCCCGTATGCGAACAATCCATCAGCATGCCGGCGTCGTTAACCGCCTGCACCATGTTCCGGCCCAGCGCGGTCAAGCCGCGCTCCACGTCATGGCAACCGTCGGCCACGCTGTTATTGCGGTTATACGCGAAATGGATTTGCCGCACACCCAACTGATGATACAAGGCGACCATCTCGGGCTGGTCCAGCAAGGGCATGGAGCCTTCCAGGTCGAAGCTCAACGCAATCCTGCCTTGCGCGGCAGCTCTCTGGATATCCGCCACGTTCGATGCCAGCACATAGCGCTCCGGCTGGGCTTCTATCGTTGCGCGAAAGCCGGCCAGCACCGACATCACCTGCTGTACCGGATTCATGTCCGCGCCCACGTTGATCGATACGTAGTTGACACCGGCGGCATGCAAGGCCGCTATCGGCGCAAAGCTGGCCTGCGGATGGAGAGGCAGGCAGGCATGGGCATCCCAGTGGATCATGTTCGGTCTTTCGCTTGGTGGTTGGACAGGCTATTGACTATAGCCGATTTCATGCCCGAACAAAATCCAGGATTAACTCTGAGAAATCCGGGAGATGTAGCCCGGATGCAGCGCAGCGAAATCCGGGGGAGGTCCACGGCCTGTGGAACACCCCCTCGGCGGCCCCCCCGGGTTACGCTACGCTCCACCCAGGCTACTTACCGTTTTTTTTAATCATCAATACCCCATCCTTGAAACTCACGATCTGGCCGCCGACAGGGATGCCCGCCTCCAGTTTGCCTTTCTCAAGCGCTGCGAGATCTGCTGATGGCTGGGTCACATGGTAATTGCGCTGGTCGCTGATAATTTTTTTCTTGCCGGGAGCAATGGCCTTGGTTTTTTTGCGGTCAAAAATCATGGGCGATCCTGTGAAATGTTTCACCCTAGATGATAGTGATACTCCCAATTGCAAGCATTAAAAAAGCCGCCCTCGACAAGGGCAGTCGGCGCACCGCCGCAGTAGCAAGTTTATTCATCCTTTTACGAGAGAAATCAGACATGCTTGATTTTTCGTCAATGCACAGTGCCTGTCATGGTCCGATTTGCCCCCTGAAGCAGAAGCCGTTGCCAGCTAGAAATAATATTTTTAACGCAATCCGCGCTGAATAAATCCTGATCGGCGATAATGGAGGCCTGAACTGCTTATTGGCTATTTTTTGGCCAACTTATCGGCTAAAGTTACCCGGTCGGAATCCGCAAATTCGCTCTTGGCGAAGTGATTCCGCCATTATTTTGGAAATAAAGTATTTTGAACACAAGAACCAAACGCTGGAACGGCAAAATCGATACCTTTACGCCGGACTACCTGAAAAACGTCGTCGAAAAAATGACCGCCTACGGTGATCGCGTGCAATTCGCGCTGACCGGCACCGGCACAGGCCCAAATTACCAGACCATCAACGCGTCTGAAAAACGCATGACCTTCGACAGCAATAACCATCTGGTGACGCCCAAGGAAGGCGAATTCGGCGTCGGCAACGTCTGGCGGTTATTCTTGAAGTAGTCGTATTTTACCGCATCAACC
>JABDED010000019.1:33451-43013 GCA_013287275.1 Betaproteobacteria bacterium
GAATTCGGCGTCGGCAACGTCTCCGGCATCTTTACGCTAGACCAGATCAAGACCGTAATCGCCGGCGGCGTCGTCAAAACCAGCAGCGGCACGCGGGTTACCCGCTCGACCACCGGCGCCACGCGCAACACCTCCGCCGCGATCAAGGCGCAGGACCTGGTTGATGCGGCAAAATACGACTACTTCAAGAATAACCGCCAGACCTTGCCACCGACGATAGGCGAGCATTCGGCCGAGATCACAGGCCTGATGAAAAAAGGGATGTCCGCCGAAGACGCCTTTGCGGACGTGGTGAAACGCTACTTCTGAAGCCCTGGCGCTTTTCCAGCCAGACAGGCACAAGGCGGGCAAATGCCCGCCTTTTCTTTTGCGCACGCTGATCGCCGCTGCCGGCCTGGCCCCAAGCCTGCTCTTCAGGACTTTGCAGGGATCAACAGCGACACCATCAGGCCTCCCCCTTCCCGGTTCGACAATACCAGCGTTCCGCCCAGTGCAATGGTCAATTGCTGCACGATGGCCAGGCCCAGTCCGCTGCCGCCGGTTTCCCGGTTGCGCGAATTTTCTACGCGGTAAAAAGGTTGCAGGACAGCGCTTAACTGTTCTTGCGGAATCCCCGGCCCGCGATCCATCACCGAGATGGCGACCTGGTTCGCTGCCGGCTGCACATGGACTTCCACCTCCCGGCCGAATTTGAGCGCATTGTCCACCAGGTTGCTGAGAATGCGCCGCAGGGTCTGCGGCCTGCTGATCAATGGCTGCCCGAATTGCCCATGCAAAGCGACCGTCTGCCCCGCATCCTGGTAGTCATACACCAGGCTGCGCAACAGGGCGTCCAGGTCTATCCGGCAACTGGCCTCGTCCGGCGTTTGCGCCTGGTTTTGCGACCGCGCATAGGCGATGCCCTGCTCCACCAGCGCCTGCATTGCCGCCAGGTCGGCCAGCATCTTATCCCTTTGCATGCCGTCGTCCAGCATGTCGGCGCGCAGCCGCATGCGGGTGATCGGCGTCTGCAAATCATGCGACACCGCGGCCAGGATCTGCACCCGCTCAGCCAGATAGGCGCTGATCCGGCGCTGCATCGCATTGAAGGCGGCGGCGGCCCGCGCCACCTCCAGCGGCCCATCCTCCGGCAGCGGAGCGGTTTGCATGTCGGGCGCCAGCATGTCGGCGGCGTGCGCCAGTTGCGCCAGCGGGCGGGCAGCCACCCGCACCGCCAGCCAGGTAAACAGCGCCAGGATCGCCAGCTGTAACGTCAGGATCACCGGCACCCATGGCGAAATCGCCATGTCGGGCGGACTCACCACCACCGTCACAGGCGTGCCGTCGACCAGCGCCAGGTGCAAATTCAGTTGCGGTCCCCGCAATGCATGGTCCATCACCGTGGTCTTGATTGCGTACTGTGGGCCGATTGCGGCAGAGACCACCGCAGCAATTTCCTTGCAAAGCGGCGACTGGGAAGGCCTCCCTTGGGGGCCTGCGCCCAGCACGTAGTAGTAACGACCCCGCTCCAGCTTGCCCAGCCAGCTGGCACGCTCAGCCGGGGGCACCCGCTCCAGGATGGCGATAGAACTGGCGACATCCTTGCCCAGGTAATAGATCATCATCGCCTTGGAAGACTGTGCCTTTTCATACAGGATCAGTCCAAAGGACAGCGTATGCGCGGCGACCAGGCCCACGCACAAGATCAGGGTCAGGCGGCCAAACAAGCTGTATGGCCACCAATGGCTGCGGATCGCTGCCAGTTTCATGCCATGCCCCCGGTTACAACTGCCGGAGCGGATACTGCGGGCGTCACTGCGGCAGAAAACACGTAGCCTTCATTGCGCACGGTTTTGATATAGCGCGGTTCGCGCGCATCGTCCAGCAAGTGCTGGCGCAAGCGGCTCACCAGCAAGTCTATCGAGCGGTCGAATAATTCCGCGTCCCGCCCCTGCGTCAGGTTCAGCAGCTGGTCGCGGCTCAGCACGCGCTGCGGATGCTCGACAAAAACCTGCAGCAGCCGGTATTCCGCCCCGCTCAGCATCACCATGGTGCCGCTGGCGTCCAGCAAATGGCGGGCCACCGTATCCAGCCGCCAGTCGCCAAAAGCCAGCATGGGCGCGGCCTCGTCGCTGCCGACTCGCATATTCGGCGGCAGCATGCGGGTACGGCGCAATACCGCGCGTATTCGCGCCACCAGTTCACGCGATGCAAACGGCTTGCTCAGGTAATCGTCGGCTCCCATCTCCAGTCCCACGATGCGATCGGTTTCTTCCGAACGCGCGGTCAGCATCAGGATGGGAACCGCCCTGTTGTCGCTGGCACGCAAATCGCGGCACAGCACCAGCCCGTCCTCGCCCGGCAGCATCAGGTCCAGCACGATCAGATCTATCGGCCCCACTTCCAGCGCGGCGCGCATCTGCCGGCCATTGGCCGCGGCCGTCACCTTGAAACCGTTCTTTTGCAGATAGGCGGTCAGCAGTTCGCGGATATCGCGATCATCGTCCACGATCAATATGTGGTCAGCTTGGTCCATAGGGGAATATCAATATTCAAGTAAGCGGTTAGTGTCCTGAGTTAAAAATTCGTCGAAGAAAAAAGATGAAATCAATGCCATGCGGCGTTGCAAATACTCGCAAGGGGGCCACCCTTGCTCCGTGTTGCGCCTGGCCTGACACTGATTTCATCATTTTTCATTTTCAACGAACTTCTAACTCAGAACACTAGGCTGCGGAGTTTCATTTGCAATGAAGCGCTTCGGACTCGCTTCATACTTCGCTTTATATCCGATTTTCCTGCCGTTTGGCGATGTTTTGTATTCCAATGTATCTGGGAGTGGGACAGATACACAGGATTGCAAAACCAGGGTCCCAGGACACATGCTGGATACATCACAAAGTTGTAATCCTTCTACCCGCTCAGTTCCCATGCCGCCACTCGGCGCAGCTGAAAACGGCTCACCCAAGGAGAACACCCATGAATGCCAACCAATCGTTCACTGTCATCGCCGTGTCGCTCGCTTCACTTTTCTTGCACGCCGGAACAGTTGCCGCAGCCGACTTCAGCTCCTCCAAGACCCGCGCCGAGGTCGTCGCCGAACTGAACCAGGCCCGCGCCGAAGGCAATTACATCGTCGGCGGCGAAGAATATCCCGGCCAAAACCTTGCCGGCAAACGGACCGCCCAAATGGCACAGGCCATGCCGCAG
Source organism: Betaproteobacteria bacterium (assembly GCA_013287275.1). Lineage (GTDB taxonomy): Bacteria > Pseudomonadota > Gammaproteobacteria > Burkholderiales > Burkholderiaceae_D > Undibacterium. The sequence goes on from JABDED010000019.1 coordinate 36,638, forward strand.
GCCGGTGTGTGGCTAACCCAGAGCGGCAACCTGGAAGTGGAGATTGCCGCCTGCGGACAGGCGCTGTGCGGCACTGTGGTGCGCGCCATCGCCAACAAGGCAATGAGCGCCGATGCCGGCAGCCAGGCCGCCGACAGCCGCCCTGCCCAAGGCATGACGATCTTGCGGGATTTTATGCCGGCCGGCGCGCGTGAATGGAAAGGCCGTATCTATAACCGCCAGAACGGCGAGACCTATGATTGCCTGATGAGCCTGGCGGCGCCGGACCAGTTGCAGCTGCGCATCTACAAAGGTGATCCGCAAGCCGGCCAGACCCAGGTCTGGACCCGCGTCGCCGTTGCCGGCAGCAGTTCTGCCCAGGTCCTGAGCAAGGCTACGCCATGATCCAGGCCGTCCCGGCCCAGGCGGACGGCATCCTCAGCCTTGCCGCGCCCGGCATTTTGCCGATGCGCCCATGCCATTGGGCGCATCGCCGAGACAAGAGCCTGTCAGCGGATAAAGCCCGCTCGCAACATCCAGACCGCCAGCGCCAGGCCGGCCAGGTCGATCAGGAGAACGTATATCGCGAAGACCCTTCCTTGCAAATAGGCGCCCAGCGCCCAGAACCCGGCAACGATGGTCCCCGACAATAGCAACGAGCGTGCATAGCTGAAGTCTTCGGCGTACCAGAGGTAGGCTGCGGATGCCGTCATCAGGAATACGAATTGGGCAATGGCGACATATGCTGCCTTGCGCGTCAAGGGCGGGTTGTAGATGCGGCTGGCCTGCGCCAGGTCGAAGGCCGCTGCCGGAGAGTGTGCCAGGATATCCGCTGGACGCCAGCCCGGCGGCTTGAACCAGACAAGCAGCTTGTCCTGCCAGCGCCGGGTTTGCCAGGAGAGCTGCAGCAAGGTCCAATACTCGGCAACGATGGCCCAGACGGGATCCCAGCTCCGTAACGGGGTGCGCGTGCCGTAGATGCAGGGCTCTTTTTCCTCGGCAAAGGTGCCGAACAGGCGGTCCCACACTACCAGCATACCGCCATAGTTTTTATCCACGTACTGGTCATTGACCGCATGGTGCACACGATGGTTGGACGGCGATGAAAACACCCGGTCAAACCATCCCAGCTTGCCTACATGCTCGGTGTGTATCCAGAACTGGTAGAGCAGCACAATCAGGCCGGCAATTGCGAATTGCTCGGGCGGCACGCCAACCAGCGCCATCGGCAAGTAGAAAATCCAGCCGATGAAGGCCACTGCGCTTTCCTGCCGCAATGCCGTTGAAAAATTAAAATCCTGGCTCTGGTGGTGCACCGTATGCGCCGCCCACATCACTGCGCACTCGTGGCCCATGCGATGCAGCCAGTAATCGCAAAAGTCGAACATTACGACGGCAATGATCCAGCCGTACCAGGTCTCCCACAACTGCGCATGCGGAAACAAGGCCACCGCATCGAATACCAGCGCATACAGGCCGATCTGGAATAGCTGGGTGACGAGCGCCATCAACTGGCTGATCAAGCCCTGGCTGAGGCTGCTCAAGGCATCGTTCAGGCGATAAGTGTTGCGTTGCCGAAACCAGCCGTAAGCGAATTCGGCCCCGATCAAGAGGAAAAAGACCGGAAAGATGAGAACGATGAATTTTTCCATGTCAGATAAAGTCGGGAAAAAATGTAGGCAATGCAGAGAGGGTCCGCCACGCTGCGGATTTTGCATATTTTACGATGTTTGCCTCTACAATGAATTGGATGGCGCGATTTGCCAGAAGTGCGCCCCTTGCCATATGTAGCCCTACTCGAAGCGGTAGCTCAGGGCGACCAGGCCGGAGTTGGACGTGCGGCGCCCGACCAGGGGGCTGGCGCTCACCGAGCTATCCAGCCAGGTTCGGCGCAGATTGGCGTTCAGATACCAGTTGCCGCTGATTTTGGCCTCGACAAAGAGGCCGGCGAAGGGGTTGACCGCATCCCGGGGCTGGTAGGCCGCGATCCCGCTCCTGCCCGCTTCAGCAGGAGAAACCCCATAGAAATAACGCACATACGCACTGGAGCGGTATTCGGCGCCGGCCTGCGGATACAGCGCGACGGATCCAACATCGAACTCCGCCGCATAAATCAGGTCCACCAGATTGCCGCCCGACTTGCCCACATCGCGATAGGCGTTGAGGAAGACTGCGCCCACCGGAGTAATCTGCAGCGTCCCCAGGCCCACCGGCACCGATGATTTGCGCCTGTCCAGGGCAACCGAGCCTGCGGGCGCCGGCGTATAGCCATCTCCGATAACCCTGGTCACCAGTTCAAGGTTGCCGTAACCGGCGGGCACCAGCTTGACACCGAAAGTGTCTATGCGCGCGAAAATCCGGCCGTAATCGAAGTTTGCATAGGGTATCGCGCGGGTGCTGGAAGAGAGCGAATGGGCAATCGTCGGCGCCGTATTGGTGCCCAGGCCTATATCGCCGACCAAGTGGGAGGACGGCGCCATCGTCAATTCCTGAGCAAGTACAGGCACCGCCGGCACCAGCGGCAAAAGCACGCAAACGCGAGCGCATTTGGCAAATATTGGAGTCATCAATCCTCTTTCCCGGGCCAGGCCCGAATTTTCGCTGGGGCATTATAGCGGAAAGGGCTTGCCGGGCGATGCGGATCGCCCTGTATCAATATCCGGACAGACGGTAGGGCGTAACCGGAATATGCTTGAGCCGATCCGGCAATCAGATTAGACTGTTTGCCGCGGCAACGACCGCAGTAAATAATTAGTATTAATTGCGTATTTAACAGGCATTAAATACCAATAAGCGGCATCCGCTGCAGTTTACACAAGACAATTTAAGAATAGATTAAGAATAAGATAGTAATCTGGCGCGCAATTTACTAGGCGACAGGTTGGGGAAATACGGATGAAAACAATTGAAATGCCCGGCGGGCAGCATGCGGTGTTGGCGCTGCATGGGCTGCTGGGAAATCCGCTGGAAATGCAGTTTGTAGGCAAGAAGTTGCAGCGCGCCGGCTATAGCGTCGTGATACCCCTGATTCCAGGGTACGGCTATTCCAGCGGGCAAGGACAATCTTACCGGTCGACACGCAGCGAACAGTGGTATGAAGAGGTGCTGCGCCAGTTCGACGCCCTCAAGCGCACCCACGCCAGCGTCTCGGTCACCGGACTCTGCATAGGCGCCGTGCTTGCGCTGCGGCTGGCAATGGACCGCGGCGATGAAATAGCCGCGCTGTCGCTACTGGCCACGACCCTGGATTATGACGGCTGGAGCATCCCCAAATACCGCTTCCTGCTGCCGCTGGCCTATTACACTCCCGCCCGCTATTTGTACTCCTATAAAGAGCGTTATCCTTACGGCCTGAAGAACGCCAACCTGCGCGCCTGGATCGCCAGGGAAATGCAGGTGACCAGCTCATCGGCTGCCGGCGCCTCCAAACTGTCGGCGGAAGGCATCTTCCAGGCACACCGGCTGATCAAGCAGGTACGGCGCAGGCTGGAAGAAGTCACCACGCCATCCCTGATCATCCACGCTGAAGAAGACGATGTGGCCAGCACTAAAAGCGCAGACCTGGTAGAGGCGCGTATCAGCTCCACGGACAAGAAAAAAATCATCCTGCATGACAGCTACCACATCATTACCCTGGACAACGAAAAGGAAAGGGTCGCAGCGGAAACCGTCGGCTTTTTCGATCAGCAGGTGCGCTCAAGCGAGTTCAACCTGAAGAGCGCATAATACGCATCATTTTATTATTATTAGAAATATGACTTCTTTTCCCGCAGTTGCCAAATTGCTTGCAGAACGGCTAGACATCAACATCGACACCATCCAGCCGGATACCCGCCTGGAATCCCTGGGCGCCGATTCCCTGACGGTCATCGAACTGATCTTCGATCTGGAAGATGAATTTGATATCAAGGTCGGCGACGAACGCCCTGACCTGGTCGTGGTGCAGGATATCGCCGACCAGATTGACCGCTACCTGAGCCAGAAAGCGGCACAGGAATGAGTCTGGAGCGTGTGGTTATTACAGGGCTGGGTGCTGTCTCCGCCCTGGGCATCGGTGCTGATGCCAATTTCTCCCGCGCGCTTGCCGGCTCATCCGGAATCGACTTCCTTACACTGCCGCCACCGCGGCAGCTGCCGACCTACGTCGCTGCGCAGATTAAATTTCCGCTGCCCGATCTGGTCAAGAAAACCGAGCTGCCGCTGTTCGACAGAGTCGGCCTGCTCGCCTGGATCGCCGCCAGCGAAGCTTTGCAACAATCCGGCCTGAGCGGGCAAACGGACCAGGCCGCACTGCTGGAAAGCAGCGGCGTGTTCTGGGGAACCGGCATGGGCGGCGCGCAGACGATGGAGACCGGCTATGTGGACCTGTTCGTCGAAGGCAAGGAAAGGGTGCGCCCGATGTCCATCGTCGCCAACATGAATAATGCAGCGGCGGCACAGATCGGCATGCGGGCGGGTTTTGGCGGAACCGTCAATACCTATAGCAGCGCATGCGTATCTTCGGCCCAGGCGATAGGCGAAGCATTCCGCCACATCCGCCATGGCTATGCCGAGCGCGTGCTGGCCGGCGGCGCGGAAGCGCTGCTGACCTACGGCGTGGTCAGCGCCTGGGACGCCATGCGCGTGCTGGCAAGCACCAATACGGCGCACCCTGAGCGCTCCTGCCTGCCCTTCTCGCGCAACCGCAACGGCCTGGTGCTGGGAGAGGCCGGCGCCGCCATCATGCTGGAGTCGCTGTCGTCGGCGCAGGCACGCGGCGCGACGATTTTGGCCGAACTCGCCGGCTATGGCGCCAGCAATGACGCCACCCATATCACCAAGCCGAATCCAGCCGGGCAAACGCGGGCCATGCACGCGGCGCTGGCAGACGCCGGCTTGCCGTACACCGGCATCGACTATATCAACGCCCATGCCGCCGGCACACCCGCCGGCGACCAGGCCGAGGCCGAATCCATTCTGGAAGTGTTCGGCAACCGGACCCAGGCACCCCTGGTCAGCTCGACCAAATCCATGCACGGGCACACGCTGGGCGCTGCAGGCGCACTGGAATTTGTGCTGACGATACAGGCGCTGCGCCACCAGAGCGTGCCACCCACCGCCTTCCTGGACGACCCAGACCCAGGTTTCGACCTGGACTTTGTCCCGCTGGAGGCGCGCACCAATCAAAAAATCCGGGCAGCGATGTCTAATTCATTCGCCTTCGGAGGCAGCAATGCTGCTTTGATCGTGAAAGAATTCGTACAGTAGCCTCCCCACAGGGATGCAGCCTGTCTCTGCGTGATGGGAGCTTGCAATGGCGGCCGGTTCTGACTTGACCGGCAACTGTCACCCTATTGTGTTGAAAACGTCATTTCCCCGTTACTGCTCGTGCGCAGGCAGCGATCAACGCCGCCCTGTGGTCGGAGCCTTGACGGGAATCGGCTACAAACACTGCTATGGCAATTGCCTCTCCATCTGGCTTTGTCAGAATGCCCACGTCGTTTGTCACGGCATTGATGCCCGCGACAGTGTCGCTAGTACCTGTCTTATGACCAATCTTCCAATCCTGAGGTGTGCCTGACTTGAGCCTGTCGGGAAAAGTCCTCGTCTTGGCCAACACGTCAAGATACCAAGATGTTGACCGTCCGGAGAGCATGTTCCCGTCGGTTAGCTTACGCAAGAAAAGCGCCATGGCTAAAGGTGTTGCGGTGTCACGTACATCTGCCCGATATCTAGTAAAAGCCACCTCCTTGAATTCAGCCGAAACGCCAGCACGCGCTTTGTCGAGTGAATCCGGATCTGTATATTCTGGTTGCCATGTTAAGCCACCGGTCTCGGTTTGTAGGTGACGTTCATCGCGATCTACCCGAATTCCATCTATGCCCTTGCTTTCAAGAAAAGCGTTGATAGCTGGCGAACCTCCCAGGCGCGCGAAAAGAATGTCAGTCGCCGCACTATCGCTCTGCGTAATCGCTCGAAAAACGAGGTCGCCGATATCCGTTGTGAATTCACCCTTATTGAGCACGATGTCGGCTAAAGGCTGGATGTTGAGGCTCAAGTCGCTCTTTTTGATCGTCACAGGTGCATCAAGGCGCCATTCTCCGTGATCGACGCGGTCGAGGACGGCCGCCCCAACAATCAATTTCATTACGCTTTGCATCGAAAACCGCTGGTCTCCGTTCGCACAGGCAACGTCGCCATTTAGAAAGATGGCACAAACACCTAGTCGTCCATCCGATTGGCCCGCAATTTTTTCAAACTGTATTTTTAGTTGGCTGGTCTGAGATTGCATTTCTACAGCCGCAACGGGATATGCCGACAGTGCCGCAAAAAAAGTAAGGCAGCAAATCGCATTTTGAATCTTCATATAAATTTCTGAATTAGGTTTTTGCTATCGTCCCCGCCTCGATGTTTAAAT
>JABDED010000020.1 GCA_013287275.1 Betaproteobacteria bacterium
ATTCCTGCGGGCAAGGAGATTCTCATGCCCGCCACCATCGTATTGACGCCCCCCAAGCGCGGCTTTGCCAATCTGGGGCGCCTGAAATTGATGCGCTCTCCTGATGGATGTTCTTTACCGCAAATTTTTGCATACTGCCGGGCTTCAGCTTCAGAGAATAGCTTGACAGGTCTTGGAACTGGCATTCGGCTCTCCCTCTTGTCGGTATAGGCCTGCGCTTGTTTTATCGCAGTCGCCAGGAACGATATGTGACGCAAAGTGCATTGGGGCAAACAAGCTTGAGGGAAGAAATTCCCCTCCAATGTTCAATGAATAAAAAGCTACCGATATTGCGCTGATTTAAGCATGAGAAATAGCACAGAACAAGACACCCGGGGGAGGTATGCATCGCGGTACGGCCAAACTCATCATTATTAAATAATACATCGTATTAAACGATCTATATATCAATTATATTCGACTTTTTTTGTTAATTCACTCGCACTACACTGTGGCTACCTTCTTTGGGAAGGTGAAGGGCTGCACCGGAACCCGTTTCATCCATATCTTGAGAGGGATTCCGGTCACAGGCATGACTCCGCGGCCTTTCAACATTTCAGGAGAAAAGCATGAAATTGAATATGAACCGCTCCGCCCTGCGCAATGTGCAAACGGTGGACTACACAGACAGCAGCGCGACCGAGGGCCACAAGGTCTTGCGCAATACCTATATGCTGCTGTCGATGACGCTGCTGTTCAGCGCATTGACCGCCGCTGCCAGCGTAGCGCTGGCGCTGCCCGGGCCCGGCGTCATCCTGACGCTGGTCGGCTACTTCGGCCTGCTGTTCCTGACCACAAAATTCCGTAACAGCAGCCTCGGCCTGGCCTTTGTATTCGCGTTGACCGGCTTCATGGGTTATACGCTAGGCCCCATCATCAGCCACTACCTCGGCATGGCCGGCGGCAGCGGCATCGTGATGGGCGCGATGGGCATGACAGGCGCGATCTTCCTGGGCTTGTCCGCCTATGTGCTGGTCAGCAAGCGCGACTTCAGCTTCCTCGGCAGTTTCCTGATGATAGGCATGCTGGTTACCTTCGTTGCCAGCCTGGGCGCGATCTTTTTCCAGATTCCGGCACTGTCGCTGACGATCTCCGCCGTGATGGTATTGCTGATGTCCGGCATGATCCTGTTTGAAACCAGCAATATCATCCGCGGCGGTGAAACCAACTACATCATGGCCACCGTCAGCCTGTACATCACGATCTTCAACCTGTTCATCAGCCTGTTGCAATTGCTGGGCTTTGTCAGCAGGGACGACTAAGCGTTTATAAATTTGCGTAGGGTGGGCACGCCGTGCCCACGCGCTTGCCAATAAAGAACTCAGCGTGGGCAGAAGCTGCCCACCCTACTGCAAAAAGAAAGAAACAATAATGATACAAACCGTTGCCCAGCCCTGGATGTGGGCCGTCTTTGTCGCCTTTGTGCTGGGTATGCTGCTGCTCGACGTCTTTGCGCTGGGCGGTTCACGCTCGCACAAGGTAGGCATCAAGGAAGCCGCGATCTGGTCCGGCGTCTGGGTCAGCCTGGCCCTGCTGTTCGATCTCGGCCTGTGGATATACCTGAAGGACACGGTCGGCTCCGCAGTCGCCGACGCCAAGGCGATGGAATTCCTGGCGGGCTACGTGATAGAAAAATCGCTGTCGGTCGATAATGTTTTCGTCTTTCTGCTGATTTTCGGCCATTTCTCGGTACCGCTGCAATACCAGCGCAAGGTACTGCTATACGGCGTGCTCGGCGCCATCGTGATGCGCATTGCAATGATACTGGCCGGCGTCTGGGTAGTGACGCAGTTTGCCTGGGTGCTCTACCTGTTCGGCGTATTCCTGCTGGTCACCGGCTTCCGCATGCTGGTGTCGGCAGAAAAAGAACCCGACCTGAACGCCAATCCGGTATTGCGCTGGGCTAAAAAACTGCTGCCTTTTACCGATAGCTTCCGCGCCGAAAAATTCAGCGTGATCGAAGGCGGCAAGCGCGTATTTACACCGCTGCTGCTGGTGCTGATCCTGATAGAGATATCCGACGTGATCTTTGCGGTCGATTCCATACCGGCGATATTTGCGATCACGACCGATCCTTTCATCGTGTTCACGTCGAATATCTTCGCGATCATGGGCTTGCGCGCGCTGTATTTCCTGCTGGCGGACATGGCGGAGCGCTTCCACCTGCTGAAGTTCGGCCTGGCGTTTGTACTGATGTTTGTCGGTATCAAGATGCTGGTCGTGCACTGGCTGCACATCCCGACCGCGATCTCGCTGCTGGTAATAGGCGGCATCCTGGCCAGCTCCATCGCCGCCAGCCTGATCGCGACCCGGCCGGAGAGCAAGAAACCTGAGTAAAAACTGAGCAAGGCCTGAACAAAATACTAACGGTTCCCTTTGGGGCACATTGCCGGTTTATCGGTAATGTGCCCTTTTTTTATCCGCGGCGACTTGCGGCCTCCGCATCGCCTTTGTTGAGTAACTATCACAGCGTAGTTGCAAAATCGGCCAGATCGGCCCCTGCCAGCACCCAAGCCCTTGATTTGACGTATAATTTAGCTTTGTTGCGCCGATTTGAGACTCAGATTGCGGGCGCGTAATAAGTGCAGCTAAAAGGACATCGCCCGATCCGCCTGCATAAGTCGATCGGGTTTTTTGTTTTGTGAGCGAGATGATGAATAGCATTGCCGACGTACCTGCTGCAGTATCTTCAACAGAAGCCCATTTGCGCGACCTGCTGTCGCGCCGCATCCTGATACTGGATGGCGCGATGGGCACCATGATCCAGCAATACAAACTGACGGAAGAAGACTACCGCGGCGAGCGTTTCAAGGACTTTAGCGGCCCCGGCCGGGAGCTGTTCGTCAAGGGCAATAATGAATTGCTGTCACTGACCCAGCCGCACGTCATCCAGGAAATTCACGAACAATACCTGGCCGCCGGCGCCGATTTGATAGAAACCAATACCTTCGGCGCCACCACGGTGGCGCAGGACGACTACCATATGGCGCATCTGGCCTATGAGATGAACCTGCAGTCGGCCAGGCTGGCCCGCGCCGCGTGCGACAAGTTCAGCAGCGCCGACAAGCCGCGTTTTGTCGCCGGCGCGCTGGGCCCTACGCCGAAAACCGCTTCCATCTCGCCGGACGTCAACGATCCTGCAGCGCGCAATGTCAGCTTCGACCAGCTGGCCGCGGCCTATCTTGAACAGACCCGCGGCCTGGTCGACGGCGGCTCCGATGTGCTGCTGGTGGAAACCATTTTCGATACGCTGAACTGCAAGGCGGCGCTGTTTGCGATCGACACCTACTTCGAAGAGACAGGCAAGCGCCTGCCTATCATGATCTCCGGTACCGTCACCGATGCGTCCGGCCGTATCCTGTCGGGCCAGACCGTGCCAGCCTTCTGGAATTCGGTGCGCCATGCGCGGCCCTTGACGATAGGCCTGAACTGCGCGCTGGGCGCCACCTTGATGCGCCCGTATGCGGAAGAATTGTCCCAGATCGCCGATACCTTCGTCTGCATCTATCCGAATGCCGGCCTGCCCAATCCCATGAGCGACACCGGCTTTGACGAATTGCCGGCCGATACCTCATCCTTGCTGAAGGAATTCGCCGAAAGCGGCTTCGTCAACATCGCCGGCGGCTGCTGCGGCACCACGCCGGCGCACATCAAGGCGATTGCCGACCTGCTGCAGCCGATCGCGCCGCGCCAGATACCGGAAGTGCCGGCCAGCATGAGGCTGTCCGGCCTGGAGCCGTTCACGGTCGACCACAATTCATTATTCGTCAACGTCGGCGAGCGCACCAACGTCACCGGTTCGAAGGCTTTCGCCCGCCTGATCCTGAACGAGCAATACGATGAGGCGCTGGCGGTCGCCCGCCAGCAGGTGGAAAACGGCGCGCAGGTGATCGACATCAATATGGATGAGGCGATGCTGGATTCGCTGGCGGCGATGACCCGCTTCCTGCACCTGATCGCGTCGGAACCGGACATCGCCCGCGTGCCCATCATGATCGATTCGTCCAAATGGTCGGTCATCGAAGCCGGCTTGAAATGCGTGCAGGGCAAGGCCATCGTCAACTCGATCTCGATGAAGGAAGGCGAAGCCGAATTCCTGCGCCAGGCCAAGCTGTGCAAGCGCTACGGCGCAGCGGTGATCGTGATGGCCTTCGATGAAAAAGGCCAGGCCGATACCTATGAACGCAAGATCGAGATCTGCAAGCGCGCCTATGACCTGCTGATCAAGGAACTGGATTTCGACCGCGAAGACATCATCTTCGATCCCAACATCTTTGCGATCGCCACCGGCATAGAAGAGCATAACAACTACGCAGTCGATTTCATCAACGCGACCCGCTGGATACACCGGAACCTGCTGGGCGCCAAGATCAGCGGCGGCGTATCGAATGTCAGCTTCAGCTTCCGCGGCAACGATCCGGCGCGCGAAGCCATCCATACCGTTTTCCTGTACCACGCAGTCCAGGCCGGCATGACCATGGGCATCGTCAACGCCGGCATGATGGGGGTGTACAGCGAACTGGATCCGGAACTGCGCGAACGGGTGGAAGACGTCGTGCTGAACCGGCGCGACGACGCGACCGAACGCATGATAGAAATCGCCGCCACGCTGAAGGCCGGCGGCAAGAAAGAAGAAGCGACACTGGAATGGCGCCAGGATCCGGTGGAAAAACGCCTGGCGCACGCGATGGTGCAAGGCATCACGCAGTGGATCGTGGAAGATACCGAAGAAGCGCGCCTGGCCATCATGAACAATGGCGGCCGCCCGATACAAGTCATCGAAGGCCCGCTGATGGCCGGCATGAATATCGTCGGCGACCTGTTCGGCCAGGGCAAGATGTTCCTGCCGCAAGTGGTGAAGTCCGCGCGCGTGATGAAACAGGCGGTGGCGCACCTGATCCCTTATATCGAGGAAGAAAAGAAACGCAGCGGCGACAACAAGCCCAAGGGCAAGATAGTCATCGCCACCGTCAAGGGCGACGTGCATGATATAGGCAAGAACATCGTCACCGTGGTCTTGCAATGCAATAATTTTGAAGTGGTCAATATGGGTGTGATGGTGCCGTGCTCCGAAATCCTGGCCAAGGCCAAGGCGGAAAACGCCGACATCATAGGCTTGTCCGGCCTGATCACGCCTTCGCTGGAAGAGATGGCCCACGTCGCCAAGGAAATGCAGCGCGACCCGCACTTCCGCATGCTGAAAATCCCTCTGCTGATAGGCGGCGCCACCACCAGCCGCGCCCACACTGCAGTGAAGATCGCCCCCAACTATGAAGGACCGGTAGTCTACGTGCCGGACGCATCGCGCTCGGTATCGGTCGCGCAGTCGCTGTTGACGCTAGACCAGCGCGAGCAATACGTGGAAGAACTGGCGGTCGATTACGAACGCATCCGCGTCCAGCATGCGAATAAAAAAGCAGTGCCCATGCTGAGCCTGGCCGCCGCGCGCGCCAACAAGGCCAGACTGGAATTTACCGGCGAGGCCGCGCCGCTCAAACCCAAGTTCATCGGCCGCCGCATCTTCAAGAATTATGACCTGGCGGCGATCGCCCAGTATATAGACTGGGGCCCGTTCTTCCAGACCTGGGACCTGGCGGGACCGTATCCGGCCATCCTGAAGGACGAGGTGGTCGGCGACGCCGCCAGCAAGGTGTTTGCCGAGGGCCAGGCAATGCTGAAAAAAATCATAGAAGGGCGCTGGCTGACGGCTAACGGCGTCATTTCCCTGTTGCCGGCAAATAGCGTCAACGATGACGATATCGAGGTATATACCGACGAGACCCGCAGCCAGGTTGCATTTACTTACTATGGCGTGCGCCAGCAGACCGAAAAGCCGGTGATCGACGGCGTCGCCAGGCCCAACCAGTGCCTGGCCGACTTCATCGCACCGAAATCTTCCGGCATCGCCGACTACATAGGCATGTTTGCGGTCACCGCCGGACTGGGCATAGAAAAACACGAAAAACGTTTTGAAGATGCGCATGACGACTACAGCAGCATCATGCTGAAATCGCTGGCAGACAGGCTGGCGGAAGCCTTCGCCGAACACCTGCACGAAAGGGTGCGCAAAGACTTGTGGGGTTATGCCGCCGAGGAAAACCTGAGTAATGAAGCGCTGATCAAGGAAGCCTATGAGGGCATACGCCCAGCTCCCGGTTATCCGGCTTGCCCGGAACATACGGTCAAGGCCGATATGTTCAAAATGATGCAGTGCGAAGAGATAGACATGCACATCACCGAATCGTTTGCGATGATCCCCGGCGCGGCGGTATCTGGTTTCTATTTCGCCCATCCGGCATCGAAGTATTTCAGTGTCGGCAAGATAGGAGACGACCAGGTGAACGATATGGCAACACGGCGCGGCGTCAACAAGGAAGAGGTCGAGCGCTGGCTGGCGCCCAATCTTTAACAATCATTTGCCAAGCGGCAGCAAGTATCGACAACTAGCGCACTAATATCCATTAGAATACCAGCAGGTCATTTTTAGCCGGACCCGGCTAAAAATGACCTGTTTTTGTATATTGATGGGCCGGGACTTGCCGTAAAAACTAAGCAAATTCCAAAAGTAATGGATTTTTCCTATTTCACATGCTAATAATACAAGTAAATAAGCAAGTCTATACGCGGGCTCACAAAGGCAAACATCCATTGCAATGGCTTCATGACTGATACCTACCCACAATTTGTTGATCTTTCCCAATTGCGGGTTGGGATGTTTGTGTACCTCGATATAGGCTGGATGGAACACCCTTTTCCAGTCAACAGCTTTTCCATTACCAGTCCTGAACAAATCGCGGCGATACGCTCGCTGGGCCTGGAACGCATCCGTTATTCCCCCGAAAAGAGCACGCCGGAATCGCAGGCAGAGGCCATTGCCGACGCTGCGCGGGCAGCGGGGAAACCGTTGGCCGCGGCACCGCTGCTGACAGAAGTCGAATCCCCCAAGGCTGCAGAGATGCGCAAACGGCGTGAACTGCTGGCAAGCCAGCAGGCCAGCCTGATGGCTTGCGAAAAGCAATTCAATCATGCGACGCAGTCCTTTAAGCAGGTCACCGACTCGGTGCATGCGCAACCGCAGGTCGCGCGCGAACATGCAGAAAACCTGATCCAGTCCTTCTTGCAGGAAATCCTCACCGAAGACGAGGCCGCGATACGGCTGCTGTCGGAAAAAGCCGGCGAGAAAACCTCGCTGCACTCGATCAATGTCACGGTAATTTCGCTGTTGCTGGGCAAGGCGATGCAACTCGGCAAGGCCGAGATGCTGGAACTGGGCATAGGCGCGCTGCTGCACGATATCGGCAAGATGGAATTGCCGGACCGCCTGCGCTGGCTGGACGACCACTTCAGCTATGCCGAGCGGCAGCTGTATCAGGGCCATGTCGCGCACGGCGTCACGATGGGCCGCAAGATGGGCTTGTCCGCCCACGCGATGCTACTGATAGGCCAGCACCATGAGCACGTGGACGGTAGCGGTTACCCGAGCCAGATCAAGGGGGAAAAAATGTCGCCGCTGAGCAAGATCGTCGCCCTGGTCAACCGCTATGACAATCTGTGCAATCCCGGCAATCCGGCAATGGCAATCACGCCGCATGAAGCGCTGTCGCAGATATTCACGCAGTTCAAGGCCCAGTTCCATGCACCTACGCTGACCGCATTCATACGGATGATGGGCATCTATCCGCCAGGTTCGGTAGTCCAGCTGACCGATGAAAGATATGCAATGGTGGTGTCGGTCAACTCTTCGCGCCCGATCAAGCCCAGGGTGCTGATACACAATCCCGAAGTGCCGCGCGACGACGCGCTGGTCATCAACCTGGAAGGCGAAGCTGCGCTGGGCATACACCGCAGCCTGAAACCGATACAACTGCCCAAGGCCGCCTACGACTACCTGTCGCCGAGAAAACGCCTGTGCTATTTCTTCGAACGCAGCCGGGAACTGCCGCCTGCCGGGGAAATGCTATGAAGCCGCACCAGTGGCAACCGCTGATAGAAGGAATGCTGGAAGCGGTATTGCTGGTCGATCCCATACAATTGCGCGTGCTGGGCGCCAACCGCTCAGCGCATACACTGCTGCGCCTGGCGCCGGATGCGCTGATGGGCACCGCCGTGGTAAACCTGGCGGCGGCGCCGGAAGACCTGTTCTTCTGGGAAGATGTGGCAGCCGGCCTGTCCGACAATATTTTTTCCGAGACACTGCTGCAACGCCAGGACGGCAGCACGATACAGGTGGAGCGCCGGGTTTCGCTGGTCAGGGTAGGGCTGGACAATTCCGTGTATGTAGTCGCGATCCGCGACCATACCAGCCAGCGCCAGGTGGAAAACGAACTGGAAAAACTGATCGCCGAATTGCGGGCGACGCTGGAATCCACCGCCGACGGCATCCTGGTGACCGACCTGGACGGCGCGATCCGCAGCTATAACCACCTGTTCGCCAGATTGTGGGGCCTGCCGGAAGAATTGCTGACGCAGCGCGACGACGCCGCCATCTATTCATGGATGGACAAGTGCATGGTGGATGCCAGCCATTATATGGAGCGCCTGGGCACGATCGCGCGCTCGCCGCTGATGGAAGCCACCGACGTGCTGGTGCTGCGCTCGGGAAAAATCCTGGAGCGCGTGACCCTGCCGCAATATGCGCGCGGGCGGCCGATAGGCCGGGTGTATTCGTACCGCGACATCACCCAGAGGCTGGCCGACGAAGCGCGCCTGCAGCTGGCGGCCAAGGTCTTTGAATCCAGCACCGATGCGATCTTCATCACCGACGGCGAGCAGAAGATCATCACGACCAATCCCAGCTTTGAGCGCCTGACCAGCTACAACGAACAGGAAATGATAGGCCAGACGCCGCGCGATTTCTTTTCCGAGCAAAGCAACCAAAACCAGGTGGAGCAGCTGCTGGAAGAGCTGGAGGTCGAAGGTTTTTGGGAGGGCGAGCTGTGGAACCGCCGCAAGAACGGCCATGCCTACCTGTGTATGATCTCGCTGGTGCGGGTGCAGGATGAAGACGGCAAGACCATCCATTACATAGGCTTCTTCAAGGACAGGACCGAGACCCATACCGCCAAGCAAAAGATCGAAGAACTGGCTTTTTCCGACACGCTGACCGGCCTGCCGAACAGGCTGCTGCTGACGGAAAGGATCAAGCAGTCGATCGGCGTTGCCGGCCGCGGCAACAGCACTTTCGCACTGCTGTTCATCGACCTGGACCATTTCAAGCAGATTAACGACTCGCTGGGCCATCCTTTCGGCGACCGGGTACTGATCGAGGTTACCGAGCGCCTGAAAAAATGCATACGCCAGGTGGATACCGCCTCGCGCCTGGGCGGCGATGAATTTGTGCTGCTACTGCACCAGGCCGACGCCGGCGGCGCCGAGATCTGCGCCCGCCGCGTGCTGGAAGAATTGAACGTGCCGTTCACGCTGGACGGCATGAGCTTTACCGTCACCTGCAGCATAGGCGTGGCGCTGTATCCCGCCGATGGCCTGACGATGGACGACCTGATCAAGAATGCCGACAGCGCGATGTACCATGTCAAGGAGCGCGGCCGTTCCGATTTCCGCTTTTACCAGCGCCAGATGAACATAGGCCTGCTGTCGCGCATGAAGCTGGACCATGCAATGCGCCAGGCGCTGGAAAACGACAGCTTCCGCCTGCACTACCAGCCGCTGATCGACCTTGCCAGCGGCCAGGTATTCGGCGCTGAGGCCTTGCTGCGCTGGAACGATAAAGACCTGGGCGAAATCAGCCCTACGCAATTCATCCCCATCGCCGAAGAAACCGGCGTCATTGTGGCGATAGGCAACTGGGTGATGGCCAGCGCGATACGCCAGGCCGCCAAATGGAACCAGGGCGGGCAGGTGCTCAGGGTATCGATCAACGTCTCGGCGCTGCAATTCCAGCAATCGGACTTTGTCGCCAACCTGGCAGCGGCGCTGCAGGAAGCCGGGCTGGCGCCGGACCGCATCGAGCTGGAACTGACGGAATCCATCCTGATCAGGGACGCCGACGAAGCATTGCGGGTGCTGGAATCGCTGGCGCGACTGGGCGTCAACATGGCGATCGACGATTTCGGCACCGGCTATTCCAGCCTCAGCTACCTGAAGCGCTTCCCTATCAGCAAATTGAAGATAGACCGCTCCTTCGTGCAGCATCTGCCCGACGACGAAAGCGATGTCGCGATCGTGACCGCGATCGTCAGCCTGGCGCATGCGCTGAAACTGAAAGTGATCGCAGAAGGGGTGGAAACCGAAGAACAGCGGGCTTTCCTGCAAACCCTGGGCTGCAACGAATTACAAGGTTTCCTGTACTCACCGGCGCTGACCCCGGCGGAATTTGAAAGCCATTACCTGTATCCGCCCTCGCTGCAAGGCAAGCTGCTGTCTTCCTGAGTTTCAGGTATTACATGGGGCGGAAGCGCCACGCATAGGCCTGGCTGACCTTCAGCTTTTCCGTGCAGCCGCGCAGCTCTACCGTCACCTTGCCCATCTCGTCCCGGTGCGCCTTCGCAATTGCGTCGGCCCGCACTACCACGCTGCGGTGGATTTGCCAGAATATTTCCGGGTCCAGGCCGTCGATCAATTCACGCAGGGGCTTGCGCACATGCGCTTCGTCGTCGCTGCTGACCACCCTGGTATATTTTTCATCCGAAGCAAAAAACAGGATTTTTTCTACCGGGAACATCTTGATCGTGTCGCCGACGCTGGCGCTGATCCAGCGTATCCTTTCCGCCGCACCATGGCCGCCGCTACGCAAACGCCGATCCAGCTCACTCATCAACTGGCTGATGTCCGGCGCCGGCCTGCTGGCAGACAGCCGCTCGCGCAGGCGGCCGGCCGCTTCCTGCAGGCGCTCACGCGACAGCGGTTTTAACAGATAGTCCAGGGCGCCGGCGGCAAATGCATCCAGCGCGTGGCTATCGTAGGCGGTGGTGAACACCGCGTGACAATGCCCCTTCACTGCATGCGCCACATCCAGCCCGCTCAGGCCCGGCATGCGGATGTCGAGGAAGGCGATGTCCGGCTCGTGCTGCTGTATCGCTTCCAGCGCATCGGCGCCGTGCTCGCATTCGGCCAGTATCTGCAATTCCGGCCACACGTCGGCCAACATGCGGCGCAATTCTGCACGCGGCAGGTCTTCGTCATCGGCAATGATTGCTGTAGGCATTTTCGTCCCTGTCCTCAAAAAGTTCAACACTCAGACCGGCAAAGGCAGCAGGATGGTCGCCACCACTCCGCCGCCGGGAGCGGCCTTCAATGTCAGGCTGGCCTGTTTTCCGTGCAGCGCCTCCAGCCTCTCGCGGATATTCGCCAGGCCCAGGCCGCTGCCCGACGTGGTGCCGCCGAATCCCACGCCATCGTCGCTGACGCTCAACTCCATGCAGGCAATCCCGTCCGCCTGCAGCTGCCTGGCGCCGACTGTTATCCGCGCGGCGCCTATTTTTGGCTCTATACCGTGCTTGACCGCATTTTCCACCAGCGAGATCAGGATCAGCGGCGGTACCGGCGCATCCTGCAAGCCGGGCTCCGCCTCCACCGAGTAGCTCAGCCTGGGTATGCGTGCCTGCATCAACGCCAGGTAGGCACGCGCCGCTTCCAGCTGCGGCCCCAGCCGGGCTTGCGCGCTGCCGCCGTCGCTACGCATCTGCGGTATCGTTGCGCGCAGGTAGTCCACCAGGTGGTCCACGATGGCGGTCGCCCTTTGCGGCTCGGTGACTATCGCCGAGCGCACGCCGGCCAGCGTATTGAACAGGAAATGCGGTTCCACCTGCGCCACCAATACCGACAGCCGCAACTCGGCCTCATTGCGGGCGGCTTTCAGCCTGTCGATTTCCTTTTGCCGCAAAACTTCTTCCAGGCGGCGGCGCTGGCGGAAAAACATCAGCAAGTCCATCCAGCCGCCGAAGCGCAATACAAAAGCGCCGATGCCTATCACCATGGCAACGGCGATCCACAGATTCCTGGGCTCGCTATCCATGCTATTGGCTGAGCTATCGCCATCCGCCGCCGCGGAGGCCCGTGCAGCAGCCGGCGCGATGGCAGACGCCGCAACGGCATCGCTTTTTGCCGTCGGCGCCTTTTCGCCGTCTACCGGCTTGCCGTCGGCATCCTTCTGCACCTCGCTCATATGCCCGGACAACTCTACCGTTAGCTCCGTCGATGCATTACCGTTCAGCACGAGCTTGGCCAGGTAGCTGCCGCCGCTGACCGTGCCCCAGCTCAGCAACGAACCCAGCAGCAAGGCACTGACCAGGCCGATCGCCTCTTTACGCACCGGCCACGCCTGCTTGCGTACCACCACCGCCATCCCTATGCCCGAAGTCAGCAGGCAAACCAGGCCGCATCCCATGGATACCGCAGGTATGGCAACATGCCTCCATTGATCTTTTGACGCCAGGCCGACCAGCAACAAGATCAATTCCATCGTCGCCAGGGAAATCAGCGCAGACATCACCCGGTAGCGATACCAGGTGGAGCTAAAGATCGGGTAACTGGAGGAACGGTCAAACCAGGTGCTGCTGCGCATCGACACTTCCGTCGGCAGCAGCTGGTCTTGCCTCGCCGGCAAGCTGGATTTATCAGCAACAGTCATCACACGTCCTCTTTCCCTATATCGATGTTGCCATTGTGGCGCGAACCGCAACAGTAAGGGAAAGATGCGACGAAATCCAGATGCCGCGGATGAAATCGGGCAAAAACGGGATAAATCGATACTGCCGGAGAGAAAAGGCAAAGGATGGCGCAGCTTGGCTGCGGCGCCATCATGGCTGCCGGACAACTATTGGAAATCTGCAGCATCGCCTGGCCGTCTTCGCCAGTTGCTGCATGCATGCCGCCGACGCTGGCAAGAATGGCGCAAGGATGGGAGCAAAGACAAACCTGGATGTGCAGGTTCGCAGGTTCAGGCGTTGGCCTGCGCCTCATCGCCGGCCGGCTTGCCTTGCTGTTGTTTGGCGATTTTCAATATGGTGTTGCGTATCGTCGCCAGCACGGCCACGGAATTGAAGGGCTTCACGATAAAACCCTGCACGCCCCTTTGCTGGGTGGCCTGTATGGTTTCGGCGTCTATCTTGCTCGATACCAGGAACATCAGCACCTTGGGCAACGCGGCGCGGATCGCATCCAGCAGCGCCAGGCCCTCTTCACTCAGTTCGCCGATATCGACGCAGACGATTTGCGGCCGCAGTTTCACCATGCGCGCCAGGTTGGCCGAGCCGGTATTGCTGTCGCCGACAACCTCATGGCCGCCGGTCGTCAACACCGAACCCAGCAAATTACGGGCCACGGCACTGCTATCCATGATGACTACTCTTAACATAGGTATACCTTTAGGGAAGCACCGTGATGATAAATGAAAAAGTCCGGGAGGTCATTTTCACCAAGCAAGGACAATCCCTGTTTTCACCTTGGCCCCTGGCAGGGCGAATGAATCGCGCCATTGGGCTCAATCATACATAAATAATAATCTTATGCACCTGCCAGCGCGGTGTGTGCGACACAAATTGACATTATTTATTGAAAAACCCGCAGTCGGCAGGCAGGCGCCCCCTAATTACGCCGCCCTGCGCTGCATTGGTAGCCCTGCGGCTACTTTGCCGCCGGCTCCTCCGCCTTCGCATTTTTCACATGCAGGTCCAGCCAGCGGTCTTCTTCCCACAGCATATGCATGATGGATTCGCGCGCGCGGTAGGCATGGCTTTCGTTCGGCAAGGTGGACAGGCGGGTCACCGCGCCCAAGCCCTGCAAGGCCTGGTACATGCGCTCGCTCTGGACCGGGAAGGTGCCGGAATTATTATCCTGCTCGCCGTGGATCAGCAAGATCGGATCCTTGATCTGGTGTGCAAAATTGAATGGCGACATCGCCTGGTAGACAGCGGTGGCTTCCCAGAAATTGCGGTCTTCCGACTGGAAGCCGAAAGGCGTCAGGGTACGGTTGTAGGCGCCGGAACGGGCGATGCCGGCACGGAACAGGCGGGTATGCGCCAGCAGGTTGGCCGTCATGAAGGCGCCGTAGCTGTGACCGCCTATCGCGATGCGGTGGCGGTCGGCCACGCCCAGGCGCACCACTTCATCCACCGCCGCCTGCGCATCCATCTTCAGCTGTTCCAGGTAGCTGTCGTTGGGTTCCTGCTTGCCTTCGCCTATGATGGGCATCGAAGGGCCGTCAAGCACCGTGTAGCCGCGCGCCAGCATCACGTGCGGTCCCCAGTAGCTGATGCGGTTGAATTTGTACGGCGAATCCTTGACCTGGCCGGCGGCATCGGCGGTTTTGTATTCGCGCGGATAGGCCCACATCAGCATCGGGCGCGGGCCGTCGCGCTTAGGATCATAGCCCGGCGGCAGGTACAGGGTCGCGGTCAGGTCCAGGCCGTCGGCGCGCTTGTAGCGGATCTGCTGCTTTTGCACGCCCTTGAACTGCGGCGTAGGATCGATGAAATGCGTCAGCGCGCGCGGCTCGGCCCGCTCCAGGCTGCGCACATAGAAATTGGCCGGCTCCTGGTTCGATTCTCGGCTGGTCACGAAACTGTTGCCGCTGTCGTCCAGCAGCGCCGCCACCTGTTCATAGTACGGCGCCTGCGAGCGCCACAGGCGGGTCGCCTGTTTGCTGTCCAGGTCAAATTTGTCCAGGAAAGGGCGGTCGCCTTCCGGGCTGGCGCCGGTGCCGGCCAGGAACAGCGATTTACCGTCGGCTGCGGTGCGCAGCACCGCACGGCCATAGGCGTTCAGGCTGGTCGACGGCGTGCCGGGATTGGCATACTGGTCTTCCGATTTGCGGGCGAACAGCAGGTCCGGCTTGCTGTCTGCGTGGCCGGGCTGTATGCGCCAGGTACGGGTGTCGCGGCTCTTCCACCAGCTCTCGGTCACCAGCGCCAGGCCGTCGTTGCCCCACTGCACGCCGGAATAGCGCCAGGCCATTTCCAGCAATTTCTGCGGCGCGCCGTCAAACGGCGCGGCCTGCTGGAACAAGATGTCGTGTACCGGCGCCACAACTTCCGGATCGCCGCCGGCTTGCGCTTCCAGCCAGTACAGCGTGGCCGGCTGGTCGCTGCGCCAGCCGAATTCGCGCGGGCCGGTCTGCACCGCGTCGTTGCCGCTGGGCAGGCGCTCCTGCATCGGGCGCTCGGCGATGGTCTTCAACTTGCGTCCCTGCATATCCCAGACTTCCGTCAGTTGCGGGAAACGGTAGGCCGGCAAGATGGTGGAATAGGGGCGGCGCATCTGCGTGGCCAGGATCAGCTTGCCGTCCGGCGACGCCTGCACGCCTATCAGCGTGGCTACCGGCCCTATGCGCTTGAGCTCGCCGTTGATGCCAACGATTGCCAGCTGGCTTTGCAATTGCCAGTCCAGCATGTCGGCGTCGGCGGCGGTTTTCAACATGTCCGGGTAGCTGCGGGTCTGGGTCAGCTTGCCGCCCCTGGTTTCCTGCATATTCGGACCGGCCGGCACGATGGATGCCACCGGCATCGCGGTTTGTTTGGCCGGCGTCAGTTTCACCAGCAGGCTGCGCGAGCCGTTCAGCCAGCTGAAGCCGGCGCTGACGCTTGCATTCAGTTTGTCCCTGATCAGTTTCTTCGCGCTGGCCTTTTCCACATCCAGCAGCCACAGTTCGACGCCGTCGTCGGCCCAGCGGCTGAACGCGACCCAGCGCTCGTCGGCAGACCAGGCCACATTGTCTATCCTCGGCCTGGCCGGCAGGCCGCTGACCGCGCGGCTCTTGCCGCTGGCCACATCCAGCAGGCTCAGGCTATCGCCGAAATCAAAATGGCTGGAGGCACGCGTGCGCGGATTGATGCGCAAACCCGCCAGCTTCAGTTCCGGCTGCGCCACTTCGGCGATGCCCGGCAAGCCCGGCTGGCCGACCAGCAGCGCAAGCTTGCGCAAAGGCCCCAGGCGGAACTGTGGCGCGCGGGGCGCATCAACAATTGCTTGCAGTTCCGGCACCGGCAACTGGTAACCGGAAATCGCCGGCCCACCCGCGCTTGCTGGCTCCAGGCTAGAGGCGGCAAAAACGGCGGCGCTGCCGGCGGCCAAGCTACCGCCGAGGACGATGGGGGCTATCAATTTGCGTGAACGGGACATGTTTTTAACAGAGTAGTGAATTAAGAAGGCCAGGCGCCTCAGCATGGATGGGCAAACGCGGCACGATATGCAGCGAGTATATTTTTAGGCTATTTCCTTGTCCACAACATTTTGACCCGGCAACAGGCATAAAAAAATCCCGGTTTTGAACCGGGATTCCGTACCACTACTGTAGTTTCGCCGCTGAGGCAGTGGCTGGCTTAACGTTCTATCGCCAATGCCACACCCATGCCGCCGCCTATGCACAGGCTGGCCAGGCCGCGCTTGGCGTCGCGGCGTATCATTTCATGGATCAGCGTGACCAGGATGCGGCAGCCGGATGCACCGATAGGGTGGCCGATCGCGATCGCGCCGCCATTGACGTTGATCTTGCTGGTATCCCAGCCCATTTCCCGGTTGACGCCTATCGCCTGGGCGGCGAAGGCTTCATTGATTTCCATCAGGTCCAGGTCTTGGTGGGTCCAGCCGGCTTTTTTCAAGCATAGCTGCGCTGCCGGCACCGGGCCCATGCCCATCACGCTGGGGTCTACCCCGGCCGACGAATAAGCCTTGATCCTGGCCAGCGGTTTCAGGCCCAGCTCTTCTGCCTTGCGGGCCGACATCATGACCACCGCAGCGGCGCCGTCGTTCAGGCCGGATGCATTGCCGGCGGTGACCGTGCCGTCCTTGGCAAAGGCCGGGCGCAGGCCGGACAGCGATTCCAGCGTAGTGCCGTGCTTGATGAATTCATCGCTGTCAAAAACGATAGTGCCTTTCTTTTGCGGGATTTCCAGCGGAATAATCTCGTCCTTGAACTTGCCGGCTTTTTGCGCGGCTTCGGCCTTGTTTTGCGAAGCCATGGCGAATTCGTCCTGCTCCTGGCGCGACACTTCGTATTTCTTGGCGACGTTTTCGGCGGTAGTGCCCATATGGTACTGGTTGAACGCATCCCACAGGCCATCCACGATCATGGTATCGACCAGCTTGGCGTCGCCCATGCGGAAGCCGTCGCGCGAGCCGTTCAGCACATGCGGCGAGGCGCTCATGTTTTCCTGGCCGCCGGCGATGATGATGTCGGCATCGCCACAACGGATGGACTGGGTCGCCAGGTGGGTTGCTTTCAGGCCACTGCCGCAAACCTTGTTGATCGTGAAAGCCGGCACCATGTTCGGCAGACCGGCGCGTATCGACGCCTGGCGCGCGGCATTCTGGCCGACGCCGGCGGTCAGCACCTGGCCGAGTATCACTTCATTGATCTGGTCGCCGCTCAGGCCGGTTTTGGCCAGCAAGGCCTTGATCACGTGCGCGCCCAGGTCGGATGCTGCGATTTTCGACAAAGAACCGCCAAATTTACCTACCGCTGTACGGCCAGCGGCAACGATGACTACGTCTTGCATAGTGATTCTCCTGGTTAATGCCCAGCTTCAGCCGAGCCGGTTTGGCGAATAATGCACAGGCCACGCTTGTTGCCTGCTGTCATTTTCATAAGCTATCGCTGTGATTATACTCGCCGTCCGTTCTTGTGGCCTCAGCCTGCCGAAACGCCGGGCAAAAAAAAATGGACCGCACCGGCGGTCCATCTTGTCGAAACTTAACTTACAGCACGCAAATTACTTCTTGGCGCGAGTAGTTGTTTTTTCAGCTGCTTGAGTGAATTGCTGAGTAGCAGCGGCCAGGTTTTCTTCCAGAGTCTGGACGGCCTGCTTGCTGGTCTTGCTCAGTTGCTCGTAGCCGGCGTTGATATTGCCGATGACAGTTTTCAAAGCGGCAACAGCTTGCTCGGAACCGGCTGGCGCGTTTTTAGTCACTTCATCGATCAGCGCGACAACTTTAGTGTTGGTTTCAGCGATGTGCGCTTCCACTGCCTTGGTGAATTCTGCCTGGGTAGCAGTCGTGATGCTTGCCAGGTGACGGCCATAGGCCAGGGCTTTTTCTGCGCTAGGCTTGGCTTGGGCTGCTGTCAGGGACAGGAATTCCTGTGGGTCTTTAGCGGAAATCAATTGCTTGGCAGTTGCTGTGGATTCTTCGAAGGTGGCTTTAGCAGCGCTCACGTTCAGTGCGAAGATTTGTTCCAGGCCTTCGAAAGCTTTTTTGTTCAATGCAGTCAGCGAAGCAAACTGGTTTTCCAGGTTGGTTTTGGTAGCGGCGATAAATTGTTCTGGAGTTGTGTACATGGTATTTCCTTTAAGAGTGAAAAGATAAATATGGCAGTACGTCCATCTGAAAATCATTTATGGTGCACCGCAACAAATCCTATTCTACCCGCAAAAAAAACTGCGTCAAGCATTTTTTGTGCGTCGCAACATAAATATTTCGATTCACGTTCCGACAGGAAATAAACTTGTTTTCTTGCTAGCGTTTTAAGCTATACAAGCTGCCCGCCAGCCTCCATCGCCAGTAAAACTTGCTTGTTCACCAATCCGCCCGCATAGCCGGTCAAAGCGCCGGAAGTGGCGATCACGCGATGGCAGGGCACGATAATGGACACGGGATTGCGCCCATTGGCAGCCCCCACCGCCCGGACTGCGCTGGGCTTGCCTAGCTGCCGCGCCAGTTCGCCATAGCTGGCCGTCGTGCCGAAAGGAATCGCCAGCAATGCCTGCCATACCGCTTGCTGGAAAGGCGTGCCGGCAGACATGTCCAGCGGCAAGTCGAACTCGCGGCGCGTGCCGGCAAAATATTCCTGCAATTGCTGCCTGGCCTGCAGCAACACTTCATGGCCGTCATCCTGCTGCCAGCCGGCGCTGCCCTTGAAGTGCCTGTGGTTTTCAAAATAGACGCCGGCCAGGCCCCGGTCGCTTGCCGCCAATAGAAGCTTGCCCACCGGACTATCGTAGTTGGTATAAAACATAGGAGTTCCTGTTCAGTCCTTGTTGGATAGGGATTGCCATAACAATAGCGCCGCATACGAGCGCCACGGCGACCACGGATGCGCGCGCGCCAGCAATTGTTTTTCCGTCATCCTGGTCTCCGGCGCTACGGCCGCCGCTTTTTGCAAGGCCAGGTCGCCGGCCGGGAAGGCGTCGGTGAAACGCAGAGCCCGCAAGGCAATGTATTGCGCAGTCCATTCGCCGACGCCACCCACGGTTTTCAAGCGCGCCACCGCGTCTTCCAGCGATATGCCGGCCGGCATTCGCAAGCCGCCTGCCGTTGCGAAGACCGCCAAGTTGCGGATGGTCGCGGCACGGGTCTTGGTCAGGCCTATCTGCGCGATGTCTTCCGGCGCGGTCTGGGCCAACAGCTCGGCCGTGGGGAAATGGTGGCTGGCTTCGGCAAACGGCGTCACAACGGGTTCGCCAAAACGCCGCACTAGCCGTCCGGCGACGGTGGATGCGCCGGCAACACTGACCTGCTGCCCCAGTATCGCCCGTATCGCCAGCTCAAACGCATGAAACGCGCCGGGCACCCGCAAACCCGGCGTACGCACTATCTGCGCCGCCAGCAGTTCATCGGTCTGCAGATAGGATGCCATCACCATGGGATTGGCGTCCAGGTCAAACAGGCTGCGCACTTTGGCCAGCAGCGGCATCAGCACGGGCGCCAGGGCGGGAGCTACCTGCAGGCTCAATTGCAGCCGCTCGGGCACATGCTTCACCTGCAGCCAGCCCTGCTTGCCGCCGATATCCACACTGCGTACATACGAACGCCCCGCCTTGCCGTCCAGCACCGCCTCCAGCCCCGGCATCGCGCGCGCCGCCAGATAATTCAGCACCTCATCCCACGCATAAGGCGGCCGGTAAGCCAGCCGCAAGACTATGCCCTCGGTATCGGTCGCCGACGCCCGCCGTATCGATCCCGGCGCCATCTTGTAGCGTTCGGCAAACAGCGCATTGAAGCGCCGCACGCTGCCGAATCCCGCCGCATAGGCGACGTCGGTCATCGCCAGGCCGGTCTCCTGCAACAGCTTTTTCGCAAACAGCAGCCGCTGCGTCTGCGCCAACTCCACCGGTGTCACGCCGAAGTGCTGCAGCAAGACCCGCCGCAATTGCCGCGAAGACAGGCCTATCTCTTCCGCCAGCCGCTCCACATTGCCGTCATTCAAAGCCCCGGCCGCTATCCTTTGCCACACCGCATACGCCAGGTTCTGCTGCAACGCATACGGCGCCAGCTCGGGCCGGCAGCGCAGGCAAGGCCGGAACCCGGCCGCCTCCGCCGCTGCCGCACTGGAATAATAAGTACAGGAAGAAGCGCGCGCCGTCTTCACCGCACACACAGGCCGGCAATACACGCCGGTAGTCTTCACGCCGATGAAAAACACGCCGTCAAACCGGCTGTCGCGCGCCACCAGCGCGCGGTAGCAATGCTCGGGATCCAGCAGCGAAACCGGCGAAGCCGAGGCGAGAGGCTCAGGTAATTGTATGTCCATGACGACGTTATACGCGCACCAAAATCCAGCGTCTAGCCATTTTCGGACATCGCAATTTCAAAGATCCCGCAAACTGGTGTTGCAGTTGCAGTTGCTGTTGACCTTCAACCGCTCGGGACGCAGCATTTTGTGCGGCACAGAAAATGGATCAGAAATGAACGTTGTTTGAGCGTAGCGAGTTTCGTTCATTTCCCATTTTTTGTGCCGCACAAAATGTGATGGGGCTTAGCCCCATCACCCGTAGGGTAAGTCTGCGGTCGTCTTCTTTTTGCTTACTTTTTCTTGACGAAGCAAGAAAAAGTGAGTGGCCGCCGGGCCACCCCCGGCCTGCATCCACGAAGCGCGCATTCAAATTACGAAGCGAGGACCATTGAAACTGGCCCGGTCAATCCACCAGCCCACCTCCCTCACCACTTTGCGTTAAACTAAATCCAACCAAAAGCCAATGTACCCGCCATGCAAACAAGCAATCTCAAGAAACTGCTGCTAGCCATAGTAATGGCGCTGATCGCCGCAGCCAGCTTCGCCGCCTGCCTGCAACCCGCACTGATCCTGAAGCTCGCCCAAAACCTGTCCCTTTGCTAAACCCCGAGTCCAAATGACCCTGCATCTCCCCCACGCAAGATCCATCGTCCAGCAACTGGGCGCGTCACAGATCCGTGAAGTCGCCAACGCCGGTATAGGCCTGGACAATGTGCTGCCGTTCTGGTTCGGCGAACCGGATGAAGTCACACCGCAATTCATCCGCGACGCCGCCAAGGAAGGCCTGGACGCCGGCGACACCTTTTACACGCACAACTACGGCATTCCACCCTTGCGCGCGGCCATCGCCAACTACCTGTCGGGATTGCACCAGCCTATAGGGCCGGAAAGGATAGCGGTCACTTCCGCCGGTGTATCGGCGCTGATGCTGATCGCGCAGACCATACTGAATCCGGGCGACCGGGTAGTCGCGGTCACGCCTATCTGGCCCAACCTGGTCGAGATCCCGAAGATACTCGGCGCCGAAGTGGTCAAGGTGCCGCTTCAGTTCGGCCTGACCTGGGAGCTGGACTTGCAGCAATTGCTAGACGCGCTGACGCCCGGCACCAAGGCAGTGTTCATCAATTCGCCGAATAACCCTACCGGCTGGGTGATGCCGCGCGAACAACAGCAGGCGGTGCTGGAGCATTGCCGCCGGCACGGCATCTGGATCCTGGCCGACGACGTGTACGAACGCCTGGTGTACGGCGAAAAGTGCGCACCTTCCTTCCTGGACCTGAGCGTGCCGCAAGACCGGCTGATCTCCGCCAATAGTTTTTCCAAGGCCTGGCTGATGACCGGCTGGCGCCTGGGCTGGATCGTCGCACCGGAAGCCGTGATGACGGATCTGGGCAAGCTGATCGAATACAACACCTCTTGCGCGCCGGGCTTCATCCAGCGCGCCGGCATTGCGGCGATAGAGCGCGGCGACGAGATCGTGCAACACACTTTGGCTCGCTACCAGGCCGCGCGCGACTACCTGTACCAGCGCCTGAACGCGATGCCGGGCATTACCACGCCCAATCCCAAGGGCGCGATGTATTTGTTCTTCCGGGTCGATGGCCAGGCCGATACCTTGCAGCTATGCAAACGCCTGGTCAGGGAAGCCGGCTTGGGCCTGGCGCCGGGCAGCGCGTTCGGGCCAGAAGGGGAAGGCTACCTGCGCTGGTGCTTTGCCAGTTCGGTCGAGAAACTGGAACTGGGCGCAAGCCGGCTGGAGTCTTTCCTGAAACAGGCTGGAAAGCAGATGTAAGGCAAGTACCCGCAGCATAAACCGGCATGGTTTCCAGACGGAATCAAATGCCGGTTTTTTCATTTTTTACTATACAAAATTGAGGTTTTGGAGAAAATTCGGCGATTCTGTATCGAATTTGCTGTATTTGGCCAATTCCAGGAAT
This sequence comes from Betaproteobacteria bacterium, assembly GCA_013287275.1. Lineage (GTDB taxonomy): Bacteria > Pseudomonadota > Gammaproteobacteria > Burkholderiales > Burkholderiaceae_D > Undibacterium. Next base: position 22,381 of record JABDED010000020.1, read on the forward strand.
CAAATGGCAGAATATCAAGTCATAGTCCTGTAACACACTCTATTCCAATTCACCGATTGTGCATCACCGGCAGAAAAACCAAGAACGCCGGCGCTGCCGTAAGCTGTAACGAACCTCAGCCACTTGCTATTAGGGAAGAATCTATGTCACGCCTCCTGTTCATGATGCTTTGCACCAGCCTGGCGCTAAATGCCGGCGCCGCCGACACCCCACGGACAAATATTAATGGCGCCAGCGCCAACACCAATGCGGCTGCGCCCGTTCCGGCCGGCAATCCTTTCATGACACCGAGTACGCTGCCTTACGGCATGCCGGCTTTCGACAAGATCAAGGACGAGCACTACGCGCCGGCCTTCACCGAAGCGATGCGCCAGCAGACATCGGAGATCAATGCAATTGCGGACAACCCTGCCGCGCCCACCTTCGACAACACCATCGTCGCCATGGAAAAAGACGGCCAGATGCTGAACCGGGTCTCTGCGGTTTTCTTCAACCTGACCGGCGCCAATACCAACCCGACGCTGGAAGCGGTATCGCGCGACCTGGCGCCGAAGCTGGCAGCGCACAATGACGCGATCAAACTGAACGCAAAATTGTTCAAGCGCATCAGCGCCGTGTATGAACAGCGTGCCAACCTGGCGCTGGATCCGGAGTCGCGCCTGTTGCTGGAGCGCTATTACACCGATTTCGTGCGCGCCGGCGCCAAGCTGTCCGATGCCGACAAGACCAAGCTGAAGGCCATCAACGGGCAACTGGCCAGCCTGGGCACTACTTTCAGCCAGAATGTGCTGAAGGAGACCAATGCCTCCGCCGTCATCGTCGATACCAAGGCCGAACTGAAGGGCCTCAGCGACAATGAAATCACTGCCGCTGCCGATGCCGCCAAGGCGCACGGCCTGCAAGGGAAATATGTGATCGCGCTGATGAACACCACCGGCCAGCCGTATGAAACCACGCTGACCAACCGCGCGCTGCGCAAGCGCCTGTATGACGCCTCGGTAGAGCGCGGCAGCCACGGCGGCGAGTTCGACAACCGTGAAATCGCAATCAGCCTTGCCAAACTGCGCGCCGAAAAGGCCCAACTGCTTGGCTATCCTAATTATGCGGCGTATTCGCTGGAAGACAATACGGCCAAGAACACGACGGCCGTCAACAAGATGCTGAGTGAACTGGCGCCGGCAGCGGTTGCGAATGCAAAAAAAGAAGCCGCCGACATGCAAAAGCTGATCGACGCCAAGAAAGGTGGCTTCAAGCTGGCGGCCTGGGACTGGGCTTTCTATGCGGAGCAGGTGCGTAAAGCCAAGTACAGCTTTGACGAATCGCAGTTGCGCCCTTACTTTGAGCTGAACAATGTGCTGCAAAACGGCGTGTTCTTTGCCGCCACCAAGCTGTACGGCATCACTTTCAAAGAACGCAAGGACCTGCCGGTGTACAACCCTACCGTGCGCGTGTTTGAGGTATTCGACGCTGACGGCAAGCCTATGGCGCTGTTCCTGGCGGACATGTATGCGCGCGACAATAAGCGCGGCGGCGCCTGGATGAATGAATACGTGGACCAGTCCTTCCTGTTCGGCACCCGCCCGGTAGTCGCCAACCACCTGAACATCCCCAAACCGCCGGAAGGCCAGCCTACGCTGCTGACCTATGATGAAGTGCGCACCGCGTTCCATGAATTCGGCCACGCGCTGCACGGCATGTTCTCCAATGTGCGCTATCCGCGTTTCTCCGGCACCAGCGTGCCGCTCGACTTTGTCGAATATCCGTCGCAAGTGAATGAGATGTGGTCGGTATGGCCGGAAGTGCTGCAAAACTATGCGAAGCACTACCAGACCGGCGAACCCATGCCGCAGGCTTTGGTGGACAAGCTGAGCGCGACAGGCAAATTCAACCAGGGCTTCGCAACGACGGAATACCTGGCCGCCACCTTGCTGGACCAGCGCTGGCACCAGCTGAGCACCAGCCAGATCCCGGACGATGCGCTGGAATTTGAAGCCAAGGCGCTGAAACAGGCCGGCGTGGACTATGCGCCGGTGCCACCGCGTTATCGCAGCACCTATTTTTCGCACATCTTTGCCGGCGATTATACGGCCGGCTACTATTCCTACCTGTGGGCCGAGGTGCTGGATGCGGATACTGTCGAGTGGTTCAAGGAAAACGGCGGCCTGTCCCGCAAGAACGGCGACTGGTTCCGCCAGCAATTGCTGTCCAAGGGCGGCAGCATGGACGCGATGGAAGCTTTCCGCAATTTCCGCGGACGCGACGCCAAAATCCGGCCTCTGCTGGAACGCCGCGGACTGACTGCAAGCAGTAGCACGGGCAGCAAATAGGCGTTTTTACCCTGTAAGGTGCTTAAACCCCGCAAGCCACGACGAGTTCGTGGCTTTTTTATTGGCGCTGCCCCATAGCTATAGCCTAACGGGTCGATAATATATTGGACAGTGGCTTAAATATTGATGGACAGCCAGTAGCCGTCTGTTCATACTTTGACAAGCTTTTTGGTAGGGCTGACGTAAATTTAACAAATTGCCAATTGGCGGGAAAGATGTTCCCGGAAGAGTTACATGAGAAATTTTAGTTTGGCCGCCGTATCCGCCGCGCTGCTGGCAGGCTTGCTGCCCTGCGCCATCGCCGCCACGCCCATGCAAGAGCAGGTGCCGCTGCCGGCGCCGTCTTCTTCTGCCCAAAAGCTGTATTCATCGGCGCAGAACGACCTGCTGCAGATACGCATTTTGCTGAAAAACGGCCGCACCCAGGCTTCGGTAGGTTCTGGCTTCCTGATCGGCGACAGCAACCTGGTCGTCACCAACTACCATGTGGTGTCGCAGATCGCGCTGGAACCGGAAACCTATGTCGGCGAATATGTGGATACCGCCAACCAGCGCGGCGCGGTGGAATTGCTGGCGGTGGATGCACTGCACGACCTGGCCGTGGTCAGGGTAGGGCGCAGCGGCACCGGCTTCTTTAAAGTGCCCGAGCAGATCCAGCAATTGCCGGCATTGACCCAGGGCCAGTACCTGTATTCGCTGGGCAACCCGCTGGACCTCGGCTTTGCCATTTCTGAAGGATCGTACAACGGCATCATACGGCGCGGTTTTTATGACCAGCTGATGTTTACAGGCCCGATCAACTCCGGCATGAGCGGCGGCCCGAACGTGACGGTGGACGGCAAGGTTGCCGGCGTCAACGTCTCCAAGCGGCTGGACGGCGAACTGGTCAGCTTCCTGGTACCGGTGCGCTATGTGCAGGAGCTGCTGGTAAAAGTCAGGCAACAGGCCAAGCCGGCCAGGGACTTCAACCTGATCGTCGGCCAGCAATTGATGGCGCACCAGGGCGTGATCGTGGATAAATTGCTGGAGAGCCCGCTGACCTTGAAAGTGCTGGGTCCGTACAAGGTGCCGGTGCGGGAATCCGACCAGGTGCGCTGCTGGGGCCAGTCGAATGCCAAGCCGGATATTCCCTACACGGTGGATGAGATGCGCTGCCAGACCGAATCCGCGATCTATGTATCCAGCCAGTTGCAGACCGGCCAGGTATCGATACAGCACGCGTATACCCGTAGCCTGGAATTGAATGCGCTGCGTTTTTCGGATCTGGTCAGCAATGCGTTCAAGAACCAGGTCAGCGGCAGCTATAAGAACCAGCAAGTTACCGCACCGGCCTGCAAGGAGCAGTTTGTCAGCAACAACAAGCTATCCATGCGCGCCGTATTATGCGTGCGCGCCTACCGCAAGTTTACCGGCCTGTACGATTTTATCTTGCTGACCGCCAGCACCGACCAGGCCATGATGAGCCTGCAGAGCAGGGTGGAGACCAAGGGCGTATCGTACGACAACGGCTTGCGGGTATCGCGCATCTTCCTTGAATCGCTGGGCAAGGGAGGCAAATAATGGCTACGCCCGATATCCATGAAATTCCTGCTGGGCCGCATGCCTCCGAGGTCCCTGAGCTTGCCCAGCCCGCCAGGCCCGCCGCGGCCGCGCTCAACGCGCCGTTTTTTGTAGAAGTACTGGCCTCGAAAGATGAAGTCAAGCACAGGCACCAGGTGAACGCGCTGCCGATACGCATAGGGCGCGGCTACGACAACGACTTTATCTTGGACGATCCGCATACCGCCGCCCACCACGCGATTGTGGAACAGGGCGAGGACGGCAGCCTGCATATCCGCGACCTGGGCAGCCATAACGGCATCGTGCACCGCGGCAAGCGCCTGCCGCTGATCAGCATCAACGGCAATACCGTCGTCCGGCTGGGCCACACCAATCTGCGCGTGCGCGCCGCCGACTTCCAGGTCAGCGATGAACTGGCCGACACCACGATCCACAGCTGGGAAGGCTGGCCGCCGGCATTGAGCGGCCTGGCCATCATGGCGCTGTTGTCCCTGCTCAGCACCTGGCTAAGCGACGTCAGCAAGTATGAAACCATACGCTACCTGATGGCGGCCGCCTATGTGCTCAGCGGCGGCCTGATCTGGAGCGGCATCTGGGCCTTTGCCAACCGCCTGTTCGGCGGCCACGCACGCTTCGGCCGGCATCTGTTCATCGCCGGTTGCGGCATGGCGGCAATGGAAGCCTGGAGCCTGTTCAGCGCCACCGCCGCCTATGCGCTGTCGCTGGAATTCCTGAGCCGCTACGGCAGCCACGTGGTGATCGCGATCACCGCGGCGATGGTGTATTTCCACCTGAGCATCATCAACCCGCGCCATCCGCGCCGGATTGCAATGACGGCGATCATCCTGGGCCTGATCGGTTCCGGCCTGATGCTGATGATGAATTACCAGCGCTACGGCCAGGCGGCGGACGAGCTCTACATGTCGCAGATCCTGCCGCCGTCCATCCGGCTTAGTGCAGACCAGCCGGTGGACCAGTTCATCAATGACGCGAAAAGCCTGAAAGAGAAAGTCGACGCGGACCGCAGCAAGGCCGTCGGCCACGACGACCAGGATGCGGACGCTGCCGAATAGCCTGATGGCTACTGCATCAGGCCAATAGCGCGTTCAATTCGCCGTAGCCGACGGCATGCACAAACAGGCCCTCAAAGCTGCCTGTGGCTAGCACTTCATTGGTCATCGCCACCGCATTGGCCAGCATTGCCTGCATCAGCGCTGTGCCGGCGCTGATGCGGCGCGCGCCGTGCTCATACAATTGCCGGGCATTGGCGATACCCGGCCACGCCATCACATTTACCGGCATCTGCACCGCAGCCGCAATACCTTGCAAAGCCTGCAGCTCTGCCAGGCCGGGCACGAACAGGCCGTCGGCGCCGGCCTGCCGATACGATGCTGCCCGCGCTATCGTCTCCTCCGCCTGCCGCTCGGGCGCTACCAGCCCGCGCAGGTAGACATCGGTACGCACATTGATAAACAGGTTCACTTCTATGGCCGCGGCCTTTTCCCGTATCGCGGAAATCTTTGCCGCCAGCGACTGCGGCGTGCCGGCGCCGTCTTCGATATTGATGCCCACCGCGCCGGCCCGGATGAATTCCGCCACGTTGGCAGCGACGACCTCCGCATCGTCCGAATAGCCGTCCTCCAGGTCCACCGTCAACGGCAATTGCACCACGCGCACGATCTCTCGCACCGTCGCCAGATGTGCTTCCATAGGCAAGGCGCCGCCGTCGGCATAGCCGTGCGCCCACGATACGCCGCCGCTGGTAGTAGCGATGGCTTTCACGCCGCATTGCTGCACCAGCCTGGCGCTGACTCCATCCCATATATTCGCCAGGATCAGGGCCTCGCCGCCGGCATGCAGCGCGCGGAACTGGCTGGCACGGGTTTGTTGTGCTGTATTGTCCATAGGATTTTCCTTTCATCAAAAAAAGAATAGAAACATCATCGCATCTTGCCATCTACCCGGCTGGCCGCTTTCGGACATCTATCTTTGCGCTTTCCGCCCATGCAGGGAACTTGCGTGTCGCTGCAATTGTCTGCATCATGGATGGCCCACTTCTCCAGTCTCAAGGATACATGATGAAAAAATTCTGCGTTGCTGTCATGTTTGCCCCTATGCTGGTGGCTGGCGCCCATGCCGCCGGCATGCCGTGCCCGCCCGCGGGCTGGAGCCAGGAGCGGCTGACCGCGCTCAAGGCCAGCGAATTCTCCATCGACGACGATGCGCAAAGGCAGCAACTGGCGCTCGGCCTGCTGGCCTGCCTGGCCTCGCCCAATCCGGTGCTGCGCGATGAAGTTGCGTTCGAAGCTTATAGCAGCTGGCTCAGGGCCGGCAAACTGGATAACGCAACCCGCGACAAGCTCTACGCCGGCCTGCTGCCGGCGATAAGCGTGGAGAATGCCGACAGCGACGGTTTTCGCGCACCGTTCTCGGCACTGGTGATGTCCGAACTGGCCAGGGTGGACCGCCTCACGCCCTACCTGAGCGACACGCAGAGACAGGATCTGCTGGACCGCGCCACCCGCTATCTGCAAGCGCAGCGCGACTACCGCGGCTTTGACCAGCAACAGGGTTGGCGACACGGCATTGCACATGACGCTGACTTGCTAATGCAATTATCGCTGAACCCGGCGCTAGGCAAGGCCCAGCTGAACCAGATCCTGGCGGCGGTCGCCACCCAGGTGGCGCCGGCCAGCGGCCACTTCTATATCTATGGCGAAGCCGAAAGGCTGGCGCGACCGGTGCTGTTCATCATGGGCCGCAAGCTGCATACGGAAGCGGAGTGGGATAACTGGCTCAGCCAGGTAGCATCACCGGCCCCGTTCGGATCATGGAACGACGTATTCCTGAGCCAGGCCGGCCTGGCAAAACGCCATAACACCCGCGACTTCCTGCTGGCGCTGTATGTCGAGGCCCGCGACAGTAAATACGAGAGCCTGGCCGCACTGGCGCCAAGGATAAAAACCGCAATCACGGCATTGCAATGAGCAACCACGAAAGCCCAAGGAAAACATGAAAGCCACGATAGAAACCGAACGCCTGCTGCTGCGCGCCTTCACCGCCGATGACGCCGAAGCCTATTACCCGCTATGCGTAATCCCCGAAGTGATACGCTATGTCGGCAACAAGCCGATGGCATCGGTGGAAGAAGTACGCGCCGGCCTGCAGGAAGGCCCGGTCACCGACTACGTCAAATATGGTTTCGGACGCTTCGCGGTGATCTGGAAAGAGACGGGGCAGCTGATAGGCTTCAGCGGCCTGAAATACATGCCGCCGTTTGCCGAAGTGGAACTGGGCTACCGCCTGCTGCCGGAATTCTGGGGCAAGGGCCTGGCATCGGAAGCCGGCAAGGCATCCATCGATTTCGCGCGCGAATCGCTGAACCTGACCAGGCTGATCGCGCTAATTCATCCAGACAATGAAGGCTCGGCAAATGTTGTGCGCAAGCTGGGGTTTGCAGTAGAGAAACAAGTAAGGATGGAATTGATACCGGGAGTAGACCTGAATATGTTTGCGCGGGATATCTGAGCATCCATATTAAATCGCATGCTTGTAGACAATTCTTTGCATTTTTAAAGACAATGCGGGAAATTTCACGTATCGTCACAGTCGCCTCGTACATTGCAGTAGTCAATTCTCCGGCTAACCCAAACATACCAATAATATAAATTTGGAGTACTGTCGTCAGAAGCAAATGTACCCATCTTCATCGTGAAGCAGGAACAGACGCCCAATGAATAAGAATTTTTCTGTTTACCTTGATGCCCTGCGTTTCCTTTCTGCGCTGACAGTAATGGCAGCGCACATGACCTTCCCGGAATTTACCGGTGGCATGGTGGCCTATCAAGGAACCTGGGCTGGAGTAGGAGTAACGGTATTCTTTGTATTGTCCGGCTACGTCATCCGATTTGTCTCTGTCGAAAAAGAACACACAATTCACGAGTTTGCCCTTAGCCGGATGGCCCGCATTTACTCCGTGGCGATACCGGCTCTGCTACTGACGATGGTACTTGACGGTGTCGGCGCGTTGCTTGGATCCGCAAGACCGCTGCCCATGTATCAATATACGCAGCTCTGGAAATACATGCCTGTTTTCCTGAGTTTTTTGACCGATGTCGGGCCAATCCGTGAAGCCACGCTTAGCAACGGCGTGTTCTGGTCGCTGTCTTATGAAGTATGGTACTACGTGCTCTTTGCCGTAGTTATTTATCTGACGGGCTGGAAACGAGCAATCCTGGCTATCGCCCTGCTCGCCGCGCTTGGTCCGCGCATACTGATTTATCTGCCAATGTGGCTGTCCGGGGTATTTTTGTATGAAATACATCAATGGGTAAGCATGTCCCGGTTTTGGGCCAGACTCCTTTTTGTTGTTTCACTTTGCGCTTTTTTTGCGATCCGCTTGACCGGGGTCGACGATATCGCCGATGCCTGGATGAATCGCATGCTGGGCGGCTATCCGGAAAAGTATCTCAGGAACTCGCAGTATTTCGCGGGCCGCTATATGTTTGCAAGTGTGGTGTTTCTCAATTTGTTTGCCGCGAAGTATGCCGGATTTGAATATCTGAGCCGCCCTCGTGTTCGATCAGCCATAGTTTACTGTGCATCGTTCACCTTTACGCTCTATCTGGCACATCTGCCCTTGCTGAATTTTTACAACTTTATCATGCGTCATGATCCACACTCACCGGCGAGCATCTCTGCACTGGCCGCAATGGTACTCGTTTCGACCTGGCTCTTTGGCCTGGTGACGGAACACAAAAAGGGATGGTGGCGGGCGCTGTTCAGCCGCTTTATCAAAGTACCCGCTGCAGGCGAGCGAAGCGGTTTGGACAACGGAAAGGAATGTCTGAACCAGGTTTGATGTCTACTCATAAAGAACACGGCCAACGACATGAAAATTGGATATCGAGCCCATTAAATGGATACCGCCCATAGGGACGCGGCCTATTGCACGCCACGATAAGCATTCCGCTTTCGTGGTTGCCGTTGCATTTAGCCGGCAAGACCCCGATCACTTTCGATACGGAAGCTAGATATTCCTCGGTAAGCCTTTGTTCATGCTGGCTCTCGTATTTTTCATAAATTTTGTGTATTAACTTGTGTACTGAAAACACAAAGCAAGTTCATTTATCCGCAAGTCATAGAATGCGCGATTTGCGCAGTCTTACTTCGTCGCATACATACCGAGCTACATGCCACTTGCCAAACTTATTCAGTCCTTCTCAAATAACAATTACCTATCCGGTGACAAGATACGCTGAGCCAGCGGTTGTCTAATGCCCAAAATGTAGTAAACACGTGTTGAAGAGTCGATTGGCATCGCTGAATGACTATGGCGCCATGGCTTGGTCAGATGGATACTGCGGCCATTGGGACTGCATTCCATTTAAGCATTGACGTACTGCCCTTGGGGTCATGGTGTATGTTGGTTTAAAGATGCAAACGAGCTTGCTCTTTTGTGTCAGCAGCCCAGGCCAATGAACCAGCTTGCCCGCTGGTAACTCACAGCCCCATGTGTGCCTCAGAACACTCTTGGATGCGTACCATTTTAAAAAAATCTCATGGTATATTTGCGGGGCACTGTCGGCTAGGTGCTGGCCGGTGGACGGCTGCTACTGGGTCTATCACACGCTAGTTGGTAATGAAATGATCCGGTATGAGAATTTTTTGCGTCAACCGGACTGTATTTTATCGGTGCCTTGGTCTGGTTGCACGATGGTAAATCGCCTTCAATTCGCTGCGTACCTCGTTACGTACCAGGGATTCGCCGGTTTCCTCCACTGTCAAATTTAGCAGCTTGTTTTTTGAAAATTATGTGTTAGACGTAATTATATTTATAACTGTAAAAATCCGGCCTAGTCACGGGAGACACCTATGCGTACCCCTTTAAATGCCGAACTGACGGACCGCCAGCAAAGAGAAATTGACTACCATAGAACCCATGCGCAGGAACACCGGCGGATTCTTTCCTTGCCGTTTCCATGGGATGTGCTAGACAATCCGGGGCGTCGCTGGTGGAACGGGCATTGGGCAATGTACGCATACCTCGCCACCTGCGAACTCAAGGGAAAGAGCGTTTTGATTGTGGGGTGCGGATTCGGCGATGACGCACTGCGGCTTGCGAAACTTGGGGCGAATGTCAGCGCCTTTGACTTAAGCCCTGATTCCCTGCAAATTGCCAAAGACCTTGCGGTGCGGGAGGGATTGCAGGTTGCATTTGACGAAATGCCGGCCGAGAAAATGCTATATGAGGATTCAACTTTCGATTATGTCATTGCGCGCGACATTCTGCACCACGTTGAAATCACGCAGACCATGAGCGAGATAGTGCGCGTTGCAAAGCCCGATGCGATATTCGTGATGAACGAAATCTATTCGCATTCGATAACAGACAAGATCAGGCATTCATCGTTGGTTGAGAAAGTCCTCTATCCCCGCATGCGTAGATTTGTCTATGGGCACGACAAACCATATATTACTGAGGACGAGCGCAAGCTCAATGAGCACGATGTCGAGATAATACTCAAATTCCTTCATCGCCCCCACCACGAGAAGCACTTCAATTTTCTAGTGACTAGAATTGTCTCAGACAGGCTCGACTTCCTTGCCAAGATTGACCGCACGATACTGCGATTATTGAGGCCTATTGGTAGACTCCTTGCCGGGCGCGTACTTTTCAGTGCTCGGGTCTTGAAGCAGGAGGTAAGCCTTCCCCCGAACCAGCATTAGCTGCAATTGAACTTGCTTTTATTCGCGCCGACCTGCATTCCATCGCCGCAAAAAGGTGCTATTTTCCGATACAAAACCGTGAAAAGATCACCCCCAGCAAATCATCCGAGCTGAACTCGCCGGTGATGCTGTTCAAGCGGTCCTGCGTCAGCCGCAGCTCTTCCGCAAACAAATCCAGCGACTGGTCGTTTTGCGCTGCATATTCCGCCGCATTTGCCAGGTGCTCGTGCGCGTGCTTCAGTGCGATCAGATGGCGTTCGCGCGCCAGGTACAGCGATTCGCCGGTTTGCTGCCAGCCGGCGATGCGCAGTAATTCCTGGCGCAGCAAGTCTATGCCCACATGGTCTTGCGCGGACAGGTAAACATGGGTCGCGTCTTCCATCAGGTCCACACTGGCCTGGTGGCCGGAGATGTCGATCTTGTTCCAGATGCGTATCACCGGCACGTTGTCCGGGAAACGTTCTATGATGGTTTCGTCGGCGCGGGTGGGGCCGCGGCTGGCGTCCAGCAGGTGCAGAATGACGTCGGCCTTGTCCACCTCGGCCCAGGTGCGCTCTATGCCTATCGCTTCCACCACATCGATTTCACCGCCGGCGTCATAGTGCTCGTCGGCGTGATGCCGTATGCCGGCGGTATCGATGATGTTCAGCGGTATGCCCTCGATATGGATAGTCTCGGTGACCTTGTCGCGGGTAGTGCCGGCAATCGGCGTGACGATGGCGATATCGTCGCCGGCCAGCGCGTTCAGCAGCGAGGACTTGCCGACATTCGGCTGGCCAGCCAGCACCACATTCAGGCCCTGCCGCAATAGCGCGCCCTGCGCGGCCTGCTCGAATACCTGTTGCAAGGCGGCCTGGATGGTCGCCAGTTGGCCGCGCGCATCGGATTTTTCCAGGAAGTCGATTTCTTCTTCCGGAAAATCCAGCGTCGCCTCCACCAGCATGCGCAGGTGCACCACCTTGTCCACCAGGTTGTGGATCACCTTGGAAAACACGCCGGACAGCGATTGCGATGCCGATTTGGCGGCGGCCTCGGTGGAGGCCTCGATCAGGTCGGACACCGCCTCGGCCTGCGCCAGGTCCAGCTTGTCGTTCATGAACGCGCGTTGTGTGAATTCGCCCGGCTCTGCCAGCCGCAGGCCAAGCTCCCGGCCTGCTTCCAGGCAACGGTTCAGCAGCATCTGCATCACCACCGGGCCGCCGTGGCCCTGCAGCTCCAGCACATCTTCGCCGGTGTACGAATGCGGGGCCTTGAAATAGATCGCGATACCCTGGTCGATCACGCTGCCGTCTGCCTGCGTAAATGGGATATAGGTCGCATGGCGCGGCTTGAACTGCTGCTCGCCGAACAATGCCTGCACCACTGCACTGAGATTTTTGCCGGAAATGCGGACAACGCCTATGCCGCCGCGGCCCGGCGCCGTGGCAATTGCGGTAATCGGGGAAGAATCGTAAGTCATGTTGAAATTCTAGCCGCGCTTGCGCGCAGGCTGTGAGTAAATATCTTTGCAGGTGTGACGCAAATGCCACAGAAAAAGCCGCCCGGCGACAGGCGGTTGATGGCGCCGGACGAAGCGTCATGCATTCCGGCTCCGCCAACAAAAAAGCCCATGCTAGGCACGGGCTCTTGTTGCATCAACCGCTGATTTTACGCCGCTTTTGGCGCTTGCGGAATCAGCTTGTTATTGATGATCCATTGCTGTGCAATCGACAACACGTTGTTCACTACCCAATACAGCACCAGGCCGGACGGGAAGAAGAAGAACATCACCGAGAAAGCCAGCGGCATGAACATCATCATCTTCGCCTGTACCGGATCAGCCGGGGCCGGGTTCAACTTGGTCTGGATGAACATCGATATCGCGTACACAACAGGCAGGATGTACAAAGGATCCGGGGCGGTCAGATCATGAATCCAGCCCATCCACGGCGCGCCGCGCATTTCCACGCTGGCCTGCAATACCCAGTACAGGGCCAGGAACACCGGCATCTGGATCAGGATAGGGAAGCAGCCGCCGAGGGGATTGATCTTCTCGGTTTTATACAATTCCATCATCGCCTGGTTCATCTTTTGCGGATCGCCTTTGAAGCGCTCGCGGATCGCGGTCATCTTCGGCGTGACCACTTTCATTTTTGCCATGCTGCGATAGCCAGCGGCAGACAATGGGAACAGTGCCAGTTTGATCACGATGGTGAACAGCACAATGGTCCAGCCCCAGTTGCCCAGCAAGGCGTGAATATGTTCCATCAGCCAGAACAGCGGCTTGGCGATGATCGCCAGGAAACCGTAGTCTTTGACCAGTTCCAGGCCGGGAGCGATTTTTTCCAGCGAAGAGGTATTTTGCGGGCCGGAATACAGCTTGGAATCCATCGTCGCAGTTGCGCCTGGAGCAATCGTACCCATAGGCAAGATGCTGCCGACTGCATACAAGTTGGTATCTACCTGCTTGGTGTAGATCTCGCGCTGCACTTTTTCTGGCGGTACGAAGGCCGACACGAAGAAATGCTGGATCACCGCTATCCAACCGTTATCGGCCTTGGTCGCGTGGGCTTCATTGCTCTTGCCGTTTTTCTCGGCTTCTGCCTTGTGGATTTTTTCAAAATCCAGCTTCTGGAACTTGTCGGCTTCGGTGTACACGGCAGGCGCATAGAACTCGCTCGGGCCGCTGAACATGGAACCGCCCGGTGGCTTGGTGCCGTCATGCGCCAGTTGCAGGTACAGCGAAGGAGTGATCGGCGCGCCGGTGTTGTTGGTGACGCTGTGCTTCACGTCGATCACATAATCACCCTTCTTGAAGGTGTAGGTCTTGGTCAGCTTGACGCCGTTTTGCTCGGATTCCAGCACCAGTTGCACTTGGTCGCTGCCGTCCAGCGTGCGCGGACCGGGTTTGGCGATGAAGCCGGATTTGTGGTTGGGGAAGGCGCCGCCCAACAAACCGGTTTGCGCCAGATAGACGCGGGTAGCGCTATCGTCGAACAGCACGATGTTATGGGTGCTGTCGTGCGCATCCTTGTGCTGCAACAATTCCAGGCGTTTCAGTTCGCCGCCTATCGTATCGATATCGGCCTTGATCACGTCGGTAGTGATGGTGATGCGCTCGCTCTTGACAGCCGGCGTGTCGCCGCTGGCAGTGCCGGGCGTGCTGGTCGCTGTGGTCGCAACCGGCTTGTTGTCGGCGCCTGCAGCGGAGGCCGAAGCAGCCAGATCCTTGCTCTGGGTCGCGTGCGTCGGGGAAAACATCGATGGCTTGCCGTTAAAACGCTGCCAGTTGTCCCAGAGGAGCAACATTGACACCGTAAGAACAACCCACAGGACGGTACGTTTGATATCCATTGTATTGTCAGGAGGAGTAGGGTGAAGAGTGACCGGAAGGCTCTAAAAAGCCCGGGCGCTGCCTGCCTGTTTCTGCAGGCGCACCGGCGGATTGTATAGAACCATCATCGGATGTGGGGACTACTTGCTGATTTTCAGCGAATTGTTCATCTTTTGATGCTGGAGGCACCATGTCTATGCCGCCCGGATGCCAGGGGTGGCATTTGCACAAGCGTTTTCCCGCCAGCAAACCGCCCTTGCAGGCGCCGTGGACCCGGATTGCCTCTATCGCATAATTGGAGCAGGTCGGGTAAAAACGGCAATTCTGGCCCAGCATGGGGCTGATGCCCAGTTGATATCCGCGCAATAAAACCATCAGCAGGGATTGCAGCGGGGATTTCATAAGGCTGTGCCGCCGGACGATGCAAGGGGGATGGCAGTAACCGCCGGCTTGGGCCCGGCTTGCGAAGCAAACAGGCGCAAAATCTCCACCCGCAACTCACGCTTGAGTTGCGCAGTAGTGGCAGGACCTGCCTTGCTATTGACCGGTTTTGACAAACGCACAATGCAATCCACGTTGATGAGGGCAGACCGTCTGAAAATTTCCCGCGTCACACGTTTGATCGTGTTGCGCGTGACGGCGCGCGGCGCAAACCGCTTTGCCGCGACCACGCCGAGGCGGGCATGCGTCAGCTCGTTAGGCCTGGTATACAACACAAAGTGCGATGTTTTTTGCACGGGGCGCAAACGAAAAACGGATGAAAATTCATCCGTTTTAACGATGCGCCGTACGCGAGCAAAATCGCCACTCATAGTGTCGATCATGCCATTAGCCCGGGCTGCTGCAAATGCCGCACACCATGGCCTGCGTGGATCAGGCTGCCAGGCGTTTACGGCCTTTGGCGCGACGTGCGTTCAATACAGCGCGGCCACCGCGGGTTGCCATACGTGCGCGGAAACCGTGAGTGCGCTTGCGGCGAACGACGGAAGGTTGGTAAGTACGTTTCATGTTGGTCTCGCTATTTGAGCAAATAAAAAATCGGAATTACGGGTAGCGGTCGAGTAAAACTGTTTCCACTAGCTAACCACTACTGCCCCAAAACCGCTGCTCATGGTGTGCTGCACTAAGATAAGTCATCACTGGCTTATTGATTATTTTGCATGGACAAAAGAACACACAAGATAATAAATTTGCAGCAAATTAGCGCACCACTCAATTAAAGAGGGTAGGGAACCTTGGATTATTCACTATTTTCTGCTTACCTGTCAATCACTTAGCACGATTTAATGTGAGTCGCCGCAGCCTGCCCAAGGTATTTTAGGGACCTGCCCCGGGATCGCCTCTACTGCCCTGCAGCAAAGAAATTTCCTCACGTGCCTGTGGATAACTCGTGCGAGCAAGGGTAGAATAGAGGATTAATGTGCTCGGGTTATTTTGCCAATTTTACAATGCCAACAAGTAGGCGGCGCTGTAGGTTGCCAGCAACAAAACCCTCAGGAGCCCTTTAATATCCCGGTAAATGAGACAGGCAACGCGCAATTGCGCTGCGCCGGATATGCCGAATATAAAAAAAGGCCCGTGCCATCAGCAAGTATTAATAGATAGAGTATTCATGGAAAATTTCTGGCAGGCCTGTTCTTCTCAATTAGAACAGGAGCTAACGCCGCAGCAGTATAGCGCGTGGATTAAACCGCTAGCTCCGATCGATTTTGAAGACGGTAAGCTGCGCATTGGCGCGCCTAATCGTTTCAAGCTGGACTGGGTCAAGACCCAGTTCGCCAGCCGCATCACAGAACTCGCCGTGCAGTTCTGGGATGAGAACGTGGACGTGCAGTTCGTGCTGGATCCGCGCACCAATAAAAAACCGGCGCCGTCGGCTGCCGCCAGCTCCATGCAATCCGCCAACCGCGAAGCCCGCGAACAGCGCGGCGAAGGCACCGATAACGACGCTACCGGCGAACTGCTGGAACTGTCCGCAGCGCAACCGGAAGTCTCCCCGCGCCGCGAGCAAAGCCGCATCAATTCCGCATTGACCTTCGACAGCCTGGTAACCGGCAAGGCCAACCAGTTGGCGCGCGCCGCCGCGATCCAGGTCGCCAACAATCCCGGCGGTTCGTACAATCCGCTGTTCCTGTATGGCGGCGTGGGCCTGGGCAAGACGCATTTGATCCACGCTATCGGCAACCAGATCCTGGTCGACAACCCCGGCGCGAAGATACGCTACATCCATGCAGAGCAGTATGTGCGCGACGTAGTGACCGCTTACCAACGCAAGGGTTTTGACGAGTTCAAGCGCTATTACCATTCGCTCGATCTGCTGCTGATCGATGATATCCAGTTCTTCGGCGGCAAGAGCCGTACGCAGGAAGAATTCTTCTATGCGTTTGAGGCGCTGATTGCGGCGAAGAAACAGATCATCATCACCAGCGATACCTATCCGAAAGAAATCAGCGGCATGGATGACCGCCTGATCTCGCGTTTCGACTCCGGCCTGACGGTCGCGATTGAACCGCCTGAGCTGGAAATGCGGGTCGCGATTCTGCTGAAAAAAGCCACGTCGGAAGGCGTGCACTTCTCCGACGACGTCGCCTTCTTTGTCGCCAAGCATCTGCGCTCCAACGTGCGCGAGCTGGAGGGCGCATTGCGCAAGATCCTGGCCTATTCCCGCTTCCACGGCAAAGAGATCACGATCGACGTCACCAAGGAAGCGCTGAAAGACCTGCTGTCGGTGCAGAACCGCCAGATTTCTGTGGCAAACATCCAGAAGACCGTGGCCGACTTTTTCAATATCAAGGTCGCCGACATGTATTCCAAGAAACGCCCGGCCAATATCGCCCGGCCACGCCAGATTGCGATGTACCTGGCCAAGGAATTGACGCAGAAGAGCTTGCCGGAAATCGGCGAACTGTTCGGCGGCCGCGACCATACGACGGTATTGCACGCGGTGCGCAAAATAGCGGCAGACCGCAGCAAGAATCCCGAATGCAATCATGAGCTGCATGTATTGGAACAGACGCTGAAGGGTTAGCAATCGTTTGGCATTACCCGGAATTAGCAGTCGAATAATAGCAACAAGTAGCCTGGATGAGCGCAGCGTAATCCGGGAGCAAACAAGGCACGCAAATGTCCGTGGCGCTTTTCCCTAGGTGAGCCCCCGGATTACGCGACGCTCCATCCAGGCTACGGACCCGTATTTGCACAGGCAGTCGAACAAAGCTTTATTTAGTCACAAGATTTAGTTATAAGAAATAATCCATCAATTCAACACTACGCGAGGGATATACACATGCAATTGGTTAAAACCCACCGGGATACCCTACTCCGGCCTCTGCAAATTGTGAGCGGTATTGTCGAGCGTCGGCACACATTGCCGATTCTGGCCAATATCCTCATACGCAAGGATGGTGAAAAAGTCTCTTTCTTGTCCACCGACATCGAAGTACAGATCACCACCCATGCAGAGATCGGCTCAGGCGGCGAAGTGACCGCCACCACGGTTGCCGCACGCAAGCTGCTGGACATCCTGCGCGCGCTGCCGGACGACAACGACGTATCGTTGACGCTATCCAACAAGCGCATGACGGTGCAATCCGGCAAATCGCGCTTTGCGCTGCAAACCCTGGCGGCGGAAGAATTTCCTACCGTGGCCCAGGCCGAGCATTTCAATGCCAGCGTCAGCCTGCCGCAAAAAACGCTGAAGCACCTGTTCAACATGGTGCATTTCTCGATGGCGCAACAGGATATCCGCTACTACCTGAACGGCCTGCTGCTGGTCGTGGACGGCAAGAACGTGATCGCCGTGGCCACCGACGGCCACCGCCTGGCGTTCTGCCAGGTAGAGGTAGAACAGGAATTCCCGCGCCAGGAAGTGATCATCCCGCGCAAGACCATCCTGGAACTGCAACGCCTGCTGGAAGACAAGGAAGACCTGGTACAGCTGGACATCGCCAACAACCAGGTCAAGCTGACCTTTGCGGATATCGAACTGATCTCCAAACTGGTGGAAGGCAAGTTCCCCGACTTCAACCGCGTGATCCCCAAGGGTTACAAGAACAACTTCACGATAGGCCGTGAGCAATTGCTGCGCTCGCTGCAACGCGCCGCCATCATGACCAGCGACAAGTTCAAGGGCGTGCGCTGCGTGATCGGCCCGGGCAGCATGAAGATCAGTTCCACCAATGCCGACCAGGAAGAAGCGGTGGAAGAAATTGAAATCGACTACGGCGGCGACAGCGTCGACATCGGCTTCAACGTGACCTATCTGCTGGACGTATTGAACAACCTGAAATGCGACCAGATCAACGTCGCGCTGGGTGATTCCAATTCTTCCGCGCTGATCACGATCCCGGAGAAGACCGACTTCAAATACGTCGTCATGCCTATGCGCATTTAAGCGCCAAGGCTAACGTAGCCTGGATGGAGCGCAGCGCAATCCGGGGCATGCCGCCCCGGGCGCCATTACAGCCTCCGAAGGAATACCCAACCCGGATTACGCTACGCTCCATCCAGGCTACAAAACAAAGCAGCAAGGCAGCATAAGTAAACGCAACAAGGGAGCTCCGCTCCCGGGTTCAACAGAACAGATGTAACTATTTAGAAGGTAGCCATGTCCGAGAATTCCCAAGACAACACTCCATCACAGCCAAACCAGTACGGCGCATCCTCTATCCAGATCCTGGAAGGTCTGGAAGCCGTGCGTAAACGCCCCGGCATGTATATTGGCGACACCTCGGACGGCACCGGCTTGCATCACCTGGTATTCGAAGTGCTGGACAACTCCATCGATGAATCGCTGGCCGGGCACTGTACCGAGATCCACGTCACCATCCATAGCGACAACTCCATCTCCATCACCGACAACGGCCGCGGCATTCCTACCGGCATCAAGTGGGACGACAAGCACGACCCTAAACGCAGCGCCGCAGAAATCGTGATGACCGAGCTGCACGCCGGCGGCAAGTTCGACCAGAACTCGTACAAGGTGTCCGGCGGCCTGCACGGCGTGGGCGTATCCTGCGTGAACGGCCTGTCCAAGCTGCTGAAGCTGACCATCCGCCGCGACGGCAAAGTGCATACGATGGAATTCGTGCGCGGCGTGCCGCAAAACCGCGAGCTGGAAACCGTGGACGGCGTCATCACCTCGCCGATCAAGGTCATCGGCGACACCGACAAGCGCGGCACCGAAGTGCATTTCTGGGCCGACGAAGAAATTTTCTCGCACATGGAATTCCACTACGAGATCCTGGCCAAGCGTATCCGCGAACTGTCCTTCCTGAACAACGGCGTGCGCATCAAGCTGACCGACCAGCGCACCGGCAAGGAAGAATTGTTTGCGTTTGAAGGCGGTACCCGCGGCTTTGTTGAATACATCAACAAGAGCAAGAGCGTACTGCACCCGACCATCTTCCAGGCCACCGGCGAGCGCATGTCCGACCAGGGCACCAATATCACCGTGGACGTGTCGATGCAGTGGAACGATGCCTACAATGAGCAGGTATTGTGCTTCACCAATAACATCCCGCAGCGCGACGGCGGTACCCACCTGACCGGCCTGCGCGCCGCGATGACCCGCGTCATCAACAAATACATAGAAGAGCACGACTACGCCAAGAAGGCCAAGGTAGAAGTCACCGGCGACGACATGCGCGAAGGCCTGACCTGCGTGCTGTCCGTGAAAGTGCCGGAACCCAAG
>JABDED010000021.1 GCA_013287275.1 Betaproteobacteria bacterium
GTTGGCTTCCACCAGCACGACATCGCCCTTGCGCAGGTCGCCGGCCGAGGCCGGCAGCCAGGTGGTGCCGTGCTTGGGCGTCGCCAGTTTCTTGGCAACCACGGTTTGTTTCAGCGCGCGCAGCGAGGCGGCCTGCGCCTTGCTGCGGCCCTCGGCCAATGCTTCAGCAAAGTTGGCAAACAGTACGGTGAACCACAGCCAGACCGAAGTCGCCAGGATGAAACCGGAACTGGCCTCGCCTTTGCCGAGCAGCGACTGGACGAACAGCATGCTGGTGATAATGCTGCCGACATACACTACGAACATCACCGGGCTGCGCAACTGGGTACGCGGACTCAGTTTTCTGAAAGAGTCGGCGATGGCCGGCATGATCAGGCTGGAATCGAATAGGGACAGGCCGCTCTTGCCACCGCTCTTGCCGCGCGTTGGCGCAGCATCTTCGGCACTGACGAGGCCGGCGGGGCTGGCGAAGTTAGTCTCAGCAGCAGCCTCGACCTTGCTGTCCATGCTTTTTTGTACACTGGTAGTAGACATGAATATTTCCTTCTTAGTGTGTAGCAATGAGTTGCAGATGCTCGACTATCGGGCCCAGCGCAAGCGCCGGCACATAGTTCAGGACACTGATCAAGACTACGGTGCCGATCAACAGGCTGATGAACATAGGCCCGTGGGTAGGCATGGTTCCGGCATTGGCTTCCAGGCGCTTCTTGGAGGCCAGCGAACCGGCAATCGCCAGGATGGGCACGATCATCGCGTAGCGGCCGAACCACATCGCAATCGCCAGCATGACGTTGTAGAAAGGCGTGTTCGCGCTCAGGCCGGCAAACGCACTACCGTTATTATTTGCCGCCGAAGTGAATGCATACAGGATCTCGGAGAAGCCATGCGCGCCCGGATTCAGTATCCCTGCCTTGCCGCCGTCCGCCATCACCGCGATGGCAGTGCCGGCCAGCACCAGTGCCGGCGTCACCAGGATCGTGATCGAGGTCATTTTCATTTCAAACGACTGTATCTTCTTGCCCAGGTACTCGGGAGTGCGGCCTATCATCAGGCCGGCGATAAATACCGCCAGGATTGCGAAGATCAGCATGCCGTACAGGCCGGAGCCGACACCGCCGAACACGACTTCACCGAATTGCATCAGCACGATAGGCACCAGGCCGCCGAGCGGCATCAGCGAATCGTGCATTGCATTGACCGCGCCGCAGGATGCTGCCGTTGTGACCGCCACGAACAGTGAAGAAGCGTCGATGCCGAAACGGGTTTCCTTGCCTTCCATATTGCCGCCGGATTGCAGTATCGTGCTGGCCTGGTCCACGTTCAAGGAGGCCAGAACCGGATGAGCCTGCTGCTCGGAAACCATGACCGTCACGACCATCACCAGGAACAGCGCCGTCATTGCCGCCAGCACTGCCCAGCCCTGGCGCATATCGCCGACCATGCGGCCAAAGGCGAAGCACAGGCCCGCGGGAATCAGGAAGATTGAAATCATCTGGAAGAAATTCGCCAGCGCATTCGGATTTTCATAGGGATGGGCCGAATTCACATTGAAGAAGCCGCCGCCGTTGGTGCCCAGCATCTTGATCGCTTCCTGCGATGCAACCGGCCCCATAGGCAGGGTCTGGACCTTGGTGGTCAGGGTTTCCATTACCGGGGCGCCCTTGGCGTCCTTCAAAGGCTGACCGTCGGCGCCGAGCTTGGGCTGGCTATAGGTGACCGGATCCATCAATTGCACGTCCTTGTAGCCGGAAAAATTCTGGATCACGCCCTGGCCGATCAGGAAAGTCGCGAAAATCACTGACAAAGGCAGCAGCAGGTACAGCGTGGAACGAGTGATATCAGTCCAGAAATTACCTATGGATTTAGCCGAGTGGCGCGAAAAACCGCGTATCAGCGCAAACACCACGGCGATGCCGGTGGCGGCGGAGAAGAAGTTCTGGCCGGCCAGCACCAGCATCTGGGTCAGGTAGCTCATCGTCGATTCGCCGCCGTAGCCTTGCCAGTTGGTATTGGTGACAAAGGCAACCGCCGTATTGAAAGACGAATCAGGGCTGACGTTGCCAAAAGCCTGAGGATTCAGCGGCAGCCACAATTGCAGGCGCTGCACCAGGTAGACCGCCAGCGCGCCCAGAGTGTTGAAGACCAGCAGGGCTACTGCATATTTTTTCCAGCCCATTTCTTCGTCGGCTTTTACCCCCGCCAGGCGGTACAAACCCTTTTCCAGCCATGCCAGCCAGCGCATGCCGGGAACCGCAGCCCTGTCATCCGCGATGCGCGCAATGAACAGGCCCAGCGGATAAGACAGGGCCAGCAGCACGAGCAGGAAGAATATTAATAAAACAATTGCTTGCGTAGTCATTACAGCTCCTCGGCTTTCAGTAAAGCAATGATCAGGTACACAAACAGGGCCGCAGAAACGACCGCGCCGATGACATAGAATGCATTCATGCTCGGCCTCCCAATTTGTCGCAGCCCAGCGCCAGGGCCCAGATCAGCAGGAAGAACAATGCAATCCCGCCCACGTATAAAATGTCCATCAAGTAATTCATGAAAATCCTCCCCTAGTTTTTACACAGTGAAGATTACTCATTCGCGTCTAAAGATTTTGTAAAGACTCAGGGGCCGGGTGTAAACAAGATGTAAAAATTGCGTAAAAACAGCGGGAAAGGCGGCAATGCCGGAGCCTGTTAGCAATTACACAGGCCTTGAGCACGCAGGATGAATCGCCGATCAACAATCTGATCGGGCGTTTTACAGGCAGCTTTGATTGGAAGGGGTGGGAAGGGATGGGCGGGTATTAAATACCCCCCGCATTTACCTATTAGGCTTGGAATTGGGCGATGCCGGCTGGCAGATCAACTCCATCGTGCAAAAGACGGGCGGCAAAGCAGCCATCCGCCGCCGCGTCGTGAAGCCGCGGCGGGCGTGTTTACTGCAGGAGACTACAGCACCGCGGCATACACCCGGCGCTTGAATTCAAAGGAAAACGGGTGCCAGAAGGCCATCTGCCTTTGCGTCATCACCAGCCCGGCCAGATTGTGCTGCGGCGAGATCCACCAGTGGGTGCCGGCGATGCCGCCCCATTCAAAAGCCCCGGTGGAAGCATCCGGATCCAGCGACGACGGCTGCATCGTCACCGCGCCGCCCAGTCCATAGCCTTTGCCCGGCACCGGCCCTATGCCGGGGAAGCCTATGCTGAGGCCGGGGGCCAGCTGGTTGCTCATCATCTGCGCTATCGTGTCCGGCTTCAGCAGGTGCGGGCCGCCGGGTAGCAGGCTGCGTATCAGCGCCACCATATCCGGCAGGCTGGACACCAGGCCGCCGCCGCCGGACTGGCGCGGCACCGGCGTCAGGAAGGCGCCGGGAAAGGGCGCATTCTCCAGGCGCGTCAGCCCCGGCTTCATCGGGTTGAACGCATCGCCGCCCGCATAGTAAGCAGTGAAACGATCCAGTTTGTCCGCCGGCACGACAAAGCCGGTATCGGCCATGCCGAGAGGCGCAAAAATGCGCTGCTGCAGGAAGTCGCCGAAACGCTGGCCGCTGACTACCTCGACCAGGCGGCCCAGCACATCGGTGGCGACCGAATATTCCCAGCGTGTGCCGGGATGGAAGCCCAGCGGCAGCTCAGCCAGCACATCCATCATCTCCGCCAGCGTCTGCGCTGCGTTCATCACCTTGCGCTCATTGTAGGCATTGTCCAGCACACTGCCTGGATTCAGGAAGCCATAGCCGAGGCCGGAAGTATGGTTCAGCAGTTGGCGTATCGTGATCGGCGATGCGGCCGGCTCGGTATCTTCTATGCCCGCGGGCCTGGGTTTCAGCACCCGGCGCTTGGCCAGTTGCGGGATATAGGCTTCGACCGCATCGTCCAGCTTCAGCCTGCCCTCTTCCATCAGCAGCAGTACCGCGCAGGAAGTGACCAGCTTGCTGTTGGAAAAAACCCGGAACAGGTGGTCGGTGCGCAAGGGAATATTGTTTTCCTTGTCAGCCCAGCCGGCGGTATGCACATCAACCAGCTCGCCGCCGACCAGCACCGCGGACGATACGCCGGCCAGGATATCCCGGTCCACATAAGATTGCAGTGACTCATGCACTGCGCTGAAGTCGTAGCCTTTGTTATTGACTGTCATGTTCCGCATTATGTCTATCCTGTTTTTTAGCTTAGCTATGCTACTCAATATTCTGCAGATGTGCACGGAGTGGCATGGAAGTTTCCGGGTAAGCCTTGAATGCCGGATTATCAAGCATCACTACATTTGCCCCTCAGCCCTGCATCCAATACCCCGGCTGCGCATACACGGCTTTCAGTTTTTCGATGAAAAACCTGACCTTGGCGGGCAGGTTGCGCTGCTGCGGGTAGACCGCCATGATGTTGTAGTCCGGCAGCGCATAGTCGTCCAGTACCGTGACCAGTTCGCCAGACGCCAGTTGCGGCTGTATCTCCCAGGTGGAGCGCCAAGCCAGGCCCAGGCCCTCGCATACCCAGCGGTGCAATAGCTCGCCGTCATTGCAATCCAGGTTGCCGTTGGCCCTGATCGTCACCGGCTTGCCGTTTTGCTGGAAATACCAGCCGCGCTGCTGGCCGCCCTGCAGGTTGAAGGCCAGGCAGTTGTGCTTTTCCAGGTCGTCCAGTGTGGCCGGCACGCCGTTCCTGCGCAGGTAATCCGGCGTCGCGCAGACCACGCGCCGGTTGGTGGCCAGTTTGATCGCGACAAAGCTGGGGTCGATCGCGCCACCTATGCGTATGCCGAAGTCATAGCCCTCGCGCACCAGGTCTACCACGCGGTCGGTCAGGTTGAACGAGATCCGCACGTCCGGATGCTCGGCCAGGAAGGCCGGCGCGTGCGGCGCCACATGCTTGCGGCCGTACGCGGCCGGCGCCGACACCACCAGATGGCCGGTGGCCTTGTGGCGGCCTTCGGAGATGATCTTTTCCGCGCTATCCAGTTCATGCAGCAATTTCTTGCAATGGTCGAGGAATACCGTGCCTTCCTCGGTCAGGCGCAGGTGGCGGGTGGTCCTGTGCATCAGCTTGACGCCCAGGCGTTTTTCCAGCGCATCGATGCGGCGTCCCAGCATCACCGGCGTAATGTTCTGCCCCAGCGCGGCGCGGGTCAGGCTGCCCTGCTCTATCACGTCGACGAAGGCTTCTATCTGTTTCAACTTATCCATAAAGCAACCTTTTAACTCATCATTCCATACTTTGAGTATTGAATAATACGATTTTTTATCCTCTTATCAAACAATAAGTTTGCCATTACGATCTATTCCAACACTCAAGCATCTATTTTCAGGAGATCTATCATGGCAAGAATGACCGCGGCTGAAGCAGCCGTCTACGTATTGGAAAAAGAAGGCGTACACCAGGCATTTGGCGTACCGGGCGCGGCGATCAATCCGTTTTACTCGGCATTGCGCAAGCGCGGCAGCGTCAAGCATATCCTGGCGCGCCACGTGGAAGGCGCTTCGCATATGGCGGAAGGCTACACCCGCGCAGCGGCCGGCAATATCGGCGTCTGCATAGGCACTTCCGGCCCGGCCGGCACCGACATGATCACCGGCCTGTACTCGGCCCAGGCTGACTCTATCCCCATCCTGTGCATCACCGGCCAGGCGCCGCGCGCCCGTTTGTACAAGGAAGATTTCCAGGCAGTGGATATAGAATCGATCGCCAAACCGGTCACCAAATGGGCGGTTACCGTACGTGAACCGGCATTGGTGCCGCGCGTATTCCAGCAGGCTTTCCACCTGATGCGCTCCGGCCGTCCCGGCCCGGTGCTGATCGACCTGCCGTTCGACGTGCAGATGGGCGAGATCGAATTCGACCCGGACACCTATGAGCCTTTACCGGTCTACAAACCGCACGCAACCCGCGCGCAGATCGAAAAAGCGATGAGCCTGCTGAACGACGCCGAACGCCCGCTGATCACCGCCGGCGGCGGCATCATCAACGCCAATGCATCCGAACTGCTGGTGGAATTTGCCGAGATCACCGGCGTGCCTGTGATCCCTACGCTGATGGGCTGGGGCACGATCCCCGACGACCACAAGCTGATGGCCGGCATGGTCGGCTTGCAGACCAGCCACCGCTACGGCAATGCAACAATGCTGGCATCCGACTTTGCACTGGGCATAGGCAACCGCTGGGCCAACCGCCACACCGGCTCGGTCGAAGTATTCACCAAGGATAGGAAGTTCGTTCACGTCGATATCGAACCTACGCAGATAGGCCGCGTGTTCGGCCCCGACTACGGCATCGTGTCCGACGCCGGCGCCGCGCTGAAACTGTTTATAGAAGTCGCTCGGGAATGGAAAGCCGCCGGCAAGCTGAAAGACCGCTCGGCCTGGGCTGCCGATTGCCAGGAACGCAAACGCACGATGCTGCGCCGTACCCACTTCGATGAAGTGCCGGTCAAGCCGCAGCGTGTCTACGAAGAAATGAACCGTGCCTTCGGCCGCGAAACCCGCTACGTCAGCACCATAGGCCTGTCGCAGATCGCCGCTGCGCAATTCCTGCACGTGTACGGCCCGCGCAACTGGATCAACTGCGGCCAGGCCGGCCCCCTGGGCTGGACTATCCCCGCCGCACTGGGCGTGGTCGCCGCCGACCCATCGCGTGAAGTAGTGGCGATCTCGGGCGACTATGACTTCCAGTTCATGATAGAGGAACTGGCGGTAGGCGCGCAGTTCAACCTGCCGTATCTGCAAATCGTCGTCAACAACTCTTATCTTGGCCTGATCCGCCAGTCGCAGCGCGGCTTCGAGATGGACTACTGCGTGCAGCTGGCATTTGAAAACATCAATGCGCCGGAACTGAACGGCTATGGCGTCGACCACATCACCGTGGTCGAAGGCCTGGGTTGCAAGGCCATCCGCGTATTGAAGCACGAAGATATCCAGCCGGCGATCCAGCAGGCGCGTGAATGGATGAAGCAATACAAGGTGCCGGTCGTGGTTGAAATCATCCTGGAGCGCGTCACCAATATTGCGATGGGAACCGAAATCAACGCCATCAACGAATTTGAACCGCTGGCCGAAGGCAAGCAAGACGCACCGACTGCGATCGCGCTGCTGGATTAACAGATTGTAGGGTGGGCACCTGTGCCCACGCTGCGCGAACCCAAGTAAAGACAAACGCGTGGGCATGCGTGCCCACCCTGCACAAAGGATCATGATGACGAAACTAGCCGCCAACCTGACTATGCTGTTCAATGAACTGGCTTTCCTGGAACGCTTTGAGGCCGCCGCCCGCGCCGGCTTCCGCGGCGTGGAATTCCTGTTTCCCTATGCCTTCCATGCCGACCAGATCGCCGACAAGCTGAACCTATACCAGCTGGACCTGGTATTGCATAACCTGCCGGCCGGCAAGTGGGAAGCCGGCGAACGCGGCATCGCCTGCCACCCGGACCGCATAGGCGAATTCCAGGACGGTGTCGGCGAGGCCCTGAAATATGCGCAAGTGCTGGGCGTCAAGCAATTGAATTGCCTGGTAGGCATACAGCCGAAAGACGTCAGCCGCGAGCTGGCCGGGCAAACCCTGGCGGACAACCTGAAGTTTGCCGCCGACAAGCTGAAAGCCGCCGGCATACGGCTGTTGATAGAGCCTATCAACACCTTTGACATCCCCGGTTTCTTTTTGTCCACCACCCGGCAGGCGGTGGACCTGATCAAGGCGACCGGTTCCGATAACCTGTTCGTGCAGTACGACATCTACCATATGCAAAGGATGGAAGGCGAACTGGCCAATACGATACGGGCCAACCTGCCGCTGATCAAGCATATCCAGCTGGCGGACAATCCCGGCCGCTTTGAACCGGGCACCGGCGAGATCAATTACCGCTACCTGTTCAAGCTGCTGGAAGAATTGAAGTATGAAGGCTGGATAGGCTGCGAATACAAGCCGCAGGCCGGCACCGTTGAAGGCCTGGGCTGGCGCGCGGCGCACGGAGTTTAGCTCTCTGCAATGTAGTACAAAGAATTTATTGAATTGAAAATCAGGAGAACATCATGGCAAAAGTAGGATTCATAGGACTCGGCATCATGGGCGCGCCGATGGCGGAAAATTTGCAGCGCGGCGGCCATAAGCTGTACCTGCACGACCAGAAGAACCCACCTTACAGCCTGATAGAAGGCGGCGCCACCGTCTGCACATCCGGCTCTGAAGTCGCCAAGCGCGCCGACATCATCATCGTAATGGTGCCGGATACGCCGCACGTGGAAGCGGTGCTGTTCGGCGAGGACGGCGTTGCCGCCGGCCTGACGGCAGGCAAGGTGGTGGTCGACATGAGCTCCATCTCGCCTATCGCCACCAAGGATTTCGCCAAGCGCATTAATGCGCTGAATTGCGATTACCTGGACGCGCCGGTCTCCGGCGGCGAAGTCGGCGCCAAGGCGGCCTCGCTGACCATCATGGTGGGCGGCCCGGAAGCTGCGTTTGACACGGTAAAACCGTTGTTTGAATTGCTGGGCAAGAACATCACTTTGGTCGGCGGCAACGGCGACGGCCAGACTACCAAGGTGGCCAACCAGATCATCGTCGCACTGAATATCCAGGCGGTGGCCGAAGCGCTGCTGTTCGCGTCCAAGGCCGGCGCCGATCCGGCGAAGGTCAGGCAGGCGCTGATGGGCGGCTTTGCCGCATCGCGTATCCTGGAAGTGCACGGCGAGCGCATGGTCAAGCGTACCTTCAACCCCGGCTTCAGGATAGAGCTGCACCAGAAAGACCTGAACCTGGCCTTGCAGGGCGCCAAGGCGCTCGGCGTGTCATTGCCGAATACCGCCACCGCGCAAGAACTGATGAACGCCTGTGCCGCCAACGGCATGAGCGGCCTCGACCATTCAGCCCTGTGCCGCGCGATCGAACTGATGTCGAATCACCAGATCGCACAAGCCTAAGCCCGTGACGGGGTATTGATGAAACTTGTTCAATATCCCGCCCTGCGCAAAAGCAGTATCCTAAGCGTTCCCTCAATCACCAGGCTGTAATCATGACTATTGCCCATCCAAAACAATTCTTGCGTGACCTGTACAACACGGCGGTAGACGCCGTCAGTGCGCAAAAATGCCTGCCGGCTTTCCTGCCTGCACCGCCCAAGGGGCGTACGCTGGTGATAGGCGCCGGCAAAGGCGCGGCGGCGATGGCCAAAGTGGTGGAACAGCATTGGCAGGGTGAATTGTCTGGCCTGGTGGTCACCCGCTACGGCCACGGCGCCGATTGCCAGCGGATAGAAGTGGTGGAAGCCGCGCATCCGGTACCGGATGAAGCCGGACGCCAGGCCGCCGGCCGTATCTTGCAAATGGTGCATGGTCTGACGGAAGACGACCTGGTGCTGTGCCTGATCTCCGGTGGCGGTTCTGCGCTGCTGGCGTTGCCGGCCGAGGGCATCACACTGGAACAGAAACAGGCGATCAACAAGGCCTTGCTGAAGAGCGGCGCCGCAATCAGTGAAATGAATTGCGTGCGCAAGCATCTGTCTGCAATCAAGGGCGGCCGCCTCGGCCTGGCTTGCGCGCCGGCACGGGTGGTCACCTTGCTGATTTCCGACGTACCCGGCGACGAACCCGGCATCATCGCCAGCGGCCCTACCCTGCCCGACGATACGACTTGCGAGCAGGCCCTGGCGATCTTGCGTAAATACGACATCGCCGTACCTGCGAATATAGAGCAGCACCTGAGCTCCGGCATCGGTGAAACGCCGAAATCCAGCGACCCGCGTTTCCAGAAACATGAGCACCACATCATCGCCACCGCCCAGCACGCGCTGGATGCGGCGGCAGCCAAGGCCCGCGCTGCCGGCCTGGCAGCCTATATCCTGTCGGACGGCATAGAAGGCGAGGCACGCGACGTCGGCATCGTCCATGCGGCGTTGGCAAAACAGATCGCCGACAAGGGCCAGCCTTTCAGCAAACCCTGCGTGGTGCTGTCCGGCGGCGAAACCACGGTCACGGTGCGCGGCAGCGGACGCGGCGGGCGCAATGCGGAATTCCTGCTGAGCCTGGCGGTGACGCTGGACGGCCATCCCGGCATCTATGCGCTAGCCTGCGATACCGACGGCATAGACGGCTCGGAAGACAACGCCGGCGCCGTGTATGCGCCGGATTCCGCCGCGCGCGCAGCGGCGCAGGGCCTGCGTCCGAAAAACCTGCTGGAAAACAACGACGGCTATGGCTTTTTCAATGCGCTGGACGACCTGATCGTCAGCGGCCCTACCCGTACCAACGTGAATGATTTCCGTGCCATGCTGATCTTATAAACTTTTTACAAATTTACCGGTTTTGCCGGGTGCAGGGCCTGGTCTGCCACGATCTCCCGGTTTTCCGTGGCAGATCTGGACCTGCATCGCGTGCAAATTTTCCACACTTCACACCTACATCCTATGCGCCGTCTACGTAAAGCAAAAATTGTCGCCACCCTCGGCCCCGCCAGCGATACCCGGGCCACGATACAAGCCTTGTTCGAGGCCGGCGCCGATGTATTCCGTTTCAACTTCAGCCACGGCACGCACGCCGACCATCAGGCCCGCTACCAGATCGTGCGCGACATAGAAAAATCCCTGGGCCGGCCGATAGCGATACTGGCCGACCTGCAGGGTCCCAAGCTGCGCGTCGGCCAGTTTGCCGACGGCAAGGTCACGCTGAACGCCGGCGATGAATTCGTGCTCGACAATAATCCAGCCGCAGGCAACCGGCAGCGCGTCTGCCTGCCGCATCCGGAACTGTTTGCGGTGATCGCCGGCGGCCAGTCGCTGCTGCTGGACGACGGCAAGCTGAGGCTGGAAGTGCTGGACAGCGACGGCCAGTCCATCCGCACCCGCGTGATCAACGGCGGCGTACTGTCGGACCGCAAGGGCGTGAACGTGCCGGATGCGGTGCTGCCGATTCCGGCGCTAACCGCCAAGGACAAACGCGACCTGTCATTTGCGCTGGAACTGGGCGTGGACTGGATCGCCCTGTCTTTCGTGCAGAGGCCGGAAGATATCCTGGAAGCGCGCGCCATCATAGGCAAGCGCGCCGGCTTGCTGGCCAAGCTGGAAAAACCGGCGGCGCTACACCAGCTGGACGCCATCGTGCAAGTCTCCGACGCGGTAATGGTGGCGCGCGGCGACCTCGGCGTGGAACTGCCGCCGGAGCAGGTGCCCGGAGCGCAAAAACGCATCCTGCGCAGCTGCCGCGCGCATGGAGTGCCTATCGTGATCGCCACGCAGATGCTGGAATCGATGATTTCGGCGCCGGTGCCGACCAGGGCCGAGGCCTCCGACGTCGCCAGCGCAATCTATGACGGCGCCGACGCGGTAATGCTGTCGGCCGAGTCGGCCAGCGGCGCTTACCCGGTGGAGGCGGTGACGATGATGAACCGCATCATCAGCGAAGTGGAAAAAGACCCTTCGTACCGCAATATGCTGGATGCACAGCAAGTCGTGCCGCAGGCAAACAAGGGCGATGCGATTTGCTCGGCCTTGCGCAGCGTCACCCAGATCATAGGCGCGGTCGCTACCGTCACCTATACGACCTCGGGCCATACCAGCCTGCGCGCGGCGCGCGAACGGCCGTCGGCGCCGATACTCAGCATCACGCCGCAACTGGCGACCGCGCGCAGACTGGCGCTGGTGTGGGGCGTGCATTCCACCGTCAGCGACAAGGTATACGACGTCGACCAGATGGTGGCCGCAGCCTGCAGCACCGCGCTGAATGAAGGTTTTGCCCAGCCCGGCGACCAAGTCACGATCACCGCTGGCATGCCCTTCGGCCAACCCGGCACCACTAACCTGTTGCGCATCGCCGAGATCTGGCCGCCGCAAACGGCATAGCCCAGTTCTAGCATCCCCCCGCTGTTCCCGCAACATCCCCGCTAACCCGGGGATGCGGGCTCTGTTGCGCCTTCAAATTGCGCATTCCATTCCTATCTGTTGTTCCGGCATCCACATGGGCAAGATACAGTTTCCCGGCCTGTCACGTTTCAAGGCAGGCACAGACGCCGTCGTCGAAAGCGTATTGAACGGCGTCGCGCAAATCTATTTCCAGCCTTCCACACTGACCGGCGCGGTGCTGCTGTTTGCGCTATATGCCACGCGTCCGGCGCTGGCGCTGGCGGCGCTGGCCGGATCCACGCTCGCCAACCTCAGCGCCTATGCACTCCAATTGCCGCGGCAGCGGATACGGGATGGAATATACGGTTATAACGCTGCCCTGAGCAGCATAGGCTTATGTGCGCTGTATTTGCCCGCGGATTTTCCTGACAGCCTGGCCGCTATCCAGCCGTACGCCAGCCTGCTGGTATGGGTGGCCGCCGCCAGCATCGCCGGCATGGCAGCCACGCACGCCTTGCTGCGCTGGAACCGCCTGCCCGCGCTGACCCTGCCCTTCGTAGCCACCATGTTGCTGGCCACACTGCTGGGCGAGAAAACCGGATTATTGCTGCAGGCAGCACCGGCAGCCGCCGGCGCCAGGCCACTGATCGAATACCAGTTTTACGCATTGGCGCAAGCCAGTTTCATTGGCAGCGCACCGCTGGGCATGCTGGTGCTGGCGGCATTGGCCGCTTATCGCTGGCACGACGCCGTCTGGGCCTTGTTCGGTGCAGGTCTGGCCTGGTGCGCACTGACGGCGGCAAGCGTGCAGTGGCCGGAGGCCGGTCCATATTTGCAATTGCAGGCTATAGGGATGGGCTTGAATTGCGCGCTGGCGGCGCAGGGCCTGACCGTGCATAGGCGCAGCTGGAGCTGGCGTCTGGCAGGCGTAACGGTGACGATGGCGCTCAGCATCGCATTCGCCGTGTGCGGCTTTGCCTGCTTCACCCTGCCCTTCGTGCTGGCAAGCTGGATAGTCATGCAAGTGTCTCCAGCAAGCGCCGAAAACCGCCACACCTCCCTGATTCAAACGTCCGCCAAAACTCGTAGCCTGGATGGAGCGTAGCGTAATCCGGGGGGATGTTCCACAGACCGCTGGTGGCCCCCCGGATTACGCTGCGCTCCATCCAGGCTACATGCCCAGGTGTTTCCTACTTGCGCTGTAACAGGGTCAGCCGCTCTTGCCGGATTTTTTGTGTCAGCGTGCGTTCTTTGGTGATTTCGCACTCCGACAGCGCGGCGTCGGCGCTGATGGCGGTCAGCGACAGTACATTTTCCTTCAGGCCGAACTCCATCAGCGGCCTGGCGTCGCCATGCAGGATTTCACCTATTGCCAGCGTGATGGCGGCGTCGTAGTGGATCTCCACGCTATCGAGTACCTTGCCGGGCAACATATGGCACTGGTTCACCGGATGCCCTATCATCTTTGCCTTGGGCTGGCTGCCGATGGCCCTGATCACTCCCTGGTTGCTGCCGGCGGCGATCGCATAAATGATGTCGGCGCCGGCAGCCAGCATGCCCTTACCCAGTTGCTCGGCGCGCGCGCCGTCATTGAAAGGCTGCTCGCCGCCTATCCACACCGTGGGAACAATAAAGATGCCCGGCCTGGCTGTCCTGGCGCCGGCGGCAAAAGCATCGGCATAGCGGCGCCGCGCCGGGCTATCCACCGGGCCCAGCACGCCGACCTTGCCACTGGCGCTGGCCCAGCCGGCCTCCAGTCCGGCCAGGTAGCTGGTTTCTGTTTCACGGAATTGTATGCAGCTTACATTGGCCGGCGGCTTGTCCAGGCAGTGCTCCAGCCATAAAAACCGGGTGGCCGGCGCCTTCCTGGCGGCCGCTTCCAGCAAGTCCTGGAATTCCATGCCTATCAGCACGATGAATTTGGGGTTTTGCCCGATCGCGATGTCCAGCTGCAATTGCCGGCCTTCGCGGCTGGGCTGGCTCTCCAGCGTGCTGGCTTCCATGCTGAACATCTGCGCCGCCTGCCTGATCCCGCTGCTGCCCTGGCGCAGCACCAGGTCGTCGTTCATCGGCACCGGCCGTATATAGATGATCTTGTCGGCGGCCTGCGCCAGGCCCGGCAACAGGCACAGGATGGCGGCAAAGGATAAGGAATACAAGGCGATGAAGAATTTTGGGGTCGGCCGGTTTGTTTTCATTTTTTTGAAGTATGCCTGCGGGTCTCGGGAAGGAGATGCAGCACAGCGCTCCGCCTGCAGCATCCCGCCTGCGAATATCGCACGCGTTTCGGCACATTCAATCAGGATCGCGGAATAAGCATCATAGGGCGGCGATGATGCAGACGGCAAAGATCAATGACACCGGCGCCGGACATCATTGATTTGCCATATGGAGAACAAGGGAATGGAATTCCCTCCGGTCGGCGGTAGGGGATTTAGAATTCTTCCCAGTCGTCGCTGGACGGCTTGCCCGCTGCCGGTTTTGCGGTCGGCGGCGCAGACCTGGCGGCAGGTTTTGCCGTGTGGACCGTCAGCATGGGCCGCTTCGGCGGCGCCGCCGGCCTGGTGGCGGGCCGGGCAGCCGCCACCTTGCCTGCCGCCTGCGTATTTTTTGCCAGCTTGAATACGCTGACCACCTCGGCCAGCTTGGCCGCCTGTTCCTGCATGCTGGCCGCAGCGGCAGCCGCTTCTTCGACCAGCGCGGCGTTTTGCTGCGTCACCTGGTCCATCTGCGTGACTGCCTGGTTGACCTGTTCTATCCCTGTGCTCTGTTCACTGCTGGCGGCGGCAATCTCGCTCATGATGTCGGCCACCTGCCTGACCGAGGTCACGATCTCGTTCATCGATACGCCGGCCTCGTCCACCAGCCTGCTGCCGGCATCGACCTTCTCCACCGAATCGTTGATCAGTTCCTTTATTTCTTTGGCCGCACTGGCCGCGCGCTGGGCCAGGTTGCGCACCTCGGACGCCACTACCGCAAAACCGCGCCCCTGTTCGCCGGCCCGCGCCGCTTCCACCGCCGCATTCAGCGCCAGGATATTGGTCTGGAAGGCGATGCCGTCGATGACGCTGATGATGTCGACGATCTTGCGCGAACTGTCCTTGATCGATCCCATTGTACCGACCACCTGCTCCACCACCCTGCCGCCCTTGGTCGCATAATCGCTGGCGGATACCACCAGCTGGTTGGCCTGCCGTGCATTGTCGGCATTCTGGCGCACGGTCGAGGTCAGCTCTTCCATCGACGACGCGGTTTCTTCCAGGCTGGACGCCTGCTCTTCGGTGCGTTGCGACAAGTCCAGGTTGCCGCTGGCAATCTGGCTGGACGCGGTGGCTATCGTATCGGTGCTAATCCTGACTTCCGACACGGTGCTGATCAGGCTGTCATTCATTTCTTTCAATGAAAGCAGCAACTTGCCGGTTTCATTGGTGGAGTCCACCTGTATATCCTGGGTCAGGTCGCCACCGGCGACGGTCTGCGCGATGCCCACTGCATAGTCCAGCGGCCCGGAAATACTGCGTATCAGCCAGTAGCCGACTACCGCACCCAGCAACAGGCCGAGCACGACGGCGCTGATCGACAAGGCGCGGAAAGTGCTGAAGTTCTGCTGCGATTTGTCATATTCGCCCTGGCCCACGTCCAATTGCAATTTAATCAATGCATCCATGTCGGCAAACACCGGGGGCGCCAACTGGCTCATCACGCCGTTCAGGATTTCGGTCGCCTTGGCGACATCCTTTGCCCGCATTGCCGCCAATGCGGGTTTCACCGCCTCGCCGGCGAACTTGTTGCGGCCCTCGCTATAGTGGTCTGCCAGTTTTTTTTCTTCCGGGGTCAGGTAAGTGGCCAGGTATTCTGCCCATACCTTGTCGCCCTGCGCCAGCAATTTATCGACGTCGGCCGCCTGTTGATCCAAGGTCGCCGGATCTTGCGTCATTGCCTTGGCGATACCCAGTTGCTGCCGGTTCATCAGGCGCGCCACCGAATCCAGCTGCCCCAGCGCGATCAGCCGGTCTTCATACAGGGTTTTCAGTGAAGCATTGGTGGCTCCCAGGCTATACAGGCCGCCCAGGCCTATCGCGGCCAGCAGTAGCGAAAGAAATGCGATGACAAAGATCAGGCGCGATTTGATGGTGGTATTGTTAAACATCTGGCTCACCTTAGGTTGGCTGATGCAGGTTGGCGCTGGATAGCGATGGAACGGCAAATGGAGGGGGGCAGGCAGCGAAAACACCGCTCGTTGCCCTAGATTAACGATAGCACGCCGCGCTACCGCCAAATTTCATTTATCGATTTTTAACAATCGCCAGGGACCGCACAAGCATGGCCCATGCGCGCGCCACAGCCTGGCTGCCTACAGGTGTTTCTTATATTCGCTGACCGCCTGTTCCAGGTCGCGATATTGCTCGCAAGAAGAGTTGCACAGGCTTGCCAGCTCGGCCAGCTGCTTTTCGGCATTGGGCAGGTCTTTTGCCTGCAGATAGGCTTCGCCCAGATATTCGTGTGCACCCAGGTGCCTGGGGTTCAGGCGCAGCGCGATCGCATAGTGCTCAAAGGCTTTATCCAGGTTGGCCTGCTTGCGGTAGGTGTAGCCCAGTAGGTTGTGGATGTCCGCATTGTCCGGATCCAGCGCCACCGCCTTTTGCAGGCTGGCCAGCGCCGGTTTCCATTGCTTGGCGTCCAGCTCTTTGCGGGCGTCGTTGTAATACGCTTTGGCGGTGGGCGCCGGCGCCACCGTGTCCATGCCGGCGGCAGCAGCAACCATTGCCTGGCAGATGAAAACCAGGCTGATCAGGGGTTTTCTCATTGCGCGGCTCCCTTCCGGATCCGGTTAAACGCTCCGGGCACGGCAGACCCTGGAGCAATTCTTGCTGTAGTTTATGCAGACTATGCCGCCAACCCGGTGCTGGCAAGTACAAATTCAAGGAGGCGACAAGTTCGCAACAAGAGATATGTCGATTTATTAACTGAACGTCCCGCACAACTTATAATTAGCAGGGTATATAGGTCATGCTGTGCGGATGATGTTTGCTGCATTGCACCGCACCTAATCTCGAAACACCGCTCATCCGAAAGGCCATTGTGACCCCAGCCAAGTCTGACACGCCCGATATGCCGTTTCCACCCAGGCTGGAGCTATCCGGCATTTGCAAGAGCTATCCGGCTGTGGTCGCCAATGACAATGTCAGCCTGACGGTCGCCCGTGGCGAAATCCACGCAGTGCTCGGCGAAAACGGCGCCGGCAAATCGACGCTGATGAAAATCATTTTCGGCGCCGTCAAGCCGGATGCCGGCACGGTGCGCTGGAATGGTGCCGATGTGCACGTCGCCAATCCGCAGGATGCACGCAAGCTGGGCATCGCGATGGTGTTCCAGCACTTTTCGCTGTTCGATACGCTGACGGTCGCCGAAAACATCGCGCTGGGCCTGGCCGCCGACGTCAATATGGCGGAACTGGCCGAACAGATACGCCAGACCGGCAAGAATTATGGGCTGGAGCTGGAGCCGCACCGGCACGTGCATACCTTGTCGGTGGGCGAAAGGCAAAGGGTGG
This sequence comes from Betaproteobacteria bacterium, assembly GCA_013287275.1. Classification (GTDB taxonomy): domain Bacteria; phylum Pseudomonadota; class Gammaproteobacteria; order Burkholderiales; family Burkholderiaceae_D; genus Undibacterium. The sequence goes on from JABDED010000021.1 coordinate 17,362, forward strand.
AAATCGTGCGGGCGCTGCTGACCAAACCGCAGTTGCTGATCCTGGATGAGCCGACGTCGGTGCTGACGCCGCAGGCGGTGCAAAAACTGTTCGTCACCCTGCGCCAGATTTCAGCCGAGGGCTGCAGCATCCTGTATATCAGCCACAAGCTGGATGAAATCCGCGAACTCTGCCACTCCGCCACCGTGATGCGCGGCGGCAAAGTCACCGGCCATTGCGATCCGGCGCAAGAGACCGCGGCCAGCCTGTCGCGCCTGATGATAGGCGCCGAGCCGGAACAGGAAGAGGAAACCGAGCCGCATGCGCCGGGTGAATTGCGGCTGCAGATCAAGCATCTGAGCCTGCCGCGGGCGCACGCCTTTGCAACGCCGCTGGACGGTATCACGCTGGACCTGTGCAGCGGCGAGATCGTCGGCATCGCCGGCGTGTCCGGCAACGGCCAGCAGGAATTGCTGGCCGCATTGTCCGGCGAAGACAGGCGCGCCAAACCCGCCATGATCACTTTGAAAGGCAAGCCGGTCGGCCACCTGGGACCGAACGCACGGCGCGCGCTGGGCCAGAGCCTGGTGCCGGAAGAGCGCCTGGGCCGCGGCGCGGTGCCGGAAATGAGCCTGACCGACAATATGCTGCTGTCGCACCAGCGGGCGCCGTTCGTCGTCAACGGCATGATACAGTTCAAGCACGCGATACAGGCCGCCGCCGACATCATCAGCCGTTTCCGGGTCAAGGCATCCGGGCCGGCCGCGCTGGCCAAGAGCCTGTCCGGCGGCAATCTGCAAAAATTCATCGTCGGCCGCGAGATCGTACGCAAACCCGACGTCTTTGTCGTGGCCCAGCCGACCTGGGGCGTGGACGTCGGCGCCGCAGCGCAGATCCATCACGAGATACGCCTGCTGAAAGAAGCCGGCTGCGCGGTGCTGGTCATTTCCGAAGAGCTGGATGAATTATTCCATCTGTGCGACCGCCTGCACGTGATCGCCAAGGGGCGGCTGTCGCCGTCCATCTCCAACCAGGAGGCAACCCGGGAACAGATAGGATTATGGATGAGCGGACTATGGGATAAGGATGGAAACGCTGCGGGCGTCGCTACCGGGGAGCTGGCCAGTGCGTAAGCTTCCACATGTCGCTTTACCTTTCCGGCTGGAACTGCGCGCCGTCCCTTCCCGCAATATGGCGTATTTCTCCCCTGTGCTGGCGCTCGCGCTGACGCTGTTTTTCGGCGCGCTGCTGTTCCTGGCACTGGGCAAGAACCCGCTGACCGGGCTGCAGGTCTTCCTGCTGGAGCCGATCCGGAGCTGGGCCGCCATTTCAGAGTTATTATTAAAAACCACGCCGCTGGTATTGTGCGCACTGGGTTTATCGATATGCTATCGCGCCAATGTCTGGAACATAGGCGCCGAGGGCCAGCTGATCGCGGGCGGCATTGCAGCCGGCAGCGTAATACTGATGTTCGACAACGGCTCGCCCGTGCTGCCCGGCGGCATGGTGCTGGTGCTGGCCAGCCTGGCGGGAGTGCTGGGCGGCGCATTATGGGCCGGCATCACCGCGCTGCTGCGCGACCGCTTCAATGCCAATGAAATCCTGGTGTCGCTGATGCTGACCTATATCGCCCAGTTGCTGCTGATGTATATGGTCAACGGCCCGCTGAAGGACCCGCACGGCATGAACTTCCCGCAATCGCGGGTATTTTCGCCCGAATTCCTGTTGCCGCCGCTATTTGCCGGCAGCCGCCTGCACATAGGTTTTGCAGTGATGCTGATCGCCAGCGCCGTCATGACGGTCTTCGTGTACCGCAGCTTTGCCGGCTATCGCCTTACCGTGGGCGGGCTGGCGCCGCTGGCGGCCAGGTATGCGGGTTTTTCCAGCCGGCGCGCGCTGTGGACTTCGCTGCTGATCTCGGGCGGCTTTGCCGGCATCGCCGGCGCGTTTGAAGTGACCGGGCCGATAGGCCAGGTCTTGCCGTCGATCTCGCCCGGCTATGGTTTTGCCGCGATCATCGTCGCCTTCGTCGGCCGCCTGAATCCCATAGGCACCATCTTTGGCGGCCTGATCCTGTCGCTGTTCTATCTCGGCGGCGAGATGGCGCAATCGCGGCTGGGCCTGCCGTCGGCGATCACCGGCCTGTTCCAGGGCATGCTGCTGTTCCTGCTGCTGGCCTGCGATACGCTGATCAATTACCGGCTGCGCTGGACTAGCCCAGCCCACGCACAATCTTAGGGACAACCATGGAAAATCTCGCCGCGCTGGTCGCCGCCTCCATCAACTCCGGCACGCCGCTATTGATTGCCGCGCTGGGCCTGCTGATCAATGAAAGGGCCGGCGTGCTGAACCTGGGCGCGGAAGGCATGATGCTGGTCGCCGCCATCGCCGGTTTTGCGGTCGGTTACCAGACCCACAGCCCCCTGCTCGGCTTTGCCGCCGGCGCCGTCGCCGGCATGCTGATGTCCAGCCTGTTTGCATGGCTGGCGCTGGTGCTGGCCACCAACCAGGTCGCCACCGGCCTGGCCCTGTCCATCTTCGGCGCCGGCCTGTCGGCCTTTATCGGACAATCCTTTGTCGGCATGTCACTGACGATCAAGCCTACCCCTATCCCATATTTGTCGGAGCTGCCTTTCGTCGGCGTGGCGCTGTTCAGCCACCACTGGATCGTGTATTTCAGCCTGTTCCTGTGCGCCGCCATCATCTGGTTCCTGTACCGCACCCGCGCCGGCCTGGTGTTGCGCTCCATAGGCGAATCGCCGGAATCGGCGCATGCGCTGGGCTACCCGGTGCGCAGCATACGCTTTGCCGCGTTGCTGTTCGGCGGTGCCTGCTGCGGCGTGGCCGGCGCTTATCTGTCGCTGGTCTACACGCCGATGTGGGTGGAGGGACTGGTCGCCGGCCGCGGCTGGATCGCGCTGGCGCTGACCACCTTCGCCACCTGGCGTCCGGCCCGGGTCTTGCTGGGCGCGCTATTATTTGGTAGCGTGACCATATTGCAATTCCATTTCCAGGCGATAGGCATAGCGATACCCTCGCAGATCCTGTCAATGCTGCCGTATGTCGCCACTATCGTGGTGCTGGTGCTGATTTCGCGTAATCCCGACTGGATACGCCTGAATATGCCGGCTTCGCTGGGTAAGCCTTTCCGTCCCGGCTAGACGGATGTTTTGCCGGACTGTATTTTAAGCTCTGTTGTAAATCGGGTAGTCCCATTCATTTGAAAAGGAAGCATCCATGAAATTCACTCGTCGACATACGCTGGCAGCAGCACTGTCAGTGGCCGTGCTCAGCCTGTTCGGCTGCGGCAAGAAAGAGGAAGCCAAACCTGCCGCCTCGGTAACTGCAGCCGCGCCTGCGCCGGCCGAGAAAAAGGGCGAGCCGCTGAAAGTGGCCTTCGTGTATGTCGGCCCGGTAGGCGACGCCGGCTGGACCTTTGCGCATGACGCCGCGCGCAAGTCCGTGGAAGCCAAATACGGCAGCAAGGTGCAGACCTCGTTCGTGGAAAACATCCCGGAAAGCGCCGCCGATGCCGAGCGTGTGATGCGCGACCTGGCAACGCAGGGCAACAAGCTGATTTTCGGCACCACCTTCGGCTATATGGAAGCGATGCTGAAAGTGGCGAAGGACTTCCCGGACGTCAAGTTCGAACACGCGACCGGCTATAAAACCGCCCCCAACCTGGCCCAGTATGACGTGCGCACCTATGAAGGCGCCTACCTGGCCGGCGTAGCCGCAGGCAAGCTGACCAAGTCCAACAAGCTCGGCGTGGTCGGTTCGGTTCCCATCCCGGAAGTGCTGCGCAATATCAACTCCTTCACGCTCGGTGCAAGATCGGTCAATCCCAAGATCACGACCAAGGTGGTCTGGGTCAACAAATGGTTTGATCCGGGCAAGGAACGCGAAGCCGCGATCACGCTGATAGGCCAGGGTGTGGACGTGCTGATGCAAAATACCGACTCCGCCGCGGTGGTCCAGACCGCCGAGGAAAAGGGCGTGGCCGCATTCGGCTGGGATAGCGACATGAGCAAGTTCGGTGAAAAAGCGCACATGGCAGCCTCGGTCATCGACTGGAGCGTGTACTACAACAAACGGGTAGGCGAAGTGCTGGACGGCACCTGGAAAAGCGACACCACCTGGTGGGGCCTGAAAGAAGGCATGATAGACCTGAAAGCCTTTAACGCCAGCCTGAGCGAAGACATCAAGAAAGCCATCGCCGACAAGCGCCAGGGCGTCATCGACGGCACCGCGCCCATCTGGAAAGGCCCGATCAAGGACAATACCGGCAAGGAAGTGCTGCCCAAGGACAAGGTCGCCGACGACAAATTCCTGCACGACATCATCTTCTACGTGGAAGGTGTAGAGGGCAAGGTACCGGGCTGATCACAAGCCTGGCATGACCCGCAATAATGACAACAAGAACGGCTGACTTCAGAGTCAGCCGTTTTTTATTACGGATCCATGGCTTATACTGGCGACACGGCAAGCCACCAGGAACCACCATGTCAGACAATGAAGCAGCAACAGAACAGGCCAGGCAAACCCTGGCCGACTACCACCAGCTCCTGCTGACGCAATTACAGCATGAACGCGCCCGCGCCAATCCCGATCCCGAGACGCTGGCGGAACTGGAAGAACACCAGCTGGAAGTGCTGCGCGAGCAGCAGTCGCTGACGCCGGCCGTGATTAAAAAAGCGCTGACCGTGTATGCGCCGTTCTTGCAGGCGATGCTGTAAGCAGCAATAGAAAAACCGGGAGAAGAATAATGGGAAAAGTGGAAGATGCCATTGCGACGCAGTTGGCCAATATCCAGCAGCGCACCGGAAAGTCCCTGGAAGAGCTGGCAAGGATAGCCAGGGAATGCGGTCACAGCAAGCACGGCGAGATACGCGATTACCTGAAGACCGCGCTGGGCCTGGGCCACGGCGACGCCAACACGCTGACCCACCATGTGCTGAAATCCGAGGCCGCCAGGCCCTCCACAGAAGGCAATGCCGCAGATGCAGACGTCGTGGACGCACTGTATGCCGGCCCCAAGGCGGCGCTCAGGCCGATACACGATGCGGTGATGGCAGAATTGGCCGGCTTCGGCGAATTTGAAATCTCTCCCAAGAAAACCTACCTCAGCCTGCGCCGCAAGAAACAGTTTGCGATGCTGGGGCCGGCCACCAATACCCGGGTGGAACTGGGCCTGAACATCAAGTCGCTGCCGGCCAGCGAACGCCTGCTGGAACAAGCCGCCGGCGGCATGTGCAATTACAAGGTCAGACTCAGCAAGCCCGAAGAAGTAAACGCCGAACTGATCTCCTGGATCAAACAGGCGTATGCGAATGCAGGCTAAATCATCAACCCCATAACCGTCATTTTATGAGCATCAAATTAAGCAAAGAAGTAGAAGACCGCCTGATAGGCTCGATACAACGCTACGTGTCCGAAAACATGGATGAGAGCATAGGCGAACTGAAGGCGCGCCTGTTCCTGGATTTTTGCGTGAAAGAGATAGGCGCCAGCGTCTACAACCAGGCAATACTGGACGCGCAATCGCATATGCAGGATAAGGTAGCCGAGATGGATGGCGCCTGTTATGAAACTGAGTTCGGTTATTGGAAGAAGTCCTAACAAGGCTATTTCAGTGCCAACTTAGCTTTCTACGTCGACAGGTTGGCCCCCTGATTTCATCAACTAACCGATAAAAGGAAGCCAGCAATGGTAAAAAAACCCAGATTTCTAATAGCATATTGGATAGTGTTCGCTGGATTGATGGCAATCGCAGTTTTATCGGTATATCTTAAGATCGTCGCACTCACAAACCTAGTGCTGCTTGTACTACCTATAGGTTCAGCTATTATTGGGGCATCAATTTCAAATGCACTTAGCATGCAACGTGAATACGATGCTGAACGAGCAGAGCAATTACGCGCATTGGAATGGACCTGTTTTGTGATATTTCGCCAACGAAACGCGCTTCGCTCACTTGCACAACATATGGAGGCCTATCGAATGGACGGCATGCGATGGTCTAGCCTCCCGGCAATAACATCGCCAGATTATTCAGATGTCCGTTACGATATGCCATCATTGGCATTTTTGTTGAAAACCGCAGAGATTCAAGTTGTTTTAGACTTGACTATCGAGCAGGAAAGATTTGAAGCTGCTCTGAACACTGTCGCGATTAGAAGCAAATTCTTGGTTGACGAATTACAGCCTATGACTTCCAAATCAGGCGTTTCAAATTCGAAATTGAGTGAAGCGCAAGCTTTTCAAGTATATGGAGAACGAATCTATAGAACCGCTGTTCAATATACTGACGCTATGTTCGAACATATCGATACTGCGATCCAATCCAATTTCTCTCTACATCAGAGACTTCACAAAATGGCAAAATGCTTGTTTCCCAAAAACGTGTTTGCCAGTATAAGTCAAGAGGAAAAGGACTCATTGGAGATGACCACCGCGTTAGAAATGGAAGTTGCTGCGAAGTCAAAAACTCAGTCAAAACCGTAAGCCGTATTCCAAAGGCTCCAAGATACCCTTAGTAGGGCAATAATATTGCCCTACCGATTGCGGCTACGGCCTTGGCACCGCGCTCCATTGACGTCACGCGAAGAGAAAATCAAGGTGAAAAAATTCAAAGAGTGGGAGGGCAAGGAGCCTAAAGACAACGCACATTATTTGCTAAAAACCTTGAAGCGCTCCGAACAGTGGACAATCAAAATTGTCTACCACACACAATGGCGGAAATTTGTAACGAATAAAGGCTTATCCGCAAATCAAGTTAGCTATTTCAAACTTTATTTTCAGGAAGTACATGCACGCTATTATTTAACGGTTATAAAAGGAGGCGTTTACGTCACAGGTGCTCGATTGATAAGAAATTATTTTCTTTCAAAGGCCAACGAAAATTTGAGATCTGTACTCGGAGCGCTTCGACCTTATAATCTGACCGTTTTTGTTCAAGGCGTTCGCTCACAAATTGAACTCAACGCGTTGTTAAATAAATTCATCAAAGACCCTAGCTATCACAAGCAACATCTTCTCTTGAATGAGGATAGAAAACGGGTCAAAGAAATTCCTACGACTATCAATGTACATACCCTCGTCGAAGCTCTTGAGTCGGACATAATTCCGTACCGTGAAATGTATCACACGCTGAGTTTGCTACTTCATCCAAACCCTTCGGCAATCAAATTTTATGCTCAAGCGGAGAAAGACCCATTCAAAGATGGACCAAACATCCGTAGGCCAAATTTGAGTTTCTACTTCGTAGAAACAATAGCTGAGACAGACGCAACATCGAAATGGTTCTCCAACGTGGTTTGGTCATTTTTAACATGCATCGAGCATTTTCTTATTCTCTTTGATGCACTTAAAAACGAATTCCACTTGAATGAAGATGAAGAAAAGGAACATAACGTATTTGCAATGGCGGAATTTATGGGACATTATAAGAAAGAAATATCACATGCGCTCAATAAAGCGGCTAGAGAAAATACGGACAAGCAAGAAGTGTTAAATAAAGTCTTCGAGCATTTGCTAAGCAAGAATAAAGACGATTGCGTGTAAGTCGAATGCGAAGGCAACTTGTCGACCCACCTTTGGGTCTAGAAACGACCGTTAATGCTACAGTTCTGTTGATTATCGTAGCCAAGCCGAATGACTACTTCGAGTAAGCCGCCGGACATCTAACGCGAAATGTCAGACAAAGCCCAAGCCACGACACCTAATTGCATAGCACTCTATTAGAATTGACGTAAAAAGCCCCCTCCCCAAATAACCATCCGGCCACTCCATGAATATTTCGAACCTCGATACTTCAGCGACGAATATTGCCAGCGCACAGCGCGAAATGCGCTTCGGTTATTACGGTGGAGCGCCCGGCATGCTTATCTCTGCATTGGTGTGGTTCGGGGCAGGAATGGTCTCCTTGCTTATCTCACCGGGGCGCGCCATCTGGATTCTTTTTATTGGCGGGATGTTCATCCATCCAGCTTCGATGCTATTTTGCAGGGCCATTGGCAGGCCGGGGAAACATGCTTCGGGCAACCCCTTAGGTGCGCTGGCGTTGGCTAGTACGTTCTGGTTGATTTTTTCCTTGCCATTGGCCTACGCGGCGTCCCTGGTTCGTATCGAATGGTTTTTCCCGGCCATGCTCTTGGTGATAGGTGGCCGCTATCTGACTTTTTCGACCATTTTTGGCACCCGTATATATTGGGTATGCGGCATGGCGCTTGCGATAGCAAGCTACGCATTGGCGGCGGCGCATGCGGCGCCTGAGCTGGGTGCATTTGGCGGCTCTGCCATTGAGGCGTCCTTTGCCGCCTTTATCTTTATCGTCACACGTCGTGAAACTGCGGCGTGAGCAATTGACTGTTCTGCCTGACAGGGCAAGCGGCCCGCTTCGCAGCAGCGGGCACGCGGGACCGCAAACGCAACAAGGGCTTAGCGATTAGAGAGCGCGCTTTGTAGCGCTTCGGCTGTCGCCTTGATGGATAAAGGACATACGCTCAAACGGAGCCGATCCAGCCGCGGCTCCGGCAGCCTATTTCCACCATGCCGCCTTCAACTCATTCAGCATGCCGCCGGTCATCTCTTCCGCCGACTTGCCCATGATCTCGCGCGAAGCGTCGGCGACGATCTTGCGCAGCCACTGCACTTCGGCGGCGGCGTGCGAGCGTTCATGCCATAACATGAAGAAGCGCATCTTCGGCATGGGGACCGGCATGGGCAGCACTGCGATCGGCCACTGGCCGGCGAAGTGCATGGCAAAGCTGCGGCTGGTGGTGAAGATCAGGTCGGTCTTGGACAGCACATACGGCACCATGCCGAAATACGGTATCGTCATCCGGATTTGCCGTTTCAGCCCCTGCTCCGCCAGTGCGCTGTCGATGATGCTGCGATGTCCCATCATGTAGGGCGTAGGCGCCAGGTGCGCCATTTCCAGGTAATACTTCAGCGACAGGCCTTTTTTCACGACCGGATGCTCTTTATTGATCATGCATACCAGCTCGTCCTCGAACAGGTGCGCCAGGTGCAGGTGCTGCGGCAGGTCCGGCCAGTTGCCTATCACCACATCCAGTTCGCCGCCTTCCAGTGCCGATGAATAATCGAAACCCGCGTTCAGAGAATGCACGACCAGGCCGGCATTGGGCGCCTGTTCGCGCACTTTTTCCATGATCAGCGGGATCAGCAGCACGCTCAGGTAATCCGGTGCGCCCAGATGGAATATCCTTTGCGTCTGCGCCGGCAGGAAGGCCGGCGCCGGATTGGAGATGCTCTCCATCACGCTCAGGCCCTGCTTGGCCAGCAACAGCAGTTCTTCGCCGCGCTCGGTCGCGGTCATGCCCGATTTGCCCCTGACTAGGATGGCGTCGCCGGTGATCTCGCGCAGGCGTTTCAGCATATTGCTGATCGCGGGCTGCGATTGTCCCAGTTTCATCGCGGTGCGCGTGACGCTGCGCTCCACCAGCAGGGTGTGCAGCACACGCAGCAAATTGGTGTCCAGATGATCGTGCGGTCGGTTGCTCATTATTCAGCGTGTCAGTTCCAGGGGCGTCCGGCCAAAACAGGGATTTTTGGCCACATATGCATACTTTTAACCAGACTAAACCAAATTAGTTTATGTGAATAGCCTTAATTGCGTTATTCGCCGGATCGCCTTTGCTGCAACCCAGGTACACAAACCGGCCTCACACTCTCTTTCCGTGTGTGTAGCTGTAAAGCAGAAACGGCATTGCCGATTATTGCCGGTTATTGCCGATTGGCAGTGGCACTCTTGCAACGGAAAGAACAATTCATCTGCAAGCGGCATCTTTATTCAGGCGCAGCAAAGGGCCGTAACCATTTTACTCCGCATCATGCAAGATAAGCCCGTCAGGCTTGAAGCTCGCAGGGCACGCAGACGTCGCCGTCGACAAAGACCTTCAATTCTCCGGGCTGGAACTGGATCCAGGTTTCGTTATTGGTCAGCGGCTCGGTGACGATCACCGCCACCCGGTCCCTTGGCGTGGTCACTTCGGCAAAATCCACCGACACCTCTTCATCCGACAGCTTGGCCGTGGTAAATGGATACTGGCGCACGATATAGTGCAGCTTGGTGGAGCAATGCACGAACAGCGCCTCGCCGTTGGACAGCATCATATTGAAGGTGCCGTAGCCGGCGATTTCCGCCGTCACCTGCTGCAGGAAGGCGCTCAGCTCGGCCAGCGCCGGCGGCACCTCGCCGAAGTGCCTGCGCATTTTTTGCAGCAGGTAGCAAAAGGCGCGCTCGCTGTCGGTATTGCCGACCGGCTTATAGGCGCCGTCCAACACCGGATCGAACTCCTTCAAGTCGCCGTTGTGCGCAAACACCCAGTAGCGCCCCCAGCACTCGCGCACAAACGGATGGCAGTTTTCCAGCGTGACCTGCCCTTGGGTCGCCTTGCGTATATGGGCTATCACGTTTTTTGATTTGATCGGGTAGCGCTTGATCAGCTCGGCGATCGGCGACTCCACCGCCGCCTGGTGGTCGACAAAATGGCGCACACCGTTGCCTTCGAAAAAGGCGATGCCCCAGCCGTCCTTGTGCTCATCGGTACGGCCGCCGCGGGTGGCAAAGCCGGTAAAGCTGAACACGATATCGGTCGGGGTATTGCAATTCATTCCTAGCAGCTGGCACATGGCGGTCCGTAACAATCGGGAGGCGTGATAATTCCTTCATGGTACTACTTTTCTCCGGCGCGATGCCTGCGGCGCGTATCCGGCGGCCGCAGGGGTCGGCAAGACGGTAAAAAATCATGCTGAAAAAGCCACAAATCACGCACATATACAAAACGCTGCACGCTCCAGATCCACCCTCCAGCCCGTACAGCCGGGAATTATCATGAAAATCAAATAATCAACATGCGCAGTTCCGGCATCCGCGCCCCTATTTTATGAACGACATTACATCACCCGAATTGCGAATATCAATAGCTGAAATAGTAGGAAGCATCCATACAAACAGTTAAGATGCGGCCTGCCTTAAATAGGGAACGCAACAGATTTTATACAGGTATACAGGGTTGGAATTTCAACAATTCCATAATAAATAAGCGAGGAGAGAGGAACAAAATGTTATTTCTGGAGAAGTTTTTTAAACTTAAGGATCATGGGACCGACGTACGCACCGAGCTGCTCGCCGGTCTCACCACCTTTTTGACGATGGCTTACATCATCTTCGTTAACCCGTCCATCCTCGGCGATGCGGGCATGCCCAAGGATTCGGTGTTCGTCGCCACCTGTGTCGCCGCAGCGCTGGGCACACTGATCATGGGCTTGTATGCCAACTATCCTATCGCGCTGGCGCCAGGCATGGGCCTGAATGCCTATTTCGCCTATGTAGTCGTCAAAGGCATGGGGTTTCCGTGGCAAGTGGCGCTGGGCTCGGTCTTCATTTCCGGCTGCCTGTTCCTGTTCGTCAGCATCTTCAAGATACGCGAACTGATCATCAGCGGCATCCCGCACTCCATCCGCACCGCGATTACGGTGGGGATAGGCCTGTTCCTCGGCATCATTTCGCTGAAAAGCGCCGGCATCATCGCACCGAATCCCGCCACCTATGTAACCCTGGGCAACCTGCATGAAGCCGGCCCCATCCTGGCCATCTGCGGCTTTTTCCTGATCGTCGCGCTGGACAGGCTGAAAGTGCGCGGCGCCATCCTGATCGGTATCCTGACCGTGACCGTCGCCAGCTTCATCGTCGGCGGCAATCATTTCGCCGGCATCGTCTCGGCCCCGCCTTCACTGGAGCCTACGCTGTTCAAGCTGGACATCAAGGGCGCGCTATCCATCGGTATCGTGAATGTGGTGCTGGTGTTCTTCCTGGTGGAGCTGTTTGACGCCACCGGTACGCTGATGGGCGTGGCCAACCGCGCCGGCCTGCTGAAAGAAGGCAAACTGGACCGCATGAACAAGGCCTTGCTGGCGGACAGTACTGCGATCGCCGCCGGCGCCTTCCTCGGCACTTCCAGCACGACCGCCTATATAGAGAGCGCCGCGGGCGTACAGGCCGGCGGCCGCACCGGCCTGACCGCAGTGACGGTCGCCGTGCTGTTCCTGGCCAGCCTGTTCTTCGCACCGCTGGCCGGCACCGTGCCGATGTATGCAACCGCACCCGCTTTGTTCTATGTCGCCTGCCTGATGCTGCGCGAACTGACAGAAATCGACTGGGAAGACACCACAGAGAGCGTACCGGCCGCCGTCACCGCGCTGCTGATGCCTTTCACCTATTCGATCGCCAATGGCGTGGCGTTCGGCTTTATCACCTATGTCGTGCTGAAATTGCTGACCGGCCGCGTCAGGCAAGTATCGGCGATCGCCGGCGTCATCTCCAGCGTGTTCCTGTTCAAGTTCATCTATTTGGGCGCTGGCTGATACCAGTATTGCGCCAATAGAAAAGGGAGCCTCAGCGCTAATGCCGTTCAGTGAAGACTGAACGGCATTTTCGTTTGAGGGAGACGGTCCCTGAAATGCGGGGCGATGGGCTTGTGCGAAATGGCCGACTAGGCAATACTTCAGCCACTGCCTGTTTCACCGCCCCCGCCCGGCGGCGAAACAGCGGGCGACGGCCATCACGCCAGCCTATTGATAACCACCAAGCGCACAATAATGAAATCCACTCTATCCGCCCTCGTTCTCGGTCTTGCGTCCAGCCTTGCCATCGCTCCGGCATTCGGGCAGGCCGCGAGCGCCCCTGATGCCACCCAAGCCGCCGCCGGTGTAAAGAAGATCGACACCGTTGCCGGTAAAGGCAAGCCGGCCAAACCGGGCAGCACGGTCACCCTGCACTATAGTGGCTGGCTCTACTCGCCGAAAGCCGACAAGCAGCATGGCCAGGCGTTCGACAGCTCCGTCGGCGGAAAGCCATTCACCTTTCAACTCGGCGCAGGCAAGGTCATCAAGGGCTTGGACGAAGGGGTGGCAGGGATGAAGGCGGGCGGCAAGCGCAGCCTGATCATCCCGGCCGCCCTGGGCTATGGAGCGCAAGGCGCCGGCCCTATTCCTCCGAATGCGAACCTGGTCTTCGACGTGGAACTGCTCGACGTCAAATAGCCGCGCACCCGGAGACAGCGGCTTCCTGGGTGTCGGAAAACCTTACATTTTCGCCCCCGCAACATTTCCAAAACTCCATAAGCTATTGAAAATAAGCATTATTTTCCATCAGGCATATTTTCTGCTTGTTACGCCCGCTGTGTAAAACACACATGATGTCCACGCAGAGCGATCAAATACTTACAAGGAAAAATGATGCTTACGAAATCGGTGAATAAATTGGTGGGTCTCACCTTGGCTGGCGTGCTGGTTGTCGGCACAACGGCTGCCCAGGCCTCCGTCATCCAGGGCGGCTCGGTCACCCCGCTCATCACGTCGGGCGCCCTGCCGGACTCGCCCGCGGCACACGTGGACCCCAATACCGCGGCCTCGCCGTTTTCTGGCGTCGTCAGTATCAATATCCGCTATGACGGCCAATCGTTCATCTGCTCCGGCGCGCTGGTAGGCAAGCGCCAGGTCGTCTCGGCAGGCCACTGCGTCGACACGAACGGTAACGGCACCGTGGTCGACCTGCACAAACCGGGCAGTGACGTGCGCGTCGTTTTCAACAGCAACGGCACCTTCAATGCACTGATCGCTGCGACGTCGGTCTCGATGAACCCGGACTATCAAGGCTTCGGCCACTGCCCGGCGGGTGTCAGTGGCTTCTGCGTCAATGACGACATTTCCGTGATCACCCTGAGCAAGGACGCACCGGCCAGCGCCAAGATCTACAAGGTCGCGGTTAACCCGGTCACCTCGGGTACGCACATCATCATGGCCGGCTATGGCACTTCGGGCAACGGCATCGACGGCTATAACGTGGACCCAGACTTCTTTGTCAAGCGCACCGGCGAGAACTACATGGACCTGTTCGACGGCAACGACGAACAAAACTTTAGTGGCGCGAACGAAGTCTGGTACGCCGACTTCGATGGCAACGGCCAGGACACCTTTTGCACCGACTATGGTGTCTGCACCCCGGTCCTGCCGAACAACCGCGAATCGGGAATCGGCCCTGGTGACTCCGGCGGCCCATCATTCGTGATGCAGTACGGCGAACTGATGCTGGTCGCGAACAATACCTTCAGCGGCACGTTCAATGGCCAAGTCCCGGGCACCTTCGGTACCTATTTCGGCGGCATCGTGCTAGGTAGCTATACAGACTATCTTGAAAGGGCTACCGGCGGCAACATCACCCTGGTTCCCGAACCAGGCAGCATGGCGCTGCTGGGCATGGGCGCGCTGATGCTATTGGGCGCCCGCCGCCGCGCTAAACGGTAAACGTTAAATTTCCGTCTTCGCAAAAACGAGCCGCGGTCGTAATACCGTCCAGTTAAGGTCCTTTTTCAGGATGCGAACGGTGTGGCGTTGAGGTAAGGCCTACACGGCCCGGTCGACATGTCGGCCGGGCCGTTCTTCTTTTAGGAATGCGACTAGTGAACTGCAGCAGCGGCCGGCAATTGTCACCGTGCTCAAGTGGCCGCTGATCGGCCGTAAGCAGGTGTCGGCAATTGCCGGCGTCATCTCCAGTGTGTCCCTGTTCAAGTTCATCTACCTGGGCGCCGGCTGATCGCTGATACGCAGCTTGCGCCAGAAAAAAGGAGCCACGCGGGCTCCTTTTTTCATCTAGGGCTAATCTGCAGAAGACCGACTATTCGAGTTTCCACACAAAATCGATCTTTGCCCATACCTGGTCAACCTTGCCGTCCTTGGTGCCCGGCTTGAATTTGCACTGGCTGAAGGCGCCCAACGCGGCCTTGTCCAGGCTCTTGGAGCCGCTGGATTTTTCTACTTTGGATTCCACCACCTTGCCGTCGGCGCCGACCAGGAAACCCATGGCGACAGTGCCGGTTTCTTCATTCATCAGCGCAGCTTTAGGATATTTAGGCTGGTCGCAGGACTTGCTGTCCAATACAGGAGCGGTTTCTGCAGCGAACGCAGAAGCGGCGGCTGTCAGCAATACGGTGGAAACCAGGATGGAAAGCGTGGGAAAGCGGGCATTCATAGTCATACTCTTTTCAAATTATTTATAAACTCAGCGGCCGGCCATGTATGCCGGCCGCATTCCTTCTTTGCGGCCAAACTTCTCTATTACTTAAAACTCAACCCATTCGTCGCTATTGCCGGCGCTTTTGCTGACGTTCTTGCCGGCGCTGTTGCTGGCAGCAGCAATCTTGCGGGCCGGCCTGGCAGTTGTCGCCGGCTTGGCGGCAATCGCCTTTACCCTGGACTTGATGGCGACCGGCCTGGCTTCAACGCGCTGCAGCACCGGCGTGGGGGCGGGGGCAGCAGCGGCGCTGATGCTGAACTGGTCATTGGCGCTCAGCTTGAAGATACTGACCACCTTGGCCAGTTCGGCAGCCTGGTCTTGCAGGCTCTGGGCAGCGGCGGCGGCTTCTTCCACCAGCGCGGCATTTTGCTGCGTTACGCCGTCCATCTCTATGATCGCGTGGTTGACCTCTTCAATGCCGACGCTCTGTTCCTGGCTGGCGGCGCTGATTTCAGCAATGATGTCGGTTACGTGTTTTACACTGGTGACGACCTGGTCTATCGTGATGCCGGCCTGGGCGACCAGCTTGCTGCCGACTTCCACTTTTTCAGAAGAATCGCCGATCAGGGTCTTGATTTCCTTGGCGGCGGCGGCGCTGCGTTGTGCCAGGTTGCGCACCTCGGCGGCAACCACCGCAAAACCGCGGCCCTGCTCGCCGGCACGGGCGGCTTCCACCGCCGCATTCAAGGCCAGGATATTGGTCTGGAAGGCTATGCCGTCGATCACGCTGATGATGTCGACAATTTTCTTTGCCGATTCATTGATGGAGCCCATCGTATCGACGACTTGTGCAACTACCACGCCGCCCTGGCGCGCCACTTCCGATGCCGAAGCCGCCAGCTGGTTGGCTTCCCGCGCGTTGTCGGCGTTCTGTTTTACCGTGACCGTCAATTCCTTCATCGACGAGGTAGTTTTTTCCAGCGAGCCGGCTTGCTGCTCGGTGCGGGAAGACAGGTCCAGGTTGCCGGTAGCGATTTCGCTGGATGCCGTGGCGATGGTGTCGGTGCCGACGCGCACCTGGCCGACGATATTAACCAGGCTGTCGCGCATCGCCTTCATTTCCATCAGCAGGCTGGAATTGTCGCCCGGCTTGGTATCGATGGGGGCGGACAAATCGCCGGCAGCGATCTGGCTGGCGATCTTGGCCGCGTAATCGGGCTCGCCGCCGAGTTGTTTCAACAGGCTGCGGGTGATCACCCAGGCGGCGGCGATGCCGGCCAGCAAGGCCAGTGCGCCCAGGACCAGCATCATGCTACTGGCGGTGGCGAAAGAGGATTTTGCATCGGCGGCAATCTCCGCATTCAGCTTGTCTTCCAGCGTGACCATTTCATCCAGCGTATCCAGCCATTTCTTTTGTATAGGGCGGATTTTCTTGATCAGCGTGATGGTCGCGGCCTCAGGATCATTCTTCAAACCCAGTTCCTGCGCCTTGGCCGGCAAGGCCGCGGAAGCGTTTTCCTGCTCTTTCAGCTTGGCCAGCAAGGCCTTTTCCTCTGCCGAAGTACCGGATTCGGCGGCGAACATGTCGGCCAGCTTGGCTTCAGCCTCGGTATACTTCTTCGACTGCTCCTTGATCTTGGCCAGTTCCGGTTCCATATCGCCGGCATCGGTCAGCAAAGTCAGGTTGCGCAGGGAAACCATGCGGTCGTAAACGATTGCGCGCATATCGATGATCAGGCGGCTCTCCACATTGCTGACGCCGATGACTTTTTCCAGGCGGTTCTGGATTTGCGACATGCGGGCAATACCCAGTGCCGTGACCGCGATCAACAGTACCAGCACCAGGGCGAAGCCGAGGCCCAGACGCTTGCCTACCTTCATTTTTGCTAAGTTCATTTAGTTTCTTTTTTTAAGTGATGTAAGAAATTGAAGCACATTGTCCCTATGCGGCTAACTATGGATCCCCAGGTAAAGGGTCATCGTTTTCCGCAACGCGCTCATTAAGGGGGTGAGGGCATATTTACCAATAAAAGGGCTGATTCCCATTCTTCTCCCAATAATGAAGCGACGACAAAGATGTTAGGGATTACCTACATCCGACCAAGAATATACTCGATTTTTTCCGTATAGCAAGGATTTCCCCAGGAAAATTCAGAGCAAAATACCTAGTTTGAAGGCAAAATTTTGTAAAGCGTTTTCAATAGGTCAAGCTGCCAAATTTGCACAAAAATTGTGCAAACAAACTATTGCAGCAATTTAACAATTGAACAGAATTTTCTTCGCCGCAGCGCGTAAATGCCCGGACATTGATATTGCGCATCATTATTCTCATATGGTCAATTTCTACACGGGTGGTAATCTCAAACTGTAGGAGGAGGCTGCCGCTGTTACGATGCTGTAACGCAACAATCGTGCCAATTAACAACATGGCGCCTGCCCTTCCATAGGGGATTTCAAGAATGACAAGGAATCCCGAAGAAAAATTGTGATGGAGAATTCATGTCGGAACCGATTCGTTTTTATTACCGCGGCAGCACCCATAGCGTAGACCGCTCAGCCCCCACGCAGACCGTCTTGCAGCATCTGCGCGAAGACTTGCATTGCACCGGCACCAAGGAAGGCTGTGCCGAGGGCGATTGCGGCGCATGCACCGTCGTGATCGGCGAATTGCAAAACGGCCAAGTGCAGCTGAAATCGGTGAACTCCTGCATACAAATGCTGCCTACACTGGACGGCAAGGCCCTGTTCACGGTGGAAGACCTTAAGAACGAAGACAACCTGCATCCGGTGCAGCAGGCCATGGTCGAATGCCACGGTTCGCAATGCGGCTTTTGCACCCCCGGTTTTGTGATGTCGCTGTGGGACCTGTACCTGAAGAACGAAGATTCCGGCGCCGCGCCGCAGCGCAAGGAAATCGACGATGCGCTGTCCGGCAACCTGTGCCGCTGCACCGGCTACCGCCCCATCATCGACGCCGCCCACCGCATGTGCGAGCTGCCGCGGCAAAAATTCGACCGCGCCGCTCTGGTTTCTGCACTGCAATCGCTGCAGCGCAAGGAATCCTTCAGCTATAGCCACAAGGGCCAGAGCTTCCATGCACCGCGCACGCTGGCGGAATTGGTGAAGCTAAAGGCCGAAAAACCCGGCGCCTGCATCCTGGCCGGCTCCACCGACGTCGGCCTGTGGGTCACCAAGCAGATGCGCGACCTGGGCGACATCATCTACCTGGGCCAGGTGGAAGAGTTGAAACAGATGAAAATGAAGGACGGCATGCTGGAAATCGGCGCCGGCATCTCGCTCAATGACGCCTATAAGGCGATCTGCGAACACTATCCCGACCAATTGACCGAACTGTGGAAACGTTTTGCCTCGCTACCCATACGCAACGCCGGCACGCTGGGCGGCAACGTCGCCAACGGTTCGCCCATCGGTGACTCGGCCCCGTGGCTGATCGCGCTGGGCGCCGAAGTGGTGCTGAACGGCGGCCGGGGGCGGCTGGTGATGCCGCTGGAGAAACTGTATCTGGCCTACCAGAAAAAAGACATGCAGCCCGACGAGATCGTCGAAGCGGTGCGCGTGCCCTTGCCACGCAAGAACCTGATCTTCCGCACCTACAAACTGGCCAAGCGCTACGACCAGGATATTTCGGCAGTATGCGCTGCATTCTCCGCTACACTGGTAGGTGATACCGTGACCGACGTGCGCATCGCCTACGGCGGCATGGCCGCGACATCGAAGCGCGCTGACCGGGCGGAGGCGCTGCTGGAAGGCCAGGCCTGGAACCAGGCCAAGCTGGATGCGGCCGTGGCCGCGCTGGCGCAAGACTATGCGCCCCTGTCCGACATGCGCGCGTCCAGCGAATACCGGATGAAGACAGCGCAAAACCTGTTGCGCCGCTTCTGGCTGGAGACCCGCGCCGACGCGCCCCTGCCGGCCAGCGCCGTCAATGCTTTCGCGCAAGTATCCTCGCCGACGCCGCAAACGGCGACTCTTGCCTAACCATCAACGGAGATTAACATGAACAAGCAAGCCGATCCGTTCCTGGTCGCAGAAGCCAACAAGGCCGCGGGGCCGATAGCCTGGGCCGAAGTGGGCCAGTCGCATCCGCATGAATCCGCCATCCTGCACGTGCTGGGAGAGGCCACCTATACCGACGACCTGCCCGAACTGCACGGTACCTTGCACGCCGCGCTGGGCCTGTCGCAAAAAGCGCACGCCAAAATCATCTCGATCAATTTCGATGCGGTGCGCAGTGCCGCCGGCGTGACGGCGGTGTATACAGCGGCCGATTTCCCCGGCGCCAACGAATGCGGTCCCATCATCCATGACGACCCTATCCTGGCCGACGGCGTGGTCGAGTACGTCGGCCAACCCATCTTTGTGGTGGTGGCCGAGAGCCACGACCTGGCCCGTCGCGCGGTGCGCAAGGTAGAGATCGTGTATGAAGAATTGCCGGCCATCCTGACCCCGGTCGCTGCACGCGATGCGCAATCCTTCGTGATCCCGCCCATGAACCTGAAGCGCGGCGACGCCCAGCAAGCCCTGGCCAATGCGCCGCACCACGTGCGCGGCCAACTGGATGTCGGCGGCCAGGAACAGTTTTACCTGGAAGGCCAGATCTCGTATGCCATCCCCACCGAGGGCAAGGGCATGCACGTTTATTGCTCGACCCAGCATCCGAGCGAGATGCAGCACATCATCGCCCATGCGCTGGACGTGCCTTCGCATAATGTACAGGTCGAATGCCGCCGCATGGGCGGCGGCTTCGGCGGCAAGGAGTCGCAATCAGGCCTGTGGGCCGCAGTCGCCTCGATGTGCGCGCTGCACCTGAGACGCCCGGTCAAGTTGCGCGCCGATCGCGACGACGACATGATGGTCACCGGCAAGCGCCATGAATTCCACTATGAATATGAAGTCGGCTACGACGACCGGGGCCTGATCCTGGGCGCCAGGGTGGAGATGGTGTCGCGCGCTGGCTTTTCGGCCGATCTGTCCGGCCCGGTGGCGACCCGCGCGGTCTGCCATTTCGACAATGCCTATTACCTGTCGGATGTGGACATCAAGGCCATGTGCGGCAAGACCAATACGCAGTCGAATACCGCCTTCCGCGGCTTCGGCGGCCCGCAGGGCGCGATCGCGATTGAGTACATCGTCGATGAAATTGCCCGCAATCTGGGCAAGGATGCACTGGATGTGCGCAAGATGAACTTTTATGGACGCAACGACGCCGAAGGCCGCAACGTGACCCAGTATGGCCAGAAGGTGGCCGACAATGTGATCCACGAACTGGCCGCAGAACTGGAGCAAAGCAGCGAATACCGCAAGCGCCGCGCCGAGATCACCGCCTTCAATGCCGCCAGCCCGGTATTGAAAAAAGGCCTGGCCTTCACGCCGCACAAATTCGGCATCGCCTTCAACGTGACCCACCTGAACCAGGCCGGCGCGCTGGTGCACGTGTACGTGGACGGTTCGGTGCTGGTCAACCATGGCGGCACCGAGATGGGCCAGGGCATCAACACCAAGGTGGCGCAAGTAGTCGCGCATGAGCTGGGCGTAACGCTAGGCTCGGTGCGCGTCACCGCCACCGACACCAGCAAGATCGCCAATACCTCGGCCACCGCCGCCTCCACCGGCGCCGACTTGAACGGCAAGGCCGCCCAGGACGCCGCGCGCCAGGTGCGCGACCGGCTGGCCGAGTTCGCCGCCAAGACCTATGGCGGCGACACTGGCGACGTGCAATTCTATGCGCAACTGGTGCAGGTCAACGGCCAGACCATCCCGTTTGCCGACCTGGTGGGCAAGGCCTACCTGGCCCGCGTGCAATTGTGGTCGGACGGCTTTTACGCCACGCCTCACCTGCACTGGGACAGCAAGAGCATGACCGGCAGCCCCTTCTCTTATTTTGCATACGGCGCTGCGGTGTCGGAAGTCATCGTCGATACGCTGACCGGCGAATGGAAGCTGCTGCGCGCCGACGCTTTGTATGACGCCGGTAATTCGCTGAACCCGGCCATCGACATCGGCCAGGTCGAAGGCGCGTTTATCCAGGGCATGGGCTGGCTGACCACCGAAGAATTGTGGTGGAACAAGGCCGGCAAACTGATGACGCATGCACCGTCCACCTATAAGATACCGGCAATCTCGGATTGCCCGGACGATTTCCGCGTCAAGCTGTTCAAGAACCGCAATGTGGCCGACAGCATACACAGGTCGAAAGCGGTAGGCGAACCGCCGCTGCTGTTGCCGTTCTCGGTGTTCTTCGCGATCCGCGATGCAATCGCCAGTGTGGCGGATTACAAGAAGAACCCGCCGCTGCAGGCACCGGCGACCGGCGAAGCGATTTTGAAAGCGGTGGAAGCAATCTCCGCATCAGCCTAGCAATACGCAAAACTGTATTTGTAGCCTGGATGGAGCAAAGCGCAATCCGGGGGGCCGTGGAATTTGCAAACCAAGCCCCTTTCAAGGTCCCTAGGCGGCCCCCCGGATTACGCTGCGCTCCATCCAGGCTACAGCACGCATCAGCAACCATCAATATCAAGGGCGTGGGCTATGCCTGCCCGCCCTGTAAATTCTTGCCACAATAAAGATTTTTATGTCCACACCAAACACCACGCAAGCCTACCGCGCCAGCCTGCTGCATTTTACCGACGACCCCTTGCACAATGAAAAAGCGCTGCAATGGCATGAAGACGGCTTGCTGCTGATCCAGGACGGCCGCGTCCAGGCGGCGGGAGACTATTCGCAGCTGAAAGACAGCCTGCCAGCAGGTACGGCGGTGTCGCACTTCGCCGGCAAGATCATCATGCCGGGCTTTATCGATAGCCACATCCACTATCCGCAGACCGACATGATCGCATCGCCGGCGCCGGGGCTGCTGCCATGGCTGGAAAAATACACCTTCCCTACCGAGCGCCAGTTCCAGGATCCGGAACACACCGGCGAAGTGGCCTCTTTCTTTGTCGATGAACTGCTGCGCTGCGGCACCACGACCGCGATGGTGTATTGCACGGTGCACCCGGAATCGGTGGACGCCTTCTTTGGCGAGAGCGAAAAACGCAATCTGCGCATGGTCGCCGGCAAGGTGCTGATGGACAGGAACTGCCCCGAGTTCCTGCGCGATACTGCCGAGAGCGGCGCGCGCGACAGCGAAGCGCTAATACAAAAATGGCATAAGCACGGCCGCCAGCTGTATGCGATCACACCACGCTTCGCACCGACCTCCAGCGAAGCGCAATTGCAACTGGCCGGCGAGCTGGCGCAAAAGTATCCGGACACTTTCATCCAGACCCACGTGGCCGAGAACAAGGATGAATGCAAATGGGCCAGGGAATTGTTCCCCAAGGCGCGCAGCTACCTGGACATCTACGACAGCTACGGCCTGATGCGCGAACGCGCGATGTACGCGCACTGCATCTGGCTGGACGACACCGACCGCCGCCGCATGGCGGAGACCAAATCGGCAGTGTCGCTGTGCGCCACCTCCAACCTGTTCCTGGGCAGCGGCCTGTTTGACTTCCCGCGCGCGCAAGAAGCCGGCGTGCCGCTGTCGCTGGCCACCGACGTCGGCGGCGGCACCTCTTTCTCCATGTTGCAAACGATGAACGAGACCTACAAGGTGGCGCGCATGGGCGGCACCTACCTGCCGGCGGCGCGCATGTTTTACCTGGCAACGCTGGGCGGCGCCCGCAGCATGCAGCTGGAAGGCACGATAGGCAATTTTGCGAAAAACGCTGAGGCCGATTTCATTGTGCTCGATCCGCAAGCCACCCCCTTGCTGGCGCGCCGCACCGCGCGCACCGACAGCCTGGAAGAATTGCTGTTCGCGCTGGCCCTGCTGGGCGACGACCGCAGCATCGCCGCCACCTATGCAGCCGGAAAACTGGTGCACGAACGCAAATAAAAAAACCAAGAACGTAGCCTGGATGGAGCGCAGCGTAATCCGGGGGACCCACCTAGGGGCAAGCCCGCAAGGCGGGCATTTGGCCCATGCGTAGGTTGAATAGTTTCTGTGGATCGATCCAGGTCCCCCGGATTACGCTGCGCTCCATCCGGGCTACAATAAGCGCAAGCTCATCCACTCATCACACCCATGACCGACATCGAATGGCAAACCCGCATAAACCTGGCCGCCTGCTACCGGCTATGCGCGCTGAACGGCTGGGACGACCTGGTCTATACCCATATCTCCGCCACCGTGCCGGGCGAACCGGACCATTTCCTGATCAACCCCTTCGGCCTGCGCTTTGACGAAGTGTGCGCATCCAACCTGGTCAAGATAGACCTGCAGGGAAACATCGTCAGCGGCAAACACCACAAAGTGAACGTGAGCGGCTTCGCCATCCACGCTGCCGTGCATGCGGCGCGGCATGACGCGGTTTGCGTGATGCATCTGCACAATAGCAACGGCATCGCAGTCGGCATCCAGCACCAGGGCCTGCTGCCGCTATCGCAGCATGCTTTGCGCTTTTACGGCCAGCTCGCGTATCACGACTATGAAGGCCTGGCGCTGTCGCCGCAAGAGCAAGGCCGCCTGACCGCGGCGCTGGGCGACAAGCCGGCGATGCTGTTGCGCAACCACGGCACGCTGACTTGCGGACGCAGCATCGCCGAAGCCTATGTATTGATGGACACGCTGGACAAGGCCTGCACGATCCAGCTGAAAGCGCAGGCCGGCGGCGGCCCCCCGCACCAGCCGGCGCCGGAGATCTGCCATAAAACCTACCTGGAACTGCTGGGCGACGGCGCGCCTGAAGGTATACTGGAGTGGCCGGCGCTGCTGCGCAAACTGGACCAGCTTAGCCCCGGCTATACCAATTAACCACACCGAGGAAACACCATGCCCACCATTAACGTACAAATGTTTGAAGGCCGCACGCTGGAGCAAAAGCGCGCATTTGTAAAAGCCATCACCGAAGCCGCCTGCAGCACGCTGGGCTCGTCGCCGGAATCGGTCGACGTGATCATCAC
>JABDED010000022.1 GCA_013287275.1 Betaproteobacteria bacterium
ACGGCCATGCGGTGCTGAGGCTGGAACCACAGCCGCCCGGCAAGGGCTTTGAATTCGTCGATGCGATCAAGGGCGGTGTGATCCCGCGCGAGTTTATCCCTGCGGTGGAAAAAGGCATCATAGAAACGCTGAAATCCGGCGTGCTGGCAGGCTACCCGGTGGTGGACGTGAAAGCGACGCTGATCTTCGGCTCTTACCACGACGTGGACTCCAACGAGAATGCATTCCGCATGGCCGGATCGATAGCGTTCAAGGACGGCATGCGGCGCGCGAACCCTATCTTGCTGGAACCGATGATGGCGGTGGAGGTGGAAACACCGGAGGACTATGCAGGCACCGTGATGGGCGACCTGTCGTCGCGCCGCGGCATGGTGCAAGGCATGGATGAAATCGCCGGTGGCGGCGGCAAGATCATCCGGGCGGAAGTGCCCTTGTCCGAGATGTTCGGCTATTCCACAGCGCTGCGTTCCGCGACCCAGGGGCGCGCCACGTACACGATGGAGTTCAAGCATTATGCGGAAGCTCCGCGCAACGTGGCGGAGCAGGTGATGACGCGCAAGGCGGATAATGCACGCTAAAAAAACTGTTTATTTGAGTACTTATTAAATAGTTATAAGTGTGTCAGTAGGGTAACAAGATGTAAAACCAGTCATCGGATATGCTCGCAAGTCGTTGTATACTCACCTGCAATAGCTTAAAGAGTGTATCCGATGAAAAAAATATTATTAGCCGCAGCCCTGGTCGCCGCCAGCGCTTCCGTTTTTGCAGCCGACGTTGGTGTGTCAATCAACTTCGCCCAGCCGGGTTTGTACGGCCGGGTCGACATAGGTGCGGTGCCGTCGCCGCAAGTGGTGTATACCCGGCCCGTCATCATCCAGCCTGTACCGGTAGGGGTGGTCCAGGAACCCTTGTATTTGTACGTGCCGCCCGGCCATCAGAAAAACTGGCGCAAGCATTGCGCCAGCTACAATGCCTGCGGCCAGCCGGTATATTTTGTGCAAGAAAACTGGTACCGCAATGAGTATGTGCCGCGCTACCGCGAACATTGGCATGGTCCGGAACGCCATGAAGAACGCCGCGACTATGACCGCCGCGACTACCGCGACGATCGCCGCGGAGACGACCGGGATCACGGCAGAGGCCACGATAAGGATCGCGGGGATCGTGGGGATCATGACAGGGGACATGACGACCACGGCAGGGATCACTAAAACCACAGGTAGAGTAAATTTGCCTGCATGAGTTAGCAAGCAGTAATTTCAGCAAGAGCGGCATCATCTGTACAAGGATGATGCCGTTTTTGTTTTCGGGGCCCTATTACAGAGGTGCTAGCCTGCTTGCGCCCGCCATGCGCTGGCCAGCCAGGGCTGCTGTTCGCGCGGCAGGCCTTGCGGGCGATAATAATGTTCCAGTTCGACAAATCCCGCCTGATCCATAAAAGCCCACCACGCGGTTTTATCGTGAAATGCGCTGTAGCGGTTGCGGCTCCAGCCTTCGCTGTTATTGCCGCGCGGCAGAGAGCAAAACAGCACGCCGCCTGTTTTCAATGCCGCATGCAATTGCCGCAATACG
Source organism: Betaproteobacteria bacterium (assembly GCA_013287275.1). Classification (GTDB taxonomy): domain Bacteria; phylum Pseudomonadota; class Gammaproteobacteria; order Burkholderiales; family Burkholderiaceae_D; genus Undibacterium. The sequence goes on from JABDED010000022.1 coordinate 1,573, forward strand.
CGCGGCAATTCCTGGCTGGGTATATGCTGCAGCGAGGCATTGGCAAAGATGCCGTCAAACTTGCCGGCGGGCAGGTCCAGTTTTAAAAAATCCTGCTGCCAGACTTCGCAACCGGTGTCCGCGCGAGCCATCGCGACAAATTCTTCGCTGCCGTCCAGCCCTATCGCGATATGCCCGATGCCGGAAAAAGTCTTCAGATCGCGCCCCGGCCCGCAGCCGAAATCCAGCAGGCAGAACGGCGGCGGGGCATCAATGTGCCGCAGCAGCGCCGCGATATTCTGGCTGACGTCATGGTCGCGCGTGCCTTCGCGGAAGTCCAGCGCACCCTGGTTGTAATTTTCCAGTGTGCCGGCGGTGATGTTTTCCAGGTCTTGCTTGATATTCGTCATGCTCTCGTTCTCGGGTTATTCCTGCAGCAGCACGTCGCGCGCTGCCCTGGTCAGGGTTTGCGTCAGCTTTTGCATGCGCGGTGACTGCACCTTCCAGCTATGCCAGTATAAATCCAGATCCATAGGATGGTCGGGGGCCAGGTCGATCAGCGCGCCGGCCGCAACCTGGCTGGGCAGCTTTTGCAGCATCAGCTCCGGCACCATGCCCCAGCCCATGTCCAGCGCGATGGCGAGCATGAAGGGTTCCGATGCAGGCACATAATGGCAGGGATAGCTGTGTTCCAGTATGCCGAAATGCTGCTGCAGATAGCCGGATTGCAGCTTGTCCTTGCGGTTGAACACAACCACCGGCGCCTTCTGCGCACTGCTGCGCTGCATGCCGCCGGCAAACCAGCGCTGCTGGAAAGCAGGCGACGCCGTGCAGCGATAGCGCATGATGCCCAGGCGCTCCACGCTGCAGCCGCGCATCGCGTGTGGCTCGGAGGACACGCAGCCCAGCGCCAGCCCGGCTTCCAGCAAGGCATGCGTATGGTCCTGGTCATCCAGGCTGACATCCAGCAGTACCTTCTCGGTGCGCAAGAAATCCGCCACCGCCGGCAGCAGCCAGCTAGCCAGGCTATCTGCATTGACGGCAATCGCGATTGTCAGCAGCTCCGCCTGTTCGCCTGAAAAATCCGCGTGCAGGTCCTGCTCCAGCAATTGCACACGGCGCAGATGTTGCAGCAGGCGCTGGCCGGCATGGGTGGGGCGGCAGGGGCGGCTGCGCACCAGCAAGGGGCTGCCCAGCTGGATTTCCAGCGCGCGCACCCTTTGCGACACCGCAGACGAGGTCAGATGCAGCAAGGCCGCCGCCTGCTCAAAGCTGCCGCTGTCTATCACCGCCAACAGGGCGGCGCATTGCCGGGAATCCAGGTTCATGGTTTTTTAGTAACAGTGATGTTAAATCATATTAAGAAATTTTAATGAAGTCTCTAATATTTTAATATTGCTTCATATTCTACTGCTTTGGTAACAAAATGCTCCTAATTATTGAGGAGCGCTTATGTTTTCGTTTTATCTGAAGGGATTTGGCCTGGGGGCCGGCTTGATCATGGCGATAGGTTCGCAGAATGCGCACGTGCTGCGCATGGGTTTGCGTCGCCAGCACGTGGGGCTGACCGTGCTGGCCTGCATCCTGTGCGAGACCGCGTTGATCAATGCCGGCGTGGCCGGCATGGGGCGCCTGATCGAGGGTGAGCCGGCTCTGCTCTTGCTGGCACGCTGGGGCGGTGCCGCATTCCTGACCTGGTACGGTTTGCGCGCCTGGCGTTCCGCCTTTTCAGCGCAGGCATTGGATACCGGTGCCGAACCGGTATTGCTGACTGCGCCGCAAGCCTTGCTGTCGGTGCTGGCAGTGACCTTGCTGAATCCGCATGTGTACCTGGACACGGTAGTGCTATTGGGCGCGGTAGGCGGCCAGCAGCCGGGGCAGGGCAAATGGTGGTTTGCGTTCGGTGCGATCAGTACTGCAGTAGTCTGGTTTTGCGCACTGGGTTTCGGCGCGCGCCTGTTGTCGCCGTGGTTTGCCAAGCCGGCCGCGTGGAGGCTGCTGGATGCTTTTGTGGGCGTGATCATGTTGGCGCTGGCGGCCAGCCTGTTGTTGTTCTAAAAAGGAGTAAGGGCGCAGGCCTTAAGAAGACGACTACACTCAGGCCGGCAACCTGTTCCGGTTGTTGCCCGCCGATGAAAGGGAGCGGTTGACCAGCAATATCGCCGGCGCGATGCGCAGCGTGTTGGACGTGATCAAGAAGCGCCAGCTGGCGCACTTTGACAAGGCCGATCCCGCCTATGGCGCCGCCGTCAGGGCCAAGCTGAATATCAAATAAGTTGTAAATAAGTTGCGGTAGCTGCCCGGCCCCAAAATCTGTGTTGATGCAGAAACGGGGCCGTATTTATTGCAAGCTCTTAGGCGCATATTTGCCTAAAAACTGCCTATTCCCGGCAAATCATCAGTCATAGAGGCCGTCTGGGCCCGATCCGTCAGACATAGGGCCTGCTAAATTGGCCACACACGACACCGTTGCCGTATCCTGCGGCAAGGATGCTTTAAATTGCTCGCTGGTTCATGGATATTCTCATTAAACATGCTACACAGTTGCCGGTACGCCTACCGCCAATTTGCATGGGTGTTCGCGATTGAGTAACGTTAGTGGAGTTTCATTGCCACTTTGTAAATTGGGAAGCCAAGCTGATGATGGGTTAAAACTGTTTCAATTCAAAATCGGGATGGCGGTACTTCTTGAATGAGGTTTTTTGTGAGAGCGTATTTGGAGGTAATTGTATAGACGCACAAATTTATGCGGTTAGAATAGCGGTTCCTGTTCACCACGATTCAGTAGACTGCCCTGGCAATGGTAATAATGCCGCTGTGCAACTGCATCCAACAACCTGCTAATGGCTTTAAATATCAAGCCGAAAAATTGAAATCTAGTTATTCATGCCTCAGCACCCTATGCACTTTTTCCGCCGAATAAAGAGCGCGCATGCCGCGCTTGTACTAATAAGCGCATGGCTTACGTTGCTTCCCCTGTCCGCGTGGTCGAAGTCGAACAGCGTATTCCTGGAAGACCTGACCTGGACCGAAGTACGTGAGCAGCTGCAAGCAGGCAAGACCACCATCATTATCCCCATTGGCGCCACGGAGCAAAGCGGCCCGCATATGGCGCTAGGGAAACATAACGTGCGCGCCAAGGTGTTGGCCGGCAAGATTGCTGCATCCTTGGGTAATGCGCTGGTGGCGCCCGTTCTGGCCTATGTTCCAGAGGGGAACATTACACCGCCCAGCGGTCATATGCGTTTCTCCGGTACTATTTCAGTACCGGACGATGCATTCAAAGGCATCCTTGACGGAGCTGCCCGCAGTTTCAGGCAGCATGGTTTCCAAGACATCGTATTCATAGGTGATCACGGTGGCTACCAGGCTCAGATGAAAGCGGTGGCGGCGCGCCTGAACCGTGACTGGACAGCGACTCCTGTGCGCGCGCACTTCATCGCCGAGTATTACCGCGTAGTAGAAACCGACTACGTGCAGGCCTTGCGTAGCAAAGGATTGACCGACGCGCAAATAGGCTTGCATGCGGGAGTGGCCGACACTTCCCTGATGATGGCAATAGATGCAAGCCTGGTGAGGACAGATCAAATGCCGCGCGACCCGGCAGAGGCCCGCGCCAACGGTATCGTCGGCGATCCGCGCGCTTCTAGCGCCGCCTTGGGGCAACTGGGCGTCGACTTGATCGTCGCCAGGACAACAGCGGCTATCCGCGCTGCAGTGGCGGCTCGGCATTGACCGGTCACCTGTGTTGGATAGTGTATAGAACGAAACATAAAGAGATTGAGCATGCGTAAGCAAAGAGTAATTACTATTTCCATTTTTACCGCCTTGGCGGGGGCAGCTGCATGGTGGGCCGTGGCCGAATCCGCCTTGAAACTAGAAACGGCAAATGCAGCGCCGTTAGCGGCGACAGCTTCCAGCCCAGGCCCGGTCACGACCGTACCCGGCATGCCGGCTGTCATTGATCCCAACAACCTGTACAGCGAAACCACGTCCAACCACATGAGTCCCGCTGTGGCGGGCGCACTGGAGCGCGTCTACGTGCCCAACCATACGGGCAATACGGTATCTGTGATTGATCCGGCAACCTTGAAGGTGATAGATACCTTCAAGGTCGGCATCAATCCGCAGCATGTGGTGCCGTCCTGGGATCTGCGTACATTGTGGGTCGCCAATAATGCAGAAGGCCGTACCGATGGCAGCATGACGCCTATCGATCCCTTAACCGGAAAACCGGGGAAGTTTATCAGTGTGGAAGACCCCTACAATTTGTACTGGTCCCCGGACGGTCAATCCGCGATTATTGTCGTTGAAGAAATGAAGCGCCTGGATTTTCGCGATCCGCACAGCATGAAGTTGCAATATTCGATAGCCGCGCCACAATGCGACGGCATCAATCATGCGGATTTTTCCATAGACGGCAAGTTCGCATTGTTTACTTGCGAATTTGGAGGATCGATCGTCAAGATCGATTTGCAGAGCCGTTCTGTAGTAGGCACGCTCAAGCTAAGCAAGTATTTCAGTCGCCCGGAGGTACTTGCGATCATCGAAAAGCCGGGCAAGAAACCGAAGAAATTGCCGGACCCGGTCGAGCTGGGCGCGGAAATCTGTACCACGAAAGGCATGCCTCAGGACGTGCGTTCGTCACCAGATGGTAAGGTATTTTTTGTCGCCGACATGATGGCTGACGGTGTGCACGTCGTTGACGGGGCCTCACTCCAGCAGATAGGCTTCATACCCACCGGCATCGGCGCACATGGGCTTTACCCTAGCCGTGACGGCAAAAGCCTATATGTCGCCAATCGCGGCAGCAATCAGATTCGCGGCAAACCGAGAGGTAAGGGCAGCGTGTCGGTCATCGATTTCGCTACCCGCACGGTCGTCAAGAACTGGCCGATACCGGGCGGCGGCAGCCCTGACATGGGCAACGTTAGCGCCGACGGCAAGCATCTATGGCTTTCGGGACGCTACGATGACGTGGTATATCGCTTCGATACTACGTCGGGCAGTGTGGACAAGGTGAAGGTTGGCCGAGAACCGCATGGCCTGACGGTGTGGCCGCAACCAGGCCGCTATTCGCTGGGACATACCGGCAATATGCGGTGATTATGTCTGCCAGGCGCTTGTAGCAAGCAGAGGGCTTCATACGGCCAGCCTCGTCAAATTCCAGGGAAGCTTTTGCCGCCAATGGCTGATCAGGCCTCGGTTTCAAACAGCGGCTTGATCAGCTTGCTCCGCCCGGCGGCCGTTACCTGCAGGGCCCGGGAATCCGCGTCGCGCCGCAGCCAGCCCTGGTCGACGAAGGCATCCAGCATTGCCACTGCCAGCGGCCCGGCAAAATGGTCGCGCCGTTCCGACCAGTCTACACAGCCATACAGCATCCTTTTGCCTTGCAAGCCGTCTATGGTTTGCACAGCCAGGCCTAGCTGCTGCAATTTGACGATGCCGGCCGGCGTCAGCACGTAGTCGTTACCATCGCCCTCGCTGACGCTCACCCAATTTCGCTGGATGAAAGTCTGGCAAAGGCGTACCCCAAGTTCGCCCGCAATATGTCCATAGCAGCTGCGCGCGTGGCGCAAGCCGCGCATGGCCGGCGCCTGCCAGCGTATGGTTTCCGGCAACACACCGTCGGCCACGCGCAACAGCGCTTCCAGCGCATGCGCCACATTGCCGTCGGCCAGCATGAAATAGCGATGCCGGCCCTGCGCGCGCACCCGCGCCAGCCTTTCATCGACCAGCAATTTCAGGTGCTGCGATGCGGTGGACGGCGTGACGCCGGCATGGATGGCGAGATCCTTGGCGGTATAGAAGCGGCCATCGAGCAGCCGCGACAGCATCAGCGCGCGCGTCGGGTCCCCGATGGCGGCGGCAATGCGGGAAAAGCGGGGCTGCACGATGGGGGTCATGGCTTGCTCCTGTCGATAGGATATGGCCAAGTATACCTGCTCTCGCAGCTCGGATGCTTCGGTGCGCAACGAACTATCATGCGGGCTTGAAACGCCGGGTTGGCAAATTCAAGGGTGTCCAGGCAAGGGCTGGAATTGCGACCACACCAGCCTGGCCGCGCACAAATCCTCCAGCGCGGTGCCCACCGATTTGAAAATGGTGATTTCCGCTTCATTGCTGCGCCCTGCATGCGCGCCGCTGGCCAATTCCGCCAGTTCCGCGACGATGGCGGTTGGCCGCAGATTGCCGTTGGCTAGCGGTTGAGTCAGGTCTCCGGCTTCTTTCAGTGCGCCGATATAGGTATCCACAAACACGGTCGCCTTTGCCATCGCGGCGTCGTCCACTTCGCGCATATTGGGTTTGAAGCCGCCGACCAGGTCTACATGGGTGCCCGGCTCCAGCCACTCCCCGAGGATGACGGGGGTATTGCTGGTGGTCACGCAACTGATGATGTCGGCCCGCCGGCAGGCGCTTTCCAGGCTGGTGGCGACCTCGATATTGACGTAGGAGGGCAGTTCGCCGCTGGCCCGGATGCGCTCGGCGCACAGCCTGGCCTTATCTTCCGAGCGGCCCCAGACGGCCACTTCCAGGATATCGCGCGCCGCGCAATGCGCTGCCGCCAGGTAGGGCGCCAGGTTGCCGCTGCCCACCATCAGCAGGCAGCGGCTGTTGCTGCGCGACGCGTAGCCGGACGTCAGCGCGGATGCAGCGGCGGTGCGGCGGGCGGTCAGTTCCTCGCCATCCATCAGCGCCAGCGGCGCGCCGGTCTGCGCATCAAACAGCACGAAGATTGCATGCACCGACGGCAGGTCTGTATTCTGCGGCGCCACCGTGACCAGCTTGACGCCCATCTTCGCGCCTGCGTTGGCGCCGGATTCCCATACCGGCATCAGCAGCAGCGTGGAGGCGGGATTGTCGGAAATAGTATGCACATGCCTTTGCGGTGCGCACATGCCGGCGGCAAATGCATCGCGCAGGGCCGTCATCAGGGCCGGGTAGGGGAGCGCCAGGCTGATTTGTTCTTTGCTGATATGGGGAATCATGTTGGCCCTGTGGTGGATGGTCGCCGCAAGCATTGTAGCAAGCCTTGCCGCTAGAGCGGGAAAAGCCAAAGGCCGCATCGGCGGCCTTTGAGGGGACTACAGGGTATTGCAGTGCTTGCGATTACAGCACAGTGATTTTTACATCGATGTTGCCGCGTGTCGCGTTGGAGTAAGGGCAAACCTGATGCGCCTTGTCTACCAGTGCCTGAGCTTCTGCCTTGTCCATGCCCGGGATGGTCACGTTCAATGCTACTGTCAGGCCGAAACCGCCCTTGTCGTTAGGGCCTATGCCTACCTGGCCGTTGATCGATGTTTCAGCAGGCAGTGTTACCTTGGTTGCCGCGGCGACGAATTTCATCGCGCCGATGAAGCAGGCGGAGTAGCCGGCTGCAAACATTTGTTCTGGATTGGTGCCTTCGCCGCCTGCGCCGCCGAGTTCTTTAGGCGTGGTCAGTTTGACGGACAACTGGTTGTCGCTGGATACTGCGCGGCCATCGCGGCCGCCGGTTGCTGTTGCGCTTGCTGTGTAGAGTACTTGCATGTTTATTCTCCTGAATAGTGAAACGATCAATGAAGAAGCCGTTGCGAAATCAGCCCGGCATGATTGCCTTACGGGCAGGCTTATTTCGCAGCAGCCTCCGACAAAATACGGCATCAAATGTGGACTGCTGACGTAGATCACTGAAGCCGATGGGTGAATTATAGGTGCAAACTAGATTGTGTGCAATTTAATTTTGAAAAATATTTTTCCGTTAGGTGAAATGATTGCCCTGATGCATCAAGCCTCGTGGGCTGCCTCATTATTCTCCGTCAGGTCGTCCCTGATCTGCGACAACTGCTCGCGCAGCCTGATCAGCACTTCGCTGGTCTGCCCGCTGGCGCACATGATCTGCAAGGGAATTTCCTTGGCCGCCTTCTTCAGGTTTTTTCCTGCCGGCGTCAGGGTGATCCTCACCTGGCGCTCATCCTGCTGGTCGCGCGTGCGGACGATGATGCCGGCCGCTTCCAGCCGCTTCAGCAGCGGCGTCAGCGTACCGGAATCCAGGAACAGCGATTCGCCTATGTCCTTGACCAGGATATTATCCTGCTGCCATAACACCATCATGACAAGATACTGCGGGTAGGTCAGGCCTATCTTGTCCAGGATGGGTTTATAGGTCTTGGTCAGGGCCAGCGATGCCGAATACAGGGCAAAGCAAAACTGGTTGTCCAGTGCCAGCATGTCGAAATTAGAAGTTGGTGTTTTTTTCATCGATGCAAAATCATCTTGTCTGAATGGCAAAAACCAGCGATGCCCTTATAAGCAATGCGAGGGCAGGCGGGTTTTGTTGATTGATTTGAATTATTGAATCATACCCCCGCTCTGCCTTGCCTGTCTTGAACACGATTGAACATGCTGAAACACGTGTAAACCCGGCAAGAACGCTGTCCTGCCCAGGGGCAACGGCTATAATGCTGGGTTATAACGCATCGGTGTGCACCTGGCAGTGCATCGATGCGTATCAATATTTATAAAAAGGCAATTCATGACTTTCATCGAAAAACTGTCTGCCGCGTGGGCGACAAACAATTCCCTGCTCTGTGTTGGCCTAGATCCCGATGTCAGCAGGTTCCCCGCCGAGATTGCACAGCAGCCGGACGCCATTTTCGCCTTTTGCAAATCCATCATCGATGCCACGGCCGACCTGGCCTGTTCGTTTAAGCCGCAGATCGCCTACTTCGCCGCCCTGCGTGCCGAAGACCAGCTGGAAGCCATCTGCAGCTATATCAAAACCACTTACCCGAACATCCCCATCATCCTGGATTCCAAGCGCGGCGACATCGGCGCCACCGCCGAGCAATATGCGCGTGAAGCCTATGAGCGCTATGGCGCCGATGCCGTCACCGTCAGCCCCTACATGGGTTTTGATTCGGTAGCGCCGTATATGGAATGGAAGGACCGCGGCGCCATCGTCCTGTGCCGCACCTCGAATGCAGGCGGCTCCGACCTGCAGTTCCTGGATGTGGGCGGCAAGCCGCTGTATCAGCATGTGGCCAAGCTGGTGGCGGACAAATGGAATACCAATGGCCAGTGCGCGCTGGTGGTGGGGGCAACCTTCCCCAATGAGATCGCGCAGGTGCGCCAGATCGTCGGCGACATGCCCCTGCTGATACCGGGCATCGGTGCGCAGGGCGGCGATATCGCCGCCACGGTGGACGCCGGCCGTACCGCCGCAGGCACCGGCATGATGATCAATTCCTCGCGCGCCATCCTGTATGCGAAACCGGCAGCGGCAGAATCGTATGCGCAGGCGGCGCGCCGCGTCGCCGAAGAGACCCGGAACGCGATCAACGCTTGCCGCTAAGCTCAGCCACCATGTTCCAGCAGCTAGCGGCCGCCTTGCCTTTGGTACTTGCCTTGCAGCGCCTGCTGCGGGTATTGCGCGTCTTGCCGCTGCTGGCCTGCATCCCTGCGGCTGCTTTCGCCGGCGAATGTTCGCGCCCGATCACGGTGCCGCTGTCACCCACGGGTACCGCGGTGATCATCACGCAAGGCCAGTTCAGCGGAACCTATCCCGATGTGCTGCGCAGCGCCGGCAAAAAGGACGCCTGCAGTTTCGTTTTTTCAGCAGTGCCCCGCGCCCGCCAGGAAGCGCTTTTCCAGAAAGGACAAGCCGACCTGCTGCTGCCCGCCACCAGGTCGCCGCAGCGCGATGAGGTCGGCGTATTTGTGCCGCTGATCTCGGTGCGCGCGGCGCTGATTTCGCTGGAGTCCGCGCGCCCCGCCATCCACAACCTGCAAGAATTGCTGGAGCGCCGCGAGTTGAAGCTGGCGCTGTTGCGCGGCTACGCGTATGGCGACAGCTACCAGGCGCTGATCGGCGAGTTGAAAAAACAGGGCCGCCTGATACTGGAAGCCGATCCGGTATCGATCGCCAGGCTGATCCAGGCCGGCGTGGCCGATGCGACGATCATGACTTCGCCGATCTTCAGCAGTGCGGTGCAGACGGATACGCGGCTGCAGCCCATGCAGGGCAAGCTGCGCTATGAACCGCTGGAAGACCTGCCCTGGATAGACAGCGGTGCGTATATCTCCAAATCCTCGCTGGGCGCAGAGGACAGGGCCGTGCTGCAAGAGCTGTTTGAGCACATTGCCAAATCCGGTGCGCTATGGTCCAGCATCCGGCAATACGGCCAGCCGGATTCCCTCAAGGACAGCGTGCGGCCGTATGCCGGCGCCAAACCGGCTTCCAACTGAGGTCTGCTAGCTGAAGTCTGTCTGCAGACCCTGGCCGTGGCCGTCAACAGCCCTTCTTCCCTTTATTTGCCCAAGTACAGGGCGAGGCCAGACGCCCAGGCCCGGCGCGCAGATGAGCAAAATACGACAAAATAAAAATCTTTCCCTTACGCAAATATACTGAGTTTATAATCAGCGGTATATTCAATAGGGAGATTTAAGAATGATGGAAGCTCACATGTCCTCGCAGATTCGCACGCTGTCGTATGTGGAGAATGAAGGCCATCCGGTGCTAGGCACCCTGGTCGAGCAGATTTTGCATCTTCTTAATTCAAGACTGAACTTTAGCGACATCCTGATCCATCAAAACAGCCCGCTGATGCTGCGCCAGCCTAAAGGCCTGGTGGCGGTCACCGATTCGCCCATCACCAAGGAAGAACTGGAAGAATTCTTTGAGGTGATAGAGCCCAACTGGCCCGAACGCATCCAGGACCGCGCGTTTGACCGCTCGATAGACCTGAACACCGCGCGCATCCGTGCCAACTGCTTCACTTTCCAGGGCAAGAAACGCCTGGGCTGCGTGATCCGCCGTTTCCCGCGTGAACCGCTGGAACTGAAAGAACTGGGTTTGCGCCAGTGCGAGCAGGATTTTGCCAAGCTCACCAGCGGCCTGCTGCTGATCATCGGCGACACCTGCCAGGGCAAATCGACCACCATCGCGTCGATGATAGACCAGGTCAACAAAACCCGCTCCGGCCATATCATCACGATTGAAGACCCGGTCGAGACCCTGATCCCGCAACGCAAATGCATCATCACCCAGCGCGAGGTCGGCTTCGACGGCGACGTGGCGAGCTATTACCTGGGTGCGCTGGATGCCTTGCGCGAACGCCCGGACGTGATCGTCATCGGCGAGATCCGCGATGCGCAGACCGCGCAGGAAGCGCTGGCGCTGGCCGAGTCCGGCCCGCTGGTGCTGGCTTCGCTGCACGCGCGCTCAACCGAGCTCGGCCTGCAAAAGATGCTGCGCCTGCTAGGCAACGGCGAGCCTCAGGCGCAAGCGCTGGCCCAGGCCCTGCGTGGCGTGCTGTGCCAGGCTTTGCTGCCATCGCTGGACGGCGAGCGCTATCACCTGGCCACAGAATGCCTGACAGCGAATCCGGATGTGGTGCGGCTGGTAGAGTCCGGCGGCATCGCAAGCCTGCGCGCGCTGATGGACAGCGTCGCCAACCCGGACAACGGCTGCCATTCCATGAATTCGGCCTTGCTGCAATTGCTGCGCGAAAGAAAAATCAACCCGGAAGATGCTCGTAACGTCACGACCGACCGTATCGGTTTCATGGACGCGGTGCGCGCTGCAAAAGCGGCACGATGATAAGTTAGACGGGCGGGCCGGCTTGCAGAAGGCTCGCCTTCAGAATTCAGAAGGCGATACTAAATGGCCTGCGGTAAGCGATTTCCCATCGGAGGACTTCAGGCACGCCGCACCCAGCCCACGCTCAACACATAACGCGAACCCTGGTTGACCCGGGTGACGCTATGCTCGCAGGCATCGGGCCGGAAATACTTGATCCGTGCAGTTTCATAGATAGGAGTGGCGCAGACAAAATCGCCGCCCGATGCGGCGCGCTTGACCACAATATTCAGCCTGTAGTGAGCGCCGAATGACACCGTATCGACATGCGGAGCGATCTCCGCTCCTTCCCGAAAGCGCAGGATATACACATCGAAAGGCAGCGGCCACCAGCTCTGGAGCAGCAGCATCTTGTCGTATCCGGACAGCTGGCGGCCACGCTGCCAGCGGAATGCGGTGCTGAAGTATTTGCTAAGGGGCGAGGTATGCTCTGTCATGCGGTGATTTTACCTTGAGGTTTAGCCTGGCAAGAAGGCGCGCCACCGATAGCGAGCGTCTACGCAATCAGACATCGATGATCACCAGCGTGCCGTGGCTGCCCGCCAAGACCGCATGCGGCGTACCAGCCTCGGCCAGATACATCTGGCCTGCCTCAACACAGATCATCTTGCCCAAGACTTCCAGTTTCATCAGCCCACTGACGACGAACAGCCCCTCGTTGTAGTCATGGCTCTCTTCTTCATAGGCCATTTCATCCATCCTTAAAACCTTCACCCTGGCATTGCCGATTTGGGCAACGACAGTTGATTTCCAGGCTGCTGGCAATTGGCCGGCAATAGAGTCGAAATTGACGATGGTCATGGCGCCGCGTTGTTGTGTGAGAAAGCAAAATTATGGCATAGTTCGCTGAACGCTATATGGCAGGATGAAACCGTCAATGTCCCGAACTCAGGAGATCCGAAATGAACGATCTTGAAAACCCTATCGTGCACGTGTTGGAAGCCTACAAGGCAGCGGTTTTCAGCAAGGATGTCGATGCGTTCATGCGCCTGTATGATCAACAGGTGAGGGTATTCGATGCGTGGGGCGTCTGGTCCTACGAAGGCGCCGCGGCTTGGCGAGGGATGATAGAAGGATGGTTTTCTTCGCTGGGCAATGAACGAGTGAAGGTGACAATGGATGACGTGCAAACCGCTGGCGGGCAGGAGCTGGCGGTGGTCAGCGCGATAGTCAGTTATGCCGGGGTGTCCGCTGAAGGCGAAGACCTGCGCTCTATGCAGAACAGGATCACGTGGGCGCTAAAGCCTGAAGGAAGTGACTGGAAGATCGTTCATGAACATACGTCGGCGCCTATAGATTTCAATGACTCGAAGGCGATACTTCAGCGCCAGAAAGCGTCTTGAACGTATGTCGCTGCAGCGACGTCTGGCTGTGGGAGGCACATTGACATGACGGCAGCCGGCTGAGTGGACAGTCGACAACGCCTATTAAACTAACGGCAATTCACTTAAATGCCAGAATTCATCACAGGCATGGAAAATTAAAACTCACGGCCCGTTGGACTTGGAAGTCCGCGACAGCTTTTCCATCGAGAACAGATGGTGGAATGTAGGTACCGAAAACACCGAGTTTCGAGTTCGTTTTTCAGGGCCCCGCAAGCAAGACAATAAAAAGACAGGTGACGGGGATTAATGCCGGATTCGGTCACAAGCGGACAGTTAGAACTATCTCTTAGCTAGTAAAGAATCTCTCGATAATTAACAATGCCTATGACGCGAGAAAATATAATTTTGCAATGCGAGACTGCCGCGCTTGGCGTGCTCGATTTGCTTAGCGCAGCACAAAAAAAAGAAGCGCTTGAATATATCCTTCGCCGCGACGAATGGCTTCTTGGGCTTGAATTCATTATTGATTGGCTTGATGAGTACGACCAGAAGATATCATCCGCTCAGTTTACCGAATTCGAAAAAGCGTACAAAATGATGGCGCTTACCAACGACGAAAGGCTCCACTTGCTTCGGTCTATGGTTATAGAAGCCTCTTAGAACTAAGTCACTAACGGCCACAAGCAGACTTTGCCTCCTCAGAGGTCACCATTCAATAGAAATCATGATGAAGATGCCAGATGATTTTTGGGAAACGACAGAATATTCGAAACGAGAATATGAGGCCGAACCCATTAGCGACAGCCTTGTTTCGTTAATCGAAGAAAAGCTTGGATATAAGCTACCATCCGCATATATCGAGCTGATGCGAACGCAGAACGGCGGAATACCAAAACGAACGTGCTATCGCACGACCGGTAGGACGTCCTGGTCTCACGGTCATATTGCCATTACCGGCATCTATGGCATTAGTATGAGTATGCCCAATGCCCTGTGCGGAAAGTTCTGCAGCGAATTTTGGATTGATGAGTGGGGCTATCCTCCGCTCGGAGTTTATTTTGCGGATTGCCCCTCTGCAGGGCACGACATGCTTTGCTTGGACTATTCAGTGGCTGGACCCACCGGAGAACCCCGAGTAGTACACGTGGACCAAGAGTGGGACTACCGCGTAACGGTGCTGGCGGAAACTTTCGAGGACTTCGTTTTTGGATTAGAACCCGATGAGAATTTTGTTGTTGACTAAGGCCGCTACCTGCGGGGCAGAAATCGGCCAGAAGCAGACTTCCGGGATTGCACCCCATATTTTTGAATGGCATAGACACTTATAGGTACACAATTGGAATCCTTGAATTTCAGTTTTGCGAATGGTCGGTTCGAGATATTGGGCTTCCCTGATGCCGTAAAAGCTGTTGCGCTAACGCGGCAAGAGGGGAAGTTCCTCGCGGATCTTGCGTTGCACCAAGCTGATTTAGAGTTTGCATTGAATTGCCTGGAAGGAATCAACAGGCACCCCACCGATGCCTTCATACAGCAAGCGCTTTGGCGTTCCGCAGTATCCCACTTTGTTAAATGCTTTTCGAGCGGAGCGCGGAGGTTCCTTCAACCGAATCAGGTTCTCAAAGGGCAGCCGGAGCTGGCTTTGTGGGCGTTCAACTATATTAAGGAATTAAGGAATAAGCACATCGCCCATGATGACAATAGTCTCTCGCAGTCAATACCGGGGGCAATTATCAATAACGGAACGAAAAAATTCAAAATCGAGAAGGTTTTCGCTCTACCAATTCACGCGGACACGCTCATGACGGAGAACTATAGCAATCTTAAATTGCTATGTGACGTTGTCTTGGCATGGGTCGTAAGTCAGTTTGATCTTGAATGCGGCCGAATCACAGCGGCGTTAGAAAAGACGAGCCACAATGATCTTATGCGCCGATCTGAACCCTCGTTCTCAATTGCCAAGATCGAAGACATAGGCATATCCCGATCCGCCTAAATTACGCCAACCGGGATAATTCAACCTAATAACCCGATTTGAGAAAGCGATGTTTTTGCACAGCCATTCTGAGGTAAGCCAATGGTCCGCTTTGGGGCGATACCACCCCTTCGCAATTGACAAATCCCCAAGCAAACGAGGGCATAGCCCTCGATTCCCTTAGCCCTGTCTCACACCGCTCCGCGCGTAATCAATTCAGAATATGCCGCCGGATCCATATTGGAACCGCAGACGATCAACCCCACCTTCTTGCCGTCCAGCTTCTCCTTCAAGGGGCCGAACATGCCGGCGGCGGCCACCGCAGCAGCGGGCTCCGCCACCAGTTTGACGTCGCGGTACAGGTAGTACATCGCGCGGCAGATCTGGTCGTCGCTGACGCGCACCACTTCATCGACGAACATCCGGCATACGTCCATGCTGTAGGGCATCGCATACGGTGCGCCCAGGCTGTCGGCGACGGTATCCACCTTGTCCAGCTTCTCCGGCCGGCCTGACTGGAAGCTGCGGTACATGATGTCGGCGCCGAAGGGTTCTACCCCATACACCTTGCAGGCCGGGTTGAGCTGCTTGACTGCGGCGGAGATGCCGGCGCACAGCCCGCCACCGCCTATCGGCACCACGACCGCATCCAGCCCTGGCACCTGCTGCATCAACTCCAGTCCCACGGTTGCAGTGCCTAGCGCCGTCAAAGGGCCGTCGAAGGGATGGATCATCGCGCGGCCTTCCTCGACTGCGATCTGCTTGCCCCAGCGGAAGGCTTCATGCACGCTGGGGGCCAGCTGCACTTCCGCGCCGTATTCCTTGCAGGCGGCGATGCGCGCCGGGCTGGCGTTTTGCGGCATCACCACGATGGCGTGGATATTCATCAGCCTGGCAGTGTAGGCCACTGCCACCGCGTGGTTGCCGGCGCTGACTGCGACCACGCCTCTTTGCTTGGCCGCATAATCCAGCGCCTCGAAGCAGTTCAGGGCGCCGCGGAATTTGAAGGTGCCGGTCTTTTGAAACAGCTCCAGTTTCAGCCATACGCTGCCGGGTTTGCTCATCAGTTCTTCGACGGCGCCGGTTTGCCAGCGCCACACCGGCGTGGTGAGTACCTTGCCGGACTGGCGCTCAGCGGTTTGCCGGATGTCGTGCAGCGAGGGATAGGCGCGCGTGTCCGCACGCTCCAGTTGTTGGAACATGATTTTTCTCCATGGAATTTGCAAGGGATGCGCGCGAGCAGGCTCAGCGGCGCACGATAGCGGTTGAGGGGCGCCCAGCACCGGCAAAGCCGTAGCTCAGCGACCCTGGATAATTCGAATAATGGAGGAGGGGAAGGAAATGGAGGAAGCTTGGGCCTGCGGTGCTGCAGCCCGGCTCATACCGGCGAACGCATCCGCCCCAGCCGCGTGTGCGGTAGGTGTCGGGCAATTCAAAGAGGCCGGTAGTAGGGTGTCCATGAATGCATCATGCCAAATTTATCGCAGGCCTGCAAGGGGGTCTCATATTGCGGATGGATGCCGGTGTGCGGATTGAAGCTGAATTTGCAGCCAAAAGAAATCTTTACTCCGGCCGCAGCGTCTGCAATATTTCAGGAGCAAGGGCGGGAAATGTTGTTAATATAGCTCTATGCCTTAATTTTTTTCCTTACGCGAATTTTGCGATTTACGTCTGCCTTTCCCCTCTAGATGAAAAGGATATCCATGCGTTACTTCAGCCTTGCTATTGCCGCCGCCGGCCTGCTCGCTAATCTCGCTTTCGCTACACCGGCCAGCCCGCAAAATGGCGCCGAGTACAGCACGCTTCCCAATTCGCAGCCGGCGCAGTCGGTGGGCAAGAAAATCGAGGTCATAGAATTTTTCATGTACCACTGCCCCGCATGCAATATGCTGGAGCCCGAGTTGCTGGATTGGGTGAAAAAGCAGGGCGACAATATCGTGTTCCGCCGCATGCATATCCCGCATACCGGTCCCAACGATCCGGAAGCACACTTGTTCCTGACGCTGGAGGCGATGAAGAACGAAGACGCCTTGCACGGCAAGGTGCTGGCTACCTGGCATGTCGAGCACCGCCGCCTGATGAACGACGCAGACAATCTCGACTGGGCCGTCAAGAACGGCATCGACAAGGCCAAATTCCTCGAATACTACAATTCGTTTTCAGTAAAAACCAGGCTGCAGAATCTATCGCGCATCGCTGCCAGCTATCAGGTCGACAGCACGCCTACCCTGGTCGTCGATGGCCGCTTCCTGACTAATCCGGCGATGGTGGATGCCAGCAACCAGGGAATACCGCACCCGGCCTTGAACAAGGCGACGCTGCAGGTGGTTGAGGCGCTGGTAGTGAAGGCCAGGGCGGGTAAGGGCGGATAGATGGACGGCACGGATGGATGGGTAGGGTGGGCAAATATTGCCCACGCCGTCGAAGAAGAATGTTGGGCTTATTCTCAGTGCAGGCCGCGCAATTCATTTGAGCTTGCAGTCGCGTGGGCACGGGTGCCCACCCTACAGGTTGAAGACTACAGGGCCGCGGCTTTTATACTTCTTTCAGATGGCGCAGCAAGCGGTCCAGCGCATGGACTATCGTCTGCTCGCGCACCGAATGCCGGTCGCCGCCAAACACCAGCCGCTCGGTGTGCGTAGTGCCGCCGACCTGCCAGCCGAAGCAGACTGTGCCCACCGGCTTGCCGGGCACTGCGCCGCCGGGGCCGGCGATGCCGGTCGTTGATATCGCGATGTGCGCTTCGGAACTGGCCAGCGCACCTTCCGCCATTGCTGCCGCAATTTCTTCGCTGACGGCGCCGTGCTGCGCGATCAGCGATGGAGATATATCCAGCAATTCAGACTTGGAAGAATTGGAATAGGTCACAAAGCCGCAGTCGAACCAGTCCGATGATCCGGCGATCTCGGTAATGGCCTGGCAGATGCCGCCGCCGGTGCAGGACTCTGCCACGGTCAGCAAGAGTTTTTTGGATTTCAGTGCTTCGCCGACTTGCGCGGCCAGTTCTACAGAGTTGAGCATGGCATGGCCTCCTGTCATTTATCTTACTTACAGGATTACTTTACCACTTTGTACGGAGGGTTATCTGCTTTTGTGTTGCTGCGTGCAAAACAAAAGTGCATACAGGATTCATGCTGCAAAGCAAAACGCAGAAATTAATATGAAGCCTCGTTCCCTTATGCTTATTTCTTCTTAAGGGCGATAAAGAGCCCGCCGACGATCAGGACGGTTCCCAGCACTAGCGACACCGTCAAAGGTTCGCCCAACAGCAGCACCGCCAGACCGACGCCGACCACCGGCATTAGCGCGGTGAACATCGCCGCTTTCGGCCCCAGCAAGCGCACTGCCAGGTTAAAGAACAGCACCGAGACCACGCTGACGACGATGCCCATATACAGCGCCTGGATCGCAACCGCCGTCGTATCCAGCCTGAATACGGACAGGCCCTCAAACAGGAAATAAAAGGGCAGCGCGACCAAGCCGCCGACCTGCACCACGGCCACCACCGCCAGCGGTTCGGTGTCCCAGCGCCGCATCAGCACCGTGTACAGCGACCACATCAGCGCAGCAACAACGAACAGCATGTCGCCGCGCCAGGCTTCGGGGTTGACGCCGGCCACCGGATGCAGGATGGCGCCCAGCTTCACCGTCAGCACGCCGGCCACCAGCAGCGCCAGTCCGAGCAAGGGGATGCGCTGCTGCCCGTCCAGCAACAGCCGGGCGACCAGCGCGGTGAAGATGGGGGTAAAGGCCGGATAGATCAGCGAGCTGTGCGTCGCCGGCGCCCATTGCAGGCCGCCTATCAGCACCATGTTGTACAGCGGGCCGGCCAGCAGCACGAACACGATTGCGTGTTTCCAGCCCACACCGCATGCATTCCAGATGCCGCGCCGGATGAACAGCGGCAGCATCAGCAGGCCGCTGACGCCAAAGCGCAGCATGGTCAGGTCCAGTGCGGTCATGCCGGCCTGGTAGCCGAAGCTGGCGACCACCGGCTGCGCGCCCCAGACCAGCGCCACTGCCAGGCCGTACAGAAAACCGCTGAGGCTCAGCGGCGCCGGCGTGGACGCGGCCGGCCCTGCTTCAGGAAGCGCTTGGGCCATAGCCGCCCCCGCCTGGAGTCTCGATCACAAAGATTTCCCCCGCCTGCATCGCGGTGCTGGCCACAAAGCTGAGTTCTTCCACCGTGCCGTCATTACGGATCACGCTATTCCTGCCGCAATGCCCCGCTTCGCCGCCCGCCATGCCGAAAGGCGCATAGATGCGGTTGTTGGACAGGATGGATGCGGTCATGTCTTCCAGGAAGCGTATCTTGCGTATGCCGCCGTTGCCGCCATGCCACTGCCCCTTGCCGCCGGAACCCGGATTGATCTCATAGCTCTCCAGCCGCACCGGATAGCGCCACTCCAGGATCTCAGGATCGGTCAGCCGCGAATTGGTCATATGGGTTTGCACCACGTCGGTGCCGTTGAAGCCTTCGCCCGCGCCGGAGCCGCCGGAGATGGTTTCATAATACTGGTGCTCTTCATTGCCGAAGGTGAAGTTGTTCATCGTGCCCGGCGATGACGCCAGCACGCCCAGCGCGCCGTACAGCGCATTGGTGATGCAGCTGGACGTCTCCACATTGCCGGATACCACGGCGGCAGGGTAGTGCGGGTTCAGCATTGAGCCCGGCGGGATGATCACCCTCAGCGGTTTCAGGCAGCCGGCATTCAGCGGAATCTCGTCGTCGATCAGGGTGCGGAACACATACAGCACCGCCGCCATGCAAATCGCGCTGGGCGCATTGAAGTTGTTGTTCAGTTGCGGCGAGGTGCCGGTAAAGTCGATCTCGGCCGAGCGCTGCGCATGGTTGACCCGTATCGCTACCTTGATCACGGCGCCGTTGTCCAGCTTGTATTCGTAGTGGCTGTCCTTCAGCGCGGTGATCACGCGGCGCACCGCTTCTTCCGCATTGTCCTGCACGTGCTTCATATAGGCCTGCACTACCTCTAGCCCGAAGTGCTGCACCATCTTCAGCAACTCATCCACGCCTTTCTGGTTGGCGGCGATCTGTGCCTGGAAGTCCGCCAGGTTCTGGTGGATGTTGCGGGCCGGGTATTTGCCGGACGACAGCAGCGCTGTCGCTTCTTTTTCCAGGAACACGCCGGCGCGCACCAGCTGGAAGTTATTGATCAGCACGCCTTCTTCTTCTACTACCGTGCTGTCGGCCGGCATCGAGCCCGGTGTGATGCCGCCTATATCCGCATGATGGCCGCGCGAACCGACATAAAACAGGATGCGCGTCCCCTCCTGGTTGAAGGCGGGAGTGATCACCGTGATATCCGGCAGATGGGTGCCGCCGTTATACGGGTCGTTCAGCATATACACGTCGCCGGGCTGCATCTTGCCGGCGTTTTCGCGGATGATGGTCTTGATGCTGTCGCCCATGGAACCCAGGTGCACCGGGATGTGCGGTGCATTGGCGATCAGGTTGCCCTCTTCATCGAACAGTGCGCAAGAGAAGTCCAGCCTCTCCTTGATGTTGACCGAGAATGCGGTGTTTTGCAGCCGCAGGCCCATCTGCTCGGCGATGCTCATGAACAGGTTGTTGAACACTTCCAGCATCACCGGGTCGGCGGTGGTGCCCATCGCCTGCCTTTGCCGGCGCGCTTCCACCCGGGTAAACACCAGGTGGTTCAATGCCGTCACCTCGGCAATCCAGCCCGGCTCTATGATGTTGGTGGCGTTCTTCTCGGCGATGATGGCCGGGCCGCGCACCACATCGCCGACGCGCATGTCTTCACGCAGGTACAGTGCGGTGTCGTGCCACTGGCCGCCGGAGAACAGGCGCACCGTGTCGCTGGCCTGCAGCGCTCCCGCGCGTGCCGGCAGCTGTTCTACCGCTGCCTGGCCCGCATCTTGGACCTCTGCGGAACTGCCTATCGCTTCCACCGAGATCGCCTCTATCACCAGCACCTTGTCCGGCATCAAGAAGGAATAGCGTTTTTTATAGGCTGCCTCAAACTGGCTGACCATGTTCACTACGCTGTCCATGCCGACCACGATCACCGAATCGGTGCCGTCGTAGCGCAGGTGCACGCGCTGTTTCACCTGCAGGCGCTCTGCCGGTACATCTTGCGCCAGCAGGTCGGCGCCGGCTTGTGCCGACAGCTTGTCCAGTTGGGTTTGCAGTTCTGCCATCGCGCTGTCGTCCAGCGGCAACTCCATCGCCTGTTCGCGCATCGCGGTCTGGTCCGCCAGGCCCATGCCGTAGGCGGACAGCACGCCGGCAAACGGATGGGCAAACACCTTGCTCATGCCCAGCGCGTCGGCCACCAGGCAGGCGTGCTGGCCGCCGGCGCCGCCGAAAGTCGTCAGCGTATATTCGGTTACATCGTGGCCGCGCTGCACCGAGATGAACTTGATCGCATTCGCCATATTGCCGACCGCGATCTCGATGAAGCCTTCCGCCACTTCTTCCGGCGTGCTGCGCTTGCCGGTGGCGCGCTCTATCTGCGCCGCCATCTCGGTGAATTTTTGCACCACGGCGTCGCGGTCCAGCGTCTGGTCCGCATTCGGGCCGAATACTTTCGGAAAATAGCGCGGCTGTATCTTGCCCAGCATGACGTTGCAGTCGGTTACCGCCAGCTGGCCGCCGCGCCGGTAGCTGGCCGGGCCAGGATTGGCGCCGGCGCTGTCCGGGCCTACCCGGTAGCGAGTGCCGTCAAAATGCAATATCGAACCGCCGCCGGCCGCTACCGTATGGATGCTCATCATCGGTGCGCGCATGCGCACGCCAGCCACCTGGGTTTCAAATTCGCGCTCGAACTCGCCGGCATAGTGCGATACGTCGGTGGAAGTGCCGCCCATGTCAAAGCCGATGATCTTGTCAAAACCGGCGGTCTGCGCGGTGCGCACCATGCCGACGATGCCGCCGGCCGGGCCGGACAGGATGGAGTCCTTGCCCTGGAAACGGTGCGCATCGGTCAGGCCGCCATTGCTTTGCATGAAGAACAGCCGTACGCCGTGCATCTGCTCCGCCACCTGGTCCACATAGCGGCGCAGGATGGGGGACAGGTAGGCGTCCACCACCGTGGTATCGCCGCGCGACACCAGCTTCATCATGGGGCTGACTTCGTGCGAGATCGATATCTGCGTGAAGCCGATGTCGGCCGCGAGTTTGCCTATCGCCGCCTCATGCTGTGTATACCGGTAGCCGTGCATCAGCACGATGGCCACCGCGCGATAGCCCTGCGCAAACAGATCGCGCAGGTCGGCCGCCACCCGCTCTTGGTCCAGCGGCTGGATGATGGCGCCGTGCGCGTCTATGCGCTCATTTACTTCAACGACTTTTTCATACAGCAGCTCCGGCAGCGCTATATGGCGGTCGAACAGGCGAGGGCGGTTCTGGTAGGCGATGCGCAAGGCGTCCCGGAAACCGCGGGTAATCAGCAACGCAGTCGGGTCGCCCTTGCGTTCCAGCAGCGCATTGGTGGCCACCGTGGTGCCCATCTTCACCGCTTCCACCAGTTCGGGGGAGATGGCCTGGTCTGCGGCCAGACCCAGCACGCGCTTGATACCGGCTACCGCCGCATCCTTATATTGCTCGGGATTCTCGGACAGCAGCTTGTGCGTCAGCAACTGGCCATCCGGGCGGCGCGCCACGATGTCGGTGAATGTGCCTCCGCGATCTATCCAGAACTGCCAGCGCGGGCTGGTTTGCTGCGCTTGTTCGGTGTGACCATGCTCTTGCTTTGCCTGACTCATGACTCCCCCATTCGTGGCACTTTGCCTGCGTATATTGGTGCAACCTGTGTGTATGCGGTGCATGTAAACGACTTCCTTGCACGCTTAGGTCGCATTATTGATGACTTCGTATAAATTGAATATATAAATAAATTACCTGTTGTTTATTTAGATAATTTGTTTATAAAACGTTTGTATATTATATTTAAAAAGTCTATTATTCAACTCAAATCAGCAGTGCTTTGGTACTTCCACAACGTCGACTGAAGATTTGATGCACTGCACACAGGCTGGATTGCGGCCTGGGAAAAATTGAGTGAAATGAAGTGCCGGGGCGCAAAAGTTGCGACTATTATATGGGGCGCGATGTTGTCGAGGAATATATTGTATTTGGCAGTCGGTGCTTGACGGTATTGGCTTGGCGGTATGCGGTAAATGCTTGGTGTGAAAGCGAAGTAAATAAAAACGGGTAATACAAATAAATAATTATCGATGTTACTAATGAGGAGAGTTTCACCATGGTCATCAAGTCGTTCAAGAAATTGATGCTGCTGGGCGCGGCGCTGGCATTCAGCGTAACTGCCTACGCGCAGCAGGAAATCAAGATAGGTGCGATCTACCCCTTGTCCGGTGCTGCCGCATCTTCCGGCGCCGAGATGAAGAATGCGCTGGAACTGGCCGCCGACATCATCAACAATGGCGCCAAGGGCATACCCAACTTGCCGTTCGCGGCCGGCGGCGGCTTGCCCGGCCTGAAGGGTGCCAGGATCAAGCTCGTGTTTGCCGATCACCAGGGCAATCCGCAGATAGGCGCTTCCGAAACCGAACGACTGATCACGCAAGAGAAGGTAGTGGCCGTCATCGGCGCCTACGCCAGCAATGTTACCGCCACCTCCAGCCAGGTCGCCGAGCGCTACAAGATCCCTTACCTGAACCCGGAATCCTCGTCAGCCACGCTGACCCAGCGCGGCTTTAAATGGTTCTTCCGCACTACCGCACATGACGACCTGTTCGTGCACAACTTCTTTGAGTTCTTCAAGGAGCTGGAAGCAAAGAAGGGCATCAAGGTCAAGCAACTGGCTACCTTCAATGAAAACACCTTGTGGGGCAATGAGACCACCAAGCTGGAAGTAAAGCTGGCGGCAGAGCGCGGCTACAACATGGTCAAGACCATTACCTATCCCGCCAAGAGCACCCAGCTGACCTCGGAAATCCAGTCGCTGAAAGCCAGCAACCCGCAAGTGGTGATGGAGTCTTCCTACCTCGGCGATGCGATCATGGCGATGAAGACCTACAAGGAACTCGGCTTCTCGCCGGACATGATCCTGGCCAATAACGCCGGCTTCACCGACACCGAGTTTCGCCGCAGCCTGGGCAAGGATTCCGATTACGTGATCACGCGCGAAGTCTGGTCGCCCGACCTGGCCAAGAACAATCCGCTGATCAAGCAGGTCAACGACCTGTACAACAGCAAATACAAGGCTGATTTCACCGGCAATTCCTCACGCACCTTCACCGGCCTGATGACACTGGCGGATGCGATCAACCGCGCCGCATCCACCGAACCGGAAGCGATCCGCAAGGCGCTGGCTGAAACCAATATCCCCGGCAGCAAGATCATCATGCCCTGGAAAGGCATCAAGTTCGATGAGCAGGGCCAGAACATGTACGGCTCCGGCATCCTGGTGCAGATCATCGACGGCAAGTACAACACTGTATGGCCGTTCGACATGGCGACCCGCGATGTCGTCTGGCCTATGCCGAAGTGGGACGCGCGTAAATAGACAGTAGGGTGCAATGGCGCAACGCGCGTATTGCACCGTAAAAATCTGTGTGAAATAAAAAGTGCGAAGAAGGTGCTCGTAGTTTTGACGCCGTTGCGGTGCAATACGCTGACGCTATTGCACCCTACCAATACGCGCTGCAAAAGATTCCGGTTGGGGAGAACATGATGTCCTTGGAAATACTGCTGCAAACCCTGATGTCCGGGGTGTTGATAGGCCTGATCTACGCGCTGGTCGCGATCGGCCTGACGATGATATTCGGGGTAATGGATATCGTGAATTTCTCGCATGGCGAGTTCCTGATGTTCGGCATGTACGCCAGTTTCTGGATGTATTCGCTGTATGCGCTGGACCCTATTTTTACGCTGCCGCTGACGGCCCTGTTCCTGTTTGCGCTGGGCGTGATGATCTACAAGGTAGTCATCAAAAAAATCACCAATGCGTCGATGCTGTCGCAGATTTTTACCACCTTCGGCCTGATGATACTGTTCCGCGGCATTGCGCAATTCCTGTGGAAGCCCGACTTCCGCACCGTGGACCATAGTATCGTCAGCGGCCACGTGTCGATAGCCGGCATACAGATAGGCTCGCCGCAGGTGACCGCCGGCGTCGGCGCTATCCTGGTGACCGCGGGCATCTACCTGTTCCTGACCAAGACCCGGGCCGGCGCCGCACTGGAGGCAACTGCCGCCGACAAAGAGGCAGCGCAGCTGATGGGCATAGATTCGCAAAAGATGTTTGCGCTGGCCTGGGGCATAGGCGCGGCCTGCGCCGGTGTCGCAGGCGCCTTGCTGTCCACCTTCTTTCCCATCTTCCCTGAAGTCGGCGCCAATTTCATCCTGATCGCGTTTGTGGTGGTCAACCTGGGCGGCTTCGGCAGCGTGGTCGGCGCCTTGCTGGCCGGTGTGCTGGTGGGCGTGGTGGAAGTGATGGGCGGCCTGCTGATAGGCCCGCAATACAAGATGGCGCTGGTGCTGGGATTGTTCCTGGCGGTATTGATGTTCCGCCCGCAGGGCTTGCTGGGCAAGGCTTAAGGAAACACGATGAACACATTAGAAAATACAGCGGCGGTAGGCATACCGCCGATAGAGTCTGCAGCGCCGGCCACACCGGCGATACCGGCCAGGACCTTCCAGCCTAAATACCTGCTGTGGATAGTGATACTGGCCATTGCCCTGCTGGTGCCGTTTTTTGTCAAGGACCCTTCGCACCAGAACCTGGCGATCCTGATACTGATGGCGGCGCAGCTGGGCGTGTCATGGAATATCATAGGCGGCTATGCCGGCCAGATCTCGCTGGGCCATGCGGCCTTCTATGGACTGGGTGCATATACGTCAACCATGCTGATCACGCTGGGCAGTCTGAACCCCTGGCTGTCCATCCTGGCCGGAGGCTTGCTGG
The DNA here is from genome assembly GCA_013287275.1 of Betaproteobacteria bacterium. Lineage (GTDB taxonomy): Bacteria > Pseudomonadota > Gammaproteobacteria > Burkholderiales > Burkholderiaceae_D > Undibacterium. The sequence goes on from JABDED010000022.1 coordinate 27,382, forward strand.
CGGCGTTCATCAGCCTGGCGATAGGCTGGTCCTGCTTCCGCCTGAAAGGGCACTACTTTGCGATGGCGACCATCGCGGTGGCCGAGATCATACAGATCATCTTCACCAATTGGGAATACGCGGGCGCGGCAGTCGGCCTGACCATACCGATGGACAAGCAGGGCTGGAGCGTGCTGATCTTTGCCGACAAGGAGCCGTATTACTACCTGGCGCTGGGCCTGCTGCTGCTGACCCTGCTGGCCAACTTGCTGATAGAAAGAAGTTACCTGGGCTACTATTTCCGCGCCATCAAGGATGAGCCGGATGCGGCACGCAGCCTGGGCATCAGCCTCAGTAAATACAAGCAGATCGCGTTTGCCGTCAGCAGCTTTTTCACGGCGATAGGCGGCAGCCTGTACGCGCAGAAAGAATTGTATATAGACCCGGCCTCGGTGCTGCACACCGGGCTGTCGATCAAGATGGCGCTGGTGTCCATCCTGGGTGGCGTCGGCACGCTGTTCGGCCCTATCGTCGGCGCCGGTGTGCTGACCCTGATAGAAGAGGGTACCCGCATGTTTTTCGGTGGCTCCGGCCGCGGCACCGACCTGATCATCTATGCGGCGCTGATCGTCATTATCGCGGTGTACTACCCCAGCGGCGTATTGGGCTGGTTCAGGCAGATGTTTGCCAGGCGCAAGGCCCAACAGTCCCAGCGGGCGCAAGGAGAACAGGTATGAGCTTGCTGCGTGTAGAAAATGTGACCAAGCGCTTCGGCGGCATCACGGCCAACCAGGACGTATCCTTCCAGATGGGCGCCGGCCAGATCGTCGGCCTGATAGGGCCGAACGGCGCCGGCAAGACCACGATGTTCAACTGCATCGCCGGCTACGCGCCGCCGACCTCGGGCGACATCTGGCTCAATGACAAGAAGATCTCCGGCTATTCGCCGGAGCAATGCGCACGCGCCGGCATAGGCCGCACCTTCCAGGTGGCGCGTACCTTCACCAGCATGACAGCGCTGGAGAATGTGATGGTTGGCGCCTTCCTGATCAACCGCCATGTGGCTACCGCCAGGAAAAGCGCGGCCGAGCTGCTGGATTTTGTCAACCTGGGCCAGTTCAAGGACAAGCACGCCGGCAGCATGACCATCAGCGAACAGCGCCGGCTGGCGGTGGCGCGCGCGCTGGCGGTCAAACCCAAACTGCTGCTGATGGACGAAGTGATGGCCGGCCTGAATCCGACCGAAGTCAAGGAAACTGTGGAGGTGGTGCTGAAGATACGCGAGCAGGGCATTTCCTGCCTGATCGTCGAGCATGTACTGGAAGGCATCATGCCGATTGCCGATGCGATCGTGGTGCTGGACTACGGCAAGAAGATTGCTGACGGCAAACCGGCCGAGGTATCGAATGATCCCAAGGTGATCGCCGCTTATCTGGGAGATGAATGATGCTGCAGGTACGTAATTTAAGAGTCAGCTATGACGGCGTGCTGGCCTTGTCCAAGGTCGATATCGATGTGCCGAAAGGCAAAATCGTCGCGCTGGTGGGCGGCAACGGCAACGGCAAATCCACCACCTTGCGTGCCGTCGCCGGGCTGAATGCGGCCGATGACGGACAAATCACTTTCGATGGCAAGCGCATAGAGAAGGTGCATGCATGCAAGCGGGTAAGCCTGGGCCTGTCGCTGGTGCCGGAAGGGCGGCGCATCTTTGCCCGCCTGACGGTGGAGCGCAACCTGCAGCTGGGCGCCTATACCCGGCAAGACAAGCAGGAGGTGGAAGAGTCGATAGACACCATGTATACGCTGTTCCCGATCCTGAAAGAAAGACGCCACCAGGAAGCCGGCACCATGAGCGGCGGCGAGCAGCAGATGCTGGCGATAGGCCGCGGTCTGATGGCCAAGCCCAAGCTGCTGCTGCTGGATGAGCCTTCGTGGGGCATCGCACCCAAGTTCGTCACCAAGGTGCTGGACACGATACAGCTGGTGAACCAGCAGGGCGTATCGGTGCTGCTGGTGGAGCAAAACCTGCACAAGGCGCTGGCGATTGCCGACCACGGCTATGTGATCCAGACCGGCCGCATCGTGATGGAAGGCAGCGGCCAGGAATTGCTGGGCAATGAAGATGTTCGCAAGGCCTATCTAGGAGTGTAAGCATGAACATGGCTAATTTGTCTCCGGCGGAATTGCGCGCGCTGTACCGCAGTGCGGCCAGCAATGACCCAAACGCCGGCCCCACCACCGGCGTCGCGCCTGGCTTTGTGCAGGCCAACCTGATGATAGTGCCGCGCGAGTATGCATTTGACTTCCTGCTGTTCTGCCAGCGCAATCCCAAGCCCTGCCCGCTGGTGGAAGTGCTGGAGCCGGGCCGGTTCGAGCCCGTATGCGCAAACGGCGCCGACCTGCGCACCGACATCCCTGGCTACCGCATTCATGAGAACGGCCAGTTCGTCAAAGAGGTCGCCGACATCCGCGAGTTCTGGCACGACGACCTGGTCAGCTTCCTGCTGGGCTGCAGCTTTTCTTTCGAAAGTGCCTTGATGCAGGCCGGCATCCCGCTGCGCCACGTGCAGCAGCAGCGCAATGTCGCGATGTACAAGACCACTATCCCGTGCGCGCCGGCAGGCCGCTTCCAGGGCAATATGGTGGTCAGCATGCGGCCTATAAAAAGCCGGGACATCGCTAGCGCTGTGGAAATCTCTGGCCGCTTCCCGCAAGTACACGGCGCGCCGGTGCATATCGGCCATGCGGAGCAAATCGGCATCCATGATTTGGCAAAGCCGGATTTTGGAGATGCGGTGGAAATCATGGAAGACGAGCTGCCAGTATTCTGGGCCTGCGGCGTCACGCCGCAATACATCGCCGAACTGAGCCGCATCCCGTTTTGCATTACCCATGCACCGGGCAAGATGTTTGTGACGGATTTAAAAATCTGAGCGACGTTGGTTTAAGTAAGGTGCAATGGGCTTCATCTATTGCACCGAGTGTACTGGCGCTTGCCTGCGACAAGATAGATCAGTGAAGAATGCGGCGAGTGTCCGGCTGCGCGGCTTCACGCGGTTTGCCGGGCGCGGTGCACTGGGATTTATTTATACAGCTTGCGGCTTTTTAACAGGAATAAGAGTAAGCGGATCGCCAGGCAGATGTAAGGACATGCAGTCAATAAATAAGATGTCGGAAAAATTTACACTTGTTGCTGTCAATCATTAATATACTAAGAAGTGAAGGTGTTTTTCTTCTCTAAGATATTGATTTTATTTAAAAAAATTTTCTGTTGCCATCAAAATATTTCCCTGGCACACCAATTGCTTATAAGCCATTGTTAAATAAAAAATGGCTTTATAAATAGGGGAATGACAATGAAAACTAAATTTTTGGCGGCAATAACTCTGGCACTGCTTGCAACGACAAGCCAGGCGGCTCTGATAGTAGGCAATACCTATACGGACAGCAGCAATGCATCCTGGACTTACATTGGCGATTACAATGTGGGAAGCGGTCCCGCATGGCAAAGCGGGCCAGCCGTTTACTCGGCTCTCGATGCTGCAGCACTGGTTTTCGGCAACCTGCCGGTAGGCTCTGCTTATGCCATTTCGACTTCGGATTCGCTGGTTGACCATAAGGCCTGGTATGACGGCTACGGTAACGGCACATATCTGCCTTTGTACAATAGTTATGGTGGCGGCCAATCGCTTGCTGAAAATTTCTTTTCCGATGTCGGTGCTCCCGGTTATAACACCACTGGCGACTTCTCCGCTTACGTCGGTAATGACCGCGCGGGTCAAGGTGGCGGTGCTTTTAACCACGTTTTCACATCCGCAGCAGAGGTTCCTGAGCCAGCATCTCTGGCCTTATTTGGTCTGGGTTTGCTAGGTTTTGCTGCCGCACGTCGTCGCAAGCAATAAGCAGTCTTATGTTCGAGACAGACCCGCTGCGGCGGGTTTTTCTTTTTGGGCTTTCGATTTGCCTGGGCTTTTCCGGATTCCAATAACTTTGCGCCGACCAGGTCAAACAGGTATTCTTGAGGAATCCTCCCTGCGATCCTTGAAGGAAATTGAAATTGCCTGCCCACGACTCATCGGCACTCAAAGGCCGGTACCGCGCCTTGCTCTTCGATATGGACGGCACCGTCCTCAACTCGATCGCCGCTGCAGAACGCATCTGGCGCACATGGGCGCTGCGCCATGGCCTCGATGTAGCAGCCTTCCTGCCGACTATACACGGCGCCCGCTCGGTAGACACGGTGGCGCGATTGGCGTTGCCTGGCGTAGATGCGGAAGCAGAAGCCTGCGGGATTACACAAGCGGAAATTGACGACGTAGACGGTATAGTCGAAGTACCTGGCGCCATCAGTTTCTTGAATTCGCTGCCCACAGCCAGCTGGGCCATCGTGACCTCCGCTCCGAAGGCCTTGGCCATCCGCCGCCTGAAAGCAGCCGGCATCCCCATTCCGCCTGTGCTGGTGACGTCCGAGGATGTCGCCGCCGGCAAGCCCAACCCTGACTGCTACTTGCTGGCAACCCGCAAGCTGGGCGTCAATGCCGGCGGCTGCCTGATTTTCGAAGATGCCGCTGTCGGCATACTCGCCGGCGAGGCAGCAGGCGCAAAAGTGCTAGTTGTGACGGCTACCCATGCCCATACTATGGATACCCGCCATGCATCGATCCGCAGTTATGAGAGATTGCTAGCCAGCGTCGACCGGGACGGCTTGATCCTGCTTGAAGAACGGCCCATATAGCCAGCTGCAAGATGTATCGTAGGGTGCAATGGGCTTCATCTATTGCACCGTTTTACATCTACCGATTGAGATATTAAAAGTGTCGCGTGCAAGTCGAGCCTGCAATCAAGCGCATCAAGAACCGGGAAGATATTTTGGCTTCCGCGAAATCCTCAGGTTGATCAAGAGCGGTGCAATAGATAGAGCCCATTGCACCCTACGATCTTTGCCATATCCTTGTACTACCCCGGCATTCACTTCATTGATCTTCTTCATCAAGTAGAACGAAATCGCCTTCTTCATCCCGCTCGAATTTGCTGCCTATTTCTGCATCGATGAATGGAATAATACGGGGAAGATATGGCCGTGTGTTGGTCCAGCCATCATTTTTAAAGCCCAGGTGCATACTTCGCCCGCGACAACGCTCTTGCAATCACAGGCCCAGGCTTGCTGAACTCATCGTCGGCATCATTCTGAGCAGCAGTGCCGCCACCCATCTCCATGCGGCGCAGCCGTTCATACAGTTCTGCTGCAGTTGGCTTGGCCTGGGCTTTTGTTATTTTGCGGTCGCCGGACGCGTCGTCAGCAAGGCTGTCGACAACTAACACGTCAGTGTTAGTGGGGTTTTGACTTTTGTCTTGCTCTTGTTCTTGCTCCTGTTCTTGTTCTTGGCTTCGAAGCCCCTTCGAGCGGGCTTCCGGGGCGACAACTACCTCGGTGCTGCCCCTTCTGCAGTGGATCATGCAAAATGCGTCGACATATTTATTGTAAAAAGCCCCTAGGAAGGGATTGTCAGGGAGCCTGTCGTATTCGGACTGCATGCCGGCCGCTCTTTTGTCCTTGGGATTGAGCTGCGCTTCTACCTGGAAGCGCGCCATCTCCGGCACCCACACCATCTGGCTGTCTTCGTCGTAGTGGCAAAAGCCTGCTTCGGCGCAGCATCGAAGGGCCTTCGTGGCATCTCCCAGGCTCATGCCGGTTTCATGCACGATGATCGCCTTGGGCAGGTAGTACAGGCCCAGCATATTGGACAGCGGCGCGCTCACCAGGTATAGCGCCAGCAGTTGTGCATGGTTGCCGCGTTTGCGCAGTTCCCTGCCGGTGCCGCCTATCCAGAAGGACGGCGTGATCTTGGCGTAGGGCCTCATTGCCTGTCTCCTGGCTTGCGTTGATGGGGGTGTTGTTTGTGTGCTGTAAGCGGACAGGCGTCCGTAGTGTCTGTCTGGTTCATGATGGGCTTCGTTGTTGGATTGGGTTTGCGTACACGACCGGGATTTTGCTCCGGCCTTTGCATTTCCATTTTATGCGTGAATGAATATTAATTTCAATCTAAAATGGTGAGATCGCTCAAAATATCTATTCGCCTACGTATACATCGATGATTTTTGTTAAAAATACGGACAGAAAAGAAAGATTTTATCAGCGAATGGTAATATCGCGAATAGAACGAACGATCGTTTAGTCAAGGTTTTATCGATAAATAGTGGCATTTATCGGCATATTTATGTCAATTTTAGAGTTAATATATTAGTGTTTTGGACTTGAAATTGATTTTTGTTTGTTGATCTCAAGGTAATATGTAATTACAAACCCCAGGATCGGCCCTATCAGGGCCGCACATAAAATCAACGGCATCATCAGGAGACCCCGTATGTCGGTAACCAAAAGCAAGAGCAAGGCCAGTCTGAGCCAGGCCGCATCCTCCTCTACCGCGAGTGCAAGCGCAGTGCGCGTGCCCATCGTGTCTTCCGCGCATCTGGCGCAAGGACGCAGTGCGGAGCTGAGCGAATTTGAATTCGGCATGATCATCGCCGGCAACGCGTTCAACCGCTGGGCAGTGCGCTGCATGGCGGCGGCCGGCATGAAGGACATGACGATCACCGACGTGCTGGTGCTGCACCACATCAACCATCGCGCGCGCGAAAAAAAGCTGGCCGACATCGCCTTTATCCTGAACATAGAAGACACGCATATCGTCAATTACTCATTGAAGAAATTGCAGGCGCTGGAACTGGTGCAGACCGAGAAGCGCGGCAAGGAAGTTTTATATTCCACCAACGAAGCAGGCCAGGCGGTATGCAAGCGCTACTACGATATCCGCGAACAGGTGTTGGTATCCGGCCTGACCGGCGACGGCACCGAGAGCTTTGAACTGAGCGAGTTGGCGCGCTTCCTGCGCGTGCTGTCTGGCTTGTATGAGCAGGCGGCGAGGGCGGCGACTTCGTTATAAAAGAACATTGCTTTGTGAATAGCCTGGCCTAGAATGATGTTGCAGTTCAATAACAACAGGGGACAATAAGATGAAAAAACTATTCACAACAATCTTCTTCGCGCTGCTGGCACTGGGCTTCGGCCCGGCCGCGCTGGCCGCAGATAAAGGCAGCGCCGACGAGGCCGTGGCGCTGGTCAAGAAAGCGGCAGCCTACCTGAAGGAAAACGGCAAGGAAAAAGCCTTTGCCGAATTCAATAATCCCAAGGGCCAGTTTGTCGTCAAGGACCTGTATGTGTTTGCCTATGCCACCAATGGCGACGGCATCACGCTGGCGCATGGCGCCAATGCGAAGATGATAGGCAAGAACCTGCTGGAGCTGAAAGACAACGACGGCAAGTTTATCGTGAAGGGCTTTATCGCCGCGGCCAACAGCAAGGAAGGCAAGGGCTGGGTCGATTACAAATGGCCCAATCCGGTGACCAAGCAGATAGAGCCGAAGAGCACCTATATAGAAAAAGTCGGCGATGTGCTTATCGGTTGCGGTATTTATAAATAAACCTAAGCCACTGAATGACACGCCGGTGCTCTTTTCTGTTTGCGGTGATTTTCACAAAGCTAGATGAGGGACTGCAGCGCATGCCATGCGCTGCAGTCCCTCATTTTTTTGATCTTTGTCCGACGCGATTGCGATTTTTCTGGACCAGGTCCCCGTACTCTCTCAGCTGTCGCCACAGGCGCTCCGCAACGGGCCCGTGTGCAACGTCGCGCCGGCGCGCGGCAAAATGTAGCAGCGTGGCGCCGCGCAGATGCCTTCCTTCCAGCGACAGCAAGCGCTTCGCCTGGATATCTTCGGCCACCATATGCAGCGGCAGATGCCCCCATGCCAGGCCTTGCACGATCAGTTCGCGCTTCATCAATTGGTCTGGAACGCTGCAGGTCCGCGCGCCGTCTATCAGGTAATAACTGGCGCCGGAAGGCTGCTGGCTGGAATCCCGTATCACACACTGCATATAGGGGCGCATATCGTCCGGGCTCAGGGTATTGCTGATCGCCTGCGCAAGAAAACTTGGGGCGGCGACCGGCACCAGCTTTACCTCGAAAAGTTCAATCGCCTCGATATTCGGCGAAGGCTTGTCCAGATGATGGAAGATCAGGTCGCAATCGCCATTGCGCAGGCGTTCCCAGGGGCCGCCGATGGCCTCGAATAAAAAATTCAAGCGGGTTCCGCTGCTCGCAGCGAAAAATCGCCGCAGCATGCCCAGCGTCTCGGGCAAGGGGCACAGGTCGCCCACCACGACCCGCAGTTCAGGTTCTTCCCCGGCCGCCAGTTGCGCGGCTTCGCGCTTTAATTCATCGAACTGATGCAGGAATAAAATCGCGCGCGAATGAAATGCGGCGCCTTCCGGTGTCAGTGAAGTGCGGTACGCTTCCCGGTTCAGAAGCGCGATCCCCAGCTGCTCTTCCAGCGACTTGACTGCGGCGTGGACGGTAGGGTGGGTGCGGTGGAGGCGGGCGGCTGCGGCTGCAAAACTACCCTCTGCCACCAATGCCGCGAAGCATTGCAACTGCAAAAGTGTCGGCTCTGACATTGTCGTTATTTCCTACTATCTTTGTATAAATAAAGTAATTTTCTTCGACATAATCTGATATTAGCATGGAGCCTCGATATTCATGGGAATAAGGGGAACTGGGAATGAAGGCAATCGTAAGAAGTAATTTTGGCGGCCCGGACATGTTGCGGCTAGAGGAAGTGCCGATGCCGGTCCTGGCACCGGGCACGGTGTTGATACAGGTTCGCGCATTCGGCCTGAACCATGCCGAACTGTATATGCGACGTGGCGAGTGGGGAAATGTGGCAGCGATCAGCGGGATAGAATGCGTAGGCAGTGTCGTCGCGGATGCGACTCGACGCTTGCAAGCCGGCCAGACGGTGATGGCCATGATGGGGGGCATGGGCAGGACTATCGACGGCAGCTATGCTGAATATACGCTGGTGCCGGCTGCTAATGTCATACCGGTGGATACCTCGCTGGAATGGGATGCGCTCGCCGCCTTGCCGGAAGCCTATGCTGTTGCATGGACCTGCCTGCACCGGAATCTGCATTTGCAGCCGGGGCAGCGGCTGGTAGTGCGCGGAGGGTCATCCAGCCTGGGGCAGGCCGCGATCGATATCGCTGTGCAGCTGGGTGCCGAGGTGATTGCGACCACGCGCAACGCCGGGCGCGCGCCGCTGCTGGCGTCGCTGGGGGCTAGCCATGTAGTGGTTGCGGAGGATGGATTGGCGCCGGCATTGGCAGGGATAGGCGGCAAGGTGGATGCGGTGCTGGATCTTGTCGGCAATAGCACGATACTCGATTCCCTGGCAGCCACGCAGCGCGGCGGCCACGTATGCCTCGCGGGATTTCTGGGCGGGCTTGCGCCGATGGTGGATTTCAATCCGCTCAGTCAGATGCCTGGCGGGGTGCAGCTTAGCTTCTTCGGCAGCTTCAGTTTCGGTGACGAGGAATTTCCACTGTCGGATATACCGATGCAGCAGATCGTCGACATGGCCGCCAATGGCCAGTTGCGGGGCCGCCCGGCTAGGGTCTTTCCATTCACGGAGCTGGCTGCTGCGCACGCGCTAATGGAGGACAACGCGGCAAATGGAAAATTGGTTGTCGTTGTCTAGGATATACAGCGGGATGAAATCACGGCCGGCGTATGGCGATATGAGCGCCGGTTATACTACCCGCCACAGCGCAAACAGCAGCAGCGTATAAAACGCGGCCACGATATCGTCCCACATCACGCCAAAGCCGCCTTTGATATGCTGGTCGAACCAGCGTATCGGCGGCGGCTTGACCATGTCGAAAAAACGGAACCACAAAAACGCCCAGCATTGCGTAGAAAAATCTGCCGGCACGATGAAGATCAGCACCAGCCAGAACGCGATGATCTCATCCCATACCATGCTGCCGTGGTCGGCGACGCCCATATTGCGGCCGGTAACCTGGCATGCCCAGACGCCGATGAAAAATCCGGCGACGATGATGATGGCCCAGTTGAGCGGGGTAAAAATTTCCGGCCAGCGTGCAGTCAGTACATTAAACGCCAGCCATGCAAACAGGGTGCCGGAAGTGCCGGGCATGATGGGCGACAGGCCGCTGCCGAAACCCTGGGCCAGGAAATGCGCCGGATGCGCCAGCATGAAGCGGGCCGTGGGCTTGCTGACCTTTGCGGTTTGCCCTTGTTCTAGTGTCGTCATGGGGTCATGCACTGGTGAAGTGGTCGAAGGATTGGATGTCGATGCTGACCGGCTTGCCGTCCGCATCCAGCAGCTGCAGGCCGCCGGCCTGTTCTATGCTGCCTATGCGCGTGACCGCCGTGCTGCTGGCGGCGCCCGCCGCGACGACCTCGGCACGTTTGGCGGCAGGGGCGGTGAAGCAGATTTCATAGTCGTCGCCTCCAGCCAGCGTGTATAGCCGGCGGATTTCCCGCGCTTGTTTGGCGAGCACGGGGCCGGCGGGCAGCGCATCCAGCTGCAGCACTGCGCCAACGCCGGAGCGCTCCAGGATGTGCCCGAGATCGCCGGCCAGGCCGTCCGAGATGTCCAGCGCCGCATGCGCGATGCCGCGCAGCGCCAGGCCCAGCTCCACGCGCGGGCTGGGCCGGTGCATGCGCAGCGCCGCCTGCCTGTGTTCATCGTCATCCATGCGTATCAGTCCGGGATGTTCTTTCCAGTAGCCGGCCAGCGCCAGGCGCGCGTCGCCCAGGGTGCCGGACACCCAGATGTCGTCGCCCACTTTGGCCGCATCGCGCCGCAGCGCCAGCCCGGGCGGGATCTCGCCGAAGACCGTGATGCAGATGTTCAGCGGTCCCTTGGTGGTATCGCCGCCTATCAGCGCGCATTGGTAGTGGTCGGCCAGGGCCAGCAGGCCGGCGGAAAACGGCGCCAGCCAGTCCGGATTGGCTTCCGGCAGCGATAGCGCCAGCGTGAACGCCAGTGGCTTGGCGCCCATCGCCGCCAGGTCGGATAAATTCACTGCCAGGCATTTGTGGCCGAGCATGGCCGGATCTGCGTCGGGGAAAAAATGCCGGCCGGACACCAGCATATCGCTGGAAATCGCCAGCTGCATGCCTGGACTGGGATTGAGCAATGCGCAATCATCGCCTATACCCAGGCCTATGCGCGGATCGGCGCCGGCAGCGCTATGGGAGTGCCGGGCGAAATAGTGTTTGATGAGATCGAATTCTGACAACATGCGGGTATTGTACAGAAGCTTTTCAGCTTGGAATATTTTGGAGTCTTGGGTGATAGGAGCAAGGTTAAGCATCTGTCTACGAAAAATGCTTATGCAATAATGTTAAAAGCCGAATTCCCGGTGAGGAAATTCGGCTTTCGCAGCATGCATGCCTCTAATCAGGCAATAGACCTATCGTTGCGCTACCGCATCCACCACGCACAGCGCCGTCATGTTCACGATCCTACGCACCGTGGCTGATGGCGTCAGGATGTGCACGGCTTTGGCGCAACCCAGCAGGATAGGGCCGATCGCGATATTGTGGCCGGCCGTGGTTTTCAGCAGGTTATACGAGATATTGGCGGCGTCGATATTCGGCATCACCAGCAGGTTGGCTTCACCGGTCAGCGTGGTGCATGGCATCATTTTCTTGCGGTAGGCAGCATCCATCGCGGTGTCGCCATGCATTTCGCCGTCGACTTCCAGGTCTGGCGCGTCGCGTTTGATGATGGCCAGCGCGGCGCGCATTTTCAGCGCGGAAGCGCTGTTGCTGGAGCCGAAGTTGGAATGCGACAGCAGCGCGGCGCGCGGCAGGATGCCGAAGCGGCGCATTTCTTCTGCGGCCAGGATAGTGATCTCGGCGATCTGTTCCGCAGTCGGGTCTTCATTGACATGGGTATCGACCATCATGACCTGGCGATCCGGCAGGATCAGCGCATTCATTGCCGCGTACACCTTCACGCCTTCGCGCCTGCCCAGCACCTGGTTGATGTAGTTCAGGTGCAGGCCGGTAGTGCCGAAGGTGCCGCAGATCATGCCGTCAGCGTCGCCCTTGTGTATCATCATCGCGCCTATCAGCGAATGGCGGCGGCGCATTTCCAGCTTTGCATATTCCTGGGTGTTGCCCTGGCGGCAGGTCATATCGTAATAAGTCTGCCAGTAAGCGCGATAGCGGTCGTCGTGCTCAGGATTGATCACTTCAAAGTCAACGCCGGCGCGCAGGCGCAGGCCGAAGCGGGCAATGCGCTGCTCCAGGATATTCGGGCGGCCGACCAGGATAGGCCGGGCCAGGTTTTCATCGACGATGACCTGTACCGCGCGCAATACGCGCTCTTCTTCACCTTCCGCATACACGATGCGCTTGCGGGCGGCTTCTGCTTTTTTCGCGACCTGGAACAGCGGCTTCATGAAAGTGCCGCTGTGGTAGACGAACTGCTGCAGCCTGTCGACGTAGGCCTGCATGTCCTGGATAGGGCGGGCAGCGACGCCGGATTCTTCCGCCGCCTTGGCGACGGCCGGCGCGATCTTGATCATCAGGCGCGGGTCGAAAGGCTTGGGGATCAGGTATTCAGGGCCGAAAGACAGGTTGTTGATGCCGTACGCGGAAGCCACGATATCGGATTGTTCCGCCTGCGCCAGGTCGGCGATCGCGTGCACCACGGCGATTTCCATTTCGCGCGTGATGGTGGTCGCGCCGCAATCCAGCGCGCCGCGGAAGATGTATGGGAAGCACAGTACGTTGTTGACCTGGTTCGGGTAGTCGGAACGGCCGGTGGCCATGATGGCGTCGTCGCGCACGGCCTTCACGTCTTCCGGCAAGATTTCCGGATTAGGATTGGCCAGCGCCAGGATCAGCGGCTTGGCGGCCATTTTCTTGACCATGTCCTGCTTCAGTACGCCGCCGGCAGACAAGCCGAGGAACACGTCGGCGCCGTCTATCACTTCCGCCAGGCTGCGCGCCGAAGTTTCTTGCGCAAAGCGCTCCTTGTCCGGGTCCATCAGTTCAGCCCGGCCCTTGTACACA
>JABDED010000023.1 GCA_013287275.1 Betaproteobacteria bacterium
CGCTGCGCAATTTGATATTGCTGAGTGATGACGCCGAGATCCAGATCGAGATCGGCCGCATCAAGGCCCAGGCAAAGAAATATGCCGAGGCCGAAGACAAGCTGGACAAGATGCTGGCAACTGACGGCAATGCCGGCGCTGAAGAAAAAACCTTGTTCAACAACATCAAGGAACAGGCAAAGCTGGCCGAACCCTTTATCTCCAAAGGGGCCGAACTCGGCCTGCAGAAGAAGAGCGACGACGCCTACAAGCTGTTGCGCTTCGAGTTCCGGCCGGTGCAGAAAAAATGGTGGGACATGCTGAATGAATTCCTCGGCATGGAAGAAAAGCAGAATAGCCAGGCCATTCTGGATGCAGAAAAATCCTATGACAGTGCGCGCATTTCCATGTTCGTCTTCGGCGCGATAGCGCTGCTGGCGGGAGCCGTCGCTTCCGTGCTGATTACCCGCAGCCTGCTGAAACAACTGGGCGGGGAGCCGCAATATGCGGCCGACATCGCCGGCCAGATTGCCGCCGGCGACCTTTCAGTCGATGTGAAGGTGGCCGCCAATGACAACACCAGCCTGCTGCATGCGATGAAAGAAATGCGCGACAGCCTGGCCAATATAGTCGGGCAAGTACGTACCGGCACCGACACCATCGCCACCGCTTCCAGCCAGATAGCCAGCGGCAACCTGGACCTCTCTTCGCGTACCGAAGAGCAGGCGGGCTCGCTGGAAGAGACCGCTTCTTCGATGGAAGAATTGACGTCTACGGTGAAACAGAACGCCGACAATGCGCGGCAGGCAAACCAGCTGGCGGTATCGGCGTCCGAAGTGGCGGTCAAGGGCGGGGCCGTCGTGGCGGAAGTGATAGGCACGATGGGGTCGATCAATGATTCCTCCAAAAAAAAATCGTCGACATCATAGGCGTGATAGACGGGATTGCCTTCCAGACCAATATCCTCGCGCTGAATGCGGCGGTGGAGGCTGCCCGCGCCGGCGAGCAGGGACGGGGGTTTGCAGTGGTCGCGACAGAAGTCAGAAACCTTGCCCAGCGCTCGGCACAGGCGGCCAAGGAAATCAAAACCCTGATCAATGATTCCGTGCAGCAGGTGGATGTCGGCGCCACGCTGGTCGACCAGGCCGGCGCCACGATGCAGGAGATCGTCGCCAGCATCAAGCGCGTGACCGATATCATGAACGAGATCATGTCCGCCACCCACGAGCAGACTTCAGGCATAGAGCAGATCAATGAAGCCATCATGCAGATGGATGACATGACCCAGCAAAACGCCGCGCTGGTGGAAGAGGCGGCGGCGGCGGCCGGTTCGCTGCAGAACCAGGCCAACAGCCTGGCCGACGTGGTCAGCACGTTCAGGCTTGGCGGAGCGCAGGCCGTTTATCCGACCAGGGCCGCGGCGCTGACAGGTGCACGTTCTCCGGCCAGGGAAAATATCCTGCCTCTGGCCAAAAAGGCAAAGGCAGCAGCGCCAAACCCGGGGCTCAAGCAAATCCGGCGTGTGGCCAACGCCAAGCCGAGCACCGATCAGGACTGGGAAGAGTTTTGAGCGCTGGCGCGATTAATCGTGAACGAGTATGCGCGGCGCGGCTGGCGGCGGGTTGGTACTCTTTGATGCAATCCGTAACACCTGTAATCCAGCCTGGGCGCTAATGTGTCGGGCAGTGCAGGAAATTACTGAATCGGGCCAGCGCGGGCCAACTGTGACATTTGCGGAGCAAGACATGTTGATAGACGGACGAACCCAAGGACTGGTCCCGGCGGAAGGCGAAACGGCGGGGCAGGGCGAGATTGCGAAAAATGCCGGCACGGATGCGGCGGGTCCACCGGCGGCCAGGAAAAATGAAGCACTGACGCCGAATATCTCCTGGCATCCCGGCCTGGTCTCTTCCGACGCCCGCCAGGCGATACTCAGGCAGCGCCCGGCTACAATCTGGCTCACCGGATTGAGCGGGGCCGGCAAATCGACCATTGCCAGCGCACTGGAAAGGGATTTGCTCAGGCAGGGGCAAAGCTGCTATGTGCTGGATGGAGACAACCTGCGGCATCATCTCAATCGCGACCTGCGATTTACCGCGGCCGACCGCCACGAAAATATACGGCGCGCGGCGGAAGTGGCCTACCTGATGAATGAAGCCGGGCTGATCGTGATTGCAGCCCTGATCTCGCCTTTCAGTGCTGACCGCAAGATGGCTGCCGACATCATCGGCAAGGAGCGCTTTATCGAAGTGTACGTGAGCACGTCGACCGGCGTATGCGAAGCCCGCGATCCCAAGGGTTTGTACAAGAAAGCGAGAACAGGCGAGATCCGCGAATTTACCGGAATCTCTTCCCCATATGAAGCGCCGCAGGCGCCGGCGATGGAGCTTAATACCGAGTCCGTGCCGGTGGATGCAGCAAGTGCCAAGTTATGTCAATATTTGAAGGAGCATAGTTTTGTCAGGTGATTTTGCATGAAACCGTTTCAAGCCATCCCCAATTCGCGCCAGTGCGACTTTGACGTATTCAATGGCGATGCCGACGGCATTTGCGCCTTGCATCAGCTGCGGCTGGCCGAGCCGCGCGATGCAAGGCTGGTCACCGGCGTCAAGCGCGATATCCAGTTGCTATCGAAATTATTGTCCCCGCCCCCGGAGCAGCCAGTCTGTACCTCGGGTAGCAGGGTATGCGTACTCGATATTTCTCTGGATTCCAACCTGCAGGCGCTGAAGGCCTTGCTGGAGCAGGGAGTCAATATCACTTATTTCGATCATCATTCGGCCCGCCTTGCGTTCAGCCATCCAGGGCTGGACTTGCATTGGGATGAAGTGCCCGAGGTCTGCACCAGCATCCTGGTTGACCGGTATTTGCAGGGAAGATACCGGCTGTGGGCGCTGACGGCTGCCTATGGCGACAACCTGGTCGGCGTGGCCGACGGCATGGCCAGGCAGGCCGGATTGTCGGAAACCGCCGGCGCGCAGCTCTGCGAACTAGGAAATTTGTTGAACTACAACGCCTATGGCGAAAGCCTGGCAGACCTGCACGTGCCGCCTGCCGTGCTCTACCAGGATGTGCACCAATACGAAGATCCATTTGATTTTATCTCCAGTTCTGCCAATTTTTCACTGCTGAAGCGGGCTTACCAGCAAGACATGGGCTTGCTGGAAGGCTTGCAGCCGCGCTGGCAGCAGGCCAACGGCGCCATCTATGTGTTGCCGAACCAGCCGTGGGCACGGCGCATATCGGGCCTGCTCGCCAATAAGCTGGCGATCGAGTGCGGCGATAAATCGATCGCCGTATTGACGGAAAAAGCCGATGGCTGTTTCGTAGTCAGCGTCCGTTCCGCCGCACCCGAGCAAAAAGCCGCGCACGGTTTTTGTTCGACCTTTACGACCGGCGGCGGCAGGCAGGCTGCAGGGGGGATCAACTCGCTGGAAACCTGCGACCTGGATGCATTTGTTACAAGGTTTTTTTCTTATTTCTGATTGCAGCTGTTCTTGCCTGAAACGGTTTTGTCGAGGGAGCAAGCATGGAAACATCGAACTTTAGCAATGAGATGCAAGCCGCGGGCTCGGCCCCGCTCAAGTCCAGGCCCCGCCCCGTATTGATGATCCCCTTGCGCCGTTGCGGCAGCCATGCGCTGCGGCTGCGTTTGAACAATAGCCCGCAGTTTTATTCGCCTTATCCGTTGCATATCGTCGACTTCATGCCGCTGCTGGAACGCTACGGCGACCTTGCCGATGACAAGGCCTATTTCAAACTGGTGGTCGATATCATCGGCCTGCAAGCCGCCAGCATGGTGAAATGGAAGGACATCGTTTTTGATCCGGTAGAAATTTTCGAGGCGCTGCGCGAGCAGACACGCAGCGTGCACCGCATATTGTGGGAGCTGCTGCTGCGTAGCGGCGAGCAGCACCAAGCCAGCATCGTCATGGATAAATCGCTGGACAGCGTGCATTACGCGGAAGAACTCCTGAGCCTGTTTCCAGACATGCTGTTCCTGAATGTCGTGCGTGATCCGCGGGCGCAGGTCGCCTCAATGAACCGCGCCATCATCCACGATTATGACGCCGGCCTGAATGCGGTCGCCTGGCTGGAGGCGCACAGGGCCGCAAGATCGCTGATAGAGCGGCATCCGGACAAGGTATTGACGATACGCTATGAAGATTTCCTGGGCAACCAGGAAGCGGTGCTGAAAAGCATCTGCAGTTTTTTCGGCATTGCCTTCCTGCCGGAAATGCTGGATGTTGCGCAGTCGCAGGAAGCGCAGCAGATATCCAGCATGTCTGCGTTGTGGGAGTCGAACTGCTTTCCACCCATCATTGCCAATAAGGATAAGTTCAAACAGCAACTGAGCCCGGATGAAATAGAGTTGATAGAAACCATCACCAGGGATTATATGCGCCTGTACGGTTATGAAATGATGAGCAAGGCGCAGGCCGATATTTCTGCCGGCAATATCCAGCGGGCGATAGAAAAATCCGGGCAGGCCCGGCAGCAGGCCTGGCAGGCGCTGGAAAAAAACAACTTCAAGGATTACGTGCTAAGGCGTTTTCGTGCGGACTACCTGGCCAATATCAAGCGCAATTTGCCGGAACCGGCCCGGCCCGGCCAGGCAGAGCGGACTACGGCCGGCAAGCTGACCGCTGCCTGAGAAGCCCGATTGTCGCTTGCGAAAGGAAATCAGGCCGGCTGGAAAGAAATTTTTCCGGTCAGCAGCTGCCAGTACATGACCCAGTCGCCCATGAAAGAATACAGCGGCTGGCTGAATGAGGCAGGCCTATTTTTTTCAAATACGAAATGGCCCACCCATGCAAAACCGTAGCCACATACGGGCGCGGCCAGCAGCCATGCGGCGCTGCCGGTCACGAGGGCGAGAACGACGGTGCTCAACACCAGGCTGGAGCCGACGAAATGCAGCTGCCGGCAAGTACGGTTTGAATGCTCGCTCAGGTAAAACGGATAAAATTCGGCAAAGCTGGTGTATTTTTTTGTCATGTCGGTCTCCTCGCAAATCTCTTCCTATACGGCGGCTACCAGCACTCCGGCTGCCAATACCAGTGTACCGGCTATCCTTTCGGTAATCACGCTATATTTGGGCTGGGTAGCCCAGTGGCTGGCCTTGCTGGCCAGCATGCCGTATCCGAGCAGTATAAAAAACTCGGGGATGATCGAGCAGGCTGCCAGTATGCTCATCTGCAGGCCCACCGGTTGGTGCGGGTCGATGAATTGCGGCAAGATGGCGACGAACATCAGCAAGGTTTTGGGATTCGTCAACTGCAACATCAAGGCACTGACATAAATCCGCCGTCCGCTGAGCGGCCTTCCTTCTATGCGCGAGATCGTGATCGGCGATGGCCGGCCGAAGATGGCCGATAGGCCCAGATACACCAGATAGGCCGCCCCCAGCCATTTTATCGCCATAAACAGCGTCGGCGATGCCAGGATCAGCGAGCCTATGCCGGTTGCCGATACGGCAAAATAGATCGCGTTGCCGCTCAATATCCCCAGCGTGACAAACAGCGAAGTGCGCCAGTCGCGGGAAATTCCATACGCCACCACCATCATTACCGCCGGCCCCGGCGACAGCGACAACGCCGCCTCCGTCGCTGTAAACAATAGCCAGCTTTCCATCGTCATTGCCAATGCCATTCCTGAACCTATGCCTTTGCAAATGAATAGAGTGCTGCCAGCACCGCGTCCGGTTGCTCCGCCATCAGCGAATGGCCGCAGTTTTCCAGCGTCGTGACCCTTGCATGCGGTATGGCCTTGGTCAGGGTTGCGCTGGCCTTGGGCGGCGTCATCATGTCCTTCTTACCCATCAATAACAAGGTGGGGCAAGCCACAGCTTGCGCTGCCTGCTCACCGTTAGCATAGGCGTTGCAGGCGGAGAAGTCGGTGTAAAACACCTTGTCGGGATTGATCTTGGAGATGCGCTGCATCAGGCGCTGGCTG
Source organism: Betaproteobacteria bacterium (assembly GCA_013287275.1). Lineage (GTDB taxonomy): Bacteria > Pseudomonadota > Gammaproteobacteria > Burkholderiales > Burkholderiaceae_D > Undibacterium. The sequence continues at coordinate 5,935 of JABDED010000023.1, forward strand.
CCGCCCATCACATAAAAACCAGGGGCGGGGCAGGACGGCTTGTGCGCAATGCTGGTATGCGACCAGATATTTACCATGTCTATCGCAACTTGTTCTTCGTCCCTGGCCGCGTTCAGCAGGGTATCCGATACTTTCATAGGGTAGGCAGTGCCTACCATCATCAGTTTGGCGATACGGTCCTTGATGCGGGAACAGGTTTCCAGCGCAATCAGCGAGCCCATGCTGTGGCCGATCAGGCTGGCTTGCCGTACGCCGGCGGCATCCAGCAACGCAATCAGCCAGTCTGACATCTGCTCCACGCTGGTCAGCGCGGTGCCCTTGCTGCGGCCATGGCCGGGCAGGTCCACCGCCAGCACGCTAAAGCCGTGATGGGCGAAATAGCGGGTCTGCAAGATCCACACCGAATGGTCGTTTTGTGCGCCATGGATAAAAACCACGGTAGGCAAGTCCGGATTGAAGTCCTTGCCTCCGGTATAGCAGTAGGCATCATGCCCCAGTACATTCAATAACATCTCAAGCCCCTTTCTGGGCGGCTTTCAAGCCGCGCGCCAGATCTTCCAGCAAGTCGTCAATATTTTCCAGGCCTACCGACAGGCGCATCGTGCCTTCGGTAATGCCGGAAGCCAGCAATTGCTCCGCAGGCACGCGGAAATGCGTGGTGGATGCCGGATGGATGACCAGCGACTTGGCATCGCCCACATTGGCCAGATGGGAAAAAACATTCAGCGATTCAACAAAGCGTTGCCCCGCCGCGCGATTGCCCTTGATGCTGAACGAGAACACGGCGCCGCAGCCCTTGGGTAGCAGCGTTTTGGCCAGTTCATAATCAGGATGGGAATCCAGCTCCGGATAGGAAACCGATTCCACCGCTGGATGGGCGACCAAGAACTCGACCACCTTGCGGGTGTTTTGCACATGCCTGTCCATGCGCAGGCCCAGGGTTTCTATGCCCTGCAGCACGGCGAAGGCATTATGCGGACTCATTACTGCACCAAAATCACGCAGGCCCTCGCGCCTGGCGCGCAGTGCAAATGGGGCAACGGTCGATTCTTCCGAAAACACCATGCCGTGAAAGCCGTCATACGGCTCGCAGAGTTCGGCAAAACGCCCGGTTTTTTCATAGGCTTGCTGCCAGTCGAAAGTGCCGCCATCGACCAGCAAACCGCCGATGGCGGTTCCGTGTCCGCACAGGAACTTGGTGGCGGAGTGGAACACCAGGTCGGCGCCATGCTCGAACGGGCGCAGCAGGTAAGGCGTGGTGAAGGTGGAGTCGAGCATCAGCGGCAGGTAGTTTTCATGCGCGATGGCAGCAACTTGCGGCACGTTCAGCACATCCAGGCCGGGGTTGCCCAGGGTTTCGCCGAACAGGACCTTGGTGGTCGGGCGTATCGCCTTGCGCCAGGCGTCCAGGTCGCGCGGATCGACGAAGGTAGTTTCTATGCCGAAACGTTTCATCGTATAGGCCAGCAGGTTTTGCGAACCGCCGTACAGCGCGCGGGATGCCACTATGTGGGAGCCGACGCCAGCGATGGTCGCCAGACCCAGGTGCATCGCTGCCTGGCCGCTGGCCGTGGCAATGCCTGCGACACCGCCTTCCAGCGCGGCAATGCGCTCTTCCAGCACCGCATTGGTGGGATTGGAAATGCGCGAATACACATGGCCGGCCCTTTCCATGTTGAACAGCGAGGCCGCATGGTCGGAGTCCTTGAACACAAAGGACGAGGTCAGGTAGATAGGGGTGGCTCGCGCGCCTGTCGCCGGGTCGGGTGCTGCGCCAGCGTGCAGGGACAGGGTGTCGAAGCCTGGATAGTGGGGGCCGCTCATAATGATGTTATTCTCCTAATTGCAGTGCGCCAATGCTACCATTTATCCGCCTGTTTTTGAGCATGCGGGGCAAACAGCGGCGTCAAGAAAACTTTGGCAAACAAGTGTAATATTGTTGCATTGCCTGCTATTGCAGGCATGGCCCGGACGCTTCGCTTTGATTAGCGCTAGATTTTTTCTGATGCTTGGGATACATTGCAATCAATACCTATAATAAAGACGTGTAAAAGGAGGAAACATGAAAGTCTCTGAAATTCTTCAGGTTAAGGGCAACATCCTGTTTACAGTGACTCCCGACACGCCTATCGTGGATGCCGTCAATGCGATGGAAGAAAAGGATATCGGCTCCCTGGTGGTCATGGAGTATGGCGACCTGGTAGGTATGCTGACTTTCCGCGAAGTGATCAAGGCCATCCATAAAAATAACGGCGCCCTGGGCAGCGGCACGGTGCGCAGGCATATGGACGACGCCCCATTGACGGTCACGCCGGATACCGAAGTCAACGAAGTGCGGCGCATGATGCTGGAAAAGCATTCACGCTACCTGCCGGTGATGAATGCCAAGACCTTGCTCGGCGTGATCTCGTTTTATGACGTCGCCAGGGCGGTGCTGGAGGCGCAAAGTTTTGAAAATAAAATGTTGAAAGCCTATATCCGGGATTGGCCGGTAGAAGCGAATGAAGAATAAGCCGGCCGAGTCCACCAACTGATGCCAGACAAATCCGACAAAACCGCTCGCGGCGCGTAAGTGCCCGAGCGGTTTTTTGTTGCCGTTTTTGCCTCCACCATTTATGCCATATACGGCATTCAATCACATACAGGATAAGCCACCATGCATATTGCCATCGTAGGAGCAGGTATTTCCGGTTTGACTTGCGCACGCCAGTTGCAGTCGCAGGGACATCACGTCACCGTGTATGAAAAGAGCCATGGCGTCAGCGGCCGCATGAGTACGCGCCAGACCGAACTGGGTGGATTCGACCATGGCGCGCAATATTTCACCGCGACCACGGAACGCTTCAAGAAAGAAGTCGCCGACTGGCGCAAGGTAGGCTGGGTCGCCCCATGGGAGGGTAAGCTGGCCAGCCTGGATGGCGGCGCCAGCAAACCGGCCGGCAACGGCACCAGGCGCTTTGTGCCAGTGCCCGGCATGAGCTCGCTGGGCAAGCATGTGGCGCACGGGCTGGATGTCAGGCTGGAGCAGCAAGTGGTCGCCGTAGAACTGATGGACAAACGCTGGCTGCTGTCGGTCAAGGCCGATACCTCGCCAGTCAATGCCACTGCAGGGCCGTTTGATGCAGTAGTGCTGGCGATGCCGGCGGACCAGGCGATTCCATTGCTGAACCTGGCTCCGGCCTTTGCCAAGCAGGCGCAAAAGGCCAGGCTGGCGCCATGCTGGACGCTGATGCTGGGCTTCCAGGCCCCGCTGGAGCTCGAATATGACGGCGCCTGGCTCAACCATTCCCGCCTCGGCTGGATCGCGCGCGATACCGCCAAGCCCTCGCACCGGGCCGGCGAGCGCTGGGTTTGCCATGCCACCGCCGCCTGGAGCCTGAAACACCTGGAAGACGATCCCGAGCGCGTGAAGGAAAAACTGAGTAAAGCCTTCCACGAAGCAACCGGCTCGTATATACAGCCCATCCATGCAGTCGTGCACCGCTGGCGGTATTCGCAGGCGGTACAGCCGCTGGGCGAGGATTGCCTGTGGAACGGCAAGCAGCGCATAGGCGTATGCGGCGACTGGTTTGCAGTCGGCCTGGACGGCAGCGGCAGGGTAGAGAACGCCTATCTGAGCGGCCTGGCGCTGGCCAAGGCTATCGGAGCCTAATGGTCGCTGAGTTCGAGACTGGTGTAAAAACCGCTTACATCAGGTAGGGTGCGTTAGCGCAGCGTAACGCACCGTATCACTCTCCGGCGAAGATTGGTGCGTTACGCTGCGCTAACGCACCCTACGCTTCAGTTTTCGTTTAAGTGAGCGGGGATGTGCAAGAATCGCATTCCCGCTCAAACTTATCATCACATCCCTCATGCAAGAATATCTCGCCGCCAGCGAATACATCAACTGGCAACACCCGTCCATAGTCGAAAAAGCGGCCGAACTTGCATCCGGTGCAGCGTCGCTGCTGGACATGGTAGAACGCTGCTTCAATTTCGTCCGCGATGAAATCAAGCACAGCTCCGACTACCAGATGAATCCGGTCACCTGTCGCGCGTCCGACGTGCTGCAATATGGCACCGGATACTGTTACGCAAAGAGCCATCTGCTGGCAGCGCTGCTGCGCGCCAATGCGGTGCCGGCGGCCCTGTGCTACCAGCGCCTGGCGCTCGGCGCTGAAGGGCCGCCATACTGCCTGCATGGCCTGAATGCAGTGCACCTGGAAGAATACGGCTGGTACCGGATGGATGCGCGCGGCAACAAGCCCGGCGTAGATGCAGGCTTCTGCCCGCCGCTGGAAAAACTCGCGTTTCCGATTGCCTCCAACGAGGAGCAGGATATCCCCGGGCGCTGGTCCGAGCCGCTGCCGGAGGTGGTGAAGGCATTGACAGCTTATGCGACGATACAGGAAGTGTATGCGAACCTGCCGGACATCGATCCGAAAGACTTGGTTGCGCTTGCTAGTTGACGGTCGCCACAATGTGGAAACGTAGGGTGTGTTAGCGAAGCGTAACGCACCGCACGGGCCTTCGCATAAGAAGGGAAGGTTATTTGTTCCTGCAGCGATTGCAGGAAATTTGTTGGAGCCTTTTCGCGTGGATGCATACGGTGCGTTACGCGTTGGGCGGTCGAAGCAGCTGCATTACCGTCGTATGAGGATTGATCGACAGTGGTTCATTCGGTGCAATACGCCAAGGCTTGCACCCTACAGTCCCGTCATATCGTAGGGTGCGTTAGCGAAGCGTAACGCACCGCACAGGCCTTCGCGTGAGAGGCGAAAAATATTTATTCCTGCTGCCATCGCAGGAAGTTGGTTGAAGTCTCCTCACGTGGGATGCATACGGTGCGTTACGCGTTACGCGTTGGGCGGTCGAAGCAGCTGCATTACCGTCGTGTGAGGATTGATCGACAGTGGTTCATTTGGTGCAATACGCCAAGGCGATTGCACCCTACAGTCCCGTCATATCGTAGGGTGTGTTAGCGAAGCGTAACGCACCGCACAGGCCTTCGCATGAGAGGCGAAGGGCATTTATCCCTGCTGCCATCGCAGGAAGTTTGTTTGAGTCTTGTCAGACCACCGCAGGGCGCAGCAATTGTATGCTGCCCGCATCGGCATCCATCTCGACCTCGCCGCCGACCGGCAGGGTAAATTTGAGTTTAATGTGGCCTATCATCGCGCCGCGGAATACCGGTACGTTCAGCGGCAGGAAATAATCGTCAAAGACTTCGTCCAGCGTCAGCGTGCTGTAGCCTTCGCCCGGCGTGCATTTGGTGAACTTGCCGATCACGACGCCGCTGACCTGCTGCAGCGCGCCGGCGATGCGCAGTTGCGACAGCATGCGGTCGACCCGGTAGATGTACTCGTTGACCTCTTCTATGAACAGGATGGCGCCGCGAAAGTTCGGCCAGTAGGCCGATCCGGCCAGCGAGGTCAGCACCGCCAGGTTGCCGCCCACCAGCGGCCCGCGCGCGCGGCCGCCGCGCAAGGTATGTATCCTGTCCTCGGTCTGCACCAGGTTGTCGCCGCGCTGTTTGGCAGCGTCGGGATTCTGCAGCAATGCAGCCTGGCCATCCATCACGACGGAGCGGAAATGCGATACGCTGAACTCATTCCATTCCGACGCGCCCACCGGCGAATGGAAGGTGACGAGCCCGGTCTGCACCTGTATCGCATTGATCAGCGAAGTCAGGTCGCTATAGCCGCCAAAGAATTTGGGGTGCTTGCGTATCATCGCATAATCCAGCTTGTCGACGATGCGGTTGCAGCCTGAGCCGCCGGTCAGCGCCAATATGCCGTCCACGCTATTGTCGGCGAACATGCTGTTGATCGCTTCTGCGCGCTGCGCGTCAGTGCCGCCAAACTGGCCGTAGCGGGCGCGCAGATAGGGGCTCTGCTTGACCTTGAAGCCCAGCGCCTGTATCGCCTCAATGGCGATTTCCACCGGTTCGCGCTCATAGGTTGCGGCGGCGGGACTGACCAGGCCTATCGTATCGCCCGGTTTCAGGCGCTTCGGATAAATAGGCGCCAGGCGCGGGCCGGGCAGGGTCTGGGCAGCGGCGCTGCCAAGTGCGAGCGAGCCGCTGGCGGCGGCCAAAGTCTGGGCGAACTGACGACGGGATAGTGTCATGTTTTTCAGGAGAATAGGGTAGGCGAGCATGGCCGGGTGCTATTGCCATAGCTACGGGAAGCCGCTATTTTAATTTAAGAAATGTGCCGCGTAGGCTTTATTTGGATTTTTGCCTTGCCTGCAGCGTCGCGAGCAGTTCCTTGTACTGGGAAGGATCTTCTTTCTCCAGCTTGGACAGGTCAGCCTTGATGCGGCCTAAGCGCGATGCGGCCGTTTGTGCCTTGATGCCGTCTATCTTGCGGTGCAGCGCCAGCAAGTCATCCAGCGCCTGGTCGCGCGGCGCATTCTTCGGCCTTTGCTCTATGAGTACCGCGACGGCATCCATCAAGCGTCCCAATTGCCGGCCATAGCTGTCTTTTGCAACGATGTCGCGTTCCACGTCCGGCGCGCTGGAATTCTGGTCCGTGACATTGATGACGTTGCCGAAAGTCCAGGGCAGGATGGGCTGGGTGAAAGTAGCGCCCGGGGCGGTTGAGGCCGCAGGCTGCAAGGCATTGATCATGGCCAGCCATGGCGAGAGCAGGGACAGCGGTAATTGTGCGTCAGCGCCATTGGTAGCCATAACATTCTCCATGTCACACATCAATTGATAAGCAAGAAATGATAACTTATTGATAATGATGACACAAAAACAGCAAGCATGAAAAATAAAATGCAAGCTTGCCGGCGGCAAATAAAAAAGACGGCAAACTGCCGTCCCTCTGTAGTACAAGTGCAGTGTGTGCGCAGCGTCGGTTTACGGAGTGTTATAGGCCAGGCGCATGCTGCCTTCAACGCTCTCCGGGCCAAACAAGGCGACCTGCGTGGCCACATCCTTGCCCAGCACCAGCCTCAGATCCGAGCTGCTGCGCAGATGCTCGTCCTGCACCAGCTTCGGCGCTTTCAGGAATTTTTTGCTCAGTAGAAGCGCCTGTTCCATATAAGCCGCGCGGTACTGTATCAGCGTCTGCGGCTCTCTATAGGGTTTGATATTGGTGAGCCTGGCGGCAGGCACACCCTGCAGCGCCAGCGTTTTCCTCACCTTTGTCGCCAGCCCGGTAACGCCGTTGCCGTTGGCGATTTCCAGCCTGTACGCCTTGGCCGGTTCAACCTGGCCGGCGGGCCGATAGCTGATCTCCGTATCAGCAGAGGCAGCGGTAGCGGCGGGGAACAGCTTGCTGACTATACGGTCGGCTTTCAGGTTCAACAACGGCAAGGCCGCAGCGTCGGATCTTTGGCCGCTAGGCTGCGCCAGCAAGGGCAGCAGGTTGTGTGGTTCAGGCAGATCTGCCGGCATGCCGATCTCGGCAAGCGCCGTGCCGGCACTGTTGTTAAAGGCTAGGGCGATGCTCTCGTGCGCCGTCGGCAATTGATAGGCGACGCTTGCGCCGGCTATCGATATCGGTACGGGGACATTGGACGGTTCCTGCCTGTCCACCTGGACCAGGGCCGGGGTTGGGGCTTGAGTTTCGGCCTGGGCCTGGGTTGTTGGCAGCACTTTCTCGCTGTTGGCCGTGGCCGCCGCGGTGGGTGAATTCAGTTCTTCCGCGCGCGCAAAAGCCAGGCGCGATTTTTCGGCGTCTCCCAGCTTGCCCAGCGCTGCGCCCAGATTATTGTAGGTGCGCGGGTTGCCCGGCTCCAGCGCAATGGCCTTCTCGTACGCGGTCACTGCTTCGGAAAAATTATTTTGCAGGTAGTAGGTATAGCCAAGGTTGTTATAGACGCGCGCCAGGTCAGGCACAATTTTCAGCGCCGTGCTGAGTTCGGTAATCGCGTCTTCATATTTGCCCTGCTTGGAATATACCGTTCCCAGTGCATTATGGGCCTCGACAAAGCTGGCGCTGAGCCCGATTGCCTTGCGATAGGCTTCCGCCGCCAGGTCCAGCCGGTTCTGGCCCTGGTAAAAGCGGCCCAGCTGGTAGTAGCCGAGGGAAGTGTCATCCGGCCGGCTCGTTTGCATCACTGGTTCTATGCGCGCGCTTGCCAGCGTGGGCTTGGTGGCGGGCGTGCTGCAACTGAACAGCGCGGGGAGGCTGGCCAGCAGCGGCAGCAGGTAGTAGTTTTTTTTCATGATCGTCACCTACGTGGTTAGGTTGTGGCTACGCATGGCATTAGTTGGCCCTGTAAGTCGCCGTTACTATTTGTGGCAGCGATTCAGCGCCAAAGGGGGTCGTCAATATCAAATTGAAGCTGCCAATCACTGTGCGTGTTCCTGCCACATTGCACGGTATCTGACCGCCAGGCGTGACTTGCAATTGGTGCGTAGTCCCGCGGGTTGGTCCCCCGAACGGATTCTTGACGACAGGATTAACGATGACTCCGCTCGCGTTCAGTGCCCCGGTGATGCTGAACGTAGAGCCTACCGGCATCATGTTTCCGTTCACGTCAGCAATACTGAACGTGATGGTTTTGGTATCGCAGCTTGGTTGCGGGGTAGTGAAATCAACATTGAAATTACCGAAATAGGACGCAAAGGACCCACTCATTGCAACCAGTATCGGTTTTTTCTTGATACTGCCATTGAGTTGCATGGACGCGACAATGACCGCGACTCCCCTGGGGACGTCAATATCTGTCGGGCCTACAATACTGGTAGCAGTTTTAGGTTCTACAGTCGCATCCGCGTGCAATATGCTCTCTGGCGGCTGAGGATTTTGCCCGCTAAGCAGGACAGAGCAGGCGCCGTTTCTTGTCGAGCACTTGGCGCTATTGGAGTCTCCGATAATTGCACCGCCATTGGTAGTGAATGAAACAGCGGTACCGTCGGTAATAGCGCCGCCTTGCAGGTCGGTCAGTGCTACCGTTATCGACGTGGTCAGACCGACGACATCTCTTCCCTCAAGCGCATATACTTTTGCCGCAATAGAAATGCCATCTGGATTCAACACCGTATTGGTCACGGTAATCTGATCGGAGACGGCAGTGATTGGCAATCCGTTTCTATTCAGCACAGGATTATTGTTTTGATCGACCACCGTCACTATCACCGTGACCACGGTCACTGTATTCCCGGAGTTGACAATGGCGGTGACATTGCCGTCCTGGCCCGATACTGCGGTATCGCTGGCAAATGTCAGATCCACCGGTGCTTGCTGGAAGGCGAATTTGACCTTTTGGTTAGCCACCGCCAGACCGTTAAGATCGGTGATCTTGAAGGTAACCTGCGCGGTTTGCACGCGTCCACCGCCAGTGTTGCCTTGCAAGAGTATGGATTTATCCGCAGGGCTGATCGATACCAGCAAGATGCTTTGCGGCGGATTTTGTACATTGCCGACCTGGAAGTTGGCGCTGCCGGATAAAGTAACGGCAGCGGCGCTGGAACTGTCGGTGTAGGTAGTGCTGGCAAGGATGGTGGTGGCGCCTACCGCGTCCGGCGCTGCCAGTGTGACCGTCGCCAGCGCCATGCCGTTGGCATCACTCAGGTTGGATGCCGGGTTGATGATTGCAAGGCTGGAGTTGGCAATACTGAATAGGATGACCGCTCCCGACACAGGCTGGCCGGCAGCATTAGTCACCTTTACCCTGGCTGTCAGCGTACCGCTTGATGTCAATAAGTTCGCAGCATTGCCGGCCTGGTCCACCAGGGTCAGCGTCATCTTCGGCGTGGCAGTGGTTTGCCCACCGCCGGTGGTGCCTCCGCCTGTCCCGGTACCACCACCGCAAGCGCTCAAGTTGGTCTGTGAGCAAAGCGACGTTACCCCGCTGCCGCTGCCGCCTCCGCAGGCGCTGAGGCCCAGCGCGACTAAAAACAAGGCACAGGTTTTTATTTTTTGCGTCGTTGTTGTTTTCACGATTGTCATCCTCGCTTGGTCGCGGAAATATTAGCGTTGCCGCAACGTATTGGTTAAAACATCCGGTTTTTTCCTATGTTCAGCCCGCAGTCACGGGCGTAAAGGCGTGATAAATCTGGATTATGGCCGGCCCCATCAGCACCAGCAGCAAGGCCGGAAAAATACAAAAAATCAGAGGGAACAACAGCTTCAGTGCAATTTTTGCGGCGGCTTCTTCTGCGCGCTGGCGGCGCTTGGTGCGCAAGTGCTCGGCATGTACCCGCAGCGCTTCGCCTATGCTGGTGCCGAAACGTTCCGCCTGGATCAGCATTGCCACCAGCGTATCCACGTCCTCCACCCCGGTGCGCATGGCAAGGTTGCGCAGCGCTTTTTCCTTGCTGTTGCCGGCGCGCAGTTCCAGCGTGACCAGATGGAACTCTTCGCTGACGACCGGTGCAACCGTCGCCATTTCCCCGGCCACCCGGGCGATCGCGGCATCCATCGCCAGGCCGGCCTCTATGCATATCGTCATCAGGTCCAGCGCATCCGGAATGCTCTCAAAAACTTTCAGCTGGCGTGCCTTGACCATCTGGGCGATCACAAAATTGGGCAGGTAAAATCCGATCGCTGCCGCCACCAGCAGGCTGAACAGCATGGAGTCGGAAGAGAGTGCTGTGCCGGAGACAAGCAGTACCAGCCACAACAGCACAGGCAGAGAGACAGCCAGGATGGTTTTGACGGAAAAATAGAGCACCGGCACATTTTCGCTGCGCAGGCCGGCGTTCATGAAGCGTATCCGCAGCGGCGATTTTTCCCAGCCTTCGTCCGGCATAGAGAGTTTCGCCAGGGGGCTGGATATCTTGGCGATGCGGGCAACCCAGTCTGCGCCGGGCGTCGGTTCGCCGATGCTAACGGGGCCGTCGTCAAGCTTTTGCAGGCGTTGTTGTACCGGGTTGGGCAGCAGGTAGCGCATCAGCAGCATTGCACCGGCAAACACCGCCAGAAAGAATACGACCAGGAAAATAATATAAGTGCCAGACACGATGTCTCTCCCTCTATTCTTGTAATCCCTTACCTGTCATTCGGATGCGGTCGCGCTTATTCCGCGTTCCGTGTCATACCCTGATGCGTATCAGCTTGCGTATCCAGAGCGATCCCAGGAACATCAGGACCAGCATGCCGCCTAGCATCTTCCGGCCTATCTCGTCGGTCCACAGCAGGCTCATGAATTCAGGGTTGACCAATTGCAGGACGCCGGCCAGGCCCACCGGCAGCAGCGTCAGTATCCAGGCAGACAGCCGCCCTTCGGCAGAAAACACCTTGATCTGTCCAAACAGCTTGAGTCGTTCGCGCACGATGGTCGCAATATTGTGCAGCAGCTCGGTCAGATTGCCGCCGGTTTCGCGCTGGATCAGCACGGCCACCACGAAATAGCCGACATCGGTGCCGGGCACGCGGGTCGACAGGTTTTTCAGCGCATCCTGCATGGAAAAGCCGTAATTGACTTCATCGAACACGATGCGAAATTCTTCCGCCAGCGGGTCGGGCATTTCTTCGCTGACCATCTGGATTGCCGACGGCAAGGCATGGCCGGCACGCATGGCGCGCCCCATCAGGTCCAGCGCATCCGGCAACTGCTGCTCTATCCTGGTCATGCGCCGGCTCTTCTTGCCGCGCACGAAGAGCAGAGGAAGACCCAGTGCTGCGATCCCCAGCAGGATCGCAAAAAAAGCAGGCACGCCCGAATACCATAGCGCCGCCATGACCAGCACGCCGCAGGCCAGCGACAGCAAGCAGAAATTGGCTACATTCAGTTTCATGCCGGATTGCTCCAGCAGCCGGTCAAGCGCGTGGACGCGTGGAGCCTGGAGCAACAGCCTTTGCAGGCCAGGGCTTTCGCTGAGCATGCGTTTCTTCAGGATGGAGACGCTGGCCTGGCCGGCATGGCTGCCGGCCGACATCACTTGCAGGCGGCGCGAAATGCGCTTGGCCGCCGGCCCGCGTGACGAATTCCATGTCACGAAGACACCTTCAATCAGCAGCACCACTGCAATGAAGATTGCCACTACAAAGAAGATATACAGATAGTCCATGACACACCCCCGTCTTCAATTGCATCTTTTAAAACCGCATCCGTGCCCGCTCAGGCCTTGATTTCATATTGGCGGGTCGGGTCAAACAAGGCGTCCGGCAGGTCAATGCCGTGCACGTGCAGGCGCTCGCTAAAGCGCGGCCGCACCCCGGACGCGCAGAAATATCCCGTCACATTGCCGTTGCCATTGATGCCTGTCTGCTTGAAGGAAAAAATTTCCTGCATCGTGATGATGTCGCCTTCCATGCCGGTAATTTCCTGGATGCTGACTACCTTGCGTTTGCCGTCCGATAGCCGGGCAACCTGGATCACTACCGTAATGGCGGAACTGATCTGATGGCGGGTTACCTTGGAGGGCAGGTTCATGCCCGCCAGTCCTATCATGTTTTCCAGTCGGGTCAGCGCGTCGCGCGGCGTGTTGGCGTGCACGGTCGCCAGCGAGCCTTCATGCCCGGTGTTCATCGCCTGCAGCATGTCGATCGCTTCCGCGCCGCGCACCTCGCCGACGATGATGCGGTCCGGGCGCATGCGCAAGGCATTGCGCACCAGCGCGCGCTGCGTAATTTCGCCCTTGCCCTCGATGCTCGGCGGGCGGGTTTCCAGCCTGACCACATGCGGCTGCTGCATTTGCAGTTCCGCCGCATCTTCTATGGTAACCACGCGTTCGCTCGCGTTGATAAAGCCGGACAGGATATTCAGCAGGGTAGTCTTGCCGCCGCCGGTGCCGCCCGAAATGATCATGTTGACCTTGGCCTTCGCCAGGCCTTCCAGCACCTGCGCCATGGCGGGGATCACGCTCTGGAAGCGGATGAAGTCATCCATCGTCAGCGGTTTCAGCGCGAAGCGACGGATAGACACGATAGGGCCGTCTATCGCCAGCGGCGGTATGATAACGTTGACCCTGGAGCCGTCCGGCAGCCTCGCATCCACCAGCGGGCTGGATTCATCTACCCGGCGGCCGACGCGCGATACGATCTTGTCGATGATCTTCATCAAATGGGCATTGTCGTTAAAGCAGATATCGGTCAGTTCCAGCTTGCCGAAACGCTCCACATACACCTGCTTGTAGGTGTTGATCAGGATATCGGAGACAGCGGGATCGGCCATTAGCAGCTCTATCGGCCCCAGGCCGAACATCTCGAACTGGATGTCCCGCACCATGTTCTTGCGTTCGCTGTCATTGATCACCACTTTTTCTTCACTCAGCAGCTCTTCCACCAGGCTCTTCATTTCGTCCAGCAGCCTGGCCTGGCTCAGCTTTTCCATTACCTGCAGATCTATCCTGTCCAGCAGCGTGGTATGGATGCGCGTCTTCAGCTCGCGGTAGGCGCGATTGTCGGTCGTTACCATGTTCAGGGTCGGAGGCGCGTTGGTGGTTTCCGCGCTGTGGTTTGCTTCCAGTCTGTCTCGCAATGACATGATATGACTCCGTTGCTTGCTACCTGGTTTTGCCCCTTTGCGGGGGCATGCCGGCATAAAATACTATCCGGATTGGCCGGTCGGACAGGGTGATCCTTCTGGCCTTCGTTTCAATTTCATGCGCGTTTGAACACGCGCTTGATCCAGCTGGCCTCGCTTTTTTCCGGCTCCCGAGCCAGCATTTCGCTCCATTCCGCCAGGGCCTTGCTCACCGGGCTGTTTTTTTCCAGCTTGGCGATCGGTATGCCCTGGTTGACGGACGCGGCCGCAGCCTCATAATGGTTGGGTATCGTGCGCATGACCTTGCTGCCCAGCGATTGCTGCAAGTTTTCCAGGTTGATGTCGCCGCCCTTGTGGTAACGGTTAACGATCAGGTGTATCTTGTTTTTCGGGTAGTCGAGGGTGCGAAATACTTCTGCCAGGCGCTTGCCGTCGCGGATGAAAGGCAGCGTGAGCTGCAGTACCATGAAGATCATGTCCGCGTGGTCCAGCGCCTTGATGGTGCGCGCATCCAGGCTGCGGCCCACGTCCAGGATCACAAAGTCATACTGGTTGCGCGCCATCCGCAGCAGGGAGTCGATATGCTCGGGTTTGATTTCAGTGGCTTGCGCCGGGTCCTCCGGCGATGCCAGCACACCCAGGTTAGGCGTTATCTGCACCATGCTGCTGGCCAGGAAGGCCGGGTCCAGCCTGTGGATGCCGCGCGCCGCGTCGGCCAGCGTCGCCGCCGGCTTGTGGTCCGACAGGAATAGCAGCGCATCGCCGAACTGCAGGTTGAGGTCGAACAAGGCGACTTTCTTGTTGCACTGGGTTGCCAGCGTATAAGCCAGGTTGGCCGCCAGGAAGGTGGCGCCGCTGCCGCCCTTGCAAGAGATAAAAGAGAGTATCTTGCCGCTGCGGTTTGCCGAAAATCCCAGGTGCTGGCGCGTGCGTTGCAGCGCACCGCTGAGGGCGTCGGCATTCAGCGGCAGCGGCAATACTTCGCGCACGCCGGCCCGCATGGCCTGGATCAGGAAATCAGCCGACTGCAGCTCGCGCAGCACGATGAAAGACATGGTGGGATACAGTGCGCCCAGCCTTTCCATCGCAGCCAGGTCGCCGCGGCCGTCGCCGCTGCTGTCCACGATCAGCACGTCCGGCACCGTCTGGCCGGCAAGATTGCCCAATTGCGGCAAGTCGCCCTCCATCACGGCGATTTCGGACGCGCCTGCCGCTCCCCGCAGTACGTGCACGATGTCATCCAGGTGCCGCCTGCTGGGAGAAACCACCATGTATCGCAATTCATCCATGACGCTTACTTTCTTGTTGAGATTGTTTGCATCTACTAAGGTGAGCTTGGGTTTGTCCATTTTCTTCGCCTGTCAACATCCTGGTTGCGGTAGTCGTTGCAAAACAGGACTGTGCCGTGCAAGCCGCGCAGTTTGCTTTGCCTTTTTCCTTGTTCAACATCCTGTACTTCATTCTGTGCCCTTGTTAAATTCCGGTTCAGCAGCCCGGCATTGATGGCCGAAACCCCAGGCTTTCAGCCGGCATCATCGACGGCGCCACCGGCAGAGACAGATTGGCAAAGCCGGAAATAAAGCTTGGCAGTATCATGGCCTGGTATTTAATCGGGTTGCATGCGGCAGCATTGGCCGGATCGCAGATGCGGGCCTGCACAAAGCGTATGCAGGTGGCTCCATGGGGATCTGTCAGGCAATCGGTGATCACTTTGGGCGGACAGGTAACGGCGGCGCTCACGTCATGCAGCGTGCCGGCGCTGTCTATGCTGTGATAAGTAATCCTGACGGCAGTGTCGGTGATTTCCGCAGCGGCGATCAGCGAGCCCGCATTGGTGCGGAAGATGGCGTTTTGTTTTAAGGCTGTCATGGCAGCCGCATCCGTGAAGTCGGTCACGATGGCGTCGCGCGCCGCTTGCCGCGTGACATGCTGCAAGGTGTTCCATAAATACATCGCGCGGCCCAGTTCCACCGCGGCGAACAGCAGGATGATGAACACAGTCAGCACCAATGCCATTTCCACGGTTGTTGCGCCGCGTTGGAGTGGGGATGAATGTTTCATTTTCGGTTTCATATCGCGCCCTAGTTCATGAAACGCATCTGTGTGCCGGGCTGCAGCGTGACGCTGGCAGAGTTTCCGCTTACCATGCCGATGAGCGGCAGTGTGCCGCCCAAGGTGATGCTATAGCCGGTAATGCTGACCTTGACCCATACCGGCTGCTTGCCGCCGCCACATGGGGGAGTGCAATCCCAGGTGACGCTGACGTTGGAGCTGGTCAGCGCCGGATTGAGGTTGGCGCCATTGATGGTGTTCACCACAATTGTTTTTATGGCCGTTACATTGGCCGTGGTCTTGGTGGTGGTGGCGTACTCGGTAAGCGGGAGTGCCGACAGGTAGCGGGCGCCGTCGCGGGTAGCCTTGTCGAGCGCGTTGTAATACCAGAAGGCGCGCGAGAATTCAAAAATGCCGGCGGACAGCAAGGTCATTAATATCAGCACGATCGCCAGTTCCACCACGGCGGCGCCGCGCTGCGGTGTGATCGGTGTGCGCGATGCGCGACGCCGTCTGAGGGTGTGGGCAATGGGCTTCATTTGTAAAGCCTGATGACAGAGGTGAGTTCCGCGTCGGGAATCAGGCCGGCAAACTCGGCATCCAGATGCTTAGGTACATCGCTTTGTACTGACATGAAAAATCTGCCGACGCCCAACACCTTCAGAGTCGAGCACTTACCGTTCTTTTGTAGGCTGTTGCAATCTATCAGAGCCACGTTCATGATGCGCCTGTCCTTTTCCCCGGTTCCTGCCAGGTAAAAAGCACCGCTGGTCTGGTCGTAAGGGCTTTGCGAAGAGCCGGGGTAGGCGGCCTTCGCAGTTGGAGTCGGACCGGGTGTGGTCGGATATAAGGATGGCCAGTCAGCTGTCGTATAGGGCGTGTGCGGCGCCGCATACTGCACCGCCTGGTTATACGACCAGAGCACGCCCCAGTCGTCGGCCGTGGTGGCGGCAGGCGCTGGTGTCGCGGTCAGATAAAAGGGCACATTGGATGCATTCAGCTTGACGGTCTGCGCGCTGGCACTGGCGAGCGGGGAGGTCATCCATTCGGTGGGATCACCAGTGGCGGCAGTATTATTCGCCGGATATTCCCTGATATTCGCATCGGGCGGTACGGTGCAGCTTGACCCTGTAGTGAAGCGGGCGTTGAAATCATTGTTCAGCGTTGCGGACATACCAGTATTGGCAAATACATAGCCCGGCAAGGAGGTAATGATGTTAGACGTACCGGAACACAGGTAAGGACGCACCGTCGGCGTATTATTATTGCTGGGCGAGCAACTATTGTCGCCAGCCGATGACGCGATATCCAACGGGTTTAGAAGATAGTCGTTGGCTGAGGCGCCAAGTGGGTTGATGTTGATGATGTCATAGCCCATGCCGCGCCGGTAGCCGAACTCCATCAGTTCGTCCGCTATCGCGGGCGGGCCGGGATGCGCGAGCGGAGCGGTCTTGGTGGCGCTGAGTGCGCACACCCCCACCGGCGCTACCTGCAGCGCGAACCTGCCGGCAATTGCTCGGCCATAGGCCGAGGTGGTCGCCAATGCCGAAGACACGACCTTGATGAAATTGGTATTGACGGTATTCACACCCGAGGTGGACGTGATGCCGCGGGTATCAATCTTGATGAAAAATATGGAGACCGGACTGGCTTTTGCAGTAGTAATATCCAGCCAATTGGCATCGAGAGTGTCGGGCGAATCGCTGAACTTGATCGCCGCATCATCCAGCGTCGCGGTGTTGCTGCCGAATTTGTAAGCGTTGCTGACGGCGAATGCCTTGGCCTGGGTGACGGCGTTGTCGATGCTGGTTGCAGTCCCTTTCAGTTCCTTGGCTCCCGCCAGTGCCGCGGCATCGGCAATGTTCTGCAGTTCCGTCTTGCGGTCGTAGGTTTGCGACAGGTCGAGAGCCAGTCCCATAAATCCGAATATTGCGACCAGGCACACTATCAGCATGACCGCAACAGCGCCGCGTTGCGGGTGGTTAGCAGGCGATTGGTGTCTCATGATGGGTACCTCCTTGCTTCTTATGCTGCTGTGCTGCCCTTGATGCTTAACCGCCGCCTACACCTATGGTAAAGACGCTAGGATGCGGGGTTGGTTCCTTGAAGGACTTGTGGTAGCGCTCCAGTCCGCTGCGCGCCGCCCGGCCGTCCATGCCGCTGACCGGGTCGGTATTTTGGGACGCGTCCGGGTACATGGTTTGCCGCGCGGTGGCGATCCTGACGGTATCGCCGAAAGCGGCATCGGCGCGCGGCGTGGTCTGTGCGCAAGCCGTCAACATCATCAGTGCCGCCAGCCCAAGCAGCGCCGGCAGCCTGGGTAGCCAGGACAATTGCGGTAATTCCGGTGCCGGTGATCCGGCGGGGGCAGATGCGGCATTTTCGCCCGCGTCGTGGTTCAAGTTGGTCATGGCTATCTCCTCATTTCAGCTCAAAGCCGGAAGGGCCTTTGGGCTGGGATTTGTCTTCGTCCATTTTTGGCGCTGCGTCAGGCGCGGCTCTCGGGGGAACGGGCTGGTTGGCTGCCTGCGGCGGCGTTTCAGCCGGTTTGCCTTCCATCCGGCCCATCAGGAACAGGTCGGCGCGGGTAGGGTTGATCACGCCGTCGGTAGGCAGTGCATAATTGGGCGGCAGAGGCTGCACCAGGTGCGGAGTAATCACAAACAACAGTTCCGTCTTGTCTTGCTGGAAGGCGGTGCTGCGGAACAAGGCCCCCAGCACCGGGATTTCGCCCAGTATCGGCAAGCCCTTGATATTGGTGGTGGTGTTGTTCTTGATCAGCCCGCCTATTGCAAAACTCTGGCCGTCACGCAGTTGCACTGTGGTGGCGGCGCGGCGGGTCGTGATCAGCGGCAGGATGCTGGAGCTATTGCTATTGGGCGAGGTGAGGGTGGCGCCGGTCGGCGACAGCTCGGATACTTCCGGCGCTACCTTGATATTGATGCGTCCGCCAGCCAGCACGGTAGGCGTGAACTTGAGGCCTATGCCGAACTCCCTTTCTTCCAGCGTGATGCCGCCGCCGTTCCCTTGCGGGACAGGGATAAAGATTTTTCCGCCGGCAAGGAAGCTGCCCTCCTGGCCGCTGATCGCCATCACATTCGGTTCTGCCAGCAAGCGCACCAGGCCGTCGTCTTTTTCTGCATCCAGGGTGACCTGGGAGCCGTTGGATTTTTTCGCGTCCAGCAGGCCGCCGGAGCCGGTCAGGAAGCTGGAGAGCAGCGTATACGCCCAGGTGCCGCCGGTAGTGCGCGCCGTGACGCCCACACCCAGCTTGTCAAGCAGGGATTTGGATACTTCTGCCACCTTGACTTCCAGCATTACCTGTTGCGGTGCGGCGACCGCCAGCATGTTGATGATACGTTCTTCACCGGCGGCATTGCCGCCGGATCCGCCACTGCCACCGTTACCTCCACCCGCGCCGGCCCCACCTCCGCTACCTCCGCCAGCGCCACCGGCCTTGCGCCAGTCCTTGCGCAGGTAGGCGTGGGCGATGGAGACCGCCTTATCCGCCGCCATGACATCCGCCACTGTGCCGCTTAAGACCAGGGAGTCGGCGGCGGCGCCGACCTGGATGTTTTTTTCTTCCGGCATCAGCTGCGCCAGCTTCGATTGCACCGATCCGGTATCCACTGCAACGGTCACTTCCACCATCGCGCAACGCCCATCCTTGTTCTGGAACATCAGGTTGCTTGATCCTATGTTTTTGCCGAACAGGAAAAAGCTGCTGCGCGGCACGGCGGAGAACAGCGGTTCGACCTGTACCACTTCCGGGTCGCCGCTCAGGCATAGCTTCGCAGGTGTCGGCAGGTTCAATTTCTGCAGGTCAAGCAGGCCGGATTTTCCCTCTGGGATATTGACATACCTGGTCGGTGCGAAATCGCCGGTGCAGGCCGGCGCAATGCCGCACGGTGCGGCCATCGCGGTGCTTTTGCTTGCTGTGCCCTTGCTCGAAGCGGCAGACGGCGCCGCTGCCGCCATCGCTGTGGGATTGACGGGGGAAGAGCGGGGCGCCTGGTTCACCAGCACCGCGGTTTCCACCCCGGTTTGCGCATGCGCAGGCATGCACATGCAAAGTGCCGTGCCGGTTGCTGCAATAGTTAGCCCGGACCTGATACTCCCTATCGCTGCCATCTGGTTCTTCTTCATCTTATTCTCCCGTTGCGGCGCTTACTTTGATTGGTGTTGTTTTGCGTTATTTTTGGGTTGTTTCTGTAACCGGCGGTGATTAATTGCACTGCGTGATACGTCCGGAGCCAGTCATGATTTGCTGGCAATGCTCCTCGCTGCGGGCGGCAGTGGCCACCCTGGTTTCTATCGGCCTCGGCCTGGCGATTGGTGCCTTTTGCACGGCTGCGACCGTTACCGCCGCTGCCGACGCTGGCGCATACAGCAGGCTCTGCTTGGTGGCGCCGGCGGTCAGCGTCGGGGTCAGGTCAACCTGGTTGCGCAGCACCAGCGACAACTGGCCCACGCTGCGCGCCAGGTCCAGTTTTTCCGCCTGCTCGGGGGTCACTTCCAGCGTGACGGCATTGACTACCTTGGGCTTGGTATCGCTCTGGCTGGCTTCCTGCGCCACTGCCAGCACCAGTATCCTTTCCAGCACCAGTTTGGAGATGTTCAGATCCTTGCCGCCGCTCTTGTTGCTTTCTTCCTGGGTGCTGACCAGGATGTCGACAAAATTGCCCGGCAGGGCAAAGCCGGCAACGCCGACCACGTCATTGACGCGCACTGTCATCGCGCGCTTGCCTTCCGCCACCACGGCCGACAGGCCGCCGGTGGCGCCGCGCTGCGCCAGCTTGGCTTCTGTCAAAGGTTCGCCGCGTTGCAGGCTGACGCGGGTCACCCGGGTATCGAGCGCCTTGATGTCGTTAAAGCTGTCCTTCTGCACACTGCCGGCAGGCCAGTCGGCTAGCTTTACCATTTCGGGGGTGAGCCGGGTTCCCAGGTTGACGTCAATTGCCGCAACCACTACTTTATTGGTGGCGAGGCTGGCCTGCTCGGAAATCCAGCGCGTGGCCAACACCACGGCCACCAGTGCGATGGCGATGGATGCGGCTATCATTAGAAGTGCTCTGCTGCTTTTCATGGCTCCCCCTGCTTTTCTTTAATCCGGTTTGCGTAGTTGCGAACCGGCCGTTGTTTGCCGCTATCAAGTTTCATTGCCAGGTTTCATTGTTCAGTTCCGCTTGCCCGCAGGTTCGCCCTCTGGTCCGGCGTGAAATAATTACTCCATGCCCAGCCCAGCGTTTCCGTGGTCAGCGCAGGCGGCCGGCTTTCATAGATGGCCAGATCCCTGATCTGGCCCAGCAAGTCACGCGGATAACAAGCCAGCAAGGGCCGGTTTTCCTTGTAGTGATGCTGTTGCAGCAGGTAGTCCAGCGCCGTATCGGAAAAAGGAATCGCCAGTTCTGCACATACTTGCTTGAAGACGCGCCGGTATTGTTCTTCGTTCAGCGGGCCGATGTGGATCTTGTAGCCGAGGCGGCGCAGGAAAGCCTCATCGGTCATCGTGGCCGGGTCCTGATTGGATGAAAACACCACGATCACATCGAAGGGAATCTGGAACTTGTAGCCGGTATGCAGCGTCAGGTAATCGCGGCCCCGGTCCAGCGGCACTATCCAGCGGTTCATCAATTCCTGCGGCGAGACTTTTTGCCGCCCCAGGTCATCGACGACGAACAGGCCGCTGTTGGCCTTCACATGCGGCGAAGCCTGGTAATAACGGGTGCCGTCGTCAAAATCGAGGTCCAGGGTTTCCATCGTCAGTTCGCCGCCGGTAATCACCACCGGCCTCTTGCATACCAGCCAGCGCGCGTCGGCGCCGGGCTTGCGGGCCAGGTTGGTGGACGGCGCAACCGCCTGCGGCATCAGCTGATGGACATGCGGATCGAACATCTGGATGATCTCGTTATCGACCAGGATCGCATAGGGAATGGCGACCACATCGGACAGCAGGCTGGTCAGATGTTCTGCGATATAGGTTTTGCCGCTGCCGGCGGGGCCGTAGATGATGATGGCGCGGCCCGAGTTCATTGCCGCGCCCAGCTGGTCCAGTACATTTTCCTGCATCACGATGCCCTCAAATCCGGCGGCCATGATTTCACGCGTATAGCGCAGCTTGCGGATGGACTGGCGCTGGATTTGTGTCGCATACGCATCCAGGCTGACCGGCGCCGGCCCCGCATACTGGCAGCGCCGCAGGTAATCGCTGGCGCGCGCGCGCCCGGTATCGGACAACTGGAAGAAGGTGCTGGCGCTGCTGTCGCCGCGGCTGACCAACTCGCACAGGTGTTCTGCGCGCATGAAATCGAGCACGATTTCCAGCACCGAGACAGGCAGCTTGACATGGGAAGACAGGTCCAGCAGGCTGGTCCTGCCGCGCAGGAACAGGATTTTGCAGGACAGTTCGGTCAGGAATAGAAAACCCAGGCCGGTATCTTCTACCGTGCGTGGTTGCGGGAGGACGTGCGCGGGAGTGCCGCTCGCATCTGTTCCAACATTTTCGACCAAACTTATTGTCGCCACGAATCCACCCCCTTTGCAGTACGGTGTTCTTTCCAGCTTTGATAGTCTTTATTGATAGTCTTTACTGCATTTATAAATTTTGCAACATCTAAATTACCTTACAAACACGGAGCGGATAAAATCCAGGTAGCCGTTGTTTGCCAGCACGATGTATAAATAGGTTCCCACGGCGATAGCGATGCCGTAGGGCATCTTGCCGGCCGATACAGGCGCGCTATCCACCACCGGCATTTCGTTCAGCACCGCCTTGAAAAAACTGCTTAGCATGATGGTGCGCACATTGCTGATTAACAGGCCCAGGGTGCCGTAGCGCAGCGCGGTCAGCATCGACAGCACGCCGCCGGTAATAAAAATCAGCAGGGCGGCGATGCACAATGCAAGGGGGCCCAGGAATGCGCCGACCATCGCCATCAGCTTCACATCGCCGGCGCCCATCGCGCGCAAGATATACAGGGGTAAGGGTATTGCCAGGCCCAGCGCCAAGCCGGCTACGGCTTTCCAGAAACCCAGAGCGCCCGGCAGGACGCTGACAAAGCCGCGGCCCTCGGGCAAAAAAGTGTTCAGTAAAATTCCCAGTGCGGCGCCTGCAAGCACCAGGCGATTGGGTATGCGGTGGCCTTTTACATCGGTCCATACTGCAATCAGCAATAGGGCACACAACAGGCCGACCACGATGTCGGCGACCAGGTCAGGGCTCAGTATGTCCATTTTGTTCTACACCCGGATAGCAGGAACTCTCTGTTATCGACAAGAAAACCTATGATCTGTGAAACCGGCGCGCAGCAATGCGATCAGCAAGCTAATGTCGCTAATTTCTTCATTCTTCCATCTACTTCTACTTCAACACGGCTAAGGGCAATTACTGCCAATGGCAGTTACGAATGCACAGTAGGCAACTTTGACTTGTGCGCCCAGAAGACCGACTACTGCAGCTATCACTGCGGCAATCAGGGATGCCAGCAACGCATATTCAATGGCTGATGCGCCTTCTTCATTGCGATGGAACTCTAGTAGAGCCGAAATTAGCCGGTGTGCCATGATTCCACTCCATCAATTGCACTAAACTCCGCGCGCAACAAGCGTGTTGCTACAAACAGGCGAAGCATTTTTAACTACATTTTTTGCGAACACTACTGCTAAGTGCCATGCGCGCATCTTGTAATACCTTAGGCATGAATACTCAAATTTCTTATGGCGTTAAGGATGAAGGCAGCGATCAAGCAAAGAACAATCCGTGCTTAATCGCTGTCGTAAAGCTTTCTTTTCCAAAGAACTTCAAGATACTTTCCTTCGGTATATTTTTAAGGGCAGGAACCGGCACTAATTGCATTGCACACTGTTTTGAACGCGTCTAGGATTACAGTGCCCAAGATTTTCACAACAGCGACAATGACCGCTGCAATCAATGCCACTAACAGGCCATATTCAACCGCTGCTGCACCGTCTTCCTCCTTAAAATTTCAAGATGGAGTTCATGACTGTTTTCCTTTTAAGGGCAGGAACCGGCACTAATGGCGTTGCACACTGTTTTGAACGCGCCCTGGATCACTGTGCCCAAAATTTTCACAACGCCAACAATGACCGCTGCAATCAGTGCCACCAGCAGGCCATATTCAACCGCTGCTGCGCCGTCCTCTTCCCTGAAGAACTTCTTTATTGCATTCATGATTAACTCCCTATTTTTTTAAAAGTGAACTACACCAAGCCTTGCTTTTGCAGAGTTCCGTTTCACCGCTTGCGCCCCGTAAAAACGATGTTGCTCGCCATCACGTTTTCCATTCCCTGCGAAATCAGTGTAGGCACGATTACAAATTATTACAAATCGCTGCATTGGCGTGTGACAATTATTTACAAAAATCGCCACGGTTTGTGCGATTTGAAAAAAGCGCTTGGGCTTTTGGAATAAATAAAATATATTCAAAAAATTTGGCGCTATCGGCGGTGTTGCAAATTCCGGATTTCGCCCGTGCCTGTTGGGGAAACGCTCGTTTTTATTATGTTGCTCGACGCCAATCTGTTGCACAAAAATAATAGTGATGCCTGAGTGATATGTGTTGCGGTGACATGCGCATTTCGCCGGCAAAAAGTCTGCGCCGTTCCAAATGCCGATGACGGCGATCAAGCCAGGGCCATGGGTTCGTGACATGCTAAAAAATATAAAAATATTGACGCAAGGCGATGCGCTCAGGTGGGCACTGACCCTGGCCGTTTTCGTTATGGATGCGATCTGGTTGTCTGCTTCGCACTACTCCGTCAGCGGTGTCCGCTCCCTGGCGATTTTTTTTACCGCCTTGCTGGGCCTGGGTCTGTTATCCGCTATCGGCAGGCTGCCGCGTTATGCCGCAGTGGCGCGCAGCCCTTATGCGCAAAGAGCCAGGCTGACTTTGTATTGCATTTTTCTGTTATCGGCATTTACCGCTGCAGCCGGCGTGCTGCAGTATCTGGTCATTGCGCTGAATCCGCCTGTGGTGGATGCCAGGCTGGCCGCCTGGGATGCGCTGATCGGGTTTGACTGGGTATATGCTTTTCTGTGGGTGCGCGGCAACCCGCTTGTCAATGTAATCCTGAAGCTGGCCTACGCCAGCCTGCTGCTGCAGTTCATTGCGATTCCGTGGCTGCTGGGCCTCAGCGGGCAGGAGCGGCATTTGCGCGAGTTTGTGACCTGCATCATGTTGTCATCGCTGCTATTGCTGCTGATCTCTGCCGGTTTTCCGGCGCATAGTGCCTTTGCCTACTATGGCCTGGGCAGCGAGGCCGAGCTGCAGACAGTGTCGCACTTCGACTTGTTGCGCAGCGGTGCGATGCGGGTGATCGACATCGACGATATCCAGGGCCTGATCTCCATCCCTTCCTACCATGCGGCGCTGGCCGTCATCCTTACCTATGTGTTGCGGCCGTATCGGCTCTTGTTCATGCTTGCTGTAATAGTGAACACGGTGATGATACTTTCGACGCCGACCGAAGGAGGGCATTACCTGGTGGACACCGTTGCGGGATTGGGACTGGCCTTGCTGACGATCGCCGTAACGCGCCGCCTGTCCGGTATGGAAAATTTTGGCGCGGCAAAATACGATAGCCGGGTAGCCCAGGGATTATAGTCTTGCGTATGGGCTTGTTTCCTGCTTTGCGTGATTAAAAAATAAACCATCATGCAGCAGGAATCTGCTGGCCCACTTGCTTTTCGCTCGAGTCTGAAAATTTGTAATTTCGACTATTGTTATAAATAATTTATATTATTAAAAATGATACATTTTTTTCTGAATTGAAACGGCATTTTTATTCGAATTGTTCCGTTTGATAAGGAATTTGTTCCACGCCGTTAACGGAAAGTGTCGAATAATTTTACGGTGCTGTCTCAATTTTGGCTGCAATAAAATTTACCTGTCTGATCTGACAGGTAAATCTTCTCCCGGGTACGGAATATGCATGTGTAAGCCCACACAACCAGGAGAAATGCCATGTGTAAATTGTTAAAGGAAACCCGTGTTGCCTTAGGCAGCGCTATATTGTCTTTTAGTTTCCTTGCATCGAGTGCTTACGCGTTGCCTGTGCTCCAACTAACCATCGGTGGCGGCACTTATAATAACTCGACGGAAACGACATTGGCAGCGGGGAATGTCTTCACTCTTGATGCGCTGTACAGCGGCACGAAAGCCAGCATTGGCGATACCTTCTATATTTCTGCCGCATTGGAAAGAGGCCCCGGCGATGGGTCGGTGAACGATCTGGGTCCGGTCAGCAATAGTCCGATCAGCGGAGGTTCCTTCGTGTTTGCCGGCAACACGGTCAATGTGTCCTCAGGCATGACTTATGGTTCCCCACTGGGGATGCCGCCGCATGGCGAGTTCGACACTTTTTTCAAGGAGTTCTCATTCCAGTTTGATGCGAGCCAGAAGACTGCCGCCTTTGACACCAGCACCAGCACTCCTGCCGGCGCTTTGGCATCCGGTTGCGTGAGCAACTGCCTGTACTTCGTACCGTTCGTGATAGATACGACCGGCCTGGATTCCGCTTATTCTATCCATTTCGACCTTTATCTGAAGACCGATGGTTCGGTGGATAAAGATATCAAGGCACCGTTCTCCCATGACGCACAGAGCGGGGTTGGCGGCGGTGGCGGCGGCGGTGGAAGCGGTGAGCCTGTGCCAGAACCTGCAAGCCTTGCACTGTTTGGCCTTGGCCTGCTGGGATTGGCGGTGACATACAGGCGCAGGAGCTGATCTACTGCGGAAAAGACATTTTCAATGTCAGTCGGGGCGGGAAAAAGAAGAACAATCGAGAACAAGAAGAACAAATTAAACTGGGCCGAAAGGCCCAGTTTTTTTTGAAGAACGGCGGTGTGGTGCTTTGTGGACCTTAGTTATTTACTTTTACTGTCGCGGTGCTGGTGTTGCCTGCGGCATCTTTCGCTACTGCCTGGATAGTATGCGTGCCGGATGCCAGCTTGCGTGTGTTCCAGCTATATCCCAGCGTTGCTCCGGTGCCTGTTGCCTTCAGGGTGCCGTCGATGTACAGAGACTGGGTAATGCCGGCTGCACCGCTGTTGTCGGAAGCATTGACACTGATAGAGACATTGCCGCTCACTCTGCCTGCAACCGGATTGGTAATGGCAACCACCGGCGGGGTAGTGTCCTTGGGAACAATGACCACGCTATTGGATATATTCACAGAAACAGGAGTCGATGAAGTGAAGTTGCCGGCGGCATCATAAGCGACTGCTACTACGCTCGCCATGCCGTTGGCCGCACCTGTGGAATCCCAGCTGAAAGCGAAGGGAGCCGAACTGTCCACTGCAACCGTGCTGCCATTTACCTTTAACTCTACCCTTGCCACGCCGACATTGTCGGCAGCGTTGACATTGACGGCGACCAGGCCGGACACGGTGGCATTAGCCAAAGGGGCGGAGATCGCCACTGTAGGCGCTTGTGTATCTGCTACCGGTTTGGCGGCTACCGCAGCTTGTACTGCTCCGGCTGCATTGACACGGCCATAGCCGAAATAGATATCGCGGCCCGGAGTGCCGAGATCCACCGCAGTGGAGTACAGCATGCTTTCTACCTGGGTACTGGTGAGGGCAGGGTTGGCGGCCATGGTCAGGGCTACCACACCGGCAGTAATGGGGCTGGAAAATGAAGTGCCTTGCCATTGCTGGTAAGCGCCGCCGCGCGATGTCGTCCAGATATACGTGCCGGGAGCCGACAAGGCAACAAAGCTGCCATAGCTGGACCAGCTGGCCATGGCGTCATTGGCGTCGGTGGCGGAGACGGGGATCATGGTGGTGGTCGGCGTGATGTTTTCGTTAATGCCGTTGTTGCCGGCAGAGACGACGACCAGGCCGCCCTTGTTTTTCATGTATTGCGCGGCGCTCTGTATGCTGGCGCTGCCTGCAACGCCGGAATAGCTGATATTGGCAACACGCGCGCCGTTATCGGCGGCCCAGGTCAAGCCTTGGGCGATAGTGCTGTAATAGGCGTATGCGTTGGCATCGGCAATCCGCACCGGCATGATCTTGGCCTGGCCGGCGACACCGGCAACGCCTATGCCATTGTTGGAAGAAGCGGCTGCTGCACCGGCTACCGCGGTGCCATGACCGTTGACGTCCGAGGTATTGGTGTTGTTGTCATAGAAATTATAGCCAGGCACCATCTGGGCTACCAGGTCTGGGTGGGTGCCGTCTACGCCGGAATCCAGGATGGCGATGGTGATGCCGGCGCCCTGGGTGGTATCCCAGGCGGCGGGAGCGCCGATTTTTGTCAGGTGATACTCGCTGCCGGTGTAAGGATCGTTCGGCACGAAAGTGCCTGCCACACGGCGATCGATCTCTGCCAATTTGAGGTGAGGGTGGTGTGACAATTTGTCAGCGACATCCTTTTCAGACGCGCCTTTCGGCAGGTCCACTATATACATGCTGCTCTGGCCGATTTTGCGACCCTTGCCGCCGTGCACGCCGAGTATCTTCGCCAGTTCTTTTTCAGGCAAGCCGGCGCGGGGTACTACCAGGATGCGGCCAGGCGCCCAGGATTCAACATTGGGCTGATTGGACAGCGGTTGTCCGGCGCGGGCAGGGGAGCTGAAGCCGACGCTGGCAGCGGCGGCCACGACAACAAGGAAGGAAGTTTTTAATGCAAATCCGGGAGCTGACGACTGCCCTGCAGGCAAGGCTGAAATAAGGGAAGTGGCCGAATTATTAGTTGGCTTCTTGGATTTGTAGTTCACTGTGCAACTCCTTGCGTTGTTTGGGCTGGTAAAGTGCCCATGAACAGGAGTTGCAATACAGAATAGTGAGCAAGTTTGAGTCGCAGGTAAATTACCTGCAGCAGCGGATAACGCTGCGCCACTCAATCTTTATCGACAGACACATATACGACGACGATGCCTGTACAAACTCTAGTCTGGCAACCCGCTATCATGGAGCAATAAATGCCCTTTAGACCGGTGATTTTGCGTCCCCACCTTTAGATGGGTTTGCCCTTTACAGACGCCACTTTGCAGCTATAAAGAAACTGTTTCGCGACTGCATTGAAGGATAACGAGTTGCCCTAGCATAAGCAATGCCAAACGGCTACAAATATTAACAAATATTTCTATCGAATTTCCCCTTATTATTGATTGCTACTACTATCTCGTAAGTAGGTCAACAATTAATTTCCATGTGGAAAAAAAGGGGATTGTCGTCGCCGGCGACAATATTTCTGACAGGAAAAATAAGGGGCTCAGGTAGGGAGTGTTAGCGCAGCGTAACGCACCGTATGCGTCCCGCGCAAGAAAACGACTACAAACTTCCTGCAATGGTTGCAGGAACAAATTAATCTGCGCACACTCAGGCGAAGAATGGTGCAGAGTGTTACACCGTGCTGCGCTAACACACCCTACCATTGCCCTGCCGCGACAGCATCCCGGATTTTTATGCAGGAAAAAAATAAGGGGACTGCAATGCAGTCCCCTTATTGTTCTTGCCCTTGGTTCTGAAGCGTTTATTCTTCGCGGCGCAGGTGTGGGAACAGGATAACGTCGCGGATGTTGGGCGAATCGGTGATCAGCATCATCAACCTGTCTATGCCTATGCCGCAGCCGCCGGTCGGAGGCATGCCGTATTCCAGTGCGCGGATGAAGTCGGCGTCGTAGTACATCGCTTCTTCATCGCCGGCGTCCTTGGCGGCAACCTGCGCCTGGAAGCGGGCGGCCTGGTCTTCTGCGTCGTTCAGCTCGGAGAAGCCGTTGGCGATTTCGCGGCCGGTCATGAACAGCTCAAAACGCTCGGTGATGCCGGCAACGGTGTCGGAAGCGCGTGCCAGCGGGGAAACTTCTACTGGGTAGTCAATGATATAGGTCGGTTCCCACAGTTGCGCTTCTGCAGTTTCTTCAAACAGCGACAGCTGCAAGGCGCCCAAACCGGAAATCACATGCGGCTTGACGCCGAATTTTTTCAGCTCGGCCTTGAGGAACTCTGCATCGTGCAATTGCTCGTTGGTATAGTGCGGTGCGTACAGGTTGATCGCGCCGACGATGGTCAGGCGGCGGAAGGGCTTGCTCAAATCCAGTTCGCGGCCCTGGTAGGTCAGTACGGCGGTGCCGTGCGCATCGACGGCGGCCTTGCGGATTACCTGTTCGGTAAAGTCCATCAGCCATTTGTAGTCGACATAGGCCGCGTAGAATTCCATCATCGTGAATTCCGGATTGTGGCGCGGCGATACGCCCTCATTGCGGAAGTTGCGGTTGACTTCAAATACGCGGTCGAAGCCGCCGACTACCAGGCGCTTCAGGTACAGCTCGGGCGCGATGCGCAGGTACATCTGCATGTCCAGCGCATTATGGTGCGTGATAAAGGGCTTGGCCGCAGCGCCGCCGGGGATCACGTGCAGCATCGGCGTTTCCACTTCCATGAACTGATTGCTGTTCATGAAGTTGCGGATCGAGGTCATTGCCGCGGTGCGCGCCTTGAAGGTGCGGCGCGTGTCTTCGCTCATGATCAGGTCGACATAACGCTGGCGGTACTTGGTTTCCTGGTCGGACAGGCCGTGGAACTTGTCCGGCAGTGGGCGCAGCGATTTTGTCAGCAGGCGCAGGCCGGAGACCTTGACGGTCAGCTCGTCGGTTTTTGTCTTGAACAGCGTGCCTTCCAGGCCAAGGATGTCGCCCAGGTCATAGCGGCGGAAAGCTTCCATCTCCGCTTCGCCGGTCTTGTCGGTGGTGACGTAAAACTGGATGCGGCCGTCGGCCTTGCTGCCGGATGCATCTTGCAATACGGCGAAGGCGGCTTTCTTGCCGGCTTCGCGCCTCAGCATCATGCGGCCGGCAACCACGACCTGCACATTCATTTCTTCCAGCTCTTCGCGGGTCTTGGTGCCGTATTGTTCTTTCAGGTCGGCGGCCTTGTGCTGCGGGCGGAAGTCGTTGGGAAACGCTACGCCGCCTTGCGCGCGGATGGCGTCCAGCTTGGAGCGGCGCTCGGCGATGATGGAATTTTCATCTTGCGGCAGCTCTGCTGCGTCGTTTTGCGGAGTGTTTTGTTCTGACATGGAAGTATCTTTTTCTGTAAGTTGCTCGCGGAAGGGCGTTTTGGGCGCCCCTCCGGCTGTCCTGGATTAAACGCCTTGCTTCAGTGACGCAGCAATAAAATCGTCCAGGTCGCCGTCCAGCACGGCCTTGGTATTGCCCGTTTCAAAACTGGTGCGCAAATCCTTGATGCGGGACTGGTCCAGCACGTAGGAGCGGATCTGGTGGCCCCAGCCTACATCGGTCTTGGTGTCTTCCAGCGACTGCTTCTCGCTCATGCGCTTGCGCAATTCCAGTTCAAACAGCTTGGCCTTCAGCATTTCCCAGGCTTCTGCGCGGTTGCGGTGCTGGCTGCGGTCGTTCTGGCACTGGACGACGATGCCGGAGGGGCCGTGCGTCAGGCGCACTGCAGAATCGGTCTTGTTGATATGCTGGCCGCCGGCGCCGGAGGCGCGATAGGTATCCACGCGCACGTCGGCCGGGTTGATGTCGATGTCGAAGGACTCATCCACTTCAGGATACACAAACAGACTGGAGAACGATGTATGTCGGCCATTGGCGGAATCGAAGGGCGATTTGCGCACCAGGCGGTGCACGCCGGTTTCGGTGCGCAGGAAGCCATACGCATATTCGCCTTCCACCTTCAGCGTAGCGGTCTTAATGCCGGCCACCTCGCCGTCGGACTGTTCCAGGATCTCGACCTTGAAGCCCTTGCGTTCGCAATAGCGCAGATACTGGCGCAGCAGCATCGAAGCCCAGTCCTGCGCTTCGGTGCCGCCGGCGCCGGCCTGGATATCGATGAAGCAATTGTTCGGATCCATGGGATTGTTGAACATGCGGCGGAACTCCATGCCTTCGACCAGTTCTTTCAGGCCCTGCGCATCTTGTTCTATCGCTTCCAGCGTATCGTCGTCGCCTTCTTCGCGCGCCATTGCAAACAGGTCGTTGGCATCGCGCAGATCGGTATCGATCTTGGTCAGCGTAAAGACAATCGCTTCCAGCGATTTCTTTTCCTTGCCCAGGTCCTGGGCACGTTTAGGATCGTTCCAGACCGTGGGGTCTTCCAGTTCGGCGTTGACTTGTTCCAGTT
>JABDED010000024.1:0-121 GCA_013287275.1 Betaproteobacteria bacterium
GCACGCATCGCCAGCGCGTAGGTATTATTAAAACCGAATCTGATGGCAACGCCCAGGCCCATTGCCGCCAGTTCGCGTTGCGTCTCTTGCAGCGAGGCTGCTGTTTTTCTTCGGCATGTTC
>JABDED010000024.1:131-21632 GCA_013287275.1 Betaproteobacteria bacterium
TTGCAGCGAGGCAGGCTGGCCATGCTTCAGGATTTCACGGTCTATCGTACCCATATATTCAGGATAGATGTCTATCGCACCGGCCTTCAGCGCCTCAAACACGATGGCGGTGTTGCCTAGCCCTTGCTTGTGTTCAACCGCGGCATACGGCGCGGCGGCCTGGGTCAGGATTTCCCCGAGAATATAGGACTCGGTAAAGCGTTTGGAGCCCACGTGCAGGACGTCCGCCATCGCGCATTGGGCGGCGCTGAACATGCCGAAGAAAAACAGCAGCCACGCAGCAAGCGGCAAACGACGAGATGTAAGCAAAACTTTCCTTCCGTAATAAGCACAGGTTACATGGCCAGGCTACCGGTGAAATGGCCTGATGATTTTGCGAGCGCGATGCTTGCTTGAATCTGGCCGGCGTCGTTCCCGGCATCCTGCGAAACAGGCTGATAGTGTTGCTGATACTAAGTTGCCGGCACTATCGTAACCCAGATTGATCGATACGGCCGTGACCGGCATGCCTTCCGCCAACATCTGCAAGCCACGGCTCAAGCGTGCCACCTGGTACCGCTCCGCTATCGACACGCGTCGATGCTGCAATCTTTGGCAGATTAAGCCCGCTTGCAGGCGGCTGCGGCGGGCAAAGCCGCATCTGCCCCCTCGCCGGCAGACGCAAAATGGCGGTCCGGGACAAAATTTTTCATTAAAAATATTGCCGCATCCTCCATGCATGCACCGATATTAATAATATTTGCTCAATTTTATTCGGTTATGTAACAAAGCAATACAAATCTGACAGTTTTGCTTCACAATAATGCGATAACTATAAGCTGCGACAAATCGGGAAGCGCAACAACGCCTCGAATCGACAGCGTGCTACCGGGAAAAACTCTGGCTCATACCCCCTCGCTTATTGGAGATGCATGCATGAAAAATGGTAAATGGATATTGAAGGCCGGTCTGATCGCCGTGTTTGGCGCTTACGCAGGCCTGGCAATGGCGGCCAAGACCCTGGTGTTTTGCTCGGAAGGCAGCCCTGAAGGCTTCAATCCTCAGTTTTTCACAACCGGCACCACTGCGGACGCGGGTTCCGTGCCTATGTATAACCGGCTGGTGGAGATGGAGACAGGCACGACCAAGGTGACGCCGGCACTGGCGGAATCCTGGGATATTTCTGCCGACGGCCTGACCTATACCTTCAAGCTGCGCAAGGGCGTCAAGTTCCACAGCAATGCCAAATTCAAGCCTAGCCGCGACCTGAACGCAGACGACGTGATCTACAGCTATAACCGCATGGCGGATCCTAACCATCCTTTTCATAAGACCAGCCCCAACCAGACCTTTGCCTATTTTGAAGATGTGGGCATGGCCAAGATCGTCGACAAGATAGAAAAAGTCGACGACATGACGGTGCGTTTCAAGCTGAAGCATCCGGAAGCCCCCTTCATCGCCACGCTGACGATGGATTTCATGTCGGTGCAGTCGGCAGAGTATGCGGAAAAGATGAAGGCCGCGGGCACCGTGGATGTGATAGACCGCGAAGTGATAGGCACCGGCGCCTTCCAGTTTGTCTCTTATCAAAAAGACGCGATCATCCGTTACAGGGCCTTTGACCAGTACTGGGACGGCCGTCCGAAACTGGATAACCTGATCTATGCGATTACGCCCGACCCTTCGGTCCGCTACGCCAAGCTGAAAGCCGGTGAATGCCACGTGATGGCCCTGCCCAAACCGGCCGATGTCGCCTTGATGAGGAATGACCCGAATATCAAATTGCTGGAGCAACCCGGCCTGAATATCGGCTACGTGTCCTTCAACGTCGAGAAAAAACCTTTCGACAGCAAGCAGGTGCGGCAGGCGCTGAACATGGCCGTGGATAAATCATCCATCCTGAAATCGGTATTCCAGGGTTCCGGCCAGGCAGCAAAAAACATCATCCCGCCTACGCTGTGGTCGTACAACGACAAGATCAAGGACTATGCCTATGACCCGGCCAAGGCCAAGGAATTGCTGGCCAAGGCCGGCTATCCGAACGGCTTTGACGTCGACCTGTGGTACCTGCCGGTCAGCCGTCCGTACAACCCGGACGGCAAGCGCATGGCTGAACTGATACAGGCCGACTGGGCCAAGGTCGGCGTGCGCGCCAAACTGGTGACCTTTGAGTGGACCGAGTACAAAAAACGCAGCAAGACCGGCGAGCAGAGCGCGTTCATGTTCGGCTGGTCAGGCGACAACGGCGACCCGGACAACTTCTTTGCGGCCCTGCTGGGTTGTGAAGCAGTCAAAGGCGGTGGTAATACTGCGCGCTGGTGCAACAAGGAGTATGAAGACCTGATCCAGAAAGCCAAGGCCACGTCCAAACAGGAAGACCGTGCCAAGCTGTACGAAAAGGCACAGGAAATCATCCACGAAGAAGCACCTTGGATCAATATCGCGCACTCGCTGCGCGTAACGCCGGTGCGCAAGGAAGTAATAGGCTTCAAGATGGACTCCACCGCCCATCATTACTTCAAGAAAGTAGATCTGGCAAAGTAATTGCTTAGCCTGTGTGCGGTATCCGGGCAGGCTGCCTGAGCTGCCGGTACCGCGCATTTTTTCTTATTCTCTCTTTTTAACTGTACGACCAGCAGTAATCTGCCAGCGATAGCCAGCCGATCTCGTCAGGCGGGCATGCAACAGCTATCGCGGCCGTGAATCTGTCGCACCGGGGTATTCGATGTTTGGTTTTATCTTACGCCGCCTGGGGATGGTGATTCCTACCTTCCTGGGCATTACAGTTCTGGTTTTTTCCCTGATACACCTTATCCCCGGCAACGTGGTAGAAGCAATGTCCGGCGAGCGCGGCATGGAGCCTGAGCGCTATGCCCGGCTGATGCACCAGTTTGGGCTGGACCGCCCTTTATATGTCCAGTATTTCGATTACCTGGGCAAGGTACTGGGCGGCGACCTCGGGCATTCCATCATCACGCAGGAATCCGTCAGCAAGGAATTTTTCACGCTGTTTCCGGCCACGCTGGAACTATCGCTATGCGCAATCCTGCTGGCCGTGGTCATCGGCCTGCCGGCCGGCATCCTGGCTGCGCTGAGGCGCAATACCTTTCTCGATTATTCCGTGATGGGCGTATCGCTGACCGGCTACTCGATGCCGATATTCTGGTGGGCCCTGCTGCTGATCCTGCTGTTCTCTGTTACTTTGGGCTGGACCCCGGTTTCAGGGCGGATAGACATCCTGTTTGACCTGCCTCCCGTTACCGGCCTGATGCTGGTGGACAGCCTGTTGTCGGGTGAGCCCGGCGCCTTCAAGTCTGCCGTGATGCACCTGATCCTGCCGACCGTGGCGCTGGCCACCATCCCACTGGCGGTGATCGCCAGGATGACGCGCTCGGCGATGCTGGAAGTCTTGCGGGAAGACTATGTGCGCACCGCACGCGCCAAGGGCATGTCCTGGATGCGCGTCATCTGGGTGCATGCATTGCGCAACGCCTTGATACCAGTGGTTACGGTGATAGGCCTGCAGGTCGGCACCTTGCTGGCCGGCGCGATACTGACCGAAACCATTTTTTCCTGGCCCGGCATAGGAAAATGGCTGATCGAGGCCATCAACCGACGCGACTACCCTACCGTGCAAGGCGGCATCCTGCTGATCGCCACCATCGTCATCAGCGTCAACCTGATCGTGGACCTGCTGTACGGCATCATCAATCCACGCATACGTCACTGATATCCCATGAGCCAAGTTTCCGTTTCACCTGAAGATAAAGCGCCCTATGCAGGGCCGGCTACAGACCCGGCGGCGGCACCGGCGCCGCCGCACGGCCTGGTCGAGTTCTGGGGTTATTTCCGCCAAAACCGCGGCGCCGTACTCGGCCTGCTGGTCGTCCTGATATTGATATTTTGCGCGCTGTTCGCCGACTTCGTCGCCCCGCACTCTGCGATAGAACAATTCCGCGACAGCACCCTGGCGCCGCCTGCGTGGCAAGCCGGCGGCAGCAGCAAATTCTTGCTGGGCACCGATTCGGTAGGCCGCGACATCCTGTCCCGCCTGATTTACGGTTCGCGCCTGTCGCTGATCATCGGCCTCGTCTCGGTCGCGTTGTCGATGACGGCCGGCGTGTGCCTGGGGCTGGTAGCGGGCTTTGCGCGCAGCTGGAACAACCCGGCCCTGCGCGCGTTGGAAACCGTCATCATGCGCCTGATGGACATACTGCAATCGCTGCCCAGCCTGCTGCTGGCGATTGCAGTGGTGGCCATACTCGGACCCGGCCTGATCAATGCGATGTATGCAATCGCGATCGTGCTGATGCCTTCTTATGCGCGCCTGACCCGCGCCGCGGTCAACGGCGAGCTGCACAAGGACTATGTCAATGCCTCCCGCATTGCCGGCGCCGGCACCTTGCGCCTGATGTTCAATTGCGTGCTGCCGAATTGCACCGCCCCCCTGATCGTGCAAGCAACGCTGGGCATATCGACCGCGATACTGGACGCCGCCGCATTGGGTTTTCTGGGCCTGGGCGCGCAACCGCCGACGCCGGAATGGGGCTCGATGCTGGCCAGCGCCACTGAATTCATACAAAGCGCCTGGTGGGTGGTCACCTTCCCCGGCCTGGCAATCGTGGTCTCGGTGCTGGCGTTCAACCTGATGGGTGACGGTTTGCGCGATGCGCTCGATCCCAAACTGAAGAGATAGGCCGTAGAAGATGAGCACCACTCACACTGCAAATAATGCACTGCTGGATATCAAGGACCTGCGCGTGCAGTTTGGATCGGAAACATCGCCATTCACCGCGGTAGACGGCCTGGACCTGACGATAGAGCAAGGCGACGTAGTCGGCATCGTTGGCGAGTCCGGCTCAGGCAAAAGCGTGACCTCGCTGGCGCTGATGGGCCTGATCGACTATCCGGGCCGAGTCAATGCGACGCGCATGGCCTTCGACGGCCGCGACCTGCTGAAGATGAAGGACAAGGAGCGCCGCAGCCTGCTGGGCAAGGACATCGCGATGATCTTCCAGGATCCGATGACCAGCCTCAATCCTTGCTATACGGTGGCATTCCAGCTGATGGAAACACTGCGCCTGCACCAGGGCGGATCTTCCGGGGAATTGCGGGCGAAGGCCTTGGCCTTGTTGAAACAAGTGGACATCCCCGATCCCGAACGCAGGCTGGACGCCTACCCGCATCAACTGTCCGGCGGCATGAGCCAGCGCGTGATGGTGGCGATCGCCATTGCCTGCAATCCGCGCCTGCTGATCGCCGATGAACCGACCACCGCGCTGGACGTCACAGTACAGGCACAGATGCTGGACTTGCTGCTACAGTTGCAGCGCGAACGCGGCATGGCGCTGATGCTGATCACCCATGATTTGAGCGTGGTCGCGCAGACTGCGCAAAGGGTGGTCGTCATGTACGCCGGCCAGGTGCTGGAAACCGGGCTGGTGCCGGACATTTTCAACGCGCCGCAGCATCCGTACACGCAGGCACTGCTGGCGGCACTGCCCGAGCACAATCTGGGTCGCTCGCGCCTGCAGACCATACCCGGCGTGGTTCCCGGTTTGCATGACAGGCCAGCAGGCTGCCTGCTGAGCCCGCGCTGCGCCTATGCGCTGGACAAATGCAGGGACATCCGCCCCGACCTGGCAGGCCCGGCCAATTTCCAGGTGCGCTGCCATTTCCCGCTGGACGGGGAAGGCAAACCCGGCAACGGCTGGCAGCCGCTCACCTTTTCTAAAGTTTCGGCATGATGCAGAACACGACACCCTCCCCTATCCTGCTGGAAGCGAAAAACCTGGCCAAGCACTATCCGGTATCGCAAGGCTGGCTGAAACCCAGGGCCGTGGCGCGCGCGCTGGACGGCGTTTCGTTCACGCTGACTCCTGGCAAGACCCTGGCCGTGGTCGGCGAATCCGGCTGCGGCAAGTCGACGCTGGCACGCCAGATCACGATGATAGAAGCCCCCACTTCAGGCGAACTGTGGATGGACGGAATCAATATTGCGCATGCGGACCGGAGCGTATTGAAACAGGTGCGGCCACTGGTACAGATGGTGTTCCAGAACCCGTATGCAAGCTTGAATCCGCGCAAGAAAGTCAGCGCCATGCTGGAAGAACCCCTGACCATCAATACCTCGCTCAGCCGGGCCGAGCGTGCAGACAAGGCCAGGGCAATGATGGCCAAGGTCGGACTGCGGCCGGAACACTATGGCCGCTTTCCGCATATGTTTTCGGGCGGTCAGAGGCAGCGTATCGCGATAGCCCGCGCGCTGATGCTGGAGCCCAAGGTCATCGTCGCCGATGAACCGGTATCGGCACTGGACGTCTCGATACAGGCGCAGGTGCTCAATCTGCTGATGGATTTACAGGAAAGCAGCGGCGTCGCCTACCTGTTTATTTCACATAACCTGTCGGTGGTGGAGCATATCGCCGACGAAGTGCTGGTGATGTATCTGGGTAAATGCGTGGAACAGGGCAGCAAGGCGGAGCTGTTTTCCCATCCGCTGCATCCGTATACCAAGGCGCTGCTGGCCAGCACTCCGCGGATAGACCCTACGCAGCGCCAGCAAAAGATGATGCTGCCTGGCGAATTGCCGTCTCCGCTGGCGCCACCACCCGGTTGTGCATTCAACAATCGTTGCCCGCATGCCAATGATCGTTGCCGGCAAGACATTCCTGTGCTGCGCCAATTCCAAGGCAGGCTGGCCGCCTGCCACCGGTTGGAAGAAATCAGCTAGTAGCAAGTAAAAAAAACAAGTAAAAAAATCTGCTCCCGGCAGAACTAATGTTCCGGGAGCAGGTCTATGTAGCACGGTTTGCAACCCCTATCCGGGGATCAACCAGACCAGGTTTTAAAATAAGATCCATCCAACTTTAGGGAGAGTATTAGTGAATTCCAAGCTTCTTGGCGCTATCGCGCTATTGTTTGCGGGTGCAACCAGCATCCACGCCCAGGCCGCAGAACCGGCAAAGGCGACAGCCGCATCGTCATCCACGGTGCTATTGTCCGGTATTTATACAAAATACAATGACGCCAGCGTCAAGCCGCAGGACGATTTTTTCCGCCATGTGAACGGCCAATGGCTGAAAACCTCTGAAATTCCTTCCGACAAGTCCGGAGCGGGCGCTTTCCTGGACCTGCGCGAAGCAACCGTGCCGCAATTGCACGCGATCATAGAAGCGCTGGCAAAAGACAAGAACGCCAAGCCTGGTACTGAAGCAGCGAAGATCGCCGACATGTATGCGACATACATGGATACTGCCAATATCGACGCGCTGGGCCTGAAGCCGCTGGAAGCCGACTTTGCCAAAGTCGCCGCCATCACGGACAAGAAACAATTCCCTGCACTGATCGCTTACCTGAACCTGATCAGCGGCAATGCGCCGTATGACATCGGTATCCACCAGGATGCCAAGGACTCCACGGTCTACGTTGCCGATCTAAGCCAAAGCGGCCTCGGCATGCCTGACCGCGACTACTACCTGAAGGATGACGACGCTAGGTTGAAAGATGCGCGCAGCAAGTACGTCGCGCACGTTGAAAAAATGCTGTCCATGGCGGGCGACAAGGACGCCGCCAAGAGCGCCGCCGACATCCTGGCCCTGGAAACAGCGCTGGCAAAAGTGCAGTGGACCAAGGTGGAAAACCGTGACCCTGTCAAAACCTACAATAAGGTCGAACTGAGCAAGCTGGACAGCCTGACCCCAGGCTACGACATCAACTCCTACCTGAGCGCGCTCGGCATCAAGGACAAAATCAGCTATATCGTCGTCAGCCAGCCCAGCTACCTGACCGGCTTCAGCAAAGTAGTCCAGGAAATGCCGCTGGAAACTTGGAAAACCTATTTCAAATGGCGCATGCTGAGTTCGGCTGCCAGCCAGTTGCCGAAAGCCTTCGCTGAAGAAAACTTTGCTTTCTACTCCACCGTATTGAACGGCATCCCTAAACAGGAAGAACGCTGGAAACGTGGCGTACACCTGGTGGATGGCGCCATGGGTGAAAGCCTGGGCAAGCTGTATGTGGAAAAACACTTCCCGGCAGAAAGCAAGGCCAGGATGGAAAAACTGGTCGGCAACCTGTTGGCGGCTTACCGCCAAAGCATAGACACGCTGGACTGGATGAGCCCGGCAACGAAGAAAGAAGCGCAAGCCAAGCTGGCGGCCTTCACTCCGAAGATCGGCTATCCGAAAAAATGGCGTGACTACTCCGCGCTGCAGATCGTCAAAGGTGATGCTGTAGGTAATGCGCGCCGCTCTGCAACGTTCGCGTCCCAGGTTGAGTTGAACAAACTGGGCAAAC
This sequence comes from Betaproteobacteria bacterium, assembly GCA_013287275.1. Taxonomy (GTDB): domain Bacteria; phylum Pseudomonadota; class Gammaproteobacteria; order Burkholderiales; family Burkholderiaceae_D; genus Undibacterium. The sequence continues at coordinate 8,406 of JABDED010000024.1, forward strand.
CGATAGACCGCGATGAATGGGGCATGACTCCGCAAACCGTCAATGCCTACTACAATCCTGAACTGAACGAGATCGTGTTCCCGGCTGCGATCCTGCAACCGCCGTTCTTCGATCCGAAAGCAGATGATGCGGTCAACTACGGCGGCATCGGCGCCGTGATCGGCCATGAAATCAGCCACGGCTTTGATGACCAGGGTGCGCAATATGACGGCGCCGGCAATCTGCGCGACTGGTGGAGCAAGGAAGACCACGAGAAGTTTGCCGCCAAGACGGCAGTGCTGGTCAAGCAATACAATGCCTTTAGCCCGGTACCAGGCTACAACGTCAACGGTGAACTGACGCTGGGTGAAAACATCGCCGACAACTCCGGCCTGTCTATCGCCTACAAAGCCTACAAGATCTCGCTGAACGGCAAACCGGCGCCTGTGCTGGGTGGTCTGACCGGCGACCAGCGCTTCTTCACCGGCTTTGCACAGGTATGGCGCGGCAAGATGCGCGACCAGGCCGCCATCGTGCGCATCAAGACCGATCCGCACTCCCCGCCTGAGTTCCGCGCCAACGGCACGCTGCGCAACATGCCTGACTTCTACAAGTCATTCAGCGTCAAGGAAGGCGACAAGATGTACCTGGCGCCAAGCGATCGCGTATCGATCTGGTAAATGCGGTAATTTGGTAAATCCACGCGTCACGCCAAGGCGTGATGCAAATACAAAAGGCCACGATCAAATTGATCGTGGCCTTTTTTTATGTCTGTCTTTTTGCGCTTATTTTTTGTGGCTGCACATCACGCCGCGTCCGGCTCGGCCTCAGGCAACGCCGTAAAGAATTTAATCACGTCTTCCGCCTTGCGGGTGCGTGAGAAAGCCGGCAGGCTTTGCCATATGCGCTTGCCGTAGGGCTTGGAAATCAGGCGCGGGTCGCAAATCATCAGTACGCCCCTGTCCGTTTCGTCGCGGATCAGGCGGCCGGCGCCCTGCTTCAGGTTGATGATCGCCTCCGGCAATTGATGATGGACAAAGCCATTCAGCCCCTTCTTTTCCATCGCCTCTATCCTGGCCGCCAGCACAGGATCGTCCGGCGGCGAAAACGGCAGTTTGTCGATAATGACTACCGACAAAGCCTCACCGCGCACGTCCACGCCCTCCCAGAAACTCTGGCTGCCGATCAGCACGCCATTGCCCGCCGCGCGGAACCGGTCCAGCAGTTCAGTGCGGCCGGCATCTCCCTGCACAAACAAGGGATACGGCAACTTACGCTTCTGGAACTCATCCCGCAGGCGCTCCGCGCTATGCTTGACGGCCTTGATGGTGGTACATAGCAAAAAGCTGCGGCCACCCGCCGCTTCTATCACCGGCAAGGCAGCGTCGACCACCGCATCGCTGTATTCAAAGGAATTGGGTTGCGGCATGCCTTCCGGCACGTACAACAAACCCTGGTTTTGATAATCGAAGGGGCTGGGCCAGGTCTTGGCCGGCTCGTCCCACAAGCCCATTTGCGATACATAGTGGCTGAAATCGTTCTTGACCGCCATCGTCGCCGAAGTAAAAATCCAGGTGCGCGGCGTGCCCTCCCGCTGCTTATTGAAGATCGGCGCAATCGACAGCGGTGTTTTATGCAACTGCAATGAAGTGGAAAAAGCCTCCACCCATAGTACGCAGTCCGGCTTGTCGATGGCGTTCTTGGCCGGGGCATCGTCATTCCAGTCATGCAGCTGATCCCGCAGCGCGATGGCCCTGACCCGGCATTGCTCCAGGGTCTCGGCCCGTTGCGCCTGGGTTTCCAGCACCGCGATCATGCCTTCAAAACTGTCTTTCAGCGTTTCAAGTGCCGGGAAGAAGGGGCTTGACGCGGCAATCTGCGGCAAGGACAGGCGCACCGAATCCTGCGGAAAAGTCAGCCGCAGGTCACGTGTGGCGCGCTCTACCGGCGCCACCAGCTTGGACCATTCCGCGCCGTCCCTGGCATGCGACAAACCCTCTGCCTGCACGTCCCGGCATAGTTCCAGTATCTGCGAGGTGGAAATGGTTTCGCCGAAGAACAGGGTCGCGGTATCCGGCAACTGGTGCGCCTCGTCGAAGATCACGGTATTCGCCGACGGCAGCAATTCCGCTACCCCGGTATCCTTTAGCGCAACGTCCGCGAAAAACAGATGGTGGTTGACCACGACGACGTCGGCCTGCTGCGCTTCCTTGCGCGCCTTCATCACAAAGCAATCCTGGTAGTACTGGCACTCGGCGCCCATGCAGTTGTCGCGGGTGGACGTTACCAGGTTCCAGACCGGCGCGGTCTCGGGCACGCGCGCCAGTTCCGCCTTGTCGCCGGTGCCGGTGGTCTTCATGAAGCGCGAAATATCGCGCAGATAGCCGACATCCTGCGGCGAACTCAGGCGGCCATTCTGCAAGGTGCGCTCAAGATGGAAATGGCACAGGTAATTCGCGCGGCCCTTCAGCAGCGCCACCGATACCGGCGCGTTCAGCACTTTCTTGATGGTCGGTATATCGCGCAGGAAGAGCTGGTCCTGCAGATTCTTGGTTCCAGTGGAAACGATCACCTTGCCGCCCCATAGCAAGGCCGGGGTCAGGTAGGCAAAGGTCTTGCCGGTACCGGTGCCGGCTTCGGCCAGCAGCGTCGTTTGCCCGGCGATGGCATTGGCAATCGCTTTGGCCATTTCAGTTTGCGCCTGACGGGGTTTATAGCCTTTGATCGACGTGCTTAGAACGCCGGTCGCCCCGAAAATCTGTTCAACCTCTGCGTCATGCTGGCCGACCGTAGTCGACTCTGGTATAGATTCAATCAAAATATGCTGTTAAAAAAATGAGACAGGATGACAATAGGTTTTATGCGGAAAATTATGCAGGAACATCCGGCATCATTTGCATTTTTAGCAAGGTAATATGGTCTTTCAATTGCAGCTTGCGCTTCTTGAGCCTGCGTAACTGCAACTCATCGTGATGCTGATCCTTCACCAGGGCCTCTATCACTACATCGAGATCACGATGCTCGACCTCCAATTCAATAATGCGTTGCTGTATTTCTTCGGGGTGGCTCATAGTCATCAGGTTACAGTAAAATGAAATTTAATTAGAGCGACTGCATTAATTGAATTAGAGTAAGCTAATTAATTGCTGGAATGTATATAAATAGCAATTAATTCTCAATTCATATATTGATTCACATAAAACAGATGCATCCTACAGTTTAATCTACCAAGACGTATGAGCCAATATAAGATCGAAGCAGGCACCGGACAGCATATCGGTGACAGGAAAGAACAACAGGACAGGGTCGGGCTGTTTGCCGCGCCGCGTGCGCCCGGCTATATGATGGCCGTGCTGGCCGACGGCATGGGCGGCAAAAGCGGCGGCGCCATGGCGGCGGAACAGGTGATCCGTACTGCCAAGCACTTATTCGACGAGTTTTCCCCCGAGAACGACGTCAAAAGCATGCTGCAGAATATCGTCGAAGAAGCCCATACCGTCATCAAGCTGACCGGTGTATCGGCCGAGAAGGAGCCGCACAGCACCTTTGTGGCGCTGGTGATCACTCCGCAAAAGCAGGCAATCTGGGCACATGCCGGGGATTCCCGCCTGTACCGCTTCAGCGGCCCGAATTTTGCCGACAGGACGCTGGACCACTCGTATGTGGAAAAGCTGGTCGCCGAAGGAAAAATCACCGCTGACGAAGCCAAGACCCACAAGATGTCGAATATCCTGGTCAATGTGCTGGGCTCCAGCACTACGCCCCCATACATCACGTTTGGCCGGCATGACAATCTGAAGGCCGGCGACTCCTTCCTGATCTGTTCGGACGGGCTGTGGCATTACTTCAACGACGTCGAACTGGCCGTCGCCGTTGCGGCAAACAGCCCGCGGCAAGCTTCGGAACTATTAATCAGGAAAGCGCGCGAACGGGGTACCGATCATGGCGACAATTGCACCTTTGCGATCATCAAACTGGTGCCGCCGCCCGCAGAGGTGAAAACCTATGTCGTGGAAAAAATGCGCAGGGCGGTATAAATGCATCAGGCAAATGGAGGGATATCCCGTCCATCGCCCGCAGGAATCACTTACGGCTCAGCATTACTTCCTGGTTTGCCTTGCGGTCCGCATTCACTTTTTGCACGGTAGGCCGCTCGCCCAGCATCTTGGTGTATTCACGCACAGGCAGGTCTGCCAGCATATCCTCGCCGTAGATGATCTTGGTGGTCATCGCGACCAAAGGCAAGTGGACCAAGGCCACGCAATCCGCCATCGTGAATTCGCTGCCGCCTATATACGGCGCAAATTTTGCCAACCTGGCGAAGGCCTTGGTATTGCGCCTCAATAATTTCTCCGCCCTGCTTTTCACTTCCTCGGAGACTGTGCCGCCGAAAAAAGCCTGCGGATACAATTCGCGCGCGACCAGTTCCAGGTGCAGCTCCATGAAAGTGATCAGTTCCCTGATTTTTGCCGCAGCGGCGGGGTCGGCAGGAATCAAGGGGTGCGCGGGATAAGCCGCCTCTATGTAGTCGAGGATGACTTGCGACTCTATCAGCACGCCCTGTTCCGTTTCCAGATAAGGAATTTTCCCCAGGGGCGATTTTTCCAGCAAGGCCGGCGAGCGGTCCGTCCACACCAGCTGCTCTTCAAATTCCACGCCTTTTTCCAGCAGCGCCAGCTTTACCTTGTTGTAGTAATTGCTGGCTGCAAAACCGCATAGCTTGATCATTTCTTTCGTCTCCTGGTTTTATGTTGATACTGTTAGGTCAATCGGCGAATATTGCCGGGATTGGCGGCCGCCTGGAAGGAGGCCCGCGTGACATGGAATCAAGGCGGAATATCGATCGGCGCAGCGCGCATATCGCTTGTTCACTTATTGACGGGAAAACTTTTTGGAAAGTCTATCACTTCGAAATCGATAGGATTGAAGTCATTCTTGCCTTCTTCCAGCCTGTCGAGTGAAGCGACATCGGGTATCGTCACTTCTTCCTCGGCGCCCCATCTGCCACCAGAACCGCCGCCCTGGGCCTTGGCACGCTCCAGCTCATTGGCGATCGCGATCAGCAGCAGGATATCGCGATAGACAGGCAGCTCAAAACCCATGCGCTTGCCGTCGCGGTCGTCCACCAGCAGGCTTTGCAGGAAAGGCAGGATATCGTTGGTATTCCACAGGCCGGCTATCTTGCCCATTAGGTGTTCAAAATCTTCCAGCAAGCGGCTGGCCGAATCCGCCGGGTCGGTCTCAAAGTCGGGAATGTTGGCGTTGAAAATCAGCACGAACCTGTCCCTCAGCGCATCGTATTTTTCCTTGTTTTTGGTCACGCGATACAGGTCCAGCAAGTACAGCCAGGGCACGGGAGAATCCGGCACTTCAATCGCACCCTGCGGCTCCAGGATCTCAATCGCCCGCTGCGGATCATTGACCGACATCCAGAATTCCGCTTCCTGCGTCACATCGGATATTTCCTCCACCTTCATCGAGTTGCCTTTAGCGGCAAAAAAGTTAAAGGTGCTGCTGTTGCTGTCCTCCAGCGACGGCAAATGCATCCTTGCCGGTGCAGTCGCCGGCGACAGCTTCGCGGCGGGCCCGGTATTTCTTGCGACGGAAGCGGGAGCAGTATTTTCTACTGCAAAGCCCGCTTGCGCCGGGCCGGTGACAGGCGCAGCCGCATCCGCCAAGCCGCCGGATGCGGCGGAAGAACAAGACGCCTGAACGCTGTTGACGATGTCTTCCACGCTCATCTTGTGCCCGGCATCCGCCGGGCCGGCATTCTGCTCTGCCCAGGCAAATCCGGCTGTCTTGCTCTGGCGCCGCAACTGGGCCGCGAGAAACGCAATGGCAATCAGGCCGATCAACAATAATCCGGCCAGCGCGACGACCCAATTACGCGAGTAACTGCTCTCGCGCAAGGCTTCCAACTCGGCTTTGTCGGCCTGGCTCTGCCGCTTCAACTGATTGGTTTCGGCCTGCAGCGACTGTACTTTCTGCTGTCCGGCCCTCAATTGGTCATCGGATATTTTTTCCTGGTTTTCTCCGCGCAGCAAAGCCGCCAGTTCCGCCTGGGCGAGCCGCAACTCCGCCATATTCTGCTGGTCGCTGGCCGGACGTTCCGACAAGGTATCGCTTAGACGCAGACCGTGCTGCGGAACGACTTCCGCATCATCGGATAATTTCAGCACGTCTTTAGGCAGTTTGACGATTTTGTCGGCGCCGACCGCCTTTGGTGTTTTAGCGGATCTGGCTGCCCTTGGCCTGGCTGGCAGTTCATTTGGGCCAAGGCCGGAATCGTTGGCGGCGGCGTAACCCTGCGCCTGCCTGGACGGCTTGCCCTGTCCTATACCTGGATCAGGGCTGGAATTACCTGCACCGGCACCTTGCGCTGCCGGCAGTTCTGCGCGCGATGGAGCGGCGGCCAACAGAGGCGGATCCAGCAACAACATGAACTCGCGATGGATCTGGGCATCGCAGGCAACGTCGACCACCAGCTTGACAGCGGGTTCCAGCACGCTTTGCCTGGTCGTCAGGGTGATGAGCCTGGAAGAGCCGGCGGGCGCCAGCAACACGGCGGCGTTCGCCAACAGGCCGCCTTCGGTGGTTTCCACCTTGGCCCTGATGCAGGATTGCGCCACATCATTCTCGACACCCAGCAAATTGAGACTGGCCCTGAGCGGCTGTCCCAATGCGGATTGAACGCGAAGCTCCCCCAATCCAAATGCCTGTGCCGATGCAGCAAAACACAATGCAAGAATGGCACCAAGAATTAAACCTGAAGATGGGCGGCTGGCTCGAAAGAAAATAATGATGTCCCTATATGCGTAGTTGATCAGATTCACAATTTTTCTGAACATGTCTATATGTCTGCATTACGGCAATCTTACTTGCTTTATAACAAACACAGAAGACACTGGCCGTAAAAAACCGGGCTATCTGTAACAATTTCAACATATTTATCAATTCAGACAGGTAATAAATTTCCACGTGGAAATTTATTCCATCGCAACGCAAATAGGCTTGCGCGAGGAGTCTATTTTTTGGAATTCAGGTCCAGTATTTTTTTTGCAATACCGCGCAAGATATTGACTTCCTCCTGCTCCAGTCCGGTACGTGAAAACAGGCGTTTTAAGCGCGGCATCAATTTTTTGGGATTCTGCGGATCGAGGAAATCGATGGCCACCAGTGCCTGCTCCAGATGCGCATACATGCGGTCAATATCGCTGAGCGATGCGGCCTCCCCCTGGAAACCTATATCGGAAGCCGGCCGCCGGTCGCCAAGTGCAGCCATGCGACACTCATAGGCCAGCAATTGCACCGCTTGCGCCAGATTCAGCGATGAATAATCCGGGTTGGCCGGAATGTTAATCAGCGCATTGCAGTTGACCACGATCTCATTAGGCAAACCGTAGCGCTCATTGCCGAATACCAGTGCAACCGCCTGGGTCTGCTCTTGCGCCAGGTTTTCCGCAATGCCTCTTGGCGCGAATATCGGCGGCGAAAACTCTCTTAGCCTTGCGCTGACGGCAGCGACAAAATGACAGCCCGCCAGGGCTTCATCGATAGAGCCGACAATCCTGGCCGACTGCAGTATATCTTGCGCGCCGCTGGCAAAAGCGACCGCATCGGCATTGCTCAAGGCATCGGGAAAACGCGGATTGACCAGTATCAATTCGGCAAACCCCATCGTTTTCATGGCCCTGGCGACCGCCCCGATATTGCCAGGATGACTAGTTTCCACAAGGACGAAACGCAGCCGTTTAAAAAGAGAAGTGTCGGTTTGGGGCAAGTTCATTTAAAATAGCGCTATTACGCGTTGATTTGTTTAGGTATTTTAGCCGCAGCAAATTAATGCCACGCTCTTTAATTCATTTTTGTGCGGTATGGAATTGCTTCTTCCACAAGAAGCAGAATGCCGCCATTTTAACGGAAACCTCTATGCACCCAATGCTCAATACGGCCATCAAGGCCGCTCGCCGCGGCGCGACCATCATCAACCGCGCCTCGTTCGACCTGGATCGTGTCAAAGTCAGCGAAAAACAATCTAATGATTTTGTCACCGAAGTTGATCAAGCCGCAGAAGCAGCGATCATAGAGGTTCTGACCACAGCTTACCCGGATCACGCCATCCTGGCAGAAGAATCCGGCGCCTCCGCCAACCTGCACGACGACAATGAAAACGTCTGGATCATCGATCCGCTGGACGGCACTACCAATTTCATTCATGGCTTTCCGCAATATTGCGTTTCGATAGCATTACAGCAACGCGGCATTATCACGCAATCCGTCGTGTACGACCCTACCCGCAATGAGATGTTTACCGCCAGCAAAGGCGCAGGCGCCTTCCTGAACGACAAGCGTATCCGCGTGACCAAGATCGACAGGATCGCCGACGCGCTGATCGGCACCGGTTTTCCTTCCCGCGACCTGTCGGGCCTGGATGAATACATGGCCATGTTCAAGATCATGACCAGCAAATGCCAGGGCTTGCGCCGGCCCGGCGCTGCGGCACTGGATCTGGCCTACGTGGCCATGGGCCGCCTGGACGGTTTCTTTGAAAAAGGGCTGGCGCCGTGGGACATTGCGGCGGGCTCACTGCTGATTACCGAAGCCGGCGGCATTGTAGGCAATTTCTCCGGCGATTCCGATTACCTTTATAAAGGCGATGTACTGGCAGGCACACCAAAAGTGTTTGCACAAATGGTTGCGGCTTTACAGCCTTTCGCAGCGAAACCTTCCCAGCTATAAGAACCGGGAGCGGCCCGGCTTCCCGGGCGCACTCTCCAACTTGAAGTAATTCTGGAATATCCGCGGACACTCCAAGGATATTCGGCAAAGTACAAAAATGCCCCGGCGGCCATATTGCAATATCGCCGGGCATTCGAATTAAATTAGAAATAGATTATGTCATTCATAGAACTCGGCCTGTCCGATCAAATCGTTCGTGCAGTCACCGAACAAGGCTACACCACACCTACGCCCATCCAGAAACAGGCGATTCCTGCAGTACTCAGCGGCGGCGACCTGCTGGCCGGCGCCCAAACCGGCACCGGCAAGACCGCCGGCTTTACCTTGCCGATCTTGCAGCGCCTGTCGAATGGCGCCAATGCGCCGCAGAGCAACCTGACACGCCGCTCCATCCGCACGCTGATCCTGACCCCGACCCGCGAACTGGCGGCCCAGGTGGAAGAAAGCGTACGCACTTACGGCAAATACCTGCACCTGACCTCGGGCGTGATCTTTGGCGGTGTCGGCATCAACCCGCAGATCAAGCTGCTGAAGCATGGCGTCGACATCCTGGTGGCCACGCCCGGCCGCCTGCTGGACCACATGCAGCAAGGCACCGTCAGCCTGGACAAGATAGAGATCCTGGTGCTGGATGAAGCCGACCGCATGCTGGACATGGGCTTTATCCACGACATCAAGAAAGTGCTGGCAAAATTGCCGCCGAAACGCCAGAACCTGCTGTTCTCGGCGACTTTCTCGGACGAGATCAAGATCCTGGCGGACAAGCTGCTGAACAATCCCGCGATGATAGAAGTAGCGCGCCGCAACTCCACCGTTGAAATCATCGCGCAAAAAGTGCATCCGGTAGATCGCGACAAAAAACACCCACTGCTGGCCCACCTGATCAAGGCCAACAACTGGAAGCAGGTACTGGTATTCACTCGCACCAAGCACGGCGCCAACAAGCTGGTCGAGCAACTGGCCAGGGACGAGATCACCAGCATGGCGATCCACGGCAACAAGAGCCAGTCGGCCCGCACCAAGGCCCTGGCCGAGTTCAAGGACGGCAGCCTGCAGGTATTGATCGCAACCGACATCGCCGCGCGCGGCATCGATATCGACCAGTTGCCGCATGTGGTCAACTATGACCTGCCCAATGTGCCGGAAGACTATGTACACCGCATAGGCAGGACAGGCCGCGCCGGCGCCACCGGCGAAGCGGTATCGCTGGTCTGCGTGGATGAATTCAAATTGCTGGCGGATATAGAAAAACTGATCAAGCGCCAGTTGCCTAAGGAATTCATCGAGGGCTTTGAGCCTGATCCGCACGCCAAGGCCCAGCCCATACAGTTGCGCAGCTTCCAGGGCAATCCGCGCGGCGGCAGCGGTGGCGGCGGTAACAGCAACCGGCCACCGCGCTCAGGCCAGGGCCAGGGTGCCGGCGGACAAAGGCCGCAGCAACGCGACGGCAATAGCCCGCATCGTACCTCGGTAAAGCCTGCGGTCAAGCAATCGACACCGCGCCGCTCGGGCGGCCGCGGAGGCGCATAACAAGCTGCGCTCTATCTCCAGCATTGCATAATTGGCGGCGCAAGTTTTTGAAATCAATCAAAAACTTGCGCCGTTTGTCCAAGTTTACGGATAATCTCGCGCTATAGCTGAAACGACCGGTATAGAATCGCAAAATTAGATAAATAGTAAATTAAGAAAAAACGTTTATGGCGAGCTCCGAATCCAACCACACTCCCATGATGCAGCAATACCTACGCATCAAGGCAGACCACCCTGAAACTCTCGTTTTCTACAGAATGGGGGATTTCTACGAACTGTTTTTTGACGACGCTGAAAAAGTATCGCGCATCCTTGGCATCACGCTGACCCAGCGCGGCAGCTCAGCAGGTTCGCCGATCAAGATGGCGGGCGTGCCTTACCATTCGCTGGAACCTTACCTGGCCAAGCTGGTCAAGCTGGGCGAATCCGCCGCCATTTGCGAGCAGATCGGCGACCCTGCCACCAGCAAGGGCCCGGTAGAGCGCAAGGTCATGCGGGTGATCACGCCCGGCACGCTGACCGACACCGACCTGTTGCCGGCCAAATCCGAACGTCCACTGCTGTCGCTGTGCATGCTACAGCAGCGCAAGACGGTGACCGTCGGCCTGGCCTGGCTGTCGCTGGCCAGCGGCGCGCTCAAATTAATGGAATTTGCAACCGATGAAAAATCCGTCGCCAACCGCCTGCAACAAGAACTGGAACGGATTTCTCCGGCAGAAATCCTGTTGTCCGCCGGCACCCGCCTGCTAGATGAGCACTACGCACTATTGCCGGGAAAATTTTCCGAGGTGCCGGATTGGCATTTCGACCTGAAGCAAGGCCAGAAACTGCTGCAGGACCAGTTGGCGACCAGCTCGCTGACCGGCTTCGGCGCGGAAGGCATGAGCGCATCGCTGGGAGCCTCCGGCGCCCTGCTGCGTTATGCCGAATCCACCCAGGGCCGCGGCCTGAAGCATATCAATACGCTGACGGTGGAAACGGAAAACGAATTCATCGGCCTGGATACCGCGACACGCCGCAACCTGGAACTGACGGAAACCCTGCGCGGCCAGGAGTCCCCTACGCTGTTCTCCTTGCTGGACCATTGCCGCACAGCGATGGGTTCGCGCCTGTTGCGCCACTGGCTGCACCACGCCAGGCGCGACCAGGCTATCGCACGCGCCAGGCATGATGCGATCAAGGCGCTGATACAGGCGGATTCCACCGAGGGCTTGTCGACCACGCTGACGGCCATTCCCGATATAGAGCGGATCACCACCCGCATTGCGCTGCAATCGGCCAGGCCGCGTGACCTGTCCGGCTTGCGCGACGGCTTACAGCACCTGCCCACGGTCAGGTCCTATGTGGAAATGTGCATTGCAGACAACCAGACCAGCCTGCTGACCGGCATCCTGGGCGACCTGGCGACGCCGGCGGAATGCCTGGACTTGCTGGAACGCGGCCTGATGCTGCAACCGGCGACGATGATACGCGACGGCGGCGTGATCGCGCTGGGCTTCGATGCCGAGCTGGACGAATTGCGCGCGCTGTCGGAAAATGCCGGCCAGTTCCTGATCGACCTGGAAACCTCGGAACGGGCCCGCACCGGCATCGCCAACCTGCGCGTTGAATACAACAAGGTGCACGGTTTCTATATCGAGGTGACCAACGGCCAGACCGACAAGGTACCGGACAATTACCGCCGCCGGCAGACGCTGAAAAATGCCGAGCGCTATATCACGCCGGAGCTGAAGGCCTTTGAAGACAAGGCCCTGTCGGCGCAGGAACGGGCGCTGGTGCGCGAAAAATCCCTGTACGAAAAGATTTTGCTGGATCTGCTGCCGCACATCAGCACGCTGCAGGCGATCGCCCACGCGATTGCGCAACTGGATACGCTGGTCGGCCTGGCAGATCACGCCACCCGCAATAACTGGTGCGCGCCGCAACTGGTGGCAGAACCGGTGCTGCAAATTTTGCAGGGCCGCCATCCGGTGGTGGAAAACCAGATCGAACGCTTTATCGCCAATGACTGCAGTTTCACGGCTGAGCGCAAGCTGCTGCTGATCACAGGCCCCAATATGGGCGGTAAATCGACCTTCATGCGCCAGGTGGCGCTCATCACCCTGCTGGCCTATGTCGGCAGCTATGTGCCTGCCGCGCAGGCGACGATAGGGCCGATAGACCGCATCTTCACCCGCATAGGCGCTGCCGATGATTTGGCAGGAGGGCGCTCCACCTTCATGGTGGAAATGACGGAATCGGCGGCGATCCTGAATGGCGCCAGCGAACATTCGCTGGTACTGATGGATGAAGTCGGCCGCGGCACCTCGACCTTTGACGGCCTGGCATTGGCATGGGCTATCGCGCGCCACCTGATCCAGGTGTCGAAAAGCTATACCCTGTTCGCGACCCACTACTTTGAATTGACGCAATTGCCGGACCTGCACTCCACTGCAGAAAACGTGCACCTGTCCGCAATCGAGCACAAGGAAAATATCGTCTTCCTGCACGCAGTTCAACCCGGCCCTGCATCACAGAGCTATGGCTTGCAGGTTGCGCAACTGGCAGGCATACCGCAGGTAGTGATACGCTCCGCCAGGAAGCACCTGGCGGACCTGGAGGCGCATTCATTGCAGACTACGCCGCAGTTCGATCTGTTTTCAGCCAACCTGAACCCGCCCGAACCTGAGCCGGCAATGCCTGCGGCCCATCCCGCCGAATCGCCGCTGCTGAACGCCATCGACGCCATCGACCCGGATGCAATGACGCCGCGCGAAGCACTGCAGGCGCTATATCAATTGAAGGACCTGGCCAAAGCGCAATAAGCTGGACTTAGCTTTTAGCTTTTAGCTTTTAGCTTTTACGACCCGCCAAAACAAAAAACCGCAGAGTTTTTTCAGCTCTGCGGTTTTTTCACATCCGGCAAAAAATCAATGCAGCGGATGGCTGCGGTACTCGTCTGCCGCGCCTTCGTCATCCTCGTCGTCGTGATGGTGTCCA
>JABDED010000024.1:21642-37389 GCA_013287275.1 Betaproteobacteria bacterium
GTCCATGCGCGCCATGCACATGTTCATGGGCGATTTCTTCTGCGGTCGCCTCGCGCACCTCAGTCACCGCCAGCGTAAAACGCAAGGCCATGCCTGCCAGCGGGTGGTTGCCATCCAAGACCACCTTGTCGTCGGCGATGTCGGTAACTGTGAAAATGATGGAATCCTCTTCTTCGTCGCCGTCAGGCATGCCCTCAAACTGCATGCCCACTTCCAGCGGGTTGGGCAGGCGGTTGCGCGGCTCTACCTTGACCAGTTCCGAATCGTACTCGCCAAAAGCATCTTCCGGCTCCACTTGTATCGTGGTCTTGAAACCGGCTTCCTTGCCATCCAGCGCTTCCTCGATCTTGGGCAAGGTGTTTTCGTAGCCGCCATGCAGATACACCATCGGTTCACGACTTTCTTCGATCAGATTGTCTTGGGCATCCGACAGTTTATAGTCCACAGTCACAACTGTATTTTTGACAATCTTCATGATAATTCCTTAAAAATAATATGCATCGAGATTATACCTGTCTGGTCACAGACTGGCCGGGTGCTTATAATGCGTACATGAAAAAATTATCTCAAGCATTGCCGCTGCTGGGCGGCATCACGCCAGAACAATTCCTGAGCGAATACTGGCACAAGAAACCGCTGTTGATACGCCAGGCCATCCCCGGCTTTGCCCCGCTGCTGGACAAAGATGCACTGTTCGGACTGGCCTCACAGGAAGACGCCGAATCCCGTCTGATCAGTTTTTTCAAGCAGCACTGGGAAATGAAGAATGGCCCGTTCCAACAGCTTCCGGTGAAGGAAAAGAAAGACTGGACGCTGCTGGTGCAAGGCGTCAACCTGCACCACAAGGAGGCGGACGCGCTGCTGCGCCAGTTCCGCTTCATTCCCGATGCGCGGCTGGACGATTTGATGATCAGCTATGCCGCCGACGGCGGCGGCGTGGGGCCGCATTTTGATTCCTATGACGTATTCCTGCTGCAGGCACACGGCCAGCGCCGCTGGAAAATCAGCGCGCAAAAAGATTTGTCGCTGGTGGAAGGCATGCCTTTAAAGGTCTTGCGCAATTTCAAGCCAGAGCAGGAATTCGTGCTGGAACCGGGCGACATGCTGTACCTGCCGCCGCACTATGCACACGACGGTGTAGCGATAGGCGAATGCATGACCTATTCGATAGGCTTCAGGTCGCCCTCTTACCAGGAACTGGGCGAGTCCTTCCTGCATTTCATGTCCGACTCCATAGCCCTGCCCGGCCGCTATGCCGACCCAGACCTGAAGCCTGCGGCCCACCCGGCCGAAATCAGCGCGGCGATGCTGAGCGATGTTTCCGCACAGCTGGCCAAGATCAAGTTTACCGACGACGACATCACGATCTTCCTCGGTGAATATTTGTCCGAGCCCAAGCGCAACGTGATCTTCAACGGCCCCGAAAAGCCCCTGACGCCGAAACGCTTCAGCCAGGCTGCCGGCAAAAACGGGGTGAGTTTGTCGCTGCAAACCCAGATGCTGTACCGGGGCAAGCATGTGTTTATCAACGGTGAGTCATTTGCGGTGGGCAAGGAAGATAAAATCGCGCTGCTGAAATTGGCCAATGACAGATATCTGGATGGCGATGCGGTGGCAAGCGCATCCGTCGATGTTCAGGAAGCGCTTTGCACCTGGTATGAAGACGGCTGGCTGCAGTTGAATTCAAAATAAGCGGGGGCCGGGGAAACAGTAAATATTGCAGAAAAAACCATTTTTTTCAAGAAATTTTTGTGCGATGCGTCAAAGACGTATTATTTCCATCCAAAAACTTTTTTTCTTGGCAAAGAATGCACAATTTAAGCACAAAAATGCATCTTTATCTATTCCACGACTAGAAAAATCATTATAATTCTGGGTTAGGAAACTTTCGTAGGGGCCGACATTCCTTTTTGGCATCAAGCCCTCGAATAAACCTATAGAGCGATAATTACCGGTAATTATTCATCGCAAAATTTTGATCTTATTTTTTGATCTATTTATTGAAAGTACAAACATGAAAAAATCACTCTTGCTCGTTTCCCTGTTGGCAATCGCTTTGGCTGCTTGCGGCAAAAAAGAAGAAGCTCCAGCAGCACCAGCAGCTTCTGCAGCAGCTTCCGCTCCAGCACCAGCTGCAGCATCCGCTCCAGCTGAAGCGCCAGCAGCAGCACCTGCATCCGATGCAGCAGCAGCACCTGCATCCCCAGCAGCTGATGCAGCAGCAGCTTCTGCTTCCAAGTAATTTTTTTATTGCTTGAAAAAGCCGGCCTTCGGGTCGGCTTTTTTATTGCGCAAAGCTTTGCGTACTGCTCATATTTCTTTCCAGCCAAATCCTTGATACTGGCAGGCAATCTCGATATCAATCAGCTTTCCGCCAAGCACCTCGGCCATTAAGTCCTCAACCAGTGACGGCCTGTTATTCTGTTGGCTCAGATGCGCCGCAATTACCAGCTTCAGCCTTGATTTATCCACTTCCCGCAGAATATCCGCCGCTACCGCATTGGACAAGTGGCCGTGCGATCCGCCTATGCGCCTCTTCAGCGAAAACGGGTAACTTGAATTGGACAACATTTCACTGTCATGGTTCCATTCAAGCACCAGCGCGTCGCAGGCCGACAGGGCGGACAGTATCCGGTCCGTCTTGTGGCCGACGTCGGTCAATACACCCAGCTTGCAGCCCTCGCTGCTGAGGCAGTATTGCAAGGGCTCGCGCGCATCATGCGGCACCGTATACGGCTGCAGCGTCAGGCCGGCAATATGGAAAGGCTCATCATCCCGGCAAAAATGGATATCGGCGCCGCGGCTGTCCGCCTCGGCCGCCTGATAGGTGCCGTAGCTCAGCCATACGGGCGTGCCGTAACGGCGGGCGAATTTGAATACCCCGCGTATATGGTCGCCGTGCTCATGCGTCACCACTATGCCCGCAATCTCGGCAGGGAGCACATCCAGGCGGGCCAGCCGCCGTTCAGCCTCCTTCACGCTAAAACCGCAGTCCAACATGACCACACCCGACCGGTTTTCCGACGTGGCAGAAATCAACAGCGAATTACCCTCGCTGCCACTGCCCAGGCTTGCAAATTTCAAGGAATAAAATGAAATGAAAAATTGGCGCGAACCAGGACGGTTCGCGCCGGAAGATATAGCTTACTTCAATTGCTCGCTGATCAGCTGCAGAATCTTCTCTGCAGTAGCAGAAGAATCCGGCTTGCCATCATGATTTTGCACAGCCACCTGGCTGGTATCGCCGGCAGCATCCTTGACAAACACGCGGTATTTCAGCGCAGTATCATTCTTGTCGCTGGAGCCCCAGGAGAACAGTTTGGAGAAGAAGCCTTCGCTGGCGCCCTTGGTCTTGGCATCCACATCCTGATCGATATAGCGCACGAAATACAGGCCCTTGGAACGATCCCTGTCCTCTACCGTGAAGCCTACGCGATCCAGTGCCAGGCCTACACGGCGCCATGAACGGTCGAAGCCTTCATCCACTTCCACATAATTGCCGGCGGCATCCTTGACCAGCTTGGCGCGCGCCTTCAAGGTCGCCGGCGAATTGACGGCGACTTTCGCGCGCTCGCTGTCGGAACCCAGGCGCACCATCAGGCGCGACAGGAATTCCGCTTCCAGGCCGGGATCGTTGGCGCGCGGAGTCCATACGGTCTGGTCTTTTTGCGCGCCGGTCAGCACCTCTTCTGCGCCGCGATGGCTGATATAGATCTCTACATTGCCATTGGCCGTGCGCTCGATACGGGTACGGAATTTATCGCGCTCGCCGGTCGAATACAGGGAGTCCAGCACCTTGCCTAGTGTATTGCGGATGATGTCCTGCGGGATCTTGGCGCGGTTCTCGGCCCAGTCCGTCTCCATCACGCCGGCTTCCTGAGATTCGCTATTGATCAGGAAACCCAGCTCTTGCCAAAAATCCTTGAGCTGTGGCCACAGGACTTCCGGCGACTGCTTGACTACCAGCCAGCGCTGGGTGCCTTCACGTTCAATATGCATGTCCTGGACCTGCAGCGGAGCTACCGTAGCCGCACCCGCTGCTGCAGCCGCCGCCGCAGCACCGCTGGTGCCAGGCTTGACGGCCTGCTGCAGATTGAAGCTGGATGCCGTGGCGCTACCTTGATTTTCAGGAAGCGCAAAACGGCTGTCGCGGCGGATCTGGGTCAAATCAGGTGGGACCTCTAGAGAAACGGTTGGCGCCTTGCTTGCACTTTTGTAGTCGATACGATTTGGATCGAGAAGATTGCTAATGGAACTGCAGCCGGTCAGGCCGGCCAGAGCCAATACTCCAATAATTCCATTTTTAGCAACAAAGCTTTTTGCCATGTGAAAGTCCCTACGAATTGTTATAAATCAAAACCGAGCAATGAGTATTTGGGGAGCACCCGGGTCGGATGGCAGCCCAGGTCACGCGCCGCTACAGGATGCCGCAGAGTCACTTGTTTACTCTTTGGCACCGTTTCAGAGCCGCTATTGTAATACACCCGACTCACGCAGTGCTGCGCGAACCGTTTCATGGTATTGCTGCGCCATAGGCACCAGGGGCAGGCGTATGCCGTCAGGAATCAGGCCCATCTCTTGCATCGCCCATTTGACCGGCAAAGGATTCGGCTCTACGAACAGCTTGTTATGCAAAGGAATCATGCGGTTATTGATCGCAACCGCCTCGGCGATATCGCCGCGCATCGCGGCCGCGCACAATTCGTGCATCGCACGCGGCGCAACGTTGGCGGTAACGGAGATATTGCCCTTGCCGCCGCAGAACATCAGCGCCATCGCGGTCGGATCGTCGCCTGAATACACGGCAAACGAAGCCGGCGCCTGGCGGATCAGATCGGTATTGCGGCCGATGTTGCCGGTGGCTTCCTTGACGCCAATGATGCCTGGCACCTGTGCCAGGCGCAGCATGGTTTCATTGGCCATATCGGCGACGGTGCGGCCGGGAACGTTGTACAGGATGATGGGCAGGTCGACCGATTCGGCGATCTTCTTGAAATGCTGATACATGCCCTCTTGCGTAGGGCGATTGTAGTAGGGCACGACCTGCAGCGACGCATCGGCCCCGATGTCTTTCGCGAAGCGCGTCAGCACGATCGCTTCCGCAGTCGAATTGCCGCCGGAACCGGCGATGATGGGAATACGTTTATTCGTATGCTCTACGGCAACACGTATCAGTTCGCAATGCTCTTCAACCGAAACGGTAGGCGATTCGCCGGTAGTGCCGACGATCACGATGCCATCGGTACCTTCTGCAATATGCCAGTCTATCAATTTGCGCAGGCAAGGCA
Organism: Betaproteobacteria bacterium; assembly: GCA_013287275.1. Lineage (GTDB taxonomy): Bacteria > Pseudomonadota > Gammaproteobacteria > Burkholderiales > Burkholderiaceae_D > Undibacterium. The sequence continues at coordinate 26,931 of JABDED010000024.1, forward strand.
AATCGAGGCTGCCGTCGGAGTGCATGGGGGTCACAATAGCAACCAGACTTCCCTTGATCATAGTCATGTTAGTGCGGAAAAAAGGTAGGGTAGGAGGCCCCCATTACTGAGATCCTCCCCCCTAGGAACCGTGCGTGCGACTTTCACCGCACACGGCTCGAGCTTAATAAAAGTCCCTATACAGGAACCGGCTTAGTTACAGTCAATTTCAGGCTATGCACCTGAGAATGGCAATTTGGGTGCAATAATACCCGATTTCCTAAGGCATCAGAGCCGCCATTCATACGATATTGTATATGGTGGTCGTGCCATCCAGTGTCAAAGTCCATCGGGTTGTCACACAGCGCACACTTACCTCCTTGATCAACATAAAGTCGAATCCATTCCTTTCGGTAGCTCATGTTCTTCAACATGCGCGCCTGCCGCAAGGATTCGCCGTATTTTTCCCAAGTCGGATCATAAGGATTGTAAGCCCCTTGGATCTTCGTGTGACGCTCAATGGCTGTACTCGCGAGCGAGTACAGAGCCATTACCGCCTTGCCGCCCTCCTTGGTGGCGATTTCACAGGAAAACTCCCAATTTCGAGTGCCGATTGTCCTCCAATATTTCTTGCGGATCCAGTCTGCACTCTTAGTTGGATGCCTGCGTTTCGCCCACCGCATCAATCGCCAGAACACCTGCGACTCCATGCGTGAGAACGCTTGCTTGGCAACCACAGGAGAATGATATTGCGCCCACCCCCGCAACATCGGGTTAAGTAGGTGAATCAAATTTTCCTGCGTCGCGCCAAGATTGGCACCGATGACGTTCCTGAGCTTTTCATAAAACGTTTTAATGTTTTTCTTACTCGGCTTGATGAGGAGAGTTCCCGAATACTTACGGAAATTCCATCCCAGGAAATCGAAGCCCTTGTCGATGTGAACGATTTTGGTTTTGGCACTGGCTAATCGCAGCCCTCTTTTTGCAAGAAATGCTACCACCCACGGCCGAATTTCATCTTCGAGAATCTCTTTAGAGACGCCAGTAATGACAAAGTCGTCCGCATATCGTACGACACCTACCTTTAGCTTCTTGGCCTTGCCGATACCCCATTTTGCATTGAGATGCGCTACGAGTTCCGCTTCCAGCCCGTTCAACGTCCAATTCGCAAGTCCAGGGCTGATGATGCCACCCTGGGGTGTTCCCGCAGTTGTTTGCCGTAATTGCCTACCGTCCACAACCCCGGACTTCAGCCATTTCCGCAAGATCGACTTGTCTATACAGATGTTGTCGACCATCCAATTATGGTTGATGTTATCGAAAAATCCTTCAATGTCGGCATCCAACACCCACGCCGCTGAACCCTTCTGAGATAAGCGGATGAATAACTGTGACATTGCGTCGGCGGTAGAGCGATTTTTTCGAAACCCATAAGAGTTTTGATCGCTCACCGTCTCCAAGGTCGGGTCGAGAGCAAGCAAGTAAAGCGCTTGCATCGCCCTATCCTTCATAGTCGGTATACCCAGAGGGCGTAGCTTTCCATTAGGCTTGGGGATATTGACCCTCCGTAATGGCAAGGGCCGATACCGAGATTTTCCGAGGCTAGTAACTGCTGCGTATTTCTGTTGCGGTGTTTCCCAAAGTTGCCGATCCACCCCCGCGGTGCGTTTGCCTTGATTTTCAGTCACTCGCTTGACCGCCAGAGCTTTGGCGGAAAACGAGCGGGTCAGCCACCTTTGCAAAGACTTAACTCTGCGCCAGTCGCCGTCCAATGTTGCCTTCGCAAGACGATGCTGCATGACTCTCACATTCTCTTGAACTCGGCGCCAATTGATGGCGCTCCATTCATCGGGAATATGCGAGGACGCAGAATCGAGATGCTTTCCGATTACTTTCATTGCTGTACCTCGTCAATTGATGCCTGTCGAGGACGCAGTCTCTCCCCGAAGGGATGAGCTGCGTCCCTTCGAAGCGTTATTAATCTATGCAATCGCTTAACGACTATTTTACCAGATGGAAGTCTGCCCGCTTTCGCGTGAGACAAATCTTGAATCCCTATCCATGCCATTACAGCGTAGCGTTCGCTTTTTCCATCATCCCATACCTGCTCTCTCAACGGATTCCCTTGCGGGTTGCCTGCCATATAGCTCGTTGCTACCGAGTCATGCGGCAAAAGATCAGGCTTACCACGTTCCCTGAGATATCAACGTGATCAACGTATCACGCTTGACCGTTTAGGACTCGCCTCTCCCCCGGTGGTATTTATAACGACGTATCCCCAGTTTTAACAAGGATATCCAACCACGACACCATTTTGGTTAGGGCCTATCAGCAGATTTGGCCCCTCAATCATCACGAGGGTTCACACAGCGATTCACATTACATTGTCCATGCGGCACTCATCTAGCCCCTCTACCGCCGTTCTGCTGGCAGTCTCCATCCCTATCACTCGCGTGACGTGAATGCTGTTTAAACACAGGGGTACATTGTCTTCGAAGCTTCACACCCCATCGTTGCCAATGACGCATGTTCGAGTAGATGACGGACGGTCGTACGTCCGGTCGTAGCACCTGATATTTTGGGTACGACAAGACATCTCAAAGTTTGCGCTCTGTCGAGAGCAGTACTACCGCAAAATTATTTTCATTCACCAGATTTGTTTTTTTATGACAGCCCAAAGAGAAGTTGTCCTGATTCCGCGAAAGATCATTTCGCTTCGTCTCTATTTGGCAACACCCACTCGCCTTTTGGGCGAAATTTGACACGTAAAAGCTCATGGAACAGGTAAAAAAACCTGCGCATGGCAATCGCGAGACGAACTTTGTGGGGTGGGTATGTGAAGATGAACTGTATGACATTCGCCAGGCGAAATTATACAGCCCACGCCAATATCCTCTGAAAATCAAGGACTTAGCGCATATTTGCGGTGTGTACTGCTTCTAACTTACTGCCGCAAAAGCGGCGATTTAGCGACTACGTGTCGCACTAAAGCCTTGATTGTAGCGGATAGCAGGCCCTGTTGGGAGTTATTCCCTGGAATATGCCCCCAAAGCAGGGTTCACCGGCACTACAGGTGGTCATGGCTGCTGCCCGAGGCTGCTTTTCGGGCGCAAATACGCTGCACGATGGCCGGCTTGGGCTGGTCGACATAGCCATGCTCATACGCCAGGACATGCATTTTCACTTCTGAATTAGACCGCATTTGCGCGATTAGTTCTGCATCCGCCAGCAAAAAATCGGGGTTGGACGGGCGTCCGAAGGCGGCATTTCCTATCGCAAAAGTCTCATAGATCAGCAGCCCGTCCGCCCTCAGGCTAGCCAGCATCCTGGGAAATAGCGGGCGATGCAGGTAATTGGTGACAATGATCGCGGCAAAGCTTGACGCTTCGAAAGGCCAGTCAAAACCTTGCGGACCGGCTTCCAGATCGACCTGGCGGGTAAGGATGCCTTCGGCAGCCAGCGCCTGCAGCAAGACCGGATCGCGGTCGGCGGCAAGCACCTCCAGCCCCACTGCGCGCAGGAAGCGGCTATGCCGCCCTGCTCCGCAAGCCAGGTCCAGCACCGCACCGCCAGCCGGTATCAGGCCGGCAAAACGCTGCACCCAGGCTGAAGCCGGTGCATCGCTAAGGGTACCATGGGTGCCAAGGGTGCTGGAGGCGCTCACAGCACCGCCATTTGCATGCGCTCAGCCATAGCTGAGCCCCATCGCCTCGCGCACGTCACGCATGGTCTCCTGCGCCAGTTTGCGCGCCTTGTCGCAACCGTCGGCAATAATGGCACGCACCAGTGAAGGATCGTCCAGGTATTGCTGCGCCCTTTCGCGCATCGGCTCCTGCTCCTTCAGTATTCCATCTATGACAGGCTGCTTGCATTCAAGACAACCTATGCCGGCAGACCTGCAGCCATTGACCACCCATTCCCGGGTTGCCGCGTCTGAATATACCTGGTGCAACTGCCATACCGGGCACCTGGCCGGATCGCCGGCATCGGTGCGCCGCACCCGTGCCGGATCGGTAGGCATGGTGCGGATCTTCTTGACCAGGGAATCCTTTTCTTCGCGCAAGGCAATCGCGTTGCCGTAGCTCTTGGACATTTTTTGCCCATCCAGGCCAGGCAGGCGGGACGACTCGGTCAGGCGCACCTGCGGTTCCACCAGGATCAGCTTGCGGCTGCCCTCCAGATAGCCGAACAGGCGCTCGCGGTCTATCATGCTCAGGTTCTGGGTATCTTCCAGCATGGCCTTGGCCTGCTCCAGCGCCTCGGCCTTACCCTGCTCCTGGAACTCATTGCGCAATTCCGTATACAGCTTGGCGCGCTTACTGCCCAGCTTCTTCACCGCAGCCTGGGCTTTTTGCTCAAAACCCTTTTCCTTGCCATATATGTGGTTGAAGCGCCGCGCCAGCTCCCGCATCATTTCCACGTGCGGCACCTGGTCGTCGCCGACCGGCACCATGCTGGCGCGGTAAATCAATACGTCGGCTGCCTGCAGCAGCGGATATCCGAGGAAACCGTATGTGGACAAGTCGCGGTCCGCCAGCTTTTCCTGCTGGTCCTTGTAGGTAGGCACCCTCTCCAGCCAGCCCAGCGGCGTCGCCATCGACAGCAGCAGATGCATCTCCGCATGCTCGGGCACCCTGGATTGGATGAACAGCGTCGCCTGCGAAGGGTCGACCCCGGCGGCCAGCCAGTCGACCAGCATATCCCAGGTACTGGATTCGATAATGCCGGGTTCCTCGTAGTGCGTTGTCAGCGCGTGCCAGTCCGCGACGAAAAACAGGCAAGGTAATTCCGACTGCATCTTGACCCAGTTCTTCAGGGCGCCGTGATAGTGGCCCAAATGCATCGCACCCGTCGGGCGCATACCAGAGACTACACGGTCAGGGTACATAGGAAGTCAGCCCAGGATAAGAGTCAAGGGATAAGCCAGCAAATTCAGCAGCACGTTTGCAATCCCCATTACAGGATACATCCAGAATTGCAGCGCATGGATCATCACCAGTCCCATCAAGATAAAGAATCCGTACGGCTCAATCTGGGCAAATTTATAAGCGTATTTATAAGGTAACAGGCTGATCAGGATTCGTCCACCATCCAGTGGCGGAATCGGAAACAGATTGAATGCCAGCATCACCAGATTGGTCAGCACGCCGGCCTGCGCCATGCGCATGAAGAAATCCTCTTCTACCCCTACTGCCCGCAGCATTACCCCGAAGACTATCCACAAAAACGCCATGATGAAATTGGCGCCAGGGCCCGCCAGCGCCACCCATGCCATATCCCTCTTGGGTTTGCGCAAATTGCCAAAATTAACAGGGACCGGCTTTGCATAGCCGAACAGGAAATTTCCTCCGGTTGCCAGGTACAGCACGACGGGAATGACGATGGTGCCCATGGGATCAATATGGCTGATCGGGTTCAAGGTCATGCGTCCTTGCTGATAAGCAGTCGTATCGCCGAAATATTTAGCCGCAAAAGCATGCGCGGCCTCGTGCAGGGTAATTGCAAAGATCACAGGCAGCGCATATACCGCGACCGTTTGTATTAGTTCATTCATGCGAGGATTTAATCAGAAAGCAAATCGGACCGGAATCACCGGCAGGGGCAGCAGCACTCGCAAGCACCGGCTTGCGCAATACTGCAACAAAATGTTGGCAGCATGGAGAAATCACAAACCGAACAGCGCCGCGTCGCCCCGCCCCTGGCGTATCAGTTGCGGCGCTTCATCGGTCATGTCGATGACGGTGGTCGGCACCAGGCTGCAGGCGCCGCCGTCTATGACCAGCTCGACGGTTTTTTCCAGCCTTTCGCGGATGACTTCGGGGTCGGTCTGTATCTCTTCATCGCCCGGCAAGATCAGCGTAGTGCCGAGCAGGGGCTGTCCCAGCTCATCCAGCAATGCGTGGGTGATGCAGTTTTCCGGCACGCGCAGCCCTATGGTCTTGCGGGAAGGATGGCTCAGACGGCGCGGCACTTCCTTGGTCGCTTCCAGTATCAGCGTATACGGGCCGGGGGTCGCGGCCTTGAGCATGCGGTACTGGCGGTTATCCACCTTGGCATACAAGGCAATCTCGGACAAATCGCGGCACAGCAAGGTCAGGTGATGCTTGTCGTCGACGCCGCGGATGCGCCGCAGGCGGGTAACCGCATCCTTGTCATCCAACTGGCAGACCAGCGCATAGCAGGAGTCCGTCGGCACCGCCACGATGCCGCCGCTCTTGATGATCTGCACCGCCTGCTTGATCAGGCGCAACTGCGGATTATCGGGATGGATTTGAAAATATTGCGTCATAAAAAAGAGCGGCAGCCTCGCTGCCGCGGATCAATTATTTCAATGAATTACTTCATATTCTGCAACGCGGCGATACGCTGCTGCATCGGCGGATGAGTCGAAAACAATTCGCTGAATCCCGGCTTGTCGCTGATGCCGGATGCCGCCATGGATTTGGGCAGCTCCCCCGGCTCCATGCCGCCCAGGCGTGCCAGCGCATTGATCATCGGGCGCCCGCTGCCCAGCAGGGTTGCAGAACCGGCGTCGGCGCGGAATTCGCGCTGGCGCGAGAACCAGGCGACGATCAGCGAAGCCAGCACCCCGAATATCATTTCGCAGACGAACACGGTCACCATATAGCCGATGCCGGGCCGGTCGTCATCGCTGTTGTTGCGGAACACCGCCTTGTCTATCGCATACCCCACCACGCGGGCCAGGAACACCACAAACGTATTCACCACACCCTGGATCAGCGCCATCGTCACCATATCGCCATTCGCGATATGCGCCACTTCGTGGCCCAGTACGGCCTCCACCTCTTCCTTGGTCATGCTTTCCAGCAGGCCGGTCGACACCGCCACCAGTGCAGAATTGCGGAAGGCGCCGGTGGCAAATGCGTTCGGTTCGCCGTTATATACCGCCACTTCCGGCATGCCTATACCGGCGCGCTGCGCCAGGGTTTGCACGGTATTGACCAGCCACAATTCGGTCGACGAAGCAGGCGCTTCGATCACGCGGGCGCCGGTAGACCATTTCGCCATCGGCTTGCTGATCAGCAATGAGAAAATCGCCCCAGTAAACCCCACTACCAGCGAAAACACCATCAGTGTACTTAATTGCAAGCCATTCGCAGTCAGATAGCGATTGACACCCAACAAGGACAACACCACCGACATGACGAGCATGACGGCAAGATTGGTTGCAAGAAATAGAATAATACGCTTCATTGAAATATCCCCAGTCCCAGTGTGAGAGTAAAACCTTACTTAATTTGGGGATATTGTAGAAAAAAACAAGACGTCGCGCATTAGATATTGATCAACATCAACAAATATGACCATCTTAAATCTGTTTAATATCTGTAGCGAGCAAGCCGTCAGCGGGACGAAGAGCAGCGCAAAGAGCGGAGCGTACTTAAGGTACGTGAGCATCTTGAGCAGCACATGAGTCCCGATCACGGCTGCGCAGTAAGATATTAAACGGATTAGGACCAGGCTTCCCACACCGGCTTCAACATCGGCGCCAATGCCGGCAATTGCCCCAGGTCGGCGATAGAATCATGCGGTCCATGGAAATCCGAGCCGCGGGAAGACAGGAAGCCGTAGCGGCTGGCGACTTTTGAATATTCGGAATACTGGTCCACGGTATGGCTGCCGGTCACCACCTCGATGCCGGCGCCGCCCAGCGCCTTGAATTCCCTGAACAAGGCGTCGAATGCCACAGGGCTGAACTCATAGCGCCCCGGATGGGCAATCACGGCAACCCCGCCTGCCCTGCGTATCCAGCCGACCGCCTCGGCCAGCGTGGCCCAGCGATGCGGCACAAAGCCCGGCTTGCCGTCAGCCAGAAAGCGCTTGAACACTTCGCCGATATCGGCGCATTCGCCGGTCTCGACAATATAACGGGCAAAATGGGAACGCGAAATCAGGTCCGGGTTGCCGACATACTTCAGCGCGCCCTCATAAGCCCCTTCTATCCCAACCTTGGCCAGTTCTGCCGCCATGTCGCGCGCGCGGAGTTCGCGCCCGGAACGTGTTGCCTCCAGACCGCGCACCAGTTCTGGATTGGTTTCGTCAAAATTCAAGCCGACGATGTGGATGGTACGGCCGGCCCAGGTGACCGAAATCTCGACACCGGTGATATAAGTCAGGCCGAGTGCCTGTGCTGCAGCCCTGGCTTCCGGGATGCCGCGTATTTCATCATGGTCGGTCAGGGCCCATACGTCGACGCCATTTTTCTTTGCCCGCGCCGCCACATCGGCAGGCGCCAGCACACCGTCGGAAATAGTGGAATGACAATGCAGATCAACGTTCAAGGGGCGGGCGAGCATGATGCGGACTCAAGTTCTGAAAGGACTATTGTACTCCGCTTGCACCCTTAGTGTCGCACCGCACATGATGACAAGCAAGTTTAATGCAGGGAAATTGCTCATTTTTGCAGCAAGGGAAAGATAAAATTACAAGCCCACCCATGTCGCATCAGGGTCCGCAGATATTGGTGCAATATTTGCATTGATGAATAGCGCGTATAGACTATGCGCACGCCCGATGAATAGTTGATTTTTAAATCTTCATTTCCAGCCGGATGGTCCACGTGGTATAGGTTTTTGCAACGGTGTTGTCCACGTGGTTGATGCCGCCGGTGGTGACATAGCTTCCGGTCAGGTAGTCATTTGCCTGCAGGTTATTCGCGGCGATACGCAACTGTGCCGTAGGGCTGAATTTCCACAAGCCATACAAGTCGACCTGGCGTTTGATACCGGTGCTGTTCAGCTGTGTCTCGGTGCTCTGGATCGCATAGGCCGGCGTCCAGTTATAGTTGCCGCCTAGCGTCAACGGTATCTGCGCCAGCCGGTAATCGAGCCCGAAGTTGGCGGTTTCCTTGGGCTGCTGGTCCAGGCGGTTATTCGGCCCCTGTATGCCGTCTACGCTGGACCAGAAGCGGCTGTAATTGCTGCGCACGTCGATGGCCGGACCCGCGGGCAAAAATTCCTGCAGCTGGAACTTGGCTTCCAGCTCTATCCCCTTGGTGATCGCGTGGCCGATATTGATCGGCGACGATACCCAGCGTGGACCGGTCACGGTGTCGGTCAGCACCGTGGTGCGGCGTATCAGATCGTTGATGTCGCGCACAAAAAAGTTGGCACTCATGATGCCGGCATTGGTCAGGTAATGCTCATACGCCAGGTCCACGCCTTTGGACAGTTCGGGCTTCAGGAAAGGATTGCCGGTGCGGTCCGGCTTGGTCGGGCCGTTCAACAGCGATATCGACGGCACCGCGATCAGGTCGTTCAGCGACGGTGCGCGATAGGCATGCGTCAGGCTGGCGCGTATCTGGTCCTTCTTTTCGCCGGGGATGCGCCACACCCCATGCAATACCGGGCTCCAGACGCTGCTGCTGTTGTCGATAGGGCCGCTGGAAATTGTGCTCCTGGTGCGTATCCCCTCCCAGCGCAGGCCGGCATAGGCGGAGAGTTGCGCGTTGATATCGAACTCATCTTGCACAAAGGCCGCCAGGCGGCGTGTGCTGGCAGTCAAATTGTCGCCGGAATCGGCAAATTGCGGCACGCCTTTGTCATCCACCGTCACCTTGGTTTCATTGCGCCTGCCGGCCTCCATCTCCAGGCCTGCGGCCAGCGTATGTCCGTCGCCGATAGGTTTGGTGTATTTGCCGCCGGTGTTCAGGCTGCTGTCTTTCGTAGTGGCAGTGTCGCTGATGCTCTTTAAAAAACCGCCGTCCGTTCCGTATTCGCTGCGCAGGGAATTGCCATCTATCTTACCCAGGCCGCCGCCGAATTTGACGTTCAGCTTGCCATTGTCGTCAAACTTGTGCTGCCAGTTGCCGAAGCCGCGCAGGAAAGTCGTTTCGGAATGGCCGACGGAATTGGCCAGCGCATACTCTTGTATTTCACCGACCTGGTCCAGTTTGCTGGTGGTGCGGGAATCGCTGCGGGAATTCGTCACCAGCGGCTGGAACGCCAGCGTGTCGCCATTCTCAAAACGGTAATTGAAGCGCGGCGTCAGTTGCAGGCCCCTAGACTGGCGGCTGGTCAGGTCATGCTGGTGCTGCACCATCTCGCCTTGCGCATTGGTTTCGTCGGTGTCGGTCGTGACGTCGTCATGCTGCCGGTTTTTCGAGACGGACGCGGTCAACGCATACGACAAATCGCCGAGTTGGCCGGGGTGGGTAATCGAAAGGTTAGGCGCGCTGCGGCCCTGCTCCAGGCTTTCAGAAACGCGGATATCTGTCGTCTTTTGCTTGTAATCTTCACGCAATACGATATTGATGGTGCCCGCGATCGCCTGCGTGCTGTATTCCGCCACCGGGCCGCGGATGATCTCTATGCGCTCCACCTGATCGGGCGATAGCGAGTCCATCGAAAATCCGCGCGGCGCGCGCTCGCCATTCAACAAGATCTGCGTATAACCGTTCCCCATGCCGCGCATGCGGATATCGCCACCGCGGCCGGGACGGCCGCCGACGGTCACGCCC
>JABDED010000025.1:0-20797 GCA_013287275.1 Betaproteobacteria bacterium
GGGTGATCGAGGACCGGTTCGCCGGGCCACGGCCGCGGTGGGAGGATGCCGGAGCGACCATCGTGTCGGAGGTTGAGCCTTACGAAAACGCCAAGCTGCGCATGCTCAACGGCACCCATTCCAGCCTCGCTTATCTGGGAGCCGTGATTGGCTACGTGACGGTCGATGAAGCCATCGCCGATACAAGGCTGGCAAGTTTTATTGCTGCCATGATGGGTGACGAGATTGAGCCGACGCTGTCACGTCCCGGCCTGGCCGAGTATCGCGCAGAATTGCTGGCGCGCTACCGCAATCCGGCGCTCAAGCACAAATTGCAGCAGATTGCGATGGACGGGTCACAGAAGTTGCCGCAGCGCTTGCTCGGCACCATCCGCGACCGCCTGCTTGCCGGTGCGTCCTGCAACCGACTTTGCTTCGCCGTTGCCGGTTGGCTTCGCTACCTGGCCGGCCAGGACGAATCCGGCCTTGCGTATCAGATTTCCGATCCTCTCGCCGGAGTGCTGCGCGCTGCGGCGACCAGTTCTCCGGATGCAGTGGAGCAAGTCGCGGCCTTGCTGGCTGTGCGTGAAGTGTTTGGCGACGACTTGCCTGGCAATCAGAAGTTCGTCTTCACATTGACTCAGCATCTGGGAAATATCAGCAAGTACGGAGTGGTTGAGGCTATGAGCTCTTTGGAGTCCAAAAAAGCGTGAGCACGTGGGGCATCGCCGCAGCATGAGACAGGCATGAAGCGGCGATGCCGCCTGAAAAATAAAGGATGGGATGATGAGCATTGACAAACGTTTTGACATCGTCAGCTTGGGCGAACCGATGATCGAATTCAATGAGAGCGGCACCGCGCTGTACCGGCAGGGATTTGGCGGTGACACCGCCAATTTCGCGGTTGCCGCAGCGAGGCAAGGGGCAAGCGTTGCATACTGTACGCAGCTCGGAGACGATCGCTTCGGGCGCATGTTTCTCGATTTATGGAAGGCGGAAGGGGTAGATACGTCTGGCGTCGGGATTGATACGGATGCACATACCGGCGTCTATTTCGTCACACATGGCGCCGATGGCCATCAGTTTGAATACTTGCGCGCAGGGTCTGCAGCCAGCCGCATGAGCATTGACGATTTGCCGCTGGATGCGCTTCGCGATACGCGCTACCTACATGTATCCGGCATCAGTCAGGCCATCAGCGTGACTGCCTGCGATGCAGTGAATGCAGCGATTGAAGCTGCCCGCGTTGCCGGCGCATGCGTTACCTACGACCCGAATCTGCGTTTGCGCCTGTGGCCGCTGGCAAGGGCAAAAGCCACCATTGAAGCCACTATTCCGCAAATTGACATCTTCCTGCCCAGCCTCGACGAAGCGTTGATCCTGGCCGATACCGATAACCGCGACAGTGTATTTGCATGGTGCGCTCGGCACGGTGCGAAGAAAGTAGTACTCAAATGCGGTGCAGAAGGTGCATGGATCTGGCAGGACAATGATGGTTTGCCGCGGCATGTACCAGGATTCGCAGTACAACCTGTCGACGCCACCGGCGCCGGCGACTGTTTTGACGGCAGCCTGGTTGCCCGCCTCGCTGTCGGTGAAAGTTTGCTGGACGCAGTCCGTTATGCCAACGTGGCTGCGGCAATTTCGACGACCGGATACGGGGCCATCGCGCCCATTCCGCATCAGGCCGAGGTTCTCATTAAGCTGGCAGAACAAATGACGGAGGCAGCCACTTGAGCACTCCGCCTGGCTCAGCCAGTTAGATATCGCGGATATATCCGCAATCCCCTTCGGGCGCCGACTCAGCGCCTTTGTCGATGAGTGGTGGTTGGTTTAACCACCCTCAGGGGCAGGCTTGCGCCTGCATCACATCAAAAGTGTGTCGGACGCCTTACCCAGCAGCGCCGTAGTTTCCATGAAGCATTCGATAATATATAAACAGGAGAAAAAATGAAGACGAAAAATACTTTGATGATGGCCGGAGTGATGGCAATGTCGGTCGGCGCAGCGTGTGATGTCTATGCACAAAGCAACGTGACCATTTACGGGATTGTGGACGCGGCTATCGTGTATTCAAGCGATCAGGGCGGCAAATCCAATACTTATCAGCGCAGCGGTAATTTAGCCGGTAGCCGGCTTGGTTTTAGAGGGACGGAAGATCTGGGCGGCGGCTTGAATGCGCTATTTGTTCTGGAAAACGGTTTTAATGTCGACGACGGCAGCCTGGCATCTGCCAGTACCCTGTTCAATCGCCAGTCGTATGTCGGTCTCAACAGTAACGCCTACGGCAGCCTGACTGCGGGGCGTCAATACACCCCATATTACCTGTTCGTCGGCCCGGTCGGCCCCACCAGTTCCCTGACCGGCGCCACCGGCGCCCATCCTGGCGATATCGACGGACTTGACACCACGATCCGTATCAATAATTCGCTTACCTATACGTCGCCGGTTTTTGGCGGCGCACAAGTGAGTGCGCAGTACGGCCTTGGCGAGATAGCCGGCTCGACGTCGACAGGCAATGCCTTCAGTATCGGATTGAAGTATGACGTCAATGACCTGAAATTCGCCCTGGGCTACCTGAAGCTGAAAAATGGCGCCAACCTCGGCGCCGGCTGGAGCTCCACAGCTGCGGGCAGTTTCTCGACCTCAGTCATCAACAAGGGCTATCTGTCGGCTGAGTCGGTGCAGTTCATTGCTGGCGGCGCACGTTATAAGATCGGTCAATTGGAACTGGGCGTCAATGGGTCCAACGTGCAATATGCACCGAAGGCTGGTTCGCTGTTTTCCAATACCGCGACCTTCAATACCGGCGGCCTGCTCGCAACCTACCAATTGACACCGCTACTCTTTGTCAGCGGCGGTTACAGCTACACGCGCGAAAAGGCGGCCAACGGCATCACCGATCCGGCCAAATACCAGCAGCTGGCTCTGGAACAAACTTACTCCCTGTCAAAGCGCACAGCGTTGTACTTGCTTGAGGCGTATCAGTCCGCAGATGGTAAAACGCTGGGTGCGGCTGGCAAAGGAAGCCAGGTCAATGCCGTTGCAGTGGTGGGTGATTCCCAAAACGGCACTCCATCCGGCGGACGCAATCAAACAGTGCTGATGGCCGGGATTCGCCATTCGTTCTGATTATTGCCGCTTCTAAAGATTATAAAAAAAAAGAAACCACGGCCTTGATCCCAGCCCTCAAACGGCTGTGGATATAAGGCTTGAATCAACACGCCTGCCCGAGGAATATCGGGCGGGATTCAAATGCGTTGCGTCTATGGGGCAGTATCTGGCACCGGACGCGGCGCTGTGCTGTTCAACAACGTTGGAGCGAGACCGAAATGAAAAATATGTGGATTCCCCGCAGTACGGATAAAGTCGCACAGCAACTCTGTGCAGAAAACAAAAAAATAATGCTTGAGGAGAGGGTTATGAATAAATATAAACTTGGAATAATGTCATTGGCTATTGCTTCAGCCGTGTTGGCCGGCTGTGGAGGTAGCGGCGGCGGCACCAGCGCCAGCACCCCTGCTACTCCAAGTGCGATGGACATCGCCCTTACCATGGCCCAGCCTTGGATGTACACGGGACTCAAACCTGAACAGCGGGCGCAGCTATTGGTTGCCGCGATGGCGCTTGCGCAGAAGCAGCAGCAACTCGTCGGCAGTCCCTCAGGGCCCATCCCTGAAATTCCGACATGTACTGGTGGTCGCCATGTCATCGGAATCCCAGCACTCAGCATCCCGACCCTGCGCATCACCAACGGCCCCGTCGGTATCGGCAAGAACGATTGTGATAATAACCCTGCCCTTGGATCAGCCACCGCATTGCCCTCGGCGATGGCGATCGCCGCGTCCTTCGATCCAAGTGTGGCTACCGAATTCGGCAATGTTGTTGGCGTCGAGGCCAGGGCGCTGGCGCTCCATGTATTTGAAGCACCGGGCATGAATATGGCGCGTCTGCCGGTACTTGGCCGCAATTTCGAGTATTTCGGCGAGGACCCGTATCTCACCGGGGTGATGGGTGTGGCCGAAACCTTGGCCGTCCAGGCCAACGGCTTGATCGCGATGGGCAAGCATTTTGTCGCCAACGAACAGGAGACGAAGCGCACAACGGTCAATGAAATCATCGACGACCAGATCTTGCATGAACTCTATTTGAAGCCGTTCGAGATGGTGGTCAAGGATGGAAAAACAGCCTCCCTTATGTGTTCGTACAACACCGTCAATGGTTTCCAGATGTGCGAAAACAAGGATCTGGAGACTGGCGTTCTGCGAAATCAATGGGGTTTTGATGGCTATATCCAAACGGACTTTGGCGCGATGAAGTCGACGGTGAATTCCATGCTTGCCGGGACGGATCACGAGATGAATCGCGCGACTAATTGGACTGTGGACAAGCTAAACGCCGCACTGGCTACCGGTGATCTCAGGGTGTCCGATCTTGACACGGCGCTGACGCGGCGCTATACGCAAATGTTCCGGATGGGCATTTTTGATCGGCCGGTTGTTCCGACGTCTATCGATTTTGCCGCCGGCGGTGTGCATGCCCTCTCGATTGGTACTCAATCGGCCGTCTTGTTGCAAAACAACGGCGTCTTGCCCTTTGCGAAGACCGTTCAAAACGTTGTAGTGGTCGGTAAAGCGACGCAGATTTTCGCGCAGCAGGCAGTTGCAGGGGGCTCGGTCCTTGGCCGCGCAATGGGGGCCGCCGGGACCGGTGCCGCAAGTTCCGACGTGCTGGCAACTTACACCGTGACGCCGGCGCAAGGCGTGAAAAATGTGCTCAGTTCACTGGGCAATACCACGGCGAAAGTAAAGCTGATTCTGATTGACGACGCCAATGCAAGCGCCACGATCGATGGCACCGCGACCACTTATGCAGGCGCAGTAGCTGCTGCTGCGGCGGCCGATGCCGTGATCATCGTGGCAGGTACCATTGCCGAAGAAGGGGCAGACCGGGCGACCTTTACGGATAGCAACCTGACCTCCATAGCGTCTATGGGCGATACCCTCGACTGGTACGTGGCGTTACCAAGTGGTACTTCCTTTGTCGGTGGCACGAACGCGTCGGGCAACAGCCAAACGACCGCAATGATCACGGGCATAATGGCTGCTACTTCGACCACGGCCAAGTCGATGACTGCCAAGACGGCCCTGGTTCTCAAGGACAACGCAGGAGTGACCCTACCTGCTTCACTCGTGGGCGCCACCGCTCCGGCCATTCTCGAAGTATGGTTCCCCGGTCAGGAAGACGGCAACATCACGGCGAATCTGCTGTTCGGCGTGAAGAATCCGAGTGGCAAGCTGCCAGTGACCTTCCCATTGGCCGGTTCTTCGTTCATGGGACAAGCCAGTGTGAACATGTTCCCGGGGACGATCAATAGCAGTGTTCCCACGGTCATCTACGAAGAGAAGTTGAACATCGGCTATCGCTGGTATAACGCCAAGAACATCACGCCGGCGTTTCCCTTCGGTTACGGCCTGTCCTACACGACGTTCAATATCACAGGGCCCACTATTACAACACCGACAGGCGCGAATACTAAATACTTAGTTAGCGCCACGGTGGCGAACACAGGCTCAGTGGATGGTGCCGAGGTCGTGCAGGTCTATCTCGGGGTACCATCGGCCGATTTTTCTCCCCAACCACCAAAGCGGTTAGTTGCATTTCAGAAAGTTTCGGTAGCCAAGGGAGCTTCGACAAATGTTACGCTCACTATCGATCCTGATTCGAGCAGCCATCCTCTGGGCATTTGGGACAAAACCGCCCAGAAATTTATCAATCCCACTGGAACGTATACGGTCTATGTCGGAAATTCGTCGGGCAACCTGACGACGGTTGGAACGTTCAGTCGCTAATGGCATTGACTTAGCCTTGTCGGGATCAGCGAAATCTCTGATCTCGACACCGCTTTTTTTATCGCTGGACGCCATGAGTCTTCAAACCATGGCGTCCATTTCAATATGGCAGGAGTTCGATTTAGCTCCCTAGACACTGAATAGATTATGCATTCAGCCGCTTTCTCCAAAAGGGTTTCGTCACTGCCTGGTTTTATCTTGTGACACCGATTTTCCCCATGTCGAACCTTATACCCGCATAAAGGAATGGATTCATGCAGAAGCTCTCGAAATTTGCAATTGTAGTTCTTATTGGCACGATCATGTCGGTGCCCGCCTTGGCCGCCGGCAAGCCATTTGTCACGATTAACGGCAGCGCGGTTTCGCAAGAAGCTGCAGATTTGTACATGGCCCAATGGAAAGCTCGTGGCATGAGTGATACCCCGGAATTGAAAGACAACGTCCGCGAAGAAATGATTCGTCGTGAGTTGGTGTTCCAGGAGGCCAGGAAGATCGGCCTTGATAAGAAACCGGAGATTGCCACCGAAGCTGAAGCGGCAAAGCAGAAGATCATGGCCCAAGCTGAGGCAGCAAAACAGATAATTGTAGTTCGTGCCTACTTACAAGATTTCATCAACAAGAGCCCGGTCACCGATGCTCAGTTGAAATCACAGTACGACGCGATGAAGGCCAAGGGCGGTGGTAAAGAGTACAAGGTCCGCCACATCCTGGTTAAGAATGAAGCAGACGCAATAACCGTTATTGCAAAACTCAAGAAAGGCGCCAAATTTGACGAACTGGCTGCGGAATCGATTGACAGCGGGAGCAAGTTCAACGGCGGCGATCTTGGCTGGTCCAGCCCTAGCAAGTTCGTGAAACCGTTTGGCGACGCACTTACCCGCATGAACAAAGGCACATTTACCGAGACGCCAGTCAAGACCGATTACGGTTACCATGTCATCAAACTTGAAGACACGCGTCCGCTGAATATTCCCTCGTTCGATGAGATGAAACCGCTGCTGGTGAGGGCAGCGCAAGAGCAAATGGTCAATAAGATGATCGCTGGTCTGCGCGCCAAAGCAAAAATCGACTAAGCAGGTATCCCCGGCAAAGCCGGAACTTTATTTTGTGCGCCCAGCATGGGTGCACACTTGCGGGAGCAAGTCCCGCCGTACGTTGATCACAGCGAACGAAGAGAAGCGCAGCCGACCAGACTCGTGATGGGTGAATTCGCCCTGTTCAAGGGACACCGTTACGCGATGGTTGTACTCGATGCCGATTCGCGCCAGATGCTGTGGGTGGGTGAAGGCCGCCGCATCCGTTTTTTCAACGTGATAGACGACTATGACCGCTAACGCTTAAGCGTCGAGGTTGGCTTCTCACTACCGACGGCAAGGGTGATCCGCGCTGGATTTGGTGATTTGGCTAGGCGAGCCGACAGCCACGCGGTGCAACAACGGGCCAGAATACGTGAGCGGTAGCCCGAGGCATCCAGATTCAATACATCCAGCCTGGCAAGCCGCAAAAGAACGCTTACGTAGAACGCTACAACCATACCGTGCGGTATGATTGGTTGGCGCCACTTGTTTGCCAGCGTAGATGAAATACAAGAATTCGCTATGCGCTGGCTTTGGACGTACAATCACGAACGGCCGAATATGGCCATGGGACGGATAACTCCAAAACAGAAATTGGCCCTTGCAGATTAACATCTGCTTTTAACTCCTGTTAAAGATGGGCAGATTACCCAATGACTTACTATTGCATTGATTATTGAACGCGTGTAATTCGGACTCCTGATGAGGTCCGATGCGTGATTGTGCAACTTGGCTGTTTCCCCGGCAGTTGGAGTTACTTGACCAGCAAGGCCAGGCCCCATGAATAAAAAAAAGCCCTGGACTAGCCAGGGCGATTTCAGTTTTCTGGCCGATCTAAGCGAGGCTTATTTAGTGCAAGCCTTGCCGTGGTCGGCGTGATTGCCCTTGGCTTTTGCGTCGGCTTCGGTCATGTATTCGCCGGCCTTAGTTTTTCCGTAGTATTTGCTGCCTTCGCAGTGATATGTCTTGGATTTGTCATTAACCCATACCTTGCCATCGCCGCCGCCCGCTGCGGCAGTTGTCGGCATGGAAGCAGCTGGTTTTGCCGGCATGGAAGCGGCTGGCTTTGCCATGGCTTTGCTGGAAGCGCTGGCCTTCATGCTGGCGGCCGAAGCGGCAGGTGCGGATGCGGAAGGCGCAGATGCGGCTGTGCCCTGGGCAAATCCGGATGCGCCGATAAGCAGGCCGGCAGCGACGAGTAGTAAGCGGATGCATGATTTCATAATTACCTCACTAAGGTGATTTACATACAAAGGATCAAAATTGCATCCTGTTTCACAATAACGCTCTTGTTATTGAGTCTGTTGACATGCCTGTCAAAAACAAAACGCATACCTGCCAAAATTTCTTACAGCTTGCCGATTCTCCAGCAGGAAAACTTAAATAATCCTTAAATTTCGTTAAAAACAACACAAAACCCGGATGCGGGCTCGCTTTATTTTTTAGTGGCAAATATTTCTGCAAAACACCCGGCAAGCTTCGCAGGCTTGCCTGGACGCCGCATCAAGAAGTGCCGCAGTATAGCTTCCTTGACGATGCACTTAGGCAATATTCAAATTGTTTTTCAATTCATCGCTTTGCCGATGCAATTCTAACCGTATCGTCCACACTTAGATCCGACAAGGCATCCGCTGCCAGCCCTGGAATATCGGCCATACTCAGCACTTGCTGTGCGGACGTCTTCAGGCGGGCAAACAGCAGGCGTTTTTGTTTGCCGGCCAGTGCGATGTAGAAATCGCGCAGTGCTTCCACACTTGAACTGTCCAGATCGGGTGATTCTTCCAGACTAAGAATCACTATTTCGATTTCGGGGCCCGCGACAGCAATATAATTGCCGGCCTGCGCCAGTATCCGTTCCGCATTGGCGAAGAACAGGCCGGTATCTGGGCGCAGAATCAACATGCCGGGGATGGCTTGCGCTGTTGGATGGCTCGCCATTCCGACGAAATCGTGGCCGTCGCCGAGCCTTGCGAGTATCGTTACCGATGATTCCGCCAATCTGCGCAGCAACATCAGCAGGCTGACCGCAATTGCCGCTAACAGTCCATCCAATATGCCCAAAACAAGCACGGCGGCGACCGCGGCTACAATGACCAGCCTGTCGCGTCGCCAAGTGAAATAGGGGCGAAATATCGATGGGCGTAAAGTATGGCTGACAGCATGAATAACGATCGCAGCGAGTACAGGCTCTGGTGTCAAAGCGACTGCCGGCAGCATGGTCAGTACGACCACGAGCAAGGTGCCGGCAGCGATCCATCCCGCCAGGCGGGAAGAGGCGCCCGCTGCTTCGTTTGCCGAAGTCGCAGAATATCCAGCCCCTACCGGCAGCCCGTGAAAGAGTCCTGAGAGCAGATTAGCCACCCCAAGTGCAAGCATGTCCCGGTTTGGCGAAACCGCGTCGCCATGTTTCATGGCAAAGCTGCGGATCGAACTATATGACTCTGCATAGAGAATCATGACCATCGCAACGCTAAGCTCGCCTAGCCGCAACCATTCAGGATAGCTTAGCGCCGGCATCGTCGGTGATTCCAGTTGCAAAGGGATGGCGCCAACCAGGCCTATGCCGTATTGCGCCAGATTCAGCCATTTGCCGGCGGCGATACCAATGATGATGACCAGCAATCCTGCGGGTAAGCGGGGAATTTTGGCAGCAATAAACAGTAAGGCCAGCGCGATGGCTGCTACGCTTGCGGCTGCCCAGTTCCACTCCTGTATATGGCCAAGCAGCTCGCCGACGAAACGAAGCAGATCGCTGTGATGAGGGTGTACACCAACAATGCCTGCGGCTTGTTTCAAAATTATGACGATGGCGAGGCCGAACGCAAATCCGCGCAAAACGGGTTTTGCAATAAAGTCCGACAAACTGCCCATGCGCGCGAGGCTGGCACATGCGAAAAGCAAGCCCGTCAACATGACCAGCCCTATCGCCACCGCAGATCGCAATGGCAGATTTCCGCCTGCCATTGTCAGGCATGCCGCTGCCAGCACCGCAGCAGAGGAGGATGTGGCAGACACGACGGCAAACCTGCTGGTCCCCAATACCCCATAACAAATCAGGCCGGCAAACAAGGCTATCACTCCAGCCTGCGGCGGCAGGTTGGCGATGCTGGAATAGGCGACAGCCTCCGGGAGCAATAGACCTGCCAGCGACAAACCGGCGACGATGTTGATGCTTGAAAATTGCTCTGCTGGGGGTGGGACGGCGGGATTTTGTAGTTGAGGCATCAGGTTGCCTCAATAACGCCACACCAGCCGGGCAAATAGCGTGCTTCCTGAGTAAAGGCTAATTTTTTGGCGCTACGAAGTGCCTTCGGAAAGTCTTGCTCGATTAAGCCGGCATTAATGTGAGCTCGGAAAAAATCGGCCCACAGGAACTCACTGAAAGGCGTGACGTCTTTGGCGAACCCACCGGCGCGACGCAGTTCACCAGCCAGGCTGCGAAAAGGATCGTCGTGTAACTGCTGCAGATGCTTGGGGAGCGACTCAAATTCGCATCGGACTCCCTGGCTATCGTATGGATGCACCCACTGGTGATGATCCATCACGCGCCAAAATTTGGACACCTCCAGCCATGAGAGGTCCTTGAGCACCATCACGCTGACCGATTTAACGTTTTCCTCCAGCAGCGCCAGGCCAAAGTGATGATGGTCAACAATGTAGTGGCGTTGTTCCGGGCCTGCAATAGCCGGGAACCAGTGATCGGTCAGCGCCGCGGTTCTGGCTTTCTTTCCCAGCGCTGCCCATTGCTTGCGTTTTAAGGAAACCTCCATTTTGCCAACGGTAATTTGCGTGGGGTGGAGTTTGTCTAATTTGACGTTGACCAACTGGGGTTGCGCATTGTGCATATTGTTTCTCCTGGGATGACAGCATGACAGGGATTTATTCGCCATTCGAAGCCAATTCCCCTTTGGCCGCTTGAGAGGGCTCCATTTTGAATGGCACCGGCATTTCCTTTTTTCAATGTCTCGATGATATCGGAGAATTGCACACTTTATATCACCGATTTAATGAGCCCATTTAATGCTGTTACGTCATCAATTTTAATGAATATGACAACACTATCAATTGCGCAAGCATTGGTCCGCATCTATTTATGCTAAACGCTCATTAATACGCGATGACTAGTCATTGGACTGTGCCACGACAGTATGAAATAGTCTGCTCAAGACATCTGGTCTCACTATTCGGGCGAACGCTTCGATGTGAGGTTTGCCGGTCGAGTACCAATAAAAAAACTAGATGAGAGTTCCTCACGCACAGCGCGACAGATGGGAACTCCAAAATAATAACGGAGGAATGACATGAATTTTAGGAAAAAAATAACGGCTCTTGCGCTCGCTAGTGCCGGTTTCTGCCTGGCAGCCAGCGTGGCGGCAGCACCTTTCAACTTCGCAACGAATGCCGAAGTGGTGTCGATGGACCCTTATGCGCTGAATGGCAGTTTTACGCTCAGCATCCTGGGCAATATCTATGAGCCCTTGGTCGGGCGTGGCCAGAAATTGGAACTGGCGCCTGCGCTGGCCACCAGCTGGAGCAACCCGGCGCCGACCGTGTGGCGCTTCAACCTGCGCAAAAATGTCGTCTTCCACGATGGTTCGCCGTTTACCGCGGATGACGTGTTGTTTTCGGTGGCACGGGTTCGCAGCGAGGGCTCGCAACTGAAGTCGGTGCTGGCGAAGGTGAAAGAGGTCAAGAAGGTAGACGAGTATACGGTCGATTTCATCACCTATACCCCGACGCTGACCTTGCCGGACTCGCTCACCCACTGGTTCATCATGAGCAAGGTGTGGAGCGAAAAGAACGGCGCGACCGAGGCTGTCGATTTGAAAAACAAGAAAGAAAACGCGGCGACGCTGCAAGCCAACGGCACTGGCCCCTTCATGCTGAAGAGCCGCCGGCCCGACGTGGCGACCGAATTCACACCCAACCTGAAATGGTGGGACAAGCCGCTGCATAATTTGACCGAGGTCAAGCTGACTCCGATAGAAAACTCGGCAACCCGCGTCGCGGCCCTGATTTCGGGCGACGTCGACATGGTGGCGCCGGTGTCCTTGCAGGACATTGCGCGGATCAAGGCTGATAAAGAACTGAAGTATATCGAGAGCCCAAGCCTGACGACCGTCTATCTGGCGATGGATCAGCTGAGGGAGGCCTTGCCGCTCTCCAGCGTTGCCGGGAAAAATCCGCTCAAGGACAAACGTGTTCGGCAAGCCATCTTTCGGGCGATCGACATCGATACCATCCAGAAAAAAATCATGCGCGGCAGCGCCACGCCGAGCAACCTGGTGTTTGCACCGGCGGTTAACGGCTATCCCGCCGACCTGAACAAGCGCCCTCCCTACGATCCGGCCGCCGCCAAACGCCTGCTGGCGGAAGCGGGCTATGCCGACGGCTTTGAAATGACGCTGGCCTGCCCCAGCAACCACTACATCAACGACGATGCGATTTGCCAGGCGGTGTCGGCCATGCTGGCCAAGGTCAAGATCAAGCTGAACGTCATCATCGAGTCCAAGACCTTGTGGATATCGCGCATCATGGGCGGCAAGTACTCCATGTACATCATGGGCGACTATCCCGACAGCCAGGATGCCTTTCAGGTGTTGAATGTCTCGTATGCCACGGCCGGCGCCAATGGCCAAGGTTCGTTCAACTACACCGTCTCGAACAAGCAGATAGACGATTTGACGGCCAAAATCGGCGTCGAGACCAATGCCGGAGTGCGCAATGGCCTGATCCATCAGGCATTCAAAGTGGCCAACGACGAGATGCTGTATATCCCGCTGCATCAGCAAGCGGTGTCCTGGGCGATGAAAAAGAAGGTCCAGATGATACAACCGGCGGACGGCAGCATCAACCTTAAGTGGGTCGTGGTGAAGTAGCTCTTGCACGATTCCAGGCCAGGAGTTCATACAAATCCTGATCTGGAATCAGCCCTAAAAAATTTTCTGCAAGGCTTACGAAAATATGAGGCGCCGCAAGTATCACAGCATCGTCCTTGCGAAGGCGGGAACCCATTGTCGACTCCGGTAAAAAATGGATTCCCGCTTTCGCGGGAGTGACATGGTGAACCTGAATTCCCCCGCCTAAGATAATTCTGCGTAAGTCCTATTTTATACATATAGTTTTTTTGAAAGCGCAGCATGCCGGATTTGCCAGTTCTGTATGAGGAAGACGGTCACGTCGCCATCATTACGCTCAATCGCCCGCCCAAGAATCTTTGGAGCGAGGAAGTCGCGCAGCTGCTGCATCAGGCGCTGTGCCGGCTCGCCGAGGGCGAGGCGCGGGTCGGCGTCATTTGTGCAAACGGCGACAATTTTACTATGGGAGCAGACCTGTACGACTTTCCCAAGGACGTAGGCCTGTGCATCCCGGGGGCCGGCGCGCCGTCCAGCAAGCCGCTGGTAGCAGCGGTGAATGGCTGGTGCCTGGGGGCGTCGATCTCATTGATACAGATGTGCGACCTCTGCGTTGCCAGCGCATCGACCAAATTCAAATATCCGGAAGCCAAGCTCGGCGTCGCCATGGGCATGATCGCCGGAATGGTGTCGCGGATTCCGCATAAGGTGGCCATGGAAATGATACTGCTGGGTGAAGTGATCGGCGCGCAACGCGCTTATGAAGTTGGTTTGGTGAACAAGGTGGTTGCCGACGGCGAGCAACTCAAGGCGGCGCTCGAATATGCCCGCACCTTAGCCGACAATGCGCCACTGGTGATTGCACGCCTACGCAGCCTGGCGAATAAGATCTTGCCGCCCAATCCTGCGATTGAGGCGTACCGCTCGGAAGCGGAGCTCGCGGCGATGAAGAATAGCCAAGACTTCAAAGAGGGCATCGCCAGCCTGCAGCAAAAGAGAAAAGCCACCTTTACCGGGAAATAGCCGTCATGCATCCGTCCCACTTTGCCATACGCACGCCCGACAAGGTCGCGGCACGCTTTGTCCCCAGCGGCGAAAGCCTGACCTATGCCGAGCTCGAGAGCAGCGCCAACCAGGGCGCCCACTTCTTCCGCTCGGCGGGGCTGAATACCGGCGACACCGTCGCGCTCTGCCTAGGCAACCAGCAGGCCTATCTGGAGGCCGTATGGGCCGCGCAGCGCGCCGGCTTGATTTTTACCGTCGTCTCCACCCGCCTCAGCGCGCCGGAGCTCGCCTACATCGTGAATGATTGCGGCGCCAAGCTGCTGGTCCTCAGCGCCACGCTGGCCGGCCTGGCGCAGGAGTTGCGCGCCGCCTGTCCGCAGCTGCGCGACGTGTATGTGGCCGGGCAGGCGCCGG
Organism: Betaproteobacteria bacterium; assembly: GCA_013287275.1. Classification (GTDB taxonomy): domain Bacteria; phylum Pseudomonadota; class Gammaproteobacteria; order Burkholderiales; family Burkholderiaceae_D; genus Undibacterium. Next base: position 14,182 of record JABDED010000025.1, read on the forward strand.
CCAGCGAGAACTCGTGGGAGCGTGCGATCGCGCAGCAAGCCGCGACGCCGATAGCCGATCCCGCTTGCGGCCAGGAAATGATGTACTCCTCTGGCACGACCGGGCGGCCCAAGGGGGTCAAAAAAACGCGGCCTGCGGGCGCCTTCGATCAGGCAAACCGCTTCAATGCGGCATTGGTTGCAGGTGACAAAAACGTTGCCGATAGGGTGTATCTGTCCACCGCGCCGCTGTACCATGCGGCCCCTTACCGGCAATTGTCGGTGGCGCTCAGCTACGGCGCCACCTGTATCGTGATGCAGCGTTTCGACGCCGAGTCGGCATTGCAATACATGGAACAGTACCGGGTCACGCATAGTCAATGGGTGCCGACCATGTTTTACCGGCTGCTGCGCCTACCCGAATCAAGCAGAATGCGCTATGACCTGTCCTCGCATGCCTTTGCGAGCCACGGCGCTGCGCCGTGTGCGATTCCGCTGAAACAGGCGATGATCGATTGGTGGGGCCCGATCCTGGAAGAGTACTACGCCGGCACGGAAAGCGTAGGCGTATGCACAATTTCTTCCCACGAGTGGCTGGCGCATCAGGGCTCGGTCGGGAAATCAAAGTCGGGAAAAATTGTCATCCTGGATGCGCTTGGTCAGGAGCTCGCGTGCGGTGAGACCGGGCATATCTATTTTGCCAACAGCCATGCCTTTGAGTATCTGAATGATCCAGCCAAGACGCGCGAGGCAACAGGCCCCGGCGGCTTGCAGACGTTTGGCGATATCGGCCACCTGGATGCCGAAGGCTATCTCTATATTACCGACCGAAAAAGTTTCACGATCGTCTCCGGGGGCGTCAATATTTATCCCCAGGAAATTGAAAATGCCTTGCTGAGCCACCCGGCGGTCGCCGACGCCGCGGTATTCGGGATTCCCAACGAGGAGTTCGGCGAAGAAGTCAAAGCGGTGGTCGAGCTGGTCGAGTTCGCGCATGCGGCGCCGGCGCTGGCGCAGGAATTGATTGAATTTTGCCGCAAGACGATAGGATCGCTCAAGTCTCCCCGCTCGCTGGATTTTGAAGAAAAACTGCCGCGTCACGATACGGGCAAGCTGTATAAGCGCTTCTTGCGGGATAAATACCTGGCTGCCGAAAAGTCCGCCTGATACGCAGGCCCCCTAACCATTTTCTGGAAAAAAATGATTGCTTTTTTTGCGCGCCGACTGCTACAAGCCACGCTCGTCATGCTGACCGTGGCATTTCTGGGCTTCCTGCTGTTTCAATACGTGGGCGACCCCGTCAACAATATGCTGGGTAGCGATGCGAGCGACGCGGAACGCGCGCTCTTGCGTAAAAATCTGGGCCTGGACCAGCCAATTGTGGTCCAATTCGGAAAATTTGTCGGCAACGCGGTGCAAGGTGAATTCGGGCTGTCGCTACGTCAGGGGCGACAGGTCTCGGCGCTGATCAAGGAGCGCTTTTCCGCCACGATAGAGCTCAGCCTGGTCGCCTCCTTGCTGGCTTTGCTGATCGGGATTCCTCTGGGCGTCTATACTGCCGTGAAGCCGAAATCGGGCTTGTCCAAGGCCTTCCTCACTGTGGCGCTGGCCGGCGTCTCGCTGCCGACGTTTTTGATCGGCATACTGTTGATCCTGGTGTTCTCCGTGTGGCTAGGCTGGCTTCCCTCCTACGGGCGCGGCGACACCATTGCTTGGGGATGGTGGTCGAGCGGCCTGTTCAGCGCCAGCGGCTGGCAGCATTTGATACTCCCAGCCATTACCCTGGCCTTGTTTCCGCTGACCCTGATCATGCGGCTGGTGCGCGCGGAAATGCTGGAGGTGCTGCGCACGGACTATATTAAATTTTCCCGGGCGCGCGGCCTGTCCCGCCGTCAAATTTATTTTACCCACGGCTTGAAGAATACCCTGATTCCAGTGATCACGATTTCGGCGTTACAGCTTGGCTCCATCATCGCATTCTCTATCATCACCGAAACCGTATTTCAATGGCCCGGCCTTGGTTTGCTGTTCATACAGGCGGTCAATTTTTCAGATATTCCCGTCATGGCGGCCTACCTGTGTTTTGTCGGACTGGTATTTGTCGCGATCAATCTGATCTCCGACGCGCTTTGCCGCCTGGTCGATCCCCGGCTGCGCATCAAGTAGGCATGCCGGATAGCGAGAAAGAACACTTTTTTTCCGGAAAATTATTTTTATACCAGGCGTTTTGGCGGGCATGACATGAATTGGAGCGGGACATGATGGGCGTAGGCGAAAAAATAGGAAAACTCTGGGACAGCGACATGGCATACAGCTTGCGCGCTTCGCGCTTGACGCTCGCGGCGCTCGCCGTGCTCGTGCTCGGTTGCCTGCTCGCTTTCCTGGCGCCGTGGCTGGCGCCGCACGAGCCGTCCAATCTCGGCGCTCTGAATTTGTCGGATTCCCTGCTGCCGCCGGCCTGGATGGATGGCGGCCAGGCCTCCTATTTTCTGGGGACCGATGACCAGGGACGCGATGTCTTTTCGGCCATCCTGTACGGCACTCGCATCTCCTTGATCGTCGGTGTGATTTCGGTGCTGCTGTCGATGGCAATTGGCATTTCACTCGGCCTGGTATCGGGTTACTTGGGCGGAAAAGTGGACGCCTTGATCATGGGCCTAGCCGATGTGCAACTGTCCTTCCCATCTATCCTGATTGCGCTCCTGATCGATGGTGTCGCGCGTACGGTCCTGGCGAAAGTCATGCATGAGAATATTTCCTATCTCGTGGTGATACTGGCGATCTCGCTGTCGGGATGGGTGACCTACGCCAGGGTGGTCCGTGGCCTGACCTTGCTTGAAAAAAACAAGGAGTATGTGCAAGCGGCGCACGTCATCGGCGTGCATCCGTTCAAAGTCATGCTGACCCATGTGCTGCCGAACGTGACCGGAACCGTGTTCGTGCTGGCGACTCTGCATATCGGCTCGGCCGTCATGATCGAGGCCACCTTGTCGTTTTTGGGGATGGGCATGCCGCCCTCGTCGCCATCGCTGGGAACGCTGATCAGTACCGGCAATAAATTCCTGTTTTCCGGGGAATGGTGGATCTTCGTCTTCCCTGGCCTGGTGCTGGTGGCGCTGATCCTGGCCGTGAATTTGCTCGGCGACTGGTTGCGCGATTTTTTCAATCCAAAATTACAGTAAGAGAGACTCCATGGCTCTGCTTGACGTTCGTAACCTCAGTGTCGAATTCAAAAACCGTCGCGGAAATTTGAAAGCGCTTGATGATATTTCACTCTCTATCGAGGCCGGTGAAGTACTGGGCATTGTTGGGGAATCCGGCGCCGGAAAGTCGCTGACTAGCGCGGCGGTCATCGGCCTGTTGCAAGCGCCGGGGTATGTCTCCGCCGGTCAAATCCTGTTTGACGGGCGCCGCATCGACAACTTGCCCGCTGAGGAGATGAACCGTCTGCGCGGGCGGGAAATCGGCGCCATTTTTCAGGATCCGCTGACCGCCCTGGATCCGCTGTATTCCATAGGGCAGCAGTTGGTGGAGACCATACAGGCCCATCTCGACCTGAACGTGGACGACGCGCGCGTGCGCGCGGTCGAATTACTGCAGGAAACCGGGATCCCCGGCGCCGCAGAGCGCTTCTATGCCTATCCGCACCAGCTTTCGGGCGGCATGCGGCAGCGGGTGGTAATTGCACTCGCTATCGCGGCCAATCCCAAGTTGATCATTGCGGACGAGCCGACTACCGCGCTCGATGTCTCGATCCAGGCGCAGATCATGCTGCTGCTAAAGCAATTGGGCGCCCGCCACGGCAGCGCCGTGATGCTGGTGACGCACGATATGGGTGTGATTGCCGAGGTCGCCGACCGCGTCGTCGTCATGTACGCCGGGCGCATCGTCGAGACGGGGCCGACGCGCGAGGTGATCCACCATCCGCGCCATCCCTATACCATAGGCTTGATGAATTCGATTCCCAAGCTCAGCGGCACGGCCGAGCGCCTGCAGCAGATCGATGGTGCGATGCCGCGGCTGGGCAGCATACCGTCCGGCTGCGCGTTTCATCCGCGCTGCCGGCAGGTGCATGAGCGCTGCTTGCGCGAACGCCCGGAAACTTTCACAGCAGGCCTGTCGAAGGTCGCCTGCTGGTCCGTCAAGGAAGAGCAGGTAGCGGCATGAAAACAGAGATGGATATGGGCAGCCGCGCGGTGGCGGTAAGCGGTCTCGCAAAATATTTCGATACCTCGCGACCATGGCTCAACCGGCTGCTGGAGGGGGCGCCCAAGCAAGTCATGCGTGCGGTCGACGACGTCAGTTTTTCCATAGAGCGCGGCAAGACCCTGGCGCTGGTCGGCGAGTCGGGCTGCGGAAAGTCGACGGTGGCGCGCCTGCTGGTGGGCTTGCATCAGGCGACGCATGGCGAGATCCGCGTGTTCGGACAGGATATCGGCGTGGTCAAGACCAAAGCTGGGAAAGCTTTGCGGCAAAAGATACAGATGATATTTCAAGATCCGTACGCCAGCCTGAATCCCCGGTGGCGCATAAAGCGAATTATTGCGGAACCGATGCTGGAGCACCAATTAGTCCAGGGGGAGGCGGAAATCGAAAAACGCGTGGCAGAACTGATCGCCACCGTAGGCCTGTCGACGGCGGATCTGAACAAATATCCGCACCAGTTTTCCGGCGGCCAAAGGCAAAGGATCTCGATAGCGCGCGCGTTGGCTACCCAGCCCGATTTTTTGGTGTGCGATGAGCCGACCTCCGCGCTGGATGTTTCGGTGCAGGCCCAGATCTTGAACTTGATGAAGGACCTGCAAAAAAACCACGGCCTGACCTATCTGTTCATTTCACACAATTTGGCCGTGGTCTCGTATGTCGCCGATGAGGTCGCCGTGATGTACATGGGGCGCAGCGTGGAGATGGCGGACAAGGACAGCATCTTCTGCGCGCCGCTGCATCCGTATACCCAGATGCTGCTGGAGGCGGTACCGGACCTGGAGATGTCGGGCAAGGCCCGGCAAGCGCCGCTGGGAGAGGTGTCAAGTTCCAGCAATCCATCCCGCGGTTGCGCATTTCAGCCACGCTGCCGCCATGCGGTAGCGCGTTGCGCGGAGGAGCGGCCGGAGATGCGCAGGGTCGAGCATACGCTAGTCGCCTGCCACCTGGCGAAACCGCAGTGGTTGAATGCCAGGCAGTCGGCCAGTGAGGGGAGTTGATAGAGCGGCACGCCCAGGATTCCTGGCCCGCTGCCGCCCATCACAGGCTGCGCCGTCGATGTAGTTCGAATAATCCGTCACAAGCGGGAATAAGAAACAGTGAAACCTATCAAGGTTTTCTGGGAGGGGGAGGAGTCGTGTTTTCAAAATATGAAAAATATGCGGAAGCCGATTCAATTTTAGTTTGGACACTTCACTCAGGGCTCAAGCGTCGATCTCGAGTTCGTAGGGAAGTGTGAAGTCGTTGTGCCGCCTATTTTCTGTCCAGCGTTGCGGGAAACCGTGATGCGCCGTGCGTCGCAGCCTTGCTCAAAGGCGCGTCTGGGGCGAAGCAACTGGTCAGGGTGCGTTGTAAAAAGACACCATTGTTTATCAAATTGAATGGAATTTCTATGAAACGAACATATCGCTCTTGTTTAAACTTGCTGTGCATTGCCGCTGCTGCCGGGTTACCGGCAGGCGCCGCCTTGGCGCAGTCGTCGCTCACCATCTACGGCGTGGTTGACCTCGCCGTCGCCTATGAGAAAAAAGGCAACGACAACGTGCTGCGCATGGACTCCGGCGCCAACTCGGCCTTCTGGGGCAGCCGTCTGGGCTTCAAAGGCACGGAAGATCTGGGCGGCGGTTTAGCCGCTGAATTTGTACTCGAAGGTGGATTGAATCCAGATGACGGCACACTCGGGCAAGGTGGCCGCATATTCGGGCGCTCTGCCTTCGTGGCCGTGACCGGCGGCTTTGGCGCGGTGCGCATGGGACGCCAGTACTCGCCGATCTTCATAGGCCTGGCGCGTACCGACCCGTTTGAGGTGGGCATGGCGGGCAATGGGGCCCGTTTTTTTCCGGTGTATAACGCCTGGATGAACAATACCGTGCAATACCGGTCGCCCAATATCAATGGCTTTTCCAGCGAAATATCGTATGGCTTTGGCGAGGTTGCCGGCGACAACGCCGCGAACCGCGAATACGGTGCCTCATTTAACTACGGCAAGGGCCCGCTGTATGCCACGCTGGTGTACCACAATTCTACCAATGCGGCAGACGCCGGCTCGCACGCCACCTACCTCGCCGGAACCTATAATTTCGGCGTTGTGAAGTTGCACGCCGCGACGGCTTGGGCCCGGTTTGACCAAGGTTTCCAGGCGGGTACTCTGGCTGCGCCGCATAGCACGCGGACCTCGATGCTGGGTGCAACGTTGCCCTTCGGCGCCAGCGCGTTCATGATCGACTATATCCGTTCAAACAATCGCAACCAGAGCCTGGAAGACTCCAATTCAACCTCGCTCGGCTACACTTATTTTCTGTCCAAGCGCACGACCTTGTACGCCTCCGCCTCCTATACCTCGAATGAGACCCACGCCAAATTCGAATATTGGAATGATGCGCAAAAGACCGAGCGGATTTTCAGCCGGCAGGGATGGCGCACCTTCGGCGATG
>JABDED010000025.1:20807-33044 GCA_013287275.1 Betaproteobacteria bacterium
CGTGGCCGGCATGGCCGACCGCTGTTTCAATCTTGGGATCAACCATAAGTTCTAAAGTTTGAGTGCTTGGCAAGACGATTTCGGCCACAAATAGTTTCGCTATTTGTGGCCGAATTTTATTTTTCGTTGGGAAAAATGGCTGCACAGGAGGGCTTGGGCGCAAGGCTGGAAAGCTTGGCGCGAGGCGTTGCTTTAAGGGGGGCAGCCGGCCGCCTGGTGGTGGCGGGCAATCCGCGTCGCTGGCCAAAGCTTCTGGGGTTGGGGGAAGAAGGAAAGGGGGAGGGCGCAGCAGCTGCTGCGCCCTCCCCGATGCTTTGCCGCGCAGCCAAGCTGCAAAAACTGCGGGCCGCAAGCGGCTCTAGGAGCCTTGCCGATACTGCTCGATCAGCAGTTTCTTGTAGAGCTTGCCGGTCTGGTGCCTGGGCAGCGAGGTCACGAAGTCGACCGAGCGCGGCACCTTGACCGGCCCCAGGCGATGGCGCACGTGCTGGGTCAGCGCGGCGGCCAGCGCTGCGCTGGCCTCAGCCGGATCGAGCAGTTGCACGACGGCCTTGACTTCTTCGCCGAATTCCTCGTTCGGCACCCCGAACACGGCGACGTCGGATACGCGCGCGTCTTCCAGTATGGCGTCCTCGATTTCCTGAGGGTAGATGTTCACCCCGCCCGAGATGATGGTGAAGTCCTTGCGGTCGGTCAGGTACAGGTAGCCGTCGGCGTCGACATAGCCCACATCGCCGAAGGTGCGCCATCCCTGCCGGCTGAAAATCCGCTCGGTCTTTTGCGCATCATTCCAATATTCGAATTTGGCGTGGCTCTCGAAATAAACATCACCAATGCTGCCGGCCGGCATCTCCTCGCCTTCATTTCCCAGGATATGGACGGCGCAATTGACCGGGCGGCCAACCGAGCCTTGGTGCGCCAGCCACTCCACTGCTGAGATGTGGGTCGAGCCTATGCCCTCGGTACCGGAATAGTACTCGTCGATGATGGGGCCCCACCAGTCGAGCATGCGGCGCTTGACGTGCACGGGGCATGGCGCCGCGCCATGGATCGCATGACGCAGGCTTGCGGTGCGGGATGCCCGGCGCTGCTCGGCCGGGAGTTGCAGCAGCCGGTGGAACATGGTGGGCACCCACAGGCTATGCGTGCACTGGTAGTCTCCGATGGCAGCCAGTGCACGCGCCGCGTCGAAGCTCTCGAAAATTACACAAGTCGCCCCGTAGTTCAGGGCGGCGGACAGGAAACGGTTCGGGCCGCTATGATAGAGCGGGCAGGTGGAAAGGAACACCGATGACGCGGTGAAAGCGTAAGCGTGGGCGACGCCGGCGTTGCGCGCATCGACGGCGTCGTATGGCCCCTCGAACAAGGGCTCGCGTACACCCTTCGGGCGACCGGTGGTGCCGGACGAATATAGCATCTCGCGCCCGGGGGAGGGTACGACGGCCAGCGTGGTCGAGGCCGCGGTGCGGATCGCCTCCCAGTCGGGCAACTGGCCGTCGCTCATGCCGGTACCGAAGAGATTGATGGGCAAGCCGGTTTTGGTGCTGAGTTTCCTGGTAACGATCTCCGGCGCTGCATGTGCATCGGCGGAAATGACGGCTACCGTCGCTCCGGCGTCTTGCAGGATGTACTGGAAATCATCGGCAGACAATTTGGTGGACATCAGCGTGTAATATGCGCCTATGCGCTGCGCGCCAAATATCAGTGACAACAGCGCGGGCGAATTCCCCACGCAGACGCCGATGCAATCGCCCCGCCGCACACCCAGCGTGTGCAGCGCATTGGCGGCCTGATTCGCTGCGGCTTCCAGTTCGCGATAGGAAAGCGTCTGCTCGCTCGGCAGGAAGATTGCCGCGGTTTTTTCTGGGGTGGCTGCCGAAAAATTGCTCAAGTGGTACATAAAACCCTTTCATTTACAACAGGGACTGGGCGGACTTGCCGCCGGTGAATTACATTGCGACAAACTATTTCATATCGTCGTGGTGGCGTCCAATGAGGTGTTTTTGCGTATTGATGCAAGAATGGAATAAATGCGGACGGACCCGATGCAGGGTTGAAAACGGCTGGGCAGCGATGCATGAGGAGTCGGATGAGGAAAGCCTGTCGTAGAATGTCGGGTTTTTGAGCAGCGTGCCGACAGTGGGGCGTGCGAAGCCGGTGAGCATGGGTGGCAAGCTTCTTGGGCTTTTGACATAGAACATCACTGCGCGATGTTCTTATTGATGCGACAAGGCCGGCCGGACGCATCGATTCATGCAAAGTCCGCATCAATAAAGCCAGAGTGTGCATTGGACGAAGCCGAATCGCGGCCCCTATAGTGCTATTTGACCTATGCGGACCTTGTTTCGCGAACCGGCTTCCAAGTTGTTCCCATATTGCATTGTTTTTCACTTTTTCAGGAAAATTCATGGCTATTCCAGCAACTCTCCAATCTGCACTTCGCCTCCCGATCGTCGGCTCGCCGTTGTTCATCAGCTCTGGTATTGATATGGTGGTAGAGCAATGCATCAATGGGATCGTGGGTGCGTTTCCGGCGCTCAACGCTCGCCCGCAGGAACAGCTTGCCGATTGGATCAGCGAGATTCGCGAGCGTCTGGCAACTGCACAGCGGACCGACCCGGGGCGCAAGGTGGCGCCTTTTGCGGTCAATCAGGTGATGAGTGCGCTCAATACGCGTTGGGAGGCGGATCTTGCCACTATCGTGCAGCACAAAGTTCCTGTCATCATTACCAGCCTGAAGGCCCCGCCGCAGGAAATCATCCAGGAGGTGCACGCCTACGGCGGAATAGTCTTTCACGACGTAACGAGTGTGCGGCATGCCAGGAAGGCAGCATCGATGGGCGTGGATGGCCTGATCCTGGTGTGCGCCGGCGCCGGCGGCCAAGGCGGGGACCGCAGCCCATTCGCGCTGATCAACGAGGTGCGGCAGTTCTTCGATGGCACCATCCTCCTCGCCGGCGCCCTTTCCACCGGGCGCGATGTACTGGCCGCCCAGGCCATGGGGGCGGATCTCGCCTACATGGGCACGCGTTTCCTCGCCTCGCGGGAATCCGGCGCCAGCGAAGCGCACAAGGAAGAAGTCATCCAGAGCGTGGCGTCGGACGTTATCTACACTAATAGTTTCACCGGGATCCACGGCAACTACCTGCGGCCTAGCCTGATCAAGGCCAACCTTGATCCCGACAATCTGCCGCCGTTCAGCGAGGAGACGAAGAAATACCGCAGTACAGCGGATGGCGGCGTGAAGGTCTGGAAGGATATCCGCGGCTGCGGCCATGGCTGCGGCTCGATCAGCGCCAGCGAGCATGTGGCGGATATCATCGACACGCTTGAAACGGAATATCATGAGGCTGTCGTTGAGATGAAGCGCAAGCTGTTTGTCCCAGCCTCGTCCAGTTTTACCCAACAGCAATTCGCCTGAGGCTGATCACCATGACTGCTTCCAGAAGCATATCCCGCGCGCAGCTTATCGGATTCGTCGCATTGGCGGGCCCGATCACGGCCGCTACGGCGCCGATTGCAAGCTACCTGCCGGCGTTTTACAGCGAGCATCTGGGGCTCTCGCTAGCGAGTGTCGGGTTTCTTTTTTTCTCGATGCGGGCCCTCGATTTTTTCTTCGATGTACTGGCAGGCGTGCTGATAGACCGTCGTCCGTTTGCCGGCGGGAAATACCGGCCCTGGCTGGTGCTGGGCTTGCTGGCGCTTCTGGGGGGCGTATGGATGTTATACACGCCGCCGCGGCAATGGGTCAGCGTGCCGTTTGCCTTTTTGGGGGGCGCGCTACTCTATCTGGGCTTTTCGTTCGTATCGATTGCGCATCAGGCGTGGTCGAGTGCCTTGTCCCGCAACGGTGACGAGCGGGTCGCCATTTTCGGCTATCGGGAAATTGCCATCATCGTCGGTATTTTGGGCGTTTTTCTGACGCCGGCTGTGGCCGAGCATGTGTATCACGCCGATTTCGAAACCAAGGTGCACGTGATCGGCTATGCACTGCTGGTCACGATTGCGGCGACGGGTGTAGTCAGCCTGTGGTCAGTGCGCGGGAAAGATGAGCAAAACCTGCCGGGACAACAGCACGATGCGGAGCCTTCCCATCGCGTCACGCTGGCAGCGGTGGGCCGGATCTTGCGCGACCCCACCGTGATCAAGACCGTGGTCCTGTTCATGCTTGCCTTCTTCGCCCTCGTCAGCTCCGCATCAATGATGCCATTCCTGGTCAAAGGCGTGTTCGGCAAGCCCGATCTGGTTGCTCAAGTGCAGGGGGTATATTTCATCGCTGCCATGGCTTCAATCTTCTTGTGGCTGCGGATGGGGAAACGCTATGGCGAATGGAATACCTTGCGATTCTCCACCTTGACCGCCATCGCGGCCCAGCTTTCCGTCCTGCTGCCTTTGTATGCCGGCGCCACGTGGACGCTGTTCCTGCACTTCGCGTTGCTGGGCGCGCATTTCGGCGCGGCGCCATTCCTGCTGCGCTCGCTGCTGGGGCGCATCGGCAAGCACATGGCGAGCGAGCAGGGCACCGATGCCCAGGGCGTGCTGTTTTCAGTCGGCGTGTTTGCCGAAAAAATCGGCAGCTCCATCGCCGTATTGCTGGCCTTCCTGATACTGGAATGGCTGGGCTTCAAGCCCGGCAACGCCACGGACGCCGCCGCGCAAGGCGCGGTACTGGGCGTCTACCTCGCCTTGCCAGTCGGGGCATATGCCATCATGTCCTTGATCTTCCTGATGCGGCGTCCATTGCCGGAGCCCGCAGGAAGCGGCCAGGAACTCAGCGTGCCGGCCTAGCTTTGCCGTATTCTGTTGTCCGCCCCTTGGCCGCAAATGCTTCTCGCCAAGGGGCGGACAGCACGCCACGGTCGAGATTGTCTGCGCTCAAGACTTGGGCTCGGCCTCGCTGAAGTGCCGCTTCACCATGTTGACCATGCTCCGGGTGATAGGGGAGGTAGTGGATTTTCTCCAGATGAATACGTTTTCAAGGGCCAGCGGCAGGTCGTCGATATCGGATAGCATCAGGCCCCGCGGCAGCAGGTAATTCTTCGCCACAGGGTGAATGCCGATGCGGTTATTGTCGACGATGTCCTTGAGGACCATTTCGAAGGAATTGGTTTCGTACGCGATGGCGCTGAACATGCCTTGCTGCTTCAGCAGCGCATCGAGGTTGTCGCGCACGATAGGCCAGGTTTTGGCGCTGACGAGGCTCAGCGGAACACCACGCAGATCGTCGATGGTCAGCGAGCGGCGCGACGCCAATGGATGATTGTCCGACAACAAGGCCCGGTACCGGATCTGCTCGATGCGGATCATGCCCAGGCTGTCTTCGACGATGGGGCCGCCACAGAACCCTACATCCAGATCCCCGTTACGGACGTAAAACATCACGTCCTGCGATGGCATCGTTTCTATGCGGGCGTTCACACTGGGGAAGGTCTTGGTGAGCATGTCACTCATCTGCTGCCATTCCCCGTGCCGCGAAGTGGCGCTCAAGCCAATCAGGAATGGCCCTGCCAGGTCATGATCGGAGGCGCTGATCTCGGCGAGCCCGGCCTGATAGTGCGAGACCGCTTCGCTCCAGTGGCGCGCCAACCTTAGCGCGGCCCAGGTGGGGCGCACGGAGCGGGTAGTGCGCTCGAAGAGTCGCTGGTTGACCCTTTCCTCGATTGCATTAATCTTGCGTGAAAGTCCCGACTGCGTGATATGCAGATTTTCGGCGGCCACGTTGAAATTACATTGCTCCACGAGTTCGAGAAACGCGTAGATGTCTTTGATGTTGATCATGTTGTCTGAGTAGCCACAATAGCGGTCGGGCAGGCGGACAACATGGAGTCTACATCTGCGGCGACCATATGGCTTGTCTCCGGTAGGTTGCTTTTGGTTTGATTGACGATAGTCCCACAATCTCCCGCCTTCGTCCAGCCCGATGGAATGAGCACCGAAGTTTGTTCATCAGCGCATAGGTAGCTGCCGCTGGTGATATAGTGCCGAGGATTCCTGTAAGCGCTCGTTCCAATGGCGCGTAGTGTGATGCGTAGTTTGCGCAGCGGGAATGAAAAAACGGCGATGCCGGCGCCTGACTGAGCCGGCATTGAGCCGTAACAGGGAATGGATTCCGATACCGCAAGCAGTCCCACAGTACGCCTTTTTTAAGGGGGCGAAAATCATGCCTGAAGGAACGACGGGAACGCCAGGAACACGAGAAACGGGACTTAAGGGGGATGCTCTGGGCATAGGCGAGTCCGTCATCATGGGTGTGGCGGGTACTGCGCCGGCTTTCAGCATTGCCGCCACCACGGCCACCCTTGTTGCTGCGGTCGGCACGCTGGCGCCGGCCAGCCTGTTGTATTGCGGCCTGATCATGTTTGGCGTGACCTTTGCTTATATGTATTTGAACCGCATCAGCCAAAATGCCGGCGCGGCATATGCGTGGGTGGGCAGTGTGTTCCATCCTGTGCTCGGTTTCTTGGCAGGCTGGGCCTTGCTGGTGGCGTCGGCAGTATTCATGGTGTCCGGCACGATTCCGGCGGCCACTGCAACGCTGTTGCTGATCAACCCCCAGCTTGCCGACCAACCCGCGATGGTGACGCTGGTCGCAGCCGGCTGGTTGCTTGCGGTCAGTGCGGTCATCGTCAAGGGCATCAAGCCCACCAGCTATTCCCAGATCGTGATGACCGGCATTGAATTGCTGATCCTGGCGGTGATAGTGATCGCCGCGGTGATGAAATTCAGCGGGGCCCGCGCGGCGTCGGCTGCCCATGTATTTTCCTGGGATTGGTTCTCCGCAGCTCAGTTTTCACCGCAACTATTCGCTAGCGGAGCCATTACCGCGTTGTTTTTTTTCTGGGGTTGGGATGTCACCGTCAACCTGAATGAAGAAACCAGGGATTCCAGCCATGCGCCCGGACGGGGAGCGGTGTGGGCGATGGTGGTCGTGCTGTTGCTGTTCATGTCGTTTGCGGCGGTCAGCCTGCTGGTGCTGACGGACCGCGAAATTGAGCAATCGAGCACCAATATCGTATTTGCCATCGCCGATAAATTGTTCCCCAGGCCCTGGAGCTATATGGCCATCATCGCGGTGATGCTGAGTTCGGTCGGCACGCTGGAAACGTCCATTTTGCAGTTCACCCGCACCATGTATGCCAAGGGCCGCGATGGTGTGCTTCATCGGCGCTACGCCGTCTTGCATAAAACCTGGCAGACACCGTGGATTGCCACCGCAGTGATTGCGCTGTTCGGGCTGGTGCTGTTGTTCCTGTCTTCTTATTTTCCGACGGTGAACCTGATCATCAAGGATTCTGTTAATGCGATAGGCTTCCAGGTAGCCTTTTATTATGGGCTAGCCGGCTTCGCCTGCGCCTGGCACTATCGCAAACAGGCTTTCCATTCCTTGCACAGCCTGGTATTCCTGATCTTGTGGCCGGCGCTGAGCGCCGCCTTCCTGTTTTTTATCGCTGCCTACAGCATCCCCACCTTTGATCTGGCGACCAATATTGTCGGCCTGGGCGGCATTGCCATCGGTATTGTTCCCTTGTGGCTGAACCGAAAGTGATTTTCGGCGCCTAACTGTCGCGTACGGTTGATGCATATAGAGTTCCAACGCAAGTAGGGCGATTGAAGCTGTTCCTGCGAGGGGGAATCCTCAAAAAAAACCGCGTTGCATCAAGCAACGCGGCCGGTTTCTTTTGACTAACAGGTATTAGCTGGCGCGTTTGCGACTGACAAGCAGGGCGGCGAGACCCAGGCCCAGCAAAGCCAATGGCATAGGCTCAGGAAGATCTGTTGGAGGGACCGGCGTAAGGTTTTGGTCAAACCAGATATGAGTATGGTTGACGATGTGAGAGATACCGTTTTCAGTCGATCCCTGCAGCACTTCGCCATTGCTTTGGCCATCGCCAAAACCGACCGCTGCCGGAGTGCCGCCAAAACCGTTTTGGCCGCTGCTTGCATCGCCAGTTTCCCATTGCATGTCGCCATAGAAAAAGCCGATGGCGCCTTCGCCGCTAGGAATTGTGTAGCCAGGGCCGCGCAATACCAGCTGGAAGCTGTTCGTTAAATTGTCATGTGAATTGTAGTAACCGACGTTATCCCAGGTAACGATAACTTCGTCGGCGACATCGGTCCGCAGATGAACTACGCCGCTATTGCCTCCGCGGGTATCAACGTCAGCAAAGAACGGGGAGATGATAGGTTGAGGGGCGCCTTGCGGTCCATTGGGCGTAAATGCCGAAATGCCGCCGTTGAAGCTGATATTGCCGTTGTTGTTGATATAAAACGACGTGTAGTCTTGTCCAAAGAAGTTTAGCGTGAAGCCGAGACTGATCGCTCCCCTGAAACCGTCGTCGTTCCTGCCATTAGGATTGCCTACATTGGCGGCATTGCCGCCGCCGGTTGTAACCACGACAGCACCGATACCACCGTCTATTGTGTCTGTGTAATAGCCGTTGGAAGAAACCAATGCAGAATCAGGGACGGTAATCACAGATGCGTGGGCCGCCAGGCAGGCGCCGGAAAGCATTGCGCAGGCGGTTATTTTAGAAAAGAGGTTCATAGAGAGTTTCCGTTTTGTGAAATTGTTAATTATGCAACATCGTTGAGTAAAGCAAATAAGATGCCATATATATAAGTATTTGTTTTTAATGAAATTATATTTTTACTATTATCTATTTGTAAAAAAAACCGACGCATTTTTTGCCGATAGGCGAGGGATAATGGAAGTTAAATATTGCCTGCTGGCACAGAATGAAGACGGGGGAAGTTGTTCGCACGAGCCTCATACCACTTGATGGGGCTTTTCAGTGGAAGCTGTTAAATAGATCAGATTGTCGCAGCACGACTCTACTCGATGCGATTATCCGACCAGCTACTTAGAGGTAGAAGCTGGACTTTTTCTTCAAGAGAAGATGCCCGCTTTTTACGCGGGCATCTTTAAGGGGAGGGGAGCGAGTCAAAAGCCGGGCTTATGCGGAGATGAGTGCCCGGTGAAGGCTATTCCCTGTTCTCTGGCATTCCGGCATGAATCCGGATACACGAGACGAATCGGCAAATGTGAGCAAAGATTACCAGATACACCAGGCCTAGTCGCGGATTTCCAGAGCGCGATTCAGGCTGAGTGCCGCCAGCGAGCAGGCGGCGCCGGATAGCAGATACAGGCTGACATAGGCCAGGCCGAAATGCGCCGACAGGCCCAATGCGACTAGCGGGGCGAAACCGGCACCCACCAGCCAGGCCAGGTCCGAGGTCAGCGCGGCACCCGTATACCGGTATTTGGCAGGGAAGTTGGCGGTGACTGCACCCGCCGCCTGTCCATAAGACAAGCCCAGCAGGCCGAAGCCCAGCAGGATGAAAATATTCTGCCCAAGCTCGCCACCGTCCATCAGGGTCGGCACGAAAGCGCTGAGCGCTGCAATCAGCATGGCAAGCGTTCCCAGGGTCCTACGCCGGCCAAAACGGTCTGCTATCAAGCCGGACGCGATCACGCCCACGGCCATCAGCGCGGCGCCTGCCACCTGGATGACCAGGAAGCCGCTCAGCGAGCGTGGCGAATACAAGGTGATCCATGACAGCGGGAACACGGTAACCAAGTGGAACAAGGCATAGCTGGCCAGCGCAGCCAGCGCGCCGATCAGCAGATTGCGTCCCTGGGAGCGCGCCATTTCGACCACATTGGTCGGTTCCAGTTCGCGCTCATCCAGCAAGCGCGCATATTCATTGGTCGATACCAGGCGCAGGCGGGCGAACAGCGCCACGACGTTGATCGCAAACGCGACATAGAAAGGATAGCGCCAGCCCCAGTCCAGGAAGTCTTCGGCAGACAGATTGGACAGCAGGTAGGCAAACAGTCCGCCGGCAATCATGAAGCCGACCGGCGCGCCCAGCTGGCCCAGCATGGCGTACCAGCCGCGCCGGTTTTGCGGCGCGTTCAACGCCAGCAGTGAGGGCAGGCCATCCCAGGAGCCGCCCAGGGCAATGCCCTGCCCGATGCGCAGCAATGCCAGCAAGACGATAGAGGCGGGCCCCAGGTGGGCAAAGGTCGGCAGGAAGGCCATGCCGGCGGTGGAAATGCCGAGCATGAACAAGGCGATGGTCAGCTTCGCCTCGCGGCCGAAGCGCTGCTGGATAGCCATGAAGGCAACCGTGCCGAAAGGCCTTGCAAGAAAAGCAAATGAAAAAATCACGAACGCATACAGCGTCCCTTCCAGCCTCTGCTCAAACGGAAAGAAAACGGACGGGAACACCAGCACCGAAGCAATCGCATACACGAAAAAGTCGAAGTATTCGGAAGCGCGGCCTATCACTACGCCGATGGCGATTTCTCCCGGGGCGATGGAAGAGTGGTCGGATTTGGTATTGCGTGGCGGCTGCGCTGGAAAAGCGGATGGAAGTTCGGCGTTATGGCTGTGGATACTGGACATAATTGTTGTCTCGCTAATGGGTTTCGGTCGTCGGACGCGTACCGCTCTCCCCATATAGGCGGGAAGGGTGGGACAAAACGTCCAATCGCCAAGGTTTTCCTATGGAGGTACATTAGCATATTTTGATGTTTCAACTGGACTTTTCCGAATGCTTTCCCAAATAGCTCGTCGTGGATTATTCCTCGCACCCGCAGTTTTGTTAGCAGGCTGCAACACGGTGGTGATGAATCCTTCCGGTGATATTGCCGCCCAGCAGGGGCATCTTATTGTCATCTCAACATTGTTGATGCTGATCATCATTGTTCCTGTGATTGCATTGACAATTTTGTTTGCCTGGCGCTATCGAAAAAACAATACTGCCGCCAAATACGAACCGGACTGGGATCACTCTACCCAGCTGGAACTGGTGATCTGGGGCGCCCCGCTGCTGATCATCATCGCACTGGGTTTGCTGACCTGGATCAGCACCCATACGCTGGATCCGTACCGGCCTTTGTCGCGCCTGGATGCAAACCGCCCCATTCCTGCCGACGTCAAGCCGATCACCGTTGAAGTGGTGGCGCTGGACTGGAAATGGCTGTTCATCTATCCCGAACAGGGCATTGCTACCGTCAACGAACTTGCAGCACCGGTGGACGTGCCTATCCGCTTCAAAATCACCGCATCCTCGGTAATGAACTCATTCTTTATTCCGGCGCTGGCCGGCCAGATCTATGCGATGCCCGGCATGGAGACCTCGCTGCATGCGGTCATCAACCGCCCGGGCGAGTTCGAGGGTTTTTCGGCCAACTATAGCGGCGCAGGCTTTTCGGATATGCGCTTCAAATTCCATGGCATGAGCGCAGAAAACTTCGACCGCTGGGTGCAGGCGGCCAAGGCCGGCGGCGGGGGACTGGACCGCGCCAATTACCTCCAGCTGGAAAAGCCCAGCGTGCGGGAACCGGTGCGCCGCTATGGATCTGTCGATGCCGATCTCTACCACGCCATCATGAACCGTTGCGTCGGTCCCAACCAGACATGCATGGACCAGATGATGGCTGCCGATGCGCATGGCAAGCCGGCCCGCTTTGCTGGCCAGGATCTGCAAGGCAGCCTGGCGGCACGCGACGTTGCAGGCCCCATTGCAGGCGCCGTCGCCGGCACCGATGCGGAAGTGTGCACCACGCCCCCTAATAATCCCGGAAAATAAAGATGCAAGACCATATCGATTTGACCAGGCTGATTTTCGGCCGGCTAAGCTGGGATGCGATTCCCTTTCATGAACCTATCCTGCTGTGGACCTTCGTTGCGGTGGCCATCGGCGGCCTGGCAGTCCTTGCGGCGCTGACCTATTTCCGTTTCTGGGGCAGCTTGTGGCGCGACTGGATTACCAGCATCGACCATAAGAAGATAGGCATCATGTACATCATATTCGGCCTGGTGATGCTGCTGCGCGGCTTTGCCGATGCCTTGATGATGCGTGCCCAGCAGGCGTTCGCCTTCGGCGATTCAGCCGGCTTCCTGCCACCCCACCATTACGACCTCGGAAAAGATGCCGAAGGCCGGCAAAATCAGGATGTACACTTCCGGATGACCCCAGATCCAGATCAGGTTAACGTACATCATGGAGTTGCCGCCCATGTCGTTGGTAAAGAAATTCGTTCCGGCCAGGCGGTCCAGCGACAACATGCCGAGCACCGCAGTAAGCACCGGAAAGGCGGCGACGATCAGTACATTGGTGCACAAGGCAGTCCAGGTGAACACCGGCATCTTCATCATGCTCATGCCGGGCGCGCGCATCTTGACGATGGTCGCGATCAAGTTGATGCCGGACAACAGGGTTCCGACC
>JABDED010000026.1 GCA_013287275.1 Betaproteobacteria bacterium
GAGAGAAGAGCAGATATCTTTGGGCCTGGGGCTGGCCGGACGCTCGTGGAAGCGGCGTGCTCCCATCATCAGGCCGGACTTCGATGCCGATCCGGAAAACAAGCACCGTACAGCCATTCCGTCGAATGTATCCAGTGTGTTCGCCTGTCCGGTTGCGTCCGACGAAAAAGTGTTTGGGGTCATCGAGTGTTTCGGCAGCTCTCAATACCGGCCGTATCAGGGGTTGCAGAAAATGCTGGTGTCGGTCAGCAGCCAGATCAGCTTGTACCTGCAACGCAAGGCGGCAGAAAAAGATTTGCACCACGTCGCGTGGCACGATGCCTTGACGGACCTGCCCAACCGCAGCATGTTCAACCAAACCTTGCAGCAGGCGCTGAATCGTCACGCGCGTTATCAGGAGGGTTTGGCGGTGCTGTTCATCGATGTTGATCGCTTCAAGGTGATCAACGACACGTTGGGACATAGTGCAGGCGATTTGTTATTGATCGAATTTTCACGCCGGCTGAAAGCCTGCCTGCGTGAGAGCGACAGCGTGGCCCGGCTGGGTGGTGATGAATTTGCCGTCATGATAGAGAGATTTCACGGGACGGACGAAGTAATCTCTGTCGTGAAAAAAATACTGGAAAGCTCAGCGCAGCCTTTCCATATCAGCGGCAAGGAATTCAGGACGACGGCCAGTATCGGCATCGCTGTAGCGCCTGACGACGGCAACGATGTCGAAACTTTGTTAAAGAATGCAGATGTGGCGATGTATCGGGCCAAGGTCAACGGCAATAGCTATCAATTCTATACGCCGCATATGAATAAGGATTCCCTCAAGCGTTTCACACTGGAGGCGTGCCTGAGAAATGCCGTCGACAGTGACCAGATGTTCTTGCACTATCAGCCGAAGCTCGATTTGCGCACCGGCGAAATTAGCGGCGTCGAAGCGTTGTTGCGCTGGAAGCATCCGCAACTGGGCATGGTTTCGCCGGCGGAGTTTATCCCGCTGGCCGAAGAGTCGGGACTCATCATCGAGATTGGTAAATGGGTATTGAAAATGGCCTGTCTGCAGAATGTCGAATGGCAGAAGCAAGGGCTGCCGCCGATGCGGGTGGCTGTCAACCTGTCGGCCCGGCAGTTCCAGGATGAAAAGTTATTGCAGGATATCTCGGATATCCTGGAAGACACGGGGCTGTCGTCCAATTGGCTGGAGATAGAGGTAACCGAGAGCATGGTGATGCACGATGCCAAGCACGCAATCCAGATATTGCGGCAACTAAAACTGCTCGGCATCCGCTTGTCGATAGACGATTTCGGCACGGGCTATTCGTCGCTGGCCTACTTGCGGCACCTGCCTGTCGATTGCGTGAAGATAGACAGGTCGTTTATCAAGGACATTCCCAACGAAGCCGATGACATGGCCATTACTACCGGCATCATAGGGCTCGCGCATTGCCTGCGGCTGGAAGTTGTCGCCGAGGGAATTGAAACCGCCGATCAGCTTGAATTTCTGAAGGAAAACGGATGCGATGAAATACAGGGGTATTTCTTCAGCAAGCCGCTACCGGTCGCAGAAGTGACAAGCTTACTGGAACATAGCTGTCGCAAACCCTTGCGGCAGGTGTGGAACCGCAACGCCGCATCCTTGAAGACGGCGCTTGCATAGCTTGTTTATTCACGACGAGAGGATGTAGACATGAGAACCAACCAGCAACTGCGGACGATGGAAGAAACTGTAGCTTGTATTCAGGCTCTTGATCTTGAACCGATCAAGTTCAAATTGATGGCGCCAGAAGGCGACGACAAATGGTCGCAGCAACAAGCTGACCGGAATGAGTTGGGGTATCGCCGCTTCCTTATCCTGATCGCAAAATATCCTGAAGCATCGTTTGCTCCGAGCAAGGACGTCGATAAGTTCTGGCATGGCCACATCCTGGACACGCTGAAATACGCAGAAGATTGCCAAGCCATATTCGGGCACTTTCTGCATCACTTCCCGTATCTCGGTTTGCGTGGAGAAGAGGATGCAGCAGAGCGGCTGGGAGCGGCAGAAATCATGGCACAGTTATGCATGAAAGAATTCGGCGTCTCCGGTTTTGACGATACCGATTTTTCCGGTGGCGCCGCTGAAACGGCCTATTCCGGCCCGGTTACACTGACCACCGGCGAACAGATCGCCTACTCCGGCGCAGTTCCGAGCAAACAAGTAGCTTACTCCGGAGCTGTGCCAAGCATGCAGGTTGCATACTCTGGCGCAGTACCAAACAAGCAGGTTGCGTACTCAGGGGCAGTGCCAAGCAAACAGGTGGCCTACTCCGGTGCCGTGCCTAGCATGCAAGTGGCATATTCCGGCGCAGTACCGAGCAAGCAGGTGGCGTACTCAGGGGCTGTGCCGGCCAATCAGGTGGCCTATTCCGGCGCCGTGCCTGGGCAAGCTTCTTCCACGGCTGTGGTTCTGGACCACGACAAGCTCAAGACCTGGCTGCGTCCGCGGGCGGCTGTTGTTATGTAGATCAATCACCCCGTAGTGAATGGATGTTAAATTTCACTGCAAATGCAGGCATGCGGGATCGCCAAGAATTATTTTGGCGATCCGTTTTTTTGCGGCGGCGTTCTTTGCCTAGGGCTCCCGGCGCAGCAAGGCTATTCCTATCAAACCAAGCACAAGCATGAACCAGGGCGAGGGCTCGGGCAGGTAGCTGGCCTCCGAATTTTGGAATATGCCGGCATGGGCCTGGTTATCGCAGCGCGCCGGTCCGGCGACGGCGTTGCAATTGCTCACTGCGTGCTGGCTTGCCAGATTGGTGAGCGGCCTGCTGTGCATTTCTGCGGCATCGCCATAAGTCAGCTGGCCCAGGTAATGATGGACGTCGCCGGACGGAGTCGGCGTTTGCAGATACGCATCGTTCAAGGACAGCAATGGGTTGGGACTGGCAAACCGGGAACCGGCGCTGACAGCCTGGGAGTGGTAGGCGCCGGGCTGTGCGGGGTGCGCTGCATGCGCGCTGACAGACATGGGCATCACGCCCATCAGCACCAGCAAGCCCAGTAGCATATCCGCCATGAGTTGAAGCACTTTCATATACATCCTTTTCATTTCCAGCGCAGCATCTTGAGCGCCGCATGATACTAGCGAACTGTAACAGTGAAATCAGAAGTGCCTGTCACGTGCTCGCCGCACATGACTGTGTTACGAATAGCTTCAGATAGCTTGCTATCTGAAGCTATTCGCGCCGTGTCCTGCACGCCGGGCACGCGCCTTTCACTCCCGATTTCATTGTTACAGTCCACTAGCTGCGGCCTGTTCCAGCTCAATTTTTGCGCATTACATGCAATAAGTAGTCGTCGAAAACTGCAGGCAAAACGAGGCCCTGCCGGCGTTTCGTCCGACACATCCGTACCGGGCGCTGGCCTTCTTGCTGCCGCGCTACACCGGTATTACACGACCTTATTTCCGTGGGGAGATGGTATTCAGAAAAAATCTGATGCAAGCGGCCCGCTTTTGAGGCCAGCTTGACGAGAAATAAAGTGTTATCGAAAAGTCAATATAGTTCACGAAGCGGATGTTGTCAAATCGCTTTCATTATTTGGCCGATTTTATGCAAATAAAGTGTGCGAAGTTTGCTGAAGGGTATTGAAAGGCGTGAAAAATAGGCGCTGGGCAAGACCGGAAGTACTCTGAATGATGACCGGCAATTATCCGGGATTTGCCGCATGCGCGGCCTGCAGCCATGCATCGAGGAGCCGCTCCAGCAATGCATGCGCGGCAGCGTAGCGCAGTGGGTCCGCCGCTGACGGTGCAGCGAACGGCGCGTCGGCTCCGAAGCGCAGGCGCAATGCAGCCACAATCCCGGCATCCCATTCCGCATGGAATTGCAGGCCCATTACCCGCGGCCCCCACTGGTAAGCCTGTACCGGCCAATGCGTGGAGCTGGCCAGATGGCGGGCGCCCGCAGGCAGGCCGAACGCATCTTCATGCCACTGCAGTACCGGTACGGCAGTGCCCGGCGCAAACGGCGGCGCCAGCGGCTGCAAATCTTGCCAGCCGAGTTCGGCCGTTTTCATCTTGCACAGCTCTGCCCCCAGCAGTTGAGCGATCAGTTGCGCGCCCATGCAGATGCCAAGCAGCGGTTTGCTCGCATCGGCAACGATGCCTTGCACCAGGGCTTTCTCGGCAGTCATCCAGGCAGGCTCGGAATCTGCAAACACGCAGTAGGGCCCGCCCAGCACGACCATCGCATCGAATCCGGCCATGCCCCCGGTATCCGGCAACTGGCCCAGGTCGGCCCGGAATACCGTGAGTTCGAGTTGGCGTCGCGCCGCCCAGGCCGCGATATGGCCCGGGCCTTCTTCATGCAGGTGCTGTAATACCGCGATGCGCATGGCGGGCTAGGCCAGTTCCTGCCCGAAGATCACCGCGACCATGCCATCCGTATCCTCGGTATATGCATGGCTCAAACCGGCCGGTACGGTAATCATCTGCCCCTGCGCGGCATCCACCCGGTGTTCCCCGGCGGCGATGCCAACGCGCCCCTGCAGGACGATGATGCGTTCTTCCACCTTGTGCAATTCCTGCGGATAATGCTGTGGACGCTGGTTCAGCAACAGCAGCGAGCCTGCGTTGATCGCGGTCAGCAGATAGTCGGTATCGACTGGCTGCTGCTTGCCTAGTGCGACCAAGTCTGTGGTTTGGAGTAGTTTGGCTGGAGGCTGGCTCATTTTATTTGTTTACTTAATTTATTCAAAAGGCATTGGAGATGGTAGGTGTATTAGCAATGTTATCGCCATTTTGCTTATTGTTGCTTCTAATTTTTTCTTTGTCTAAGTATTGTTTCAAAGATGCCTGATTTTATTTCACTCGTGTTGGATGACAAATATATTCAAGCAGGTTTGACATTTTCGTTTTATGAATTAGACTATTAGCTAATTAGTTAATAAGTGTTCTGATATGCTAGCTGACAAAATATTCGAAGCCCTGGCATCGAAGCCGCGCCGTGAAATTCTCGCCTATCTTTCAAATGCGGAATTAAGCACATCCGAACTCGCGGAACGTTTTTCCATGAGTGCCCCGGCCATTTCGCGTCATCTCTCTGTGCTGGAGAACGCAGGGCTGATCACCAGCGAGCGTCAAGGACAATTCGTGCGCTATCGCTTAAATGGAGACAACCTCGTCAGCACTTTGACTAGCTTCGCCTTGGAAATATGTCCTGTAGGGAGGCCGCTGAAGCGGGAATCCAAGGCAATTACGAAACGTAAGAAACCTGTTTGAGTTTTTTATTTGAGGATATCCGTTAATGAATAAGCTGCCGGCCAGCCTGGATGGCCATCGCGTCAAAGCTGCACATACGGGCCGCGTCTGCGCAGGAACAGTACGCTATGCGCCGGTCAAATCAATTTGGTTCCTGGGAATGGCAGCGGCCGGTATCATGGGGGGATTACTTCATTTCAGCTGGGCGGCATTTTTGCTGTTCCTTTGCACTACGGCGATTGTGCTGCTCTTCGGCCACTCGCTGGGCAGCCATAGGAAGCTGATTCACAATAGCTATCAATGTCCAAAATGGCTGGAATATGTGTTTGTATATCTCGGGGTTCAGGTCGGGCTGGCAGGGCCTATAGGTTTACTGCGGCAGCATGAACTGAGAGACTATGCCCAGCGTCTCGAAAATTGCCATGATTACTTAAGGCATGGCCGTTCCTTCTGGCTGGATGCCTGGTGGCAGCTTAATTGCGAATTGCATCTCGATGCCCCGCCTGATGTTCAGGTGGAGCCTGATATTCTCAAGGATAGATTCTTCGTGTTCCTGGAGCGAACATGGATGGCGCAACAATTGCCCGTGGCTATTCTTTTTTATCTATGGGGCGGATGGGCATTTGTTTTTTGGGGTGTGTGTGCCAGGGTAACTGCCGGTGTTTTTGGACATTGGCTGATTGGATATTTTGCGCATAATCATGGGACGATGCACTTCCACATAAATGGCGCGGCGGTTCAGGGGAAAAATATTCGCTTTACGTCACTGCTGACGATGGGGGAGTGCTGGCACAATAATCATCATGCCTTTCCCGGTTCGGCGCGTCTCGGCCACGCCCCGGGTGAATGGGATCCGGGCTGGTGGGCTTTGTCGCTGTTGAGGCGGGCAGGCTTGATTTGGGAATTGCGCCTTCCCGGAGATCTTCCGCAGCGCCCTGAACTGGTTACCTTGGACGAGGAGATTATTACTCGCTGTCGGGTTCCATTTAAGCAAGACGGGATGATGCCAGCATGGGCGCTCGGCTTTACTTCAAGAATTTGCAATTTTTGCAGGCACTAAGACTTATGTCGGCTACCAAAAAGCAGTATATTGAAATACGGCAATTATCAAATAAGTAAATAATTGTAACTCTGATAGGGGTTTACTTTGCCAGCGAGTATAGTCAAATCTCTCTCCCTCCAACCCCTAAGGTTTGGATTAGCCCGCGGCGCAAGCTTGCGGGCTTTTTTTGCCTGGAAATTTGAGTTACCTTAGCTTGGTACGCGTAACAATCTACGATCGCACGCCCTGAAGAACCGAAACGGACATGGAGCGCCTGATGCATATTTGGAGATGGGTTTTGATAGCGGCGTCGTGCATATCCGCCCACGCTTTTGCCCAGGCATTGCCGGGGCCGTCGCTGCTGGATCCGCTCGCGCCTGCGCCTGTACCCAATTACGGCAAGTTCGAGGGCACGCTGCAAGTGGAGTGGCTGCCTGACGAGAGGCATCTGCTGGTGCTGGCGCCGTTTGATTTTGTCGACCCCAATGGCGTCAGCTGGGGCGTTGCCCGCGGTAAGATCGTCGACGGCTCGTCGATTCCGTCATTGGCGCGGTCGCTGATCGGCGATCCTTTCGGCGAAAAATACCTGGAAGCAACCGTCATCCATGACGTCGCCTGCGATGACAGGGACGGCGACTGGGAGGCCGCGCATGCCGCCTTTTACCACGCGCTGATGGCTTCGGGCGCCGACAAGGCCAAGGCACGCCTGTTGTACGCTGCGGTATATCACTTTGGCCCGCGCTGGGATACCAGGCTGGAGCTGAAAAACGTTCCCGCCGCACGGGCCCAGGCTGAGGCGGGCAAGCTTACCCGGCAATTTTCTCCCGGCAGAGATGTGAAGCTGGTGTTGACGCCCAGGAAACCAAGCGCCGCCGAACTGACCTCCCATGCGCCGCGCGCGGTGGACATACTGGTCACTGCGCCCGAAACCCGTCGCACCGTCAATGAAGTGGATTTTGTCATGCTGAGGCTGGCGATGGAAAAGCGAGAGACTTCCAGCGCGGGGCCGATGTCGCTGGAAGAGATCAGGAATTTCCAGGTAGGGAAGTAGCCCGGTCCGGTGCGAGGTTCCCGATGGAATGCGGCCGGAATTTTTCCATTTTTCCGGAAAAAACTACACGTCCCGCGCTGCTCCCCTGCAAAGATATTTGCGGGCTTGACCTTGCCCCAAGGGCAGCCTCTAGACTTGGCATTGAATAATCTGTGAGGAAACCAATGTTGACAATAGGCCAGATGGCGCGCGTGTTCGGCATCACCGCCAAAACCTTGCGCCACTATGAAACCGTGGACGTATTCCGGCCCGCGCAGTATGGCCGGGACAATGGCTACCGTTACTACGCGCCGGCTCAGATCTCCACTTTGCGTCGGATACTGTGGCTGCGCGCGCGAGGGCGTGTTGACATTCAATTTGGGCCCATTCCCTCCGGGTTCCAAGCCAAACGCATGCTGGACAGCGTTGCGCTCCTTGTTAAGGCTCCAGCCTTAACTGCGTCGCACGCCTTGCCAGCCCGCGTTTTGCTTGGAACGCATCCCCCAAATTGAATGTCAACACGCCCTAGAATTGCCGCTGGAAACCATACGCGAACTGTCGTTTTCCGGCGCGCTGGAGAATGAGGCCAGTTTGCGCGCAGCCCTGGAAAGGCACGCAGACGGACTGGCAGCCGAGATTGCGGTGAAGCAGAGATTATTCCTGGAACTGAGAGCCTATATCGATCAAACCTCCGAGGAGCAAAACATCATGACTACCGCAAACGCATCCAGAACCAAACCTACCATCGTCGAGCGTCCAGCCTTTACCGTAACAGGCATGGAATATGACGACAAGCAAGGCAGCATCGCGCAATTCTGGCAGCACTACCTGCCGCGCGAACACGAGATCACCCATCGCGTGCAGAAAGACGTTTGTTACGGCCTGTGTATTTCCGGCAGCGGTGAAGATTTCAGGTATGTGGCCGGGGTCGAGGTCAGCCCCGGCGCACCGGTGCCTGCCGGCATGGTGACGGTACAGGTGCCGGCGCAGCGCTACGCGGTGTTCACGCATACCGGCACGGTGGAAAGCATCAGCGACACCTTCAGCTATGTGTACCAGCACGGCCTGGAGGACAACGGCTTGCGCAGGAAGCCGGGCATAGACTTTGAATACTATGACGCCAGGTTCACCGGCCCCATGGACCCGGCCTCGCAACTGGACCTGTATTTCCCGATAGTTTAACGGCCAGGCAAAACTACACGGCTTCCTTCCGGCACCGGTGGCTAAAAGAGCCGGCATGCAGGCAAGCGTCCCATCGCCAGCGCGGAGGTTTGCTTGCGTGTATGCTGGACGTCTTCTTTTTCGCTCGGGGGCGCCAGTGAAAATACGCTATTCCGTTGCCGGCCTGCTGCTGTCCGGGGCCTTGTCGGCGGCTATTTCGGTTAGTACGCTTGCGGCCGGGCCGGATGCCGAGACGCGTTTGCGCAGTGCCATCCATGATGGCGATGCCTCTGTGCTGAAGGTGCAGGGCGGTTCTATCCGCGTCGTGTTTGCTGACGGTACGCTGGCCTTGCCCAGGACGGCCGTCCTGGATTGGGTGCGCTCGGATGCGCAGGCGGTGGCGGTGTATTTTGGCGGATTCCCCGTACGCGAACTGGGCTTGCTGCTGGTGCCGGTGGCCGGCGGCAAGATAAGCCAGGGCGTGACTTTTGGCGAAGGCATGCCGGTCATCCGGGTCGGCATAGGGCAAGACAGCGACGCTGGGACGCTGGCGCGGGACTGGATCATGGTGCATGAGATGGTGCACCTGGCTTTTCCGCTGGTGCCGCGCAAGCATCACTGGATGGAAGAGGGTATCGCTACTTATGTGGAACCCATCGCCAGGGCGCAGGCCGGCTTGTTGCCGCCGGCAAAGATCTGGGGCGATCTGATGCGCGACCTGCACCAGGGCTTGCCTGAGGAAGGCGACCAGGGCCTGGACAATACCCACACCTGGGGCCGCACTTACTGGGGCGGCGCGTTGTTTTGCCTGCTGGCGGACGTGAAGCTGCGCGAGCAGACCAGGAACCGCTTCGGCTTGCAAGATGCCTTGCGTGCGATCAACCGCGACAGCGGCGGCATGGCCAATGAGTGGCCCCTGCTGCGCGCACTGCAGGCCGGTGACGCGGCAACCGGCACCCATGTGCTGGCGGAACTGTATGCTGAAATGGCCGACAAGCCGATGACGGCTGACCTGCCCGCCTTATGGCGCAAACTGGGGGTAGCACAGGTGGATGGCAAGGTGGTATTCGATGACACCGCCAGCCTGGCGGATGTCCGCAAGGCAATCACCAGCCAGCACTGATGTTGTGCTTGTCATCGCAGCGAAATATTTGGCCGATATAGTGCGGCCTGTCTCACCAGTTTTCCTAAGGAATTGGATTCGACCCGCGGCGCGAGCTCGCGGGTCTTTTTTTTTGCCTGAATTTTAAGCAAATGAAATAAATCCTTATAAATCATTGCTCTAGATGTTGCTTGACGGACTTATCCACAGGATTGTTAACATTGGCTGTGGGTAAATAAGCAGGCATGCAATGGTATTTCTTGCACAATGCGCTGCGCCGGCGCCCAGCTTTATTTCAAGATCATCTCGCGCACCAGTTCACCGCCCAATATATCGCGCCATTCATTGCGATCCACGGCCTCCTTGTTTTGCTGGTCCACGCTGCCGCTGACCTGCTTGCCTATGCTTTCAAACTGCTCTGTCTTGTCGAGCGCGGCCATATTCGGATAGGTGACCACCAGCAACAGATTGGGTTCGGACGGGCTGCGCGGATTGGCCGCAAACACGTTGTAACCCAGGATCAGCCCGGCCTTTTTGAATGCCTCCATTTCCTTTTTGTATTTCAGGTCCAGGAACTTCATGTAGTCATCAAAATGGCCCAGCTTGACTTTGACATAGGTGACTTCGACGACGGGCCCGTCTTTGTAGTATTTGACGTCGTCGGCGAAGGCGGTATTGCAGACTGCAAACATGGCGGTCAAGAGCAGCAGGACGGTGCAGCGGATCTGGAAATTAAAGCGCTTCATTTTTATTCTCCTTTGTGGCTTCTTTGTTTATTGAATGCCCGAGGCGGGCAATCCAGTCTGGTTGCAATTTTCCTTTATATCAATGGCATCATTGCAATTAAAGAAATTATTCATTAGCTAATGAGGCGAAGGGCATGCGCGATACCGTTGCAGCGGCTGCAACAAAGCTCATGATCATGCGGGCTGAGGGGAGAGTAAAAGCAAGAGCCGATATGCGTGAAAGCGGGCAATCGGCTTTTGCTGGAGCTATGGCCTGTGGGGCGTAGAAGAAGCAGGCGTGCAGGTTTGATGTGTGCTCTTAGAAACTGGTCTGGTCGCTCAGGTGGGTAATCGCATATCTTTTTTCAACGATCTGTTTCAGGACATCATCGACTGCAAGGCTGGGAATCCCTTCTTTTTGCTCCAGATCCAGTTGCCTGGAGTGGACCAGCCAATCGGTGCCCGTCACTTCTTCAGGCAGGGCCTTGCCGGTTGGCACCGCCAGATAGGAATATTTGTTGCCGTTCTCGGTACGGCGATATAAATCAACAATCATGGTAACTCCCCCGGTTGGGCTGAATGAAGCGCTTGAAGCGGAGCGAAGCCGCTAAAGGACAAGCACAGCGCGGCGCGTGCATGGCGCTGACTTACAGCATAGGTCATTTGGCGACGCATTTCTAATGAGGGGATAATTTTGCTGGAGGCGATAGTCCCGGAGCGGCAGGATATGCCTGCAACGACTGCCCCTGCAGGAATTTTTCCACGCAGGGCCGTCGTTTGCGCATATGTGTGCAGGCGTCAGCAATCCCGCGCAGGCTTGGCATGCGCGGGGCGGCAAAAGCATTATTTCATGGCGTTGGCTTCGGCCTTGGCTTTTTTATAGGCGGCTTCAGCATCGGCCTTTGCCATTTTTTGCTTGGCATCGGCATCTTTGTTGCAGCTCCTTTTGGCGTCGCCATCGAGTTTCTTGCACTCGGCTTCCGCTGCTTCGTGCTCGCCTTTTATTGTTGCCTTGGCGGCCTTGTAATTGCCTTCGGCCATTTCTTTGGCGGCTTTGGCGTCCTGTTTGGCATCGTCAGCTGCGACAGCATGTACGTTCATCGACATGGCAAACAATCCAGTCAGTATCATGGGGAATAATTTTTTCATTGTGGCGATCCTTAATTAGTAATACCCCCTGAAAATTTCTCGCTGTGTCTTGCGCGCGACTGAAATAGAAGCCGCCGCGCACTCAACTAATCCGTGCTGCAATCACAGGAGGTGCCCAGGGGGGATGTCGTCGGGAATTAGTGTTGATACAATAGGCGCGAGTCAAAATTGTCTCGGTGCGGCAACGTACGGAAACTGCGTGAAAATCATCTGCCCCGCCGTGCCTTGCCTGGTAGAAGCTGCTTTTTCAGTGCTTGTGCGCGCTGGCGTACTGTGAGCTTGCAGAGTCGTAGCCAAGCTTGACTACCTTGCCCAAATTTTTAGGAGACCGGCCATGCCACTTAATCCGCCGAAGTATGAAGAACCCCAGTATGTAATCGATTTTACCGCGCGCACCGTGGCCGGCCTGCTATCCGCGGAGACGCAAAACGGCGAATCGGTCACGCTCGATTTCCATGTGGACGGCGAGCCGCAAACCCGTGCCAGCGGCACCGGCCAACGCCATGGCGACAATGGATATATCGCCAGCGTGGAGATTGGCGGCGAGCCGCAAAACCATATGTGGAATTTTGACCTGCTGCTGGACCGGGCTCGTCTGCATAGGGATGACGCCGGGGTTCCGTCCTGAATTTATCTTGAAT
Organism: Betaproteobacteria bacterium; assembly: GCA_013287275.1. Classification (GTDB taxonomy): domain Bacteria; phylum Pseudomonadota; class Gammaproteobacteria; order Burkholderiales; family Burkholderiaceae_D; genus Undibacterium. The sequence continues at coordinate 12,081 of JABDED010000026.1, forward strand.
CTATCCCGACTGGCAGCGGGCAGGCGAAATGGCAAAGCCTATTTGCCGATAGCCGGCTGCCTGGCGCTAAAGCGCACCGGAGTTGCGGGGAAAAAATCTGAGCAGACAGCATCGCCGAAATGCGGATCCGCAGCGCGCGCTTGCGCCACTTCCGCCTTTACTTCTGCCCGGGTTTTGCGCTCGTTCGTTTGACTGGGGTTTGCGGCCACGGTGGTTTTCGCCGGCTCGGCGCCGGTATTTGCCGTTCCGGCTGCGGGCGCAACTGAACTGGCACGGGCGCCGGTGGCTTGTTCGTCGTCTGCTAAAGCGGCAATAGCGACGGTGGCTAGGGCAATAGCGGCAACAAGTTGTTTTGCGTCCATCGGCTACTCCATCCATGAGTTACAGCGTATTCATCGTACGCTGTTCCGCTGCTTTGCCCATGCCTTCCGGCGTAGGAGCTATGGGTTTTATTTTAGTCCTGCGGTGAGTGGGCGGCAAGAACGGCTTCCTTTGAGCATGCCTGGTTTTCCCTTATGGGCTGGGCTGCACCTGCTGCCAGGCCGCAGACACCCCATGCCGGCCGAAATGATTTTCCGTAGGAATACATGTTAGATTGATATTGAAATTTTAATAATGAAGTTGTAGCATCGCTCCACAGTCCGGCAATGCCCAGGGCCAGCGCAGTGGAGGGGAAGATGCCAAAAAATATCATCGTGTGTGCCGACGGCACCTGGAACGGACCCGCCGTTGCCGGCGGCCCGGAACCGATAGACGGCAACGACGACAGGGGAGAGTTTGCCGCTGCGCCTGTCACCAACGTGGTCAAGATATTCGGCAACCTGCTGGGGTATTCGATCCCGGCGACGATAGGCCTGGCCAACGAGCAAGAGATATCCTGCAGCTCCGCCACCGGCGAGGTGCTGCAGGTGGCCAAGTACCTGCACGGCGTCGGTGATTCGGCAAACCTGCTGAACAAGCTGCTGGGAGGCGCGTTCGGCATGGGCATCATTGCCCGCATCGTGCGCGCGTACACCTTCATCTCGCGCCATTACAGGCCGGGCGACGCGATCCACATCATAGGCTTCAGCCGCGGCGCGTATACGGCGCGGGCGCTGGCCGGCATGATAGCCCGGGTAGGCTTGCTCAATCCGGCGACCTATGACCCCGACGACAAGGAAACCGGCTACCGGCTGGCGATCGCCGCCTGGGCCAAGTCGAAATCGGTATCGATTACCCCGGCCAATGCGCTATCGGATATTTCCAATACTTTTGTCAATTTCATCCAGGCCTTTGTCGCTACCGGCCTGCAGGCCAACAGCCTGATTCCTGAAGTGCCGATCAAAGCGGTCGCGGTCTGGGATACGGTGGGCGCGCTGGGCCTGCCAACCTATATGCAGGGAAAACGGTATGACTTGTTCCGTTTTGTCGACGACAAGCTCAGTCCGCTGGTTGCGCACGGCTTTCATGCGATGGCGATCGACGAGCTGCGCATCGATTTTCCGGTGACGCGGTGGGCGGCGCGCGACGGGGTGGAGCAATGCTGGTTTGTCGGCGCGCATGGCGATGTCGGCGGCGGTTATGCGGCAGGGCAATCGCAATTATCGGATATTGCACTGGACTGGATGACGAAGAAGCTGCAGTCGGCCGGCATCCTGTTTGTCAATCCACCGCCCTACATGCCCAGGCCCGTGGTGCTGGGCAGCGCCATCCATACGCCTTGGACCAAGCCGCCTTTCGACGCGCTTGGGCGCTCGCCGCGACCGGTGGCCTTGACGGATTTCCTGCATCCCAGCGTACTCAGCAGGTGGTCGGGCGACGGCAGTTACCGGCCGGCGGCGATGAAGGATTTTGTGAATAAACCGCCTGGCGGCTTCCGCATCCTGGAATAATCCTATACATTGCCTGTACAGTGGTGCGTTTCGGTTCCAATCAATCAGGGCGGATTATGCAAATAGACTTCCATCATGGCGTGACCTATATCATCGCCCGTCTGGCAGGGTTTGATTTTGACGATGCGGACATTATTGCGCACAGCGCGCAATATGTAGACGACGCCACCAATAAAGGCGAAATCTGGTTCGACAACGGCATGCTGTACGAACGCATCGCATCGGCGCACAAGATGCTTGATTACAGTAATATGCAGATGCTGTCCAACCATCGCGTCTGGCTGCCATTCCATTTTTTGCCCGGCAATAATAATGAACCCAGGCCGGATGTTCCGCCGGCGCTGGATGCGGAAGCCTTTGCGCAGCGCTGCGTATGCCGTCCCAACAGCGCTCCGGCCCGTGAGTTGATGCGTTCTGTCACCGAGCGGCAGGCGCGCGGTTATGCGCTATACCGGCTGGGTATTGCGGCGCACGTCTTTGTCGATACCTGGGCACACCAGGGCTTTGTCGGTTTTTCCAGCAAGCTGAATATCGCCAGCAAACTGCAGGCTGAAAATGACGGCCATCACGAACTGTCCTTTGCCGACAAGGCGCTTTCAATGTTCGGCCTCAACTGGGACAAGGCCATGCAGGGCCTGGTGGGCGCCATGCTTCCTTTGGGCCACGGTTCCGTGCTCAGCTACCCGGACCGGCCCTACCTGAGGTGGAGTTATGAAAACGCTTTCGGCGTAACCATCGTGCGTGATAATCATAAAGATTTTTCCGAAGCCGCGGCGGAATTGTTCCAGTGGTTTTGCCGCTATCGCGACTACAAGAGCAATCCCGCAGCGCTGGACAAGACCTATCCGCTGCCGCCGCAATGGCCCACGCTGCTCCAGCACCTGCGCGACATCACCGACGAAGACCCCGATGCAAGGCATGTACGCTGGCTGGACATGGCTAGGGACGGCACTTTCGGTTTTCACGAACCGGTCGACTACCTGGAGCTGGGAGTCGGCTCCTGGAAGGAAATGGCCTTGGGCACGGAAGACGATATCAATGACAACGAGGATGATAAGTTGCCATTGCCGGCCGGGTTCCATAAGAGCCACTGGAAGCTGTTTCATGACGGCTTGCAGGCGCACCGCTTTTATGTGCTGCACGAATTGCTGCCTGAGTACGGCATTCTGAGCACTTGAGCGCAGATGCCCGCTGGACAAGCCATTCCGCGGACCGTACACTAAAAAATTAAACCGGACATTAAAGCGATCGCCGATATGGGACCGATAGAAAAATTCCTGCTGTTTGTGGCGTTGCCGATCGTTGTCGTATCTTCATTGATCGAGGCACTGGTGTTGTCGTCCTTGCAGCGATATGACTGGAAGGCGCTGGGGATTTCCTTGTCCGACTTGTTTTTGCGTACGGTAATATCCATTTTCCTGCCCTTGTCCATTGCAACACCGCTTATCAACTATGCGTGGGAACACCGCTTGATGACGATAGCGCTGGATGGCTGGCAAGCCTTCCTGCTGTTATTCATAGGGCAAGAATTCTGTTACTACTGGTACCATCGCGCGGCGCACCGGGTGCGCTGGTTCTGGGGCAACCATGCGGTGCATCATTCGCCGAATGAGCTGAACCTGGCAGCGGCTTACCGGATAGGCATCTTCGGCAAATTGACCGGGACCGCCTTGTTCTTTATTCCATTGATGTGGCTAGGTTTTTCGCCACGGGTGGTCGCCGCAACGCTGACGCTGAACCTGCTGTATCAATTCTGGATACATGCGACCTGGATCCCTAAGCTGGGGTGGATGGAATACATCTTCAACACGCCATCGGCACACCGGGTCCACCACGCAGCCAACCTGGACTACCTGGACGCCAATTACGGCGGCGTATTGATCGTTTTCGACAGGCTGTTCGGCACCTACCGGGAAGAGCGCGCAGACCTGCCTTGCCGCTATGGCCTGGTGCATCCTGTCAGCGGCTATAACCTGTGGCAGATAGAAATCGGCCAATGGCAGGCCTTGCTGCGCGATCTCGCCGCCGTCCGCAGCCCCAGGGCTTTCTTCGGCTATCTGCTGATGCCGCCAGGCTGGAGTCCGGACGGCAGGGGCCAGACCACCGAGGACCTGCGGCGCGCGCATGAACCCGCCGATGCCGCGATACCAGCAGGAAGCCCATTGGCCGAATAAGGCCGGTACCCATAAATAAGCCTGGAACTTATCGCCTATCCGCCTTGTCTATCCAGGCAGGAAGCCTTGCTGCCTGCGGCGCATTCCGCTTTCGGCGCACTCCACATCGGATCAGGCTTTTATTCAGCGGGTGCATGCAGATGTATTGCCAGTTCGGCATACCCGGTGACAGCGTCCTGCTGCCGGCTGAAATGATAATCCGGCAGCAGCACCAGCAGCAATTCTGCCGTGGTGCGTACTGTGCAGCCCGCTGCGACATGGCCGCCGGTGACGCGGCCCTGGGCATCGGCCACCGCCATGTGCAGATGTGCGCCGTCGGCCGATAAGGTGCCCGCCAGGCTGAGTATTTCCAGGTCGCCGCGCAACTCCGTGGCCTGGCTGGCGCCGGCCAGGCGCAACTGCGCGACGCTGAGGCTGCCTATGCCCTGCAATACGTAGGCGGCACTGACGCCCTGCTGCGGCAAAATTTCCTGCAGCGCTGCGCGCAAGTCCTGGCTTGGCCGGAGCCTGATGGGAAGATGGGTAGCGGTCATGGCGGTATCCTGGATAAGGTCAATCATGCCCGAGTTTATACGGTTTTTGGAATCATGATTATTCGCCAATAGCCGCCGGCACTGCCGTGTATCATTTGACGCAACGCAATATTGAATTGCCTGCTATTGATGCATATCAATTCGAAATTACGATGCTACTATTGCTGCAATGGGTTCTATAATTAAAACGGAGACTGGCATCCGAGCGACTCCGGAATCGCAATGCCTGAGGCAGGCAACTGCAACGGCTGCATGCCGGAAAAGGAGACTGGAAATGAAAACCTGGGCCATCCTGTGCATATGCGCGTTGTTGAGCGCCTGCGCCAGCGTTACTACGGTGCCGCCGGTTGAGAACGTCCTCAATGACAGCTTGTTTACTCCGCCGCCGGTCAGGATAGATGCCGCCGACGTGTTTGCATTGAACGACGAGATGCGGCATTACCTGGACAACGATATTGCCAAAGCGGCGCGCGCCAAGGGAACCACCGATGCGCTGGTGGACGCATTGTATGCCAAACAACAACTCAAGCTGGAATACGAATCGGCGATGACCAGGAATGCGGCGCAGGCCTATACATCGCGCTCCGGCAATTGCCTGTCGCTGGTGATCATGACCGCGGCTTTTGCCAAGCAGATGGGCATCAATGTCGAATTCCAGAGCGTCTATGTTGAGGAAGCATGGAGCCGCAGGGGCAATCTCAATTTCCTCAGCGGCCACGTCAACCTGGCGCTGCGCAAGTCGGCGTTGGAAACGCACTACGCCCCATTGGGGGATCCTACGACGATCATCGATTTCCTGCCTCCGGATGAAGCAAAAAAATACCGCAGGAAGGCGATCGCGGAAAGCACCATCATCGGCATGTACATGAATAATCGCGCGGCAGAATCGCTGGCTGCCGGCAATGTCAATGAAGCCTATTGGTGGGTGCGCGAAGCGGTGCGCCAGGCGCCGACTTTTTTGAGCGCCTACAATACGCTGGGCGTCATCTACCAGACCCACGGCAACCTGAAAGAGGCGGACCGGGTATTCAGCATGATACTGGAGCGCGAACCTGATAATGTTGCGGCCCTGTCCAATCAGGCCAAGCTGCTGGCGCAGCTGGGGCGCAATGAAGAGGCGAAGGCCCTCAGCCTCAGGCTGACCAGGATAGAACCTTTTCCGCCTTTCTATTTCTTTGACCGCGGCATGGACGCCATGCGGGCGGGAAATTTCAAGCTGGCTAAAGAACTGTTCAGCAAGGAAGTCAACCGCGCCGCCTATTACCATGAATTCCAGTTCTGGCTGGGCATTGCCGACCTGCGCCTGGGCGACATACAAGAGGCGCGCGAGCACATGGCCATCGCGCTGGAGACCGGCCCCACCAGCGCCGACCGCGACCTGTACTCGGCAAAACTGCAGCAGTTGAAGACCAAGGGATACCGGCCGAACTGAGCCGGCCACAGTGCAAGGCTTCAGCCAGGCCCGGTCTTTGCCACCTCGTGCTCCAATCGCATGGGCTGCGGCAATCGGGCGTGTGCCGGCGGTGAATTTAGTCTATCATGGCGGCCCGTACACCAAGAACACCGTGAGCACAGCTGCAATGAGCAATCAAGCTATCCCATCGCCGGATTTGGCCGGCGAGCCTGCACCGCCCCAGGACGACATCAAGACCCAGGAACCGCGCCTATGGTGCGACAAGGGCTGGACAGCGCGTGTCATCAAGAACGACGATGATGAGGGCTGGGCCGTGGCGATGTACCAGGATGGCCAGGCCGAGCCGGCGCTGGTGGGGCCCTGGACCATGGGGCGCGACAAGAAAAATCCCAAGCCGCTGGATGCCAACGCCTTCGGCACGCTGGTCAAGACCGCATCGGAAGTCATACGCAGGCATGAGCAGCAACTGCACGCCACGCTGCACAAGAGCATTTTTGTCAATACGCCGGCCGCCACCATCAAGGTCAATCTGGACATCGTCCCAGATGAAGACGATCCCTATGCGCTGCTGAGCGCCTATGACGAGCTGGGCGAGCAACTGGCCCAGGTAAAAGTCGCCGCGGGTTTCAAGCTCAGCCGCACCAGCGCCGAAGCGTGGGTGGAGAATGAGTATAGCAAGCCACGCTAGAGTGGCAGACCAGCCAGCTCCCTTTGGTGTATGCTGGCCTGAATTTCCTTATTGAAGAATCGAGTTCCCATGAGCAACGACAACGACGATATCCAGCTTAGCGGCCCGTTCAAGGCCGTTGACGCTGCCGGTAAAACCCATGAAATCAAAGGCATCCGTATTTTTGACGAGGGCTACGGCATCATCGATGTCTATGTCGATTTTGCCGCCGCGCTGGGGCAGGGCAAGCTGTATCAGGACCAGGTGCTGGTGGGTCATATCCTGGCCAAATTGCGCGCCCTCGGTTATGTCGGCCCGGACTTCGGGCATGGTGACCTGGGGCTGCAGGACGACAAGCTGATCGTATTGGAAGCGCCGGAAGAGTTCAATGCCTTTGCCGCATCCAAGGGCTGGAAAAACCTGGCGGAAGAATTTGAAGACCATGCCGATGCGGATACCGATGATGGCGAGCTTGCGCCGGCGTCCGGCAACCAGCTGGATGCATTGATGCGCAAATTCAAATCCTGATCTGACATTTCTCACTGCTTCCTTGCCTTCAGCGCAGCCAGCCGCTCTTGGCTGTCTGCCGGCCAGAATAGGCTGCGCTGGTAGTATTCGGGCACTGTCGGCATCCCCGGCGGTATCAGTACCCAGGGCTGTTTGGAGCCGGTAAAAATATGGATGTCCGGTGGCAGCGCATCCGGCATATCCAGCGTGCCCACCCTGACAAAGCATATGGTTTCGCCGGCGCCGGCATAGTGGCTCCATAGCGCGACGCGGCAATGCGGGCAGCGCAGTATCTTTTGTCCCTTGCCGCTATACGATGGCGTGTCCACCGCCTCCGGTTCGCCTTGCAGCAGGACGATCCTGTCGGCTTCTATCATCGCATTCAGCGCAAAGGATGCGCCGGTCTCGCGCTGGCACCAGCGGCAATGGCAGCAGTGCACAAATAGCGGCTTGCCGGTCATCCGGTAGCGCACCGTGCCGCAGGTGCAGCCGCCTTCCAGCGGATAGTCCGTTTTCATCCTGTCTCCTTCCGTTCCGCATTGCCGGCGTAAAAAAGCATGCTGCCGCCTTTACCCGGCTTTACATTTTTCATGATGGCATAGCAACAAAAGCGAAACAATCGCCAGCTATAGTGGAGCTTCAATTATAGGAGCCCGGCTTGGACCACAACAAGGATATACAGATCAATCGGCGCCGCATACTGGCGATGGGAATTGCCGGTGCCGGTGCGCTCGGCCTGGGCCGCGGCGATGCCGCTGCGGCAAACAAAAAACACAGCGCCGTCCTGGCGCTGACCGCGCCAACCACGGAAGGCCCCTATTATTTTGACGCCGGACTGATGCGGGCAGATATTACCGAGGGCCTGCAAGGCGTGCCGCTGGAAATCAGGCTGAGTGTCATCGACCAGGGTGGCGCCCCGTTGAAGGACGCAAGGGTGGATGTCTGGCACTGCAATGCGGCCGGCGTCTATTCCGGCTATGCGGGGCAGGGCGACGACCATTCGGTCGACATGGAGGGCAAGACTTTTCTGCGAGGCAGCCAGATGACGGATGCGCAGGGCATCGCTGCATTCCGCTCCATCTATCCCGGCTGGTATGAGGGGCGCACTACCCACATCCACCTGAAGCTAATGAACGCCGGCGGCAGCAGGACCATGCTGGCCACGCAGTTCTTTTTGCCGGATGCGCTGAACGAATTCCTGTACACCAGGTTGCCGGACTACCAACGCAGCAGTGTGCGCGAGACCCTCAATAGCAATGACGGGATTGCGCTAATGGCCGGCAGCAGTGTGGTCGGCGCGGTGCGTGAAGACCAGGGGCGCTATGTCGCCACGCTGTCCATCGTGGTGGATAAGGCCGCCAATGCCATCGCAGACCGGCCGCCGGCTCCAGGCGAGGGGCCGCCCGGCATACGAGGCAAGCTGGAAGGGCCGGAAGGACTGGAAGGGGTAGGGAGGCATGCGGGCATGCCTCCGCCAGGCATGGGTGGGCCGCAACAGCACGGCTTTGCGAATGAGGCGGCGCGTATTGCCGCCCTGATCCCTGGCAGGGCCAGGGACTAATATCAGGCGGATAGCTTCGCGCCGGCCTGGTTGCCAGCGGCCGGGATTGCCGGTGGTTGCGGTAGCGAGGAGCCTGCTTTTAGCGTGCCTCTATATCGGCCAGGCTTTCGCTGCCGCGCGCCGTAATGTCAAAGCCGCCTTCTGCACGCGGCACAATATGGCCCTTTTTGCCGAGGAACAGCGCTACATCGGCGCTCAAGTGTGCCAGCGGGTCTTTCGAAATTGCGCGCAAGCCGTCTATGCAATTCTTGATGAACAGGGTTTCCCGGCCCTTGTCGGTGATGCTGAGGCTGCCGTCCCTTTCAAACGCGATGAATTTAAGCCCGGCCAGGCGCTTGGTGTTCCTGGCCACGCAGGCCGAGGCCCGTCCTTGCTTGGGGGCTTTCGCAATTTGTTGCAGGGCGTCCAGCTCATCGATGGTCAAACTGTTGTTCATGCTGCTTCCTGATAATTAAGTTCCATTTGGCGACATGGTACGCGGCAAGCAGGGGAGTAGCAAGGAACAGATGGTTTTGGCGGTGCAAGGACAAGCGTAAAGGCGCAGGTTATTCTTTCTGCATTGAAACATTTCCTGAAGGGATGTAAACTGCCCGGATTTCTCAGCATGCAAGGGGTGGGATATGGTCGATTGCCCACGATGCGGATCCGGCGACCTGCGCCGGCTTCGCCGATCAATCTGGATGAAAATCCTGGGTTTCACCAAATATTTCAGGTGCCGCGCTTGCGGGCACTTTTTCGCGTTCTGGCTCAAGTAAGCCGGGACCGGTGCTGGTTGCCGCATTGTACGGCACCGAAATACGGTATCGGGTATCAGGTCTTCAATTTGAATGGATTGAAATTGGTGTCGCGGTCGTAATAGTCCTCGTTTTCCATGCGCTTCAAAAAGGCCACGATCCTGTAGGTGACCGGCGTCATTACGATTTCCCAGCCGGTTTTCAGCACGTATTGCGCGATGATCACCACCAGCAATTGATGGTGAGGCCAGATGCCATAGAAGGCAATCACGTAAAACAGGCTGGAATCGACAAACTCGCCGCATACGGTGGAACCTACCACGCGCGCCCATAGCTTGCGGCCTTCCATCGCTACCTTCATCTTCGCCATCACATAGCTATTGACGAAGCTGCCGCACCAGAACGCAATCATCGAGCCGAGAATGATGCGAGGCGTATTGCCGAATACGGCGTTCAGATGGGTCTGGTATTCGCTGTTGAATGGATCGGCCGCCGGCGTCAAGGACAGCACCACTACCGACATCAGCGCGGCAAACACCAGTGCGCCAAAGCCGGCCCAGATCACGCGGCGGTCGCGCCCGTAGCCATATACCTCGGTCAGTATGTCGCCAAAAATATAGGATACGGGGAAAAACAGGACGCCGGCTCCGAAGGTGACGGTGCCGAAGATGGGCAGCGTCACTTGCGCCGCCTTGGCCGCGCCGATCAGGTTGGAGCACAGCAAAACCGTGACAAAGGCTGCCATCACGAAGTCATAGTATTTGTAATTGGCGATCGGGCGCGTCATATCCGTATGCTGGTTTCAGGGTCAATGGATTGCTTCTCCGCATGGAGAATGATGGCCTGATTGTAAACCGTAAACTAGTCGACCCGGAAAAGCGCCTGAATGCGGTAGGGGTATTGTCGGGAAGCTGCGACATTTTCGCGTCTTGGCGCGTTCGCCGAGCGAGAACTCCGAAATTTGCTATCGAACTCGGTGAACGAATCACCAACCAGGGAAATAGATCAACAACCGCAACCACCGCGATAGCGAACCTGCGTCCTTCATGTAGCGCAAAGCTTCTATTGCGGACCAAGTGCAAGGAACACGACGCAGCCAGATCGAATCTGGGCCGGATCGGTACAACCAAATGATTGTCGCGGCCATCATCTGGCGCTCCGGAGACATGGATCGAAAGTCGGCGCGCCAACGAGCCATCTCCTCGGGACATATTTCACCAGTGATTTCGTTATAGGCACAAGGTGTAATGCCGCGATGATAAAGCCCCCCCTGTCCATGGCAGAACAATTCGTGTAATCGGTCAGTCCTTAACACTTCTATTAACATATAGTGGAATGTCTCGTCACTAAGACGAGTTAATACATGCGGCTGACCTGCCATATAGAGCAGCGCATTTCGTTCCCGCATATCCATATCCACACAGCGCTTAACCAATACACTCAGCCTTATTCCTTCAAAATCTGCGGGAATGTCAAGTTGGCCGTACAAGGCAGCCACTATCAATACTATGCCATACAGCGGGTTGGATTCCGCAATGCCGGTCAGCCGCTTAGGGTCTGTCAACACCAGTTTTTTATGGCTTAATTCGAGCCCAAAATTGGAAAACATCTGGGGAAGTTCGTCGACGGTCAGCTGGCAATATTTCGATAACGAAGTTGGTGATTCTTGAGGTGTGATCGTGAGCATATGAGCTAATCGAATGGGTGCAAAGAGACACACACTATCAATTACGCGCAGGTTCATCCTCCCGTTTCTTGCTGACCAATGCCACAGACAGCCAGTTGAGAAAATATTTTTAGAAAGCAAGATTCGGGGTGTGAATCTCCCCGACACCGGTCAAAGTATAGCTACGGATGAGCTCGGTCCCCACCAAAGAATTTTCCGAATTCAGGTGATCCGGACTATTCATCTGGTGTGGTCTTGGGCCTTCCCCAAGGCACCTACTGATCCAGGCCGAAGACATTGCGAACAAAAAATATGATGAATTCTCTGTACCCCGAACAAAGCTCAGCGTGCCTTCCGCCGCGTGCCATCACGCCAATATTGACGCGATCACTCCTTGAAGTCGGAGGAATGGAGGTGATTCTGTCAAAGGACGCTCCGAATCTCAAACTGCTGTCCGAAGATGATCGAAAACTGTCATTACATTTCATGCTGCTTACCAGACCGCCCGGTGATCTTTGGCTCTTTGGGTATGGTTCGTTAATATGGAACCCGGCCATTCGCACAACAGAACGCAGGGCTGCTTCCATTGAAGGTTGGCATCGCAAGTTTTGCCATTCAATTTCGGCAGGACGAGGATCGCCTGATGTACCCGGTCTCGTCCTTGGTTTGGAAAAAGGCGGAACATGTACCGGCACCGCGCTCAAGATCGATGAGTCTGACATTGCGACCGAACTTCCACTTCTCTGGCGACGAGAGATGGCGTATGACGCCTATATTCCGCGCTGGATAGATGTCACGGACACTTCTGGCCGCCGCTTCGGTCGTGCCATCGCATTCACTATCAATCCCGCGAGTGCTCATTACGCAGGCAATCTAAGTGAAGATGCAATCGTGCAAACACTTGCGACAGCATCAGGCGGCCTAGGAAGTTCTGCCGAATATCTTTTTAAGACCCTCGACAGCCTTCGGTCCCATGGCATTCCCGACGGTGCGTTGGAAATGCTTGCCCACCGTGTTGAGTCTGTGCAGACATCCAGGTGCAAGCCACGAGCGGCAGAGGTTTCATACTGAAAGGACGGCTCGAACTCTTTTGAGCTGAAAATAGAATCATGAGCGTACTAGACGCCAAATGCCATCATGGCATGGGAGGGCAGCCGATTTCGAAAGCAAGAAACGGATTGTTTCGGCCTGGCCGCAATAGCACACTACCCAGCCGCCAACGATTTTCATATTCCGTCATGCAGACCAAGTCACTCGATGCCTCAATGGCACTTCCGAGCACTATCGCTGGTTTCTACGCAAACGCGAACGCGAAATTGGCGATGACTCTGTACTTCCAGAATGCGGTGAATGAAGGCCAAGCGACCTGGCGTACAAATGTTGCGGGGCAGACGGAGGTCCACATGATCAATGGTGAAGCTTTTCTGTTGTCAGATTCAACAATTTCCAAATTGAGATAACCCCATCAAAGGAATAGGAAAATGAAATTCAACATCAGTACGTTGAATTCACCGCTCGGCGTACTTTTAATCGTCTCGGACGACCGGCACCATCTACGCGCGCTTGATTTTAGCAATTCAGAGGCCCACTTGCATCGCAGGCTGCGCGAGCATTACACGCGCTATGAATTGACGGAGGCACCAGCACCAATTGGCGTGACAGACGCTCTGCAGCGCTATTTCGACGGACAAATTCTAGCGTTGGACGAAATCCCCACTGAAACTGCAGGGACAGAATTCCAGCGCCAGGTCTGGGCTGCGCTGCGTAAAATTCCCGCTGGTGAGACTACCAGTTACGGCGAGCTTGCCCGCTCAATTGGTTATGACGATCCGCGCGTAGCAATCGATATTGGCTCGGCTAACGGTTCCAATCCAATCGCCATTGTTGTTCCATGCCATCGAGTGATCACCAAAAGCGGTGGTCTCGGAGGGTATGCATGGGGAATCGACCGAAAACGCTGGCTGTTAACGCATGAGGGCGCCCTGTCCCTGGCCTCCCAAGACCTCCGGCTACCCGGTTTTAATGATGATTGCTGACCTTTCCCCTGCGGCCTATCAAGAGGCTACCGCTTATCTGTCCACGTTGGGCGCTGAATGGGCGCGCCACGTCGCCAAAGTAGGGCCATGCCGCCACGAAGCCAAGCCTGCGCGTGAGCCCTACGAGGCCCTCGTGCGCGCCATTGCCTATCAGCAGCTTCATGCAAAAGCGGGCGATGCGATTCTAGGTCGGCTGCTAGCGTTGTATCCAAATACTTCTTTCCCCGCACCACAAGAACTTTTGGCTACCGATTCTGAGTTGCAGCGAGCCTGTGGCTTCTCGGCCTCCAAGCTCGCCACTATTCGAGGAATCGCCCAGGCTGCGCTGGACGGCGTAGTCCCGAACAGGCAGGCCGCGCTTGGCATTCCCGACGAAGATCTGATCAAACGATTGGTTCCCCTCCGTGGCATTGGACGGTGGACCGTTGAGATGTTTCTTATTTACAGTCTAGAACGGTCGGATATTTTACCGGTTGACGACTTTGGTATTCGTGAGGGATATCGCCGTTTAATGGGATTGGCCGAAGCACCATCGCCAGCTCGTATGCGTGAGATTGGTCAGGAATGGAGCCCCTATCGTACGATCGCCGCGTGGTATTTGTGGCGATGTACCGAGTAACGGATTCCGAAGCAAGAAACGGAGTTCTTGCGATGAAACTCGATTGTAAAGTGATTGCATTGACATATCCATCAGGAAAAATCATGAAATCTCGCATAACCGAATTACAAACTGCCCAAGTTGCCGATCTGGACGAAAAACGCTGGGCCGCTGTTCAGGCTCGCGATGCTAGCGCTGACGCTGACTTTGTCTATGCCGTTAAAACTACCGGCATTTATTGCCGGCCAAGCTCCTCCGCGCGACTTCCAAACCGCAAAAATGTAGAATTTTTCTCCACCGTCGCGGACGCTGAGGCGGCAGGATACCGAGCAAGCAAACGCGCATCTGGGGACAGAACAGCGGCGGCGGCTCATCGAACTGCCGTGGTTGCGGAAGCATGCCGACTGATCGAAAACGCTGAAAACCAGCCGAATCTGGAAGAACTGGCGCTAAAGGCGGATATGAGCATGTTTCATTTCCATCGCGTGTTTAAGGCAGAGACGGGCTTGACGCCCAAAGCCTATGCTAGTGCGTCACGAGCACGCCGCCTGCGGGGCGAGCTGGGTGAAACTAAAACGATCACCGACGCCTTCTATGGTGCCGGCTTTAATTCGAACAGCCGCTTTTACGAGGCATCAGCAGGATTGCTTGGAATGACTCCACGCGACTACAAAGAGGGCGGCCAAAACTCAGAAATTCGGTTTGCCATAGGGCAATGTTCGCTCGGAGCAATTCTGGTAGCGAGGAGCCAGCTTGGAATTTGCGCCATATTGCTTGGCGACGATCCGGAAGCACTGGTCCGAGATCTGCAAGATATGTTCCGTAAAGCGAGTCTGATTGGTGGGGACTCCAGCTTTGAGCAGCTGATGGCTCAAGTGGTGGGCTTTATCGAGGCGCCAGCACTGGGATTGAATCTCCCGTTGGACGTCCGGGGAACTGCATTTCAGGAACGGGTTTGGCAGGCGTTGAGCAAGATACCTGTCGGAGCCACGGCAAGCTATGCGGAAATCGCCGCGACAATCGGCTCCCCGAAGGCGGTTCGCGCGGTCGCTCAGGCATGCGGAGCCAATCGAATTGCGGTCGCAATTCCTTGTCACCGTGTCGTTCGGCGCGATGGCGATATTTCTGGCTACCGTTGGGGTGTCGAACGCAAGCGTGACTTGCTCAGGCGCGAAGCAGAACTTTGATCATCAAAAAAAAATAATGGACAACAAAAAAATCGCAGCACTTGACTGGGGGCGTATTGAATCTGATCTTAACAAAGAGGGCTACGCTTTACTGCCCAAATTTGTCACTGACCAAGAGATAGATGGGCTCAAACAATTGGCGAACAACCAGGATAAGCAAGGACAACAACAATCCTTGGATGCACTTGGACTAGGCGTTGGCAATTTCTTGCGCCTGCCTAACCAACTGCCGCAGCCCTTGCATCGTTGTAGAGAGGCGCTTTTTTCAAGATTGGTGCCGATAGCCAACCGATGGTCTGAGATTATGGGTAAAGACACTCGATACCCGCCCTCGATGACTGACTATGCGCGCGTCAATCAAGAACTCGGGCAGGTCGTTGAAATGAGCTTCATCAGCAGCATGCAGCCTGGGGAGTATCACGCGCTGCATCAAAATTTGGTCGATGCGAACACCTTTCCTTTGCAACTGGTCATTCTACTGTCGGATCCCACCAAAGATTTTTTCGGAGGCGAATTCATCATGACGGAGCAGCGCCCTCGCATGCAATCGCGACCGATGGTATTACCGCTTCGGAAAGGAGATGCGGCGATCATCACAGTTGCCCATCGTCCATTCAGGGGCTCCAAAGGGTATTACCGGGTCAATATCAAGCATGCGGTGAGCCGATTGCGCAGTGGCGAGCGTATGGCCATTGAACTGATATTTCATCAAGCGCCCTGAAGAAAAAAGTGATCATTAAGAAAACATGGACTTTAACCGGGCCTGATGGAAAATCCTTCCAAAGTAATCTGCCCGGAACTCTAGGTGGCTACCGGCGCGGAAAGCTGTATGGCAGATTAGACTGCCGTTCAGCGCTCCTCGCCATTGCCCGCGGCGGATACGTGAAACACAGGGTTTTTTTTGCGGATGAAGAGACTGCCATCGCTGCAGGTTACCGTCCTTGTGCCGTATGTATGCCCGAAGCCTATGCAATCTGGAAAGCAGCAAAGAACCTATATAAAAATCATGACAATTGAAACGCCGGAATCGGCTCCGGTCACCGTAACGAATGACCAAAAATACACATTCTCCGCCAAGCAGTACCTGACCGAGCGCCTGGCGACCGTGAGCTGGAACGAAATTGAGGCGGCCTTAACCGCGGACGGCTTTGCCCTGCTACCGCGCTTGCTAAGTCGGGAAGAATGTCAGGCAGCGGTTTCGTTATATGCTGAAGAAGAGCGATTTCGGAGTCGTATCGTCATGGAACGCTACGCATTCGGCCGCGGTGAATACAAGTACTTCCGTTATCCTCTACCGGACCTCGTCCAGGAAGCACGCGCCTCACTATATGGCCACCTGCACGCTATTGCAAATCGTTGGCACCAGGCGATGGGCATTGCGCAGCGATTTCCGGAAAAACATTCTCAGTTCGCCAGCATCTGTCACGAGGCGGGCCAGTTACGACCAACGCCGTTGATGCTACGTTATGGACCGGAAGACTATTGTTGCCTGCATCAGGATTTATATGGCCAACATGTTTTTCCCTTCCAGGTTGTGTTTCTGTTGTCTGCGCCGGGGAAAGATTTCACCGGCGGCGAACTTCTATTAACCGAAAGTGACCCTAAGCGCGCCGGGCGTGCTGAGGTGGTTCCGCTTGTCCAGGGACAAGCAGTCGTATTTGCTGTGAATAGTCGGCCCGTACGCAGTTCGCGCGGGCACTATAGAGTGAGCTTGCGGCATGGAGTAAGCCGTCTGATAGCCGGCAGCCGGCACACGCTCGGCATCATTTTTCATGACGCAAAATAGCTGCGACCTTTTCCTGTTCAATCGCAAGAAACGGATCGCGACACCTTGCCGCAACCGATATCGTGCAAGTAAGGATGGCAATCCTGCCATTCTCTTGCGCACAGGTGAGGGAACCTCTACGCAAAGCGCCCTTCAGCGGCGCGTTGACCGCATCTAACGCAGAGAGGAATCACAACATGAAACGAATTGGCTATGCCCCAGGAGCCTTCGATCTCTTCCACGTAGGCCATCTCAATATACTTCGTCAGGCTAAAAATCAATGCGACTTCCTCATCGCAGGAGTGGTGTCCGACGAGATGCTTAGATTGACCAAGGGAATGACACCCGTTGTTCCTTTGGCAGAGCGTCTCGAGATCGTGCGCAATATTCATTTTGTCGATCTGGCGGTTGCGGAAACAGTGCCGGACAAGCTCGATATGTGGCGTGAATTCCAGTTCGACATTTTCTTTAAGGGTGATGATTGGAAAGGTACTCAGAAAGGCCGTCGGATGGAAACAGAGTTCGCCGAAGTCGGCGTCGAGGTTGTCTATTTCCCCTATTCGATAGCGACCTCCAGTACTGCATTGCGCAGGGCGTTGGACAATATTGACCGGATAGCGAACCAAGTTCTCTCGTCAAAAACTCCGCCGGACTTACTCCGCCATCAGCACGAATACCAAGTATCGCTTCTTCAGTAGGCTCACTCGCGGTGGCATTATTTGCTGTTGCTTGAAGCGTTTTTCTGTTTGATAAAAGCAGATCTGATTTATAGCTCGGACACTTTTCGAACTGAAAGAAATACGTAAAATTCATTCAAAATTTTAAAAAAATAAATGGATTGCGAAGCAAGAAACGGAGCGTAGCGGTTAGTCCGACTTGATATTGTGTAGGCAGAGAGAGGTACTTTGCTTCTCTTCTTTAACCAGTTTTATTAAGGAGTTTTATCATGTCGAAAGAAGACGACAACAAAGCTATCGTTGGTCGCTGGTTCACAGAGTTCTGGGGCACGACGTACAATCCTTCAGTGGTGGATGCTATCGCGTCCCCAGACATGCTGTTGCAGTATTCACTGCATGAGCCACGCCGCGGCCGCGAGGATATCAAGGCGTTCATGGCTGACTTCCGCGAAGCATTTCCAGATCTGGCATTTGCTGGCGCCGCTGATCTGATCGCAGAAGGTGACTATGTCGTCGGACGTTGGATTGGTGGTGGTACGCACACTGGTCCAGCATTCAGCGATTTTTTGATTGGCGCTCTGCCTGCGGCTACCGGTCGTGCAATGCGTTTTACTGGCACGACCGTACTTCGTCTGAAGGATGGGATGATCGTCGAAGAACTTGGCCTTGATGATGGCGTAACAGCGCTGCAACAACTGGGTCTGATCAGCGCAGTGTAAATTGACGTCCCCGATCTGATCGATCGGAGACATTGATTTCATGATGCTTTGCTTTATCGACCACAAAAACGCAAGCGCAAATTCAACATTGTCGCAGTGCATTTGTGGTCAACTTCAATGCAATCCGGTGTTTGAGATGGAGCCGGTCTGCAGCAAGATAGGAAACTTCAGCTGCATATTCCAAACTATCCATTCGGACCCTCGGTATTGCCTCCCGGCCAGGCTATTAATTTCAATATCTTTACCAGCTGCACGTAGCCGCGTCGGTATCCCGCCGGGCCGTCCGGGGAACGTATCACTTACGCCGACTACATACGCACCGAAGCCACCGACGACATAGGGCAGCGGAATTTCTACTTCTATAGAAGTTTCTTGGGTCTGCCCAGTTTCGCAGGTTCTTCCCGGTTTTTACCAAGGGCAACAGCTACGTAATAGCGTAAGGGCAAATAAAAACCCCGCCGCAGCGGGGCCAAATACGACACTGAGAAGCTTTGTTGTTATGCCTGTTTGCGTTTGCGTGCTGCCGCCAGTCCTGTCAAGCCAGCCAGTCCCAGGGCCAGCAGCGCGATGGAAGCCGGTTCCGGCACGTCGCTGCGGTTGGACAGGCCGACCACGATATTGTCCACTTCAAAAGCGATGCCGGTAGTCCTGAAGGCAAACGCGGTGAACTGCTCATTCAGTGCGAAATCCAGGTTGACATAGACATTGGATCCCGGCGCAGTCTGGTTGCCGGACGAGCCGTTGGCGGCTGCCAACACCTGGGTGCCGGTCAGGGAGCCGATTTCGGTAAAGCCGTTGACCAGGTCGCCGGTGTAAAAGACCAGGTCATTGTAGGTATCGATGGAACCATAGTACAGGCCGAGATAGGAGATCTTGACGCCTGGAATAAGGAAGTTGTTATAGTCCACCAGGATCTGGGCGTTCGGGCCGGCGGTGCGGGGTTCAGGGCCGGGGCCGAAACCGTAGCAAGTATTGTCGCCGGCCGGATTGGCGCCCGAAGAGGTGTTGCCGGTCTGTACTGCAAAGCTGCCTTGCGTGACGGTGACAGCGACGCCGCCGCCAATGGAATTGATGGCGCAGCCGTGGCCTTGCTGGATGCCGATAAACGGGGCGTTGTTATTGCCGCCGTCGGCATTCTGGCCGGCATAGAAGCTGGGGCCGGCCGCGAAGTCGGTATTTCTGGTGGCGGCATCAAAGGTCTCGACAAAGTAGCCGCTGGCGGTGGTGGGCATATTGTTGGCAGCAATGCGCGAACTGGTGAGGCCGGATCCGTCGCTGGCGCTTTGGCCGCCAAAAGTGATCGCCATCGCCTGCGCCTGCGATGCAGAGAGCGCTGCTATTGCAACTGCCATCGTCGTAATGAGCTTCTTCATTTTGTCCCCTTTTTGTATTGTTCTACACAAACCTTGTTTGCTGTCAACAACAGAGCAAGATCGGGGCCAGATTTAAATATCTTTATAAATCATATGCTTATAAAGATTTTTATTGAATGGATGCAAGTGATGTAAAGTTTGCCGACATTTTTCTTTTGAAAAATATTAATTCGTCAAGAAAAATTACATTTTTTACAAATTCGCGTCGCAAGGCCTAAACTATTTACATCATTCATTGCAGAGCAGCCGGTGCCGACGGCGCTGATGCCAGGCCCGCAGCGAGGCGAGTGTA
>JABDED010000027.1 GCA_013287275.1 Betaproteobacteria bacterium
GGCTATTGAACTGCGGCAGCTTCATCCAACATGCTGACCCCAGGCAAGTCGCACGCCATCACGGCCTGGCGTATCGCCTCTATCGCGGCCTGGCGGGTAAAACTCTTGCGCCACGCGATGACGACCCGCCGGTCCGGCGCCGGTGCGCTGAACGGCAGGTAACGCAGCATGCCGTCCTTGGCGTCCATATCCGGCACAGAAGCGACCGGCAACACGGTGATGCCTATGCCGGAGTGAAGTTTTTATAAAAGGATGAACTTGGGTTTGCTGGCTGAGCCTATCGTTACCGAGCGCCTGAGCCTGCGCATCCTGCTGCCGGAAGACGCAGAAATACTGCAGGCCTATCTACTGGAAAACCGCCTGCATCTGGCGCCCTGGGAGCCTTTGCGCAGCGAAGAGTATTTCAGCCTGGAGCAATGCAGGTAGAGGCTGATCGGCAGCTGCCAAAACATGGAAGCCGGCACCGCGCTGCAGCTGGCCGTGTTTACCGCCGGCAGTCCGGAAATGATAGGCATCTGCCATTTCAACAATATCGTCCGTGGCGTATTCCTGGCCTGCCACCTGGGCTACGCGATTGCAGGGAAACATGAAGGCAAGGGCTATATGCTGGAAGCAGTACAGGCCGGCATCGCCCATATGTTTGCCCAGGCCGGCCTGCATAGGGTGATGGCCAACCATGTCCCGGGCAACACGCGCAGCGCCAGGCTATTGCAAAAACTGGGCTTCGAACGGGAAGGATACGCCCGTGCCTACCTGAAAATCAATGGGCAATGGCAGGATCATATATTGAATGCCTTGATCAATCCCGAAGGCTGAGCCGCATTACGCCGCATGCACTGCGGATAAAGCAATAAATTGCTTGAAGTGCAATTGACAAAACTAACACTACGTGCGACTCTGATAGGGCACAACCAGTCTTCCCTGCTGCTCCCCATAGCGGCAAGCTATAAACCGGACGCCGGGCACTATCCAGCGGCAACAGGGATTTCCAGGATCCAGCACATCAGGGCCGCATACCAGCCCTGAGGGCATGGTCGAGCATGCTTTCCGCTGCAATAGACATGAAATCATAGCAAGGCACTAGCATGGGCAGAGACGGATCAACAACTGCTTCATTCCTGATATGTCGCGATGACGGGCGGCTGTGCGCGTTTGCGCTGGCCGACGTGATTGAAACCATGCGGCCACTGCCTATACATAGCCTGCAGGGCACGCCCGCCTTCCTGCTTGGAGTGGCGCTGATACGCGGCGCAATGCTGCCTGTAATCAGCCTGGCCAGGCTGTTTGGCGATGCGGGCGCAGCTACCGGCACCGCCCCCATTCCCCTGGAACGCCGCCGCTATGTCACTCTCAGGCTGGGCCGGCGGCACATCGCCGTCGCGGTACAGGAAGTGCTGGGAGTGCGCCCGCTCGACGATGAAACCCTGGCCGCTATGCCGGCGCTGCTGCACGAAGTAGGAACCGATACGATCAGCACCATCAGCGTGCTCGACACCGAACTCTTGCTGGTGCTGAAAGCGGCACACCTGGTGCCGGAACCGGTCTGGCGGGCGCTGGAGAAAGACGTGGCCCCAGCATGACGCCATTGCCAAGCGCGCCGGAGCTGTCTTGCTTCCGCAGTTTGATGGCCCAGCTGCTGGGCCTGAATATCGATGCATTAAGATCATCCTCGCTGGATGAGTTGCTGCGCCGGCGGGCCAGCGCCCATGGGGGCAATTGCGCCAGCTATCTGGAGCGGTTGGCCGGCGGCGACATACAGGCCGGGGAACTGGCCCTGCTCGCGCAAGAACTGACCGTGACGGAAACCTATTTTTTCCGCAATCCGGCGCACTACTCTGCATTGACCGATATCGCACTGCCCGAACGATTGGCGGCGCTATCCGGCCGACAGCATGTGCACGTGCTGTCGGCCGGCTGCGCATCGGGCGAAGAAGCGTATTCAATCGCCATTGCCGTGCGAGAGCACTTTCCTCACTCGGCGCACAATATCACGGTCACTGCCATCGACTTTAATCCGGCTATGCTGGAAAAGGCGCAGCTTGGCCGCTACTCCAGCTGGTCGCTGCGGGATATGGCCCCGGGCCGGCAGGCGCGCTGGTTCAGCAATGAAGGCAGTGTTTTTTTGCTGGACCAGGAAGTGCGGCAATCGGTAAAGTTCGAGCGGCATAACCTGGCGGCGGATGAGCCCGGGTTTTGGTGGGGCAGCCGTTTCGACATCGTATTCTGCCGCAACGTGCTGATGTATTTCACGCTGGAACAGGCGCAGGCGGCGATGCGTCGGATCGCCTATGCGCTGGCGCCGGGCGGCTATCTGTTCATGGGCCACGCGGAAACCTTGCGCGGCCTGTCCAATGAATTTCACCTATGCCACACGCATGATACTTTTTACTACCAGCGCAAAGATCCGCTGGCTGCCACTGAAGCGGAAAGTGAACTGGCGGCCAGGCCAGGCCGGCGCTGGCAAGAGCTTACCGTTGCCGGCGACACCAGCTGGATAGAGACCATACGCGCAGCGAGCGAGCGTATACACAGTATGGCCAAGGCGCCGCTGCAGGGCCAGGCGGGAAAGGCATCGCCGCCGTCCCGCCCGGCCCCCAACCTGGATCATGCGATGGAATACCTGCACAAGGAAAGATACGACCGGGTGCTGGAACAGATAGGAATTTTGTCCGAGGAGCATGCGCGCGACACCGACGTCTTGTTGCTGAAAGCGGTTTCCTTATGCCATAGCGGCGCCTCCAATGAAGCCGAGCAAGCCTGCCAGGAACTACTGGGGTACGATGAATTGAATGCCGGCGCCCACTATGTGCTGGCGCTATGCAGGGAAAGCGCTGGCGATTTACAGAGTGCGATCGACCAGGACCAGATGGCGGCCTACCTTGATCCGGCTTTTGCCATGCCGCGCCTGCATATGGGTTTGCTGGCCCACCGCAAGGGCGACACGCTGGCCGCGGCTGCGGCATTGCGGCAGGCGCTGTCCCTATTGCAACAAGAAGACCCGTCGCGCATCTTGCTGTTCGGCGGCGGCTTCAAGCGCGAAGCGCTGATCGCCCTATGCCGTTCGCAGCTGGATGCAATGGGGGCCCGCGCATGAATACCGTCGGCAAGACCATCGCGGGCGATGCCTCCCAGACCAATGAGCAGCTATTGCACGCTTTGCGGGAAGATTTTGACCTGGCGTTCAGCCGCGAGCCGGGAGGCGGCAACGGACAAGCGGAGAATTTCCTGGTATTGGAAATAGCCGGCGATGCCTATGCGTTGCGCGTGACGCAGATCAGCGGCCTGTTCGCCGGTCGCAGCATCACGCCGTTGCCGTCGTCGCTGCCGGAACTGATAGGCCTGGCAGGATTCCGCGCCCAGGTAACCCCGGTGTACGACCTGGCGAGCCTGCTCGGCTACGCGCAGGCCAAGGCGCCGAAATGGATAGCCGTGCTGAGCCACCACACCCCGGTTGCGGTCGCATTTGACGAATTCCTGGTTCACCTGAGCGTCACGCCGGAGCAAATTACCGGGTCCGGCCTGCGTCCGTCCCAAGAACGGACTGCCGGCTCGCACCTGCATGACGCCATCCAGGAAAACGGCAGGATTTTCCCTATCATCGATTTGCAAACCGTACTTCAAGAAATACAACAGCGGGTAGACGCTACCCGCTCCATCAAGGAGCGATAGGCAATGAATATCAACTGGACATTCGGCAGGAAAATCGCCGCCGGCTTCACCGTATCCTCGATCTTGCTGATAGGCATAGGCACAGTTTCCTATCTAAGCATCAATCAATTGGTGACAACCAGCGGCTGGGTAAGCCACACGCACAAGGTATTGGAAGACATCGCCAATTTCTCAGGCAGTCTGCAAGAAGCGGAAACAGGCTTTCGCGGCTATGCGATTACCGGCAACCAGATATTTCTTGATCCTTATCAGGCTTCCCGCGAAGAATTTCCGAAGCTGATGAAAGAATTGAAGGATTTGACTGCAGACAATCCAGAACAGCAAAAGCTGCTGGTCCAGATAGAATTGCTCGCAACTGAAAAATTTGCCAACCAGGCGAACAATATCAACGCAATCAAGGATGGGCATGCCGATCTGGCGGTAAAAAATATCACCAGCGGCCATGGCAACAAAATAATGGTTGATTTGCGCCGTCTATTCAACCAGATGGAAAGCAATGAAACGGTTTTGCTCGGCAAGCGCACCGCCGACTCAGACAATACGGTAAGCAACGCCAAATCCACCATCCTGTTCGGCACCCTGATCTGCCTGGCATTCGTCACGATAGCCGGGTATACGATCACGCGCGCACTCGGTAACCAGATCGGCGCTGCGGTCGGCCATGTGCAGAGCTCGTCCGCAGAGTTGCAGGCGGCGGCAAGCCAGCAAGCATCGGGGGCAAAGGAACAGGCAACCGCGATGAGTGAAATCAGCACTACCATCAGCGAACTGGTGGCGACCTCGCGGCAAATTGCGGAAAGCGCGCAAAGGGTCGCGGTGATTGCAGACCAGAATGCCACTGCGGCCCGCAGCGGCGACATCAAGGTGGACAACGGACAAGACTCCATGTCGGCAATCCGGCGGCAGGTCGACCTGGTCGTGAACCACATGCTGGACCTGGGCCGCAAGTCGCAGGAAATCGGCGCCGTGCTGGACATCGTCTCTGAACTGGCGGAGCAAACCAATATCCTTGCCATCAATGCAACGATAGAAGCGGTCGGCGCAGGCGAGGCCGGAAAACGCTTCGCCGTGGTTGCCGATGAAATCCGCAAGCTGGCCGACCGGGTTTCCAATTCCACCAAGGAAATCAGGGGCCAGATCGACGACGTCAGAAGCGCCGTGAATACCACGGTCATGGCGACCGAGAGCAGCGCCAAGGCGGTCGACGCCGGTGCCAAGCAATTTGCCGAGATAGCCCAGGCGTTCAAGCAGATCGGCAATCTGGTCGGAACCACCACCGAAGCGGCGCGCGAAATTGAACTCTCCACCAAACAGCAGGCAACAGCCGCAGAACAGGTAAGGCTGGCGGTGACCGACATCTCGCAGGCGACCCGTGAATCGGAAGCTAGTGCGACCCAGACCTTGCAGACGGCGTCGCAGCTGGCCAGCCTGTCCAGCGATTTGCGGCGCATGATACAAGCGCAGACCAGCTAAAGCATACCCGACGCCGCACAAGACCATGGCCAAAGATCCCTATCGTTATTTCAGGATAGAAGCACGCGAACTGCTCGAACAGCTGAGCACGGGCATACTCGACCTGGAGAAGTCGGGCAACGCGGACAAAGTATCCGGCCTGCTCAGGCTGGCGCATACGCTGAAAGGCGCCGCACATGTAGTGCGGCAAGGCGAGATCGCCAACCTTGCCCATGCCGTGGAAGATGCGCTGGCGCCGCACAGGCTGGACGGGACGACCATGCCGCGGACCGCATTTGACGGCATATTGAAGAGCCTGGACAGGATTTCCGCGCTGCTCGACGCCCTGCCGCAGGCAGACTCAGTTGCAGCTGCGGCTCCGGCGGCGCAAACCGGCGCACGGAGCGGCGAACTGGCCGCCGTGCCGGCACACGCGGGCGGAGGCCGGCATGAAGAAACCGGCAAACATGCGACGATACGTGTGGCGCGCACCGACATCAGCGTAGTCGATGCCTTGCTGGAAGGGCTGGCCGAAGTCAGCGGGGAACTCAGTAATATGAAGCGGCTGAACGCTTCTGTCAGCCATATCCGGGAACTGTTCACGTCTTTCTCTGCGCAGCTTGCCGCACAAAACTGGAAAGAATCCCATCTGCACTCGCAGCCGGCCAGTTTTTCAAAAATAGGCGGCCTGGTGGAAAGCCTGCGCGGGTTGATCGTTTCCGCAGAGCGCAACATCACTGCCAGCACCGAGAGCATGGAGCGCGAATTGCGCCAGGTGCACGAGACCGCAGAAAGGCTGAGGCTGATCCCGGTTGCCAGCATCTTCCATACGCTGGAACGCACCGCCAGGGATGCCGCCAACAGCCTGGACAAGCAGGTGGCGCTGGATGCCGCCGGCGGCGACATCCGGCTGGACGGCCAGGTGCTGGACGTCGTGCAAAATGCGCTGGTGCAGGTTATCCGCAATGCGGTCGCCCACGGCATAGAACTTCCGCGGGATCGCAGCGACAGCCGAAAACCCGTCTGCGGCAATATCACGCTGGAAGTGACGCGCCGGGCCAACCACGTTTCCTTCCTCTGTGCAGACGACGGCCGCGGCATCGATGCCGATGCAGTGCGGCGCGCCATACTGCGCAGGCAAAGGGCGGCAGGCAATATGTCGGAAGCGACAGAAAAAGAGATAGAAGCGCTCAGCATCCACGACTTGCTGGCGGTCCTGACCAAGGGTGGCATCAGCACCGCCAGGACGGTCACCGAATTATCCGGCCGCGGCATCGGGCTCGACCTGGTGCGCAGCTCGGTGCAGCAGGTAGGCGGCGAGATGATCGCCCATACCGAAGCCGGCAAAGGCACCAGTATAGAACTGCTGGTGCCGGTATCGCTGGCCTCCTTGCAGGCTCTGATGGTGGAATTTTCCGGCCAGCCGCTGGCTATTCCGCTCAGCGCGGTGCGCAGCACGCTGCGTGTGGCCGGCAGCGACGTCGTGCATGCCGAGCAGGGCAGGCTCATCCTGTACCAGGGAGTTTTGATCCCGTTGATCAACCTGTCGCAGGCAGTGCGCGTGTCTTCCGCGCGGCCGCCCACGCCGCCGATCTTATCTGTGGTCGTGATCCATGCTGCGGCCAGGACTACTGCGGTCGTAGTCGATAAACTGTACGGCACCGTATCCATCGTATTGCGCGCGCTGCCGGCACTGGCGCCGGCCCATGCAGTGATATCCGCAAGTTTCCTCGATCATGAAGGCAATCCGCAGCTGGTGCTGGATCCGGAAGTGCTGGTATCCAGCCTGCAGGCGGCGGAAACGCATGCAGCCGATTCGCCGGGGCCGGATTTGCCTGTGCTGATCATTGACGACTCCCTGACCACGCGCATGCTGGAGAGCAGCATCCTGGAGGCTGCCGGTTTCGGCGTTGCACTGGCGGCTTCCGCCGAGGAGGCTTTGCAGATGGCGCAACGCAATCAATATGCTCTATTCCTGGTCGATCTGGAAATGCCGGGAATGAACGGCTTCGAATTCATAGAGCATACGCGGGCCGATCCGGCGTTGCGCAGCATACCCTGCATCCTGGTAAGCTCGCGCGATGCGGCTGAAGACAAGCAACGCGCCGAACAGGCAGGCGCCAGCGCCTATATCGTCAAGGGAGAATTCAACCAGGTTGAATTCCTGCAAAAAATCAGGCAACTGGTACGAACATGAAAAAAATACGGGTACTTGTCGTCGAGGATTCGCTGACCGTGCGCAAGCGCCTGGTCGAGGTGCTGAGTACCTCTCCCGATATGGAAGTCATCGCAGAAGCTGAAGACGGCAAGCAGGCGATCGCCCTATGCCAGGACCTGCGTCCGGACGTCATCACGCTGGACATGATGCTGCCGGTGATGAGCGGCCTGGCGGCGACCGAATACATCATGGCCCATTGCCCGACGCCGATCGTGGTCGTGTCCTCCTCCACCAATCGCGGCGAATTGTTCAAGACCTATGAAGCCTTGGCGGCCGGCGCCGTCGAGGTCATGGAAAAGCCGCATACGGACGATATTACCGGAGATTGGGAGCAGCGCTTCATCGGCACGGTCAGGCTGGTTTCCAGGGTCAGGGTAATCACCCACCTGCGGGCCCGCCTGAACAGCGTCGCTACTGCGCAGGCGCCCGCAGTACAAAAAACCGATGAAAACCCGGGCATGCCGGCTGCTGCCGGCTTGCGCGAACGGCCTTGCGAACTGATCGCAATAGGCGCATCCACTGGCGGCCCCAAAGCCATCGTGCAGATACTGCAATCCCTGCCTGCCGATTTCCCGCTGCCGGTACTGATCGTCGTGCATATAGGCGAACCTTTCGGTATCGCCTTTGCCGACTGGCTGGACGGCCAAAGCAAGAGCAGGGTAAAGATCGCCGTCGACGGCCAGGCGCTTGGCCGCGGCGTGTTCATGGCGCCGCCTGCGCGGCATATGGTGGTGAAAAACAGGAAAATTTACCTGGACAACGGCCCCGAACGGCACTCTTGCAAACCCTCGGTCGACGTCCTGTTTGAATCTTTGGCGGCGGAACATGCAGGTGGCGTGACCGCGGCCTTGCTGACGGGCATGGGCAATGATGGCGCGCGCGGGCTGTTGGCGATACGGCAAGCGGGCGGCACCACGATCGCCCAGGACGAACTCAGTTCTGTCGTGTATGGCATGCCGCGCGAAGCCATACAACTCGGTGCTGCGCAATATGTATTGGCACTTTCCGATATCGGACCTACGATAGTCAGGTTTGCCAATGGGAAAAAATCGCCGGGAATGACATGAATTTCTTGAGCCCGACCATCCTTATCGTTGATGACAGCCTGACGGTGCGTGCCGATCTGGAGGAGGCTTTTGCGGACAAGGAATTCCAGGTAAAGCTATGCGCCAACGCAGCCCAGGCGCGCGCCACGCTGGCGCAGGCGATGCCGGACCTGGTGATACTCGACGTGATCCTTCCGGACGGCGACGGCACCGACCTGCTGCGGGAAATCCGCGCCATGGCGGCCGGCGCTGAACTCCCGGTGCTGATGCTGTCCACCGAAGCGGAAGTAAAAGACAGGATACGCGGCTTGACCCTGGGCGCCAACGACTACGTAGGCAAGCCCTATGACAGGGACTATCTGGTAGCGCGGGCCAGCGAGCTGCTGGGCCTGGGTGAACTCTCTTCGTCAGCGCAAAAGACTTCGGTACTGATCATCGACGACAGCATCACCTTCCGCGAAAGACTGGCGGAAGAGTTGCGCGGCGCAGGCTACGAGGTGATCAGCGTTTCTACCGGCGAGGAAGGCTTGCGCAGGGCGGCCGCCAACCGGCCGTCAGTCGTCATTACCGATGGCGTGCTGCCGGGCATAGACGGCCCCACCGTGGTGCGCAAACTGCGGCTGGACGCCGCCTTGCGCAAGATCCCCTGCATCCTGCTGACCGGCTCGGACGACCGTATCGCGGAACTGCATGCACTCGACTCCGGCGCCGATGCCTTTGTGCGCAAGAACGAAGATTTCGGCATGATGCTGGCGCGCGTTGCCGCTGTGCTGAGGGGTGCCGCCGGCGCCGCCTTTGAAAAGCAGACCGAGAGCCTGCTTGGCGCCAAGAAAATCCTGGCAGTGGACGACAGCCCGACCTACCTGGATGAATTGGGATCGACCTTGCGTGGCGAAGGCTATGACGTCATCCTGGCCCGCTCGGGCGAAGAAGCGCTGGAAATGGTGGCGGTGCAGGCCATAGACTGCATCTTGCTGGACCGGCTGATGCCGGGCCTTGGCGGCACCGAAACTTGCAGGCGCATCAAGGCTTCCGCCCCCTTGTCCGATATCCCCATCATCATGCTGACGGCGACCGAAGACCAGGACTCGATGATAGAAGGCCTGAGCAGCGGCGCCGACGATTATGTGCTGAAGTCGAACGAAGTGGAAGTGCTGAAAGCCAGGGTCAGGGTGCAGTTGCGCCGCAAGCAATCGGAAGACCAGAACCGCCGCATACGCAAGGAATTGCTAAGCAAAGAGCTGGAAGCCGCCGAATCCCGGGCATCGAAAGAGCTGGCCGACAGCCGCGCTGAACTGCTGGCGATACTGGAGCAAAAGAACAACGACCTGGCCAAGGCCAATGAAGAATTGGTCGGGCATCAGCAGCAGATCGCAGAAAAGAATCGCCAGCTGGAATTGGCAAGCCACCTGAAATCGGAATTCCTGGCCAATATGTCGCATGAACTGCGCACGCCACTGAACGCCATCATAGGTTTTTCGGAGTTGCTGAAGGATGGCTTGCAGGGAAGCTTGAATGATCCGCAGCGCGCCAGCGTCACTGAAATCTATCAGGGCGGCACCCACCTGCTGGCGCTGATCAATGACGTGCTGGACCTTTCCAAAGTCGAAGCCGGACAGATGAACCTGGACCTGGAGCCTGTGCATGTCGCGGCTATGCTGCAGTCCAGCCTGAGCATCGTGAAAGAAAAGGCCCATCACCGCGGCATACAGCTAAAGCTGAGCATTGCCGATGAAATCACCGGCAGCGACGCCGCGCCAGTGTTTGCCGATGCCCGCAAACTGAAACAGATCGTCTATAACCTGCTGTCCAATGCGGTCAAGTTTACTGCGGAGCGCGGCCATATCCTTATCCTGGCGCGACTGGTCACGCGCGGGCAGGCAACTGACGACGCGCTGCGACACCTGGAAGCAGCTGAAAAAATGCAGATCCGGCGATTGCCGCTGCCCGATAACGAATATACCGACTTCCTGGAGATCAGCGTTACCGACAACGGCAAGGGTATCGCCAGCAATGACCTGCAGGAGCTGTTCCAGCCTTTCGTGCAGCTGGAATCGTCACTGACGAAAATACATGAGGGCACGGGCCTGGGACTGGCGCTGATCAAGCGGCTGACGGAATTGCACGGCGGCACGGTGGCTGTTGCCAGCGCCGTCGAGCGCGGCTCCTGTTTTGTGGTCTGGCTGCCTTTGCGCCACGCCACTACCGGCTAAGCGCTTGCCAGCCGGCCATCCCGCGAATTCTGGGAATTCCGCTGCCGCTAAAGGCGCCTGGTCGTCACCGGATCGAACCAGTGCACGGTTTCCGGCGCAAAACCGGCCGTGGTGCGCTGGCCGACTTCGACCGCGGTACCGGCCGGCGTGCGTATCACAAGCTGCTGCCCGCCGCATATGCCGTGCACCAGCAAATCCGCCCCCAGCGCCTCCACCATTTCCACATCCAGCGGCAAGCCCGGCATGCCCAGGAACAAATGCTCCGGCCGCACGCCCAGGATCAACTCGCGGTTCGCCACTTTATCAGCGTCTGCCTGCAGCAAGGGCAGCGCCACGCCGGCATTGCCTATCTGTATTTGCCTGCCGTCGTCACCGAGTTTTCCGTGCAACAAATTCATCGGCGGCGAGCCTATGAAGCTGGCCACAAAAGTCGTCGCCGGCGTGCCATATACTTCGGCGGGCGTACCTATCTGCTCGGCGCGGCCGCCGTTCATCACTATCATGCGCTGGCCTAGTGTCATCGCCTCGACCTGGTCGTGCGTCACGTACAGGCTGGTGGTGCCCAGCGTGCGGTGCATCTTCTGGATCTCCAGCCGCATCTGCACCCGCAACTTCGCATCCAGGTTGGACAGCGGCTCGTCAAACAAGAAGACGGCCGGCTCGCGCACGATCGCGCGGCCCATCGCCACCCGCTGGCGCTGGCCGCCGGACAACTGGCGCGGCGTACGTTGCAACAACTCGCCCAACTCCAGTATCTTTGCGGCCTTCTGGACGCGGATCTCGATATCGTCCCTGGAGAAGCCGCGTATCTTCAAGCCATAAGCCATGTTCTGGTACACCGTCATATGCGGATACAGCGCATAGTTCTGGAACACCATCGCGATATCCCTGTCCTTAGGCTCCAGATCATTGACGACACGATCGCCGATCACCACATCGCCGGAAGTGATTTCTTCCAGGCCAGCCACCATACGCAGCAGGGTCGACTTTCCGCAACCGGAAGGCCCGACCATCACGATGAACTCGCCGTGCTGGATGTCAATGGAGATGCCATGGATAACGGCAACCGCCTTGTCGCCCTTGCCGTAGGTTTTTTTTACGTCTTTTAAGTGGACTTGCGCCATATACTTTGGGTACTTTATTTTTTAAACTTTACGCAGGATACGGAGCCGTGAGTAAGCGTAGCGAGCGGCTCAAGGTCAAGCCAGGAAGCGCAACCGTACTAAGGCACGGTGAGCATCGCAGGCTTGAGATTGGGCCGCGCCGTAGCTTAATCGCGGCTCCCGGCGGCTATTTTTCGGAATCGACTAATCCTTTGACAAACCATTTTTGCATGACGATGACTACCAGCGCAGGCGGCAGCATCGCCAACAACAGGGTTGCCATCACCATATTCCATTCGACCGCGGCGTCGCCGCCGGCGATCATGCGCCGAATGCCCACGCCTATCGGATACATGCCCTGCTCGGTGGAAATCAGCAGGGGCCACAGGTACTGGTTCCAGCCATAGATGAACATGATCACGAACAGCGCCACCACGTTGGTGCGCGACAAGGGCCACAATACATCCTTGAAAAAACGCAAGGGACCGGCGCCGTCTATGCGCGCCGCTTCGGCCAGTTCATCCGGCACGGTCAGGAAAAACTGCCGGAACAGGAAGGTCGCGGTCGCCGACGCGATCAGCGGTATCGTCAGGCCGGCATAGCTGTTTAGCATACCCAAATCGGACACCACTTTGTAGGTGGGCGTAATGCGCACCTCGACCGGCAGCATCAGCGTCACAAAGATCATCCAGAAAAACAGGCTGCGGCCGGGAAAGCGGAAATACACCATCGCAAAGGCCGACAGCATGGAAATGCTGATCTTGCCGATCGCAATGATCAGCGCCGACGCCAGGCTGATCCACAGCATCCTGGCCACAGGGCCGGCGCTGACATTGCCGGACGCGCCCGTATTCAGCACCGCCGACAGATTATGGAATAGCTGGTCGCCGGGTATCAGCGACAAGGGCGCCAGCGCCGCCTGTTCCGCCGTCTGCGAACTGGCGACCAGCGCGATATAGATGGGGAAGGCGACGATGGCCACTCCAAAGATCAATATCAGGTGGCTGATCATATCCAGTATCGGGCGCCGCTCAATCATTGCCTGCTTTCATCATCATGAGTATTGCACTTTCTTTTCAACATACTTGAACTGCACTACCGTCAATACGATCACGATGCTCATCAAGATCACCGACTGCGCGGCAGCGCTGCCGAGGTCGCCGCCCTTGAAGCCGTCATTGAACACCTTGAACACCAGGATTTCGGTATCCTTGCCGGGTCCGCCTTGCGTGGTCGCTTCCACGATCGCGAAGGTATCGAAGAAGGAATACACGATATTGACGACCAGCAGGAAAAACGAGGTCGGCGACAGCAGTGGAAATACAATGGTCGCAAACCGCCGCACCGGACCGGCGCCGTCTATCGCCGCTGCCTCGATCAAGGATTTTGGTATCGCCTGCAAACCGGCCAGGAAAAACAGGAAGTTATAGCTGATCTGCTTCCAGACCGCGGCCAGCACGATCAGTATCATTGCGTGCCGGCCATTGAGCAAATTGTTCCACTCAATGCCGACATGGCGCAATGCATGCGCGACGACGCCCAAAGTGGGGTTCAGCAGGAACATCCACAGCACGCCGACGACTACCGGAGAAACCGCATACGGCAAGATCAAAAAGGTCTTGTACACCGTCGCGCCCCTGACCACGCGGTCGGCAAACACCGCCAGCACCAGCGAGATCGCCAGCCCCAGGAAAGCCACCAGCACCGAGAATAACGCAGTGGTCTGGAATGAAGCCAGATAGTTGGGATCGGCAAACAAGGCCTTGAAATTGTCCAGCCACACAAACTCGGTAGACATGCCAAACGCATCCTGCAGCAGCATGGACTGATACAGCGCCTGCGCCGCCGGCCAAAAGAAAAAAACCACGGTAACAATAATCTGCGGCGCCACCAATAAATACGGCAACCAGGCAGACCGAAAACGAGCACGTTTTTCCAAGTGAACCTTCGATTTTTTGAATCAAATAAATTTATTAATGTAGTTGGCGAGGGCTGCCAGAGACCGTAGCGAACCGTTCGAGTTTTCGCCGAGAAGCGCAACCGTACGAATGTACGGTGAGCATCACAGGCAAAAAATCGGGCGGCGCAGTAGGTTTATGGCAGCTATCGATTGGATTTTTCGAACTTTTCTAGAATTTCATTGCCACGCACCACCGCCGCATCCAGCGCTTCCTTGGCCGTTTTCTTGCCGGCCCACACTGCCTCCAACTCCTCATCCATCACGGTGCGTATCTGCGCGAAATTGCCGAGGCGCACGCCGCGCGACTTGTCGGTGGTCTTGACGACCATCTGCTGCACGGCGACGCCGGGGCCGGGATTCTTTTCATAGAAACCGGATTTTTTGGTCAGCTCATAGGCGGCAATCGTAATCGGCAGGTAGCCGGTTTCCTGGTGCCATTTGGCCTGCACTTCCGGCTGCGACAGGAACTTGTAGAACCTGGCCACGCCCCTATATTCCTCGTTCTTTTTGCCGCTCATGGTCCACAGCGAGGCACCGCCTATGATGGTGTTTTGCGGAGCGCCCGGCACGTCGGAGTAGTAAGGCAAAGGAGCAACCGCAAATTTGAACTTGGCATTTTTGGCGATATTGCCATAGGCGGAACTGGACGAAGTCAGCATGCCGCACTCGCCGGAATAAAATTTCGCTTCGGGCTCATTCTTGCGGCCGGCATAGGTGAAGTAGCCCTGCTTGGCCCAGTTTGCCATGTTCTCTATATGCTTCACATGCAAGGGGCTATTGAACTTCAGGCGCGCGTCCAGGCCGCCGAAGCCATTGCTCTTGGAGGCAAATTCCACGTTATGCCAGGCGGAGAAGCTTTCCAGGTGTACCCAGGTTTGCCAGCCGGTAGTAAATCCGCATTTCTCGCCATTGGCTTTCAGGCGGGCTGCAGCGGCCACCACCTCTTGCCATGTCGCGGGCGCCTTGCTGGGATCCATGCCGGCTTTGGCAAACATGTCCTTGTTATAGTAGAACACGGTGGTGGAACTATTGAACGGGAAAGACACCAGCTCGCCCTTGGGGGAAGCATAATAGCCCGCGACGGCCGGGATATAGACGCTGGCATCGAATTTCTCGCCGGCGATCTTCATCACTTCCGATACCGGCTTGATGGCGCCCTTGGAATACATCATCGTCGCAGTACCGACCTCGAACACCTGCAGGATATTCGGCGCATTGCCTGCCCGGTAGGCGGCGATCGCACCGGCCATCGCTTCGTCATAGCTCCCCTTATACACAGGCACGACCTTGTACTCTGTCTGCCCCTTGTTGAACTGGTCGGCCAGCGCATTCACGCGATCGCCCAGGGCTCCGGTCATCGAATGCCACCAGCTGATTTCGGTTACAGCCTGCGCCGACGTCGTCATCATCGCCAGCGTTAACATGGCGCTGGCGACAGCCAAGGTCCTGAACTTGAATTTCATCGCGTATCCTCTGGAGTGGTTGCGGCTGCCCGATATTTTATTGCCGCCGGTTTTGCCGCCCAGAGCGTGCAAAAGCAGCGATCCCAACAAAACGCAGCCTATTTTATGTATATATTGTGACAACCGCGCTACGATAGCATCGGATCAAGCGTATGTGTGCAGATACCCATATAATTCCCTTTTGCGACGCACAATCACAACACTGTCCGCGATGAGCCTGCATCACGAAGCATTGACGACAGCACCACTGCCTATCATTATGTCCGCCATTTCCATGACACCGCTTTCTACCCGACTCACTTATTACTTCAAGCTGGTGCGCCTGGATAAACCTATCGGCATATTATTATTGCTATGGCCCACGCTGGCGGCACTGTGGCTGGCTTCCAGCGGCAAGCCGGACTGGTCGCTGGTCGCTATTTTTACCGTGGGCACGGTATTGATGCGGTCAGCAGGCTGCGCGATCAATGACTATGCGGACCGGGATTTTGACAAGCACGTCAAGCGCACTGCGGAACGTCCGCTCACCAGCGGCAAGATCGCCGGCTGGGAAGCGATCATGGTCGCCGTTGTATTGGCGCTGGTCTCTTTCCTGCTGATCCTGCCCCTGAATACCCTGACCAGGCAATTGTCGGTGCTGGCGGTGTTGATCGCCGGCAGCTATCCTTACTTCAAGCGCTTTTTTGCAATACCGCAAGCCTATCTCGGCATTGCCTTCGGCTTCGGCATCCCCATGGGCTTTGCCGCAGTACAGAACCAGGTGCCGGCCGCCGCCTGGATATTGCTGGTCGCAAACATCTTTTGGGCGGTGGCCTACGATACCGAATATGCGATGGTGGACCGGGACGACGACCTTAAAATCGGCATCCGCACTTCGGCCATTACCTTCGGCAATTACGACGTGCTGGCCGTCATGCTGTGCTACGCCGTCAGCTTTGCGCTGATCTTGCTGGTGGGCTGGCAACTGGGCTTGCGCCTGTGGTTCGTCGCCGGCATGGCCGTGGCGACCGCTTGCGCCGCCTATCATTACACGCTGATCCGCGACCGTGACCGCATGCGCTGCTTCGCCGCGTTTCGCCACAATAACTGGCTGGGCGCAGCGATTTTTGCTGGTATCGCAATCGACTATGCGCTAAAGTGACAGAAATGATTAAATTATAACTTTCATTAGCCATCCCCTCTTTCACTGAAAGGACACACCATGAGTTCTACAGACAGCGCCAAAGACAAATTGATGAGCGATCTGAACCAGATCATCAGGGATGCAGAATCATTGCTGCAAAATTCGGAACAGCAAACCGGTGAAGGCTTCAAGGCCGCCAAGGCAAAATTTGAAGCGACACTGAAAAGATCCAAGGACGAAATCCTGCGGCTGGAAGAAGCGGTACTGACCAGGACCAAGGATGCGGCCCGCGCGACGGACGAATATGTGAAAGACAATCCCTGGCAATCTGCCGGCGTTGCAGCCGGCGTAGGCCTGCTGATCGGCCTGCTGATAGGCCGCAGCAAATAAGCACATGGCGATCCTCGATTCCATCGCGCGGCTGGCGACGACGCTGCTGGACATACTGCAAACCCGACTGGAATTGGTATCCGTTGAGGTGGAAGAGGAGCTGGCGCGCTACGCCACTTACTTGGTGCTGGTGCTGATTGCGCTGTTTTGCGCGGGGATCGCCGTATTGCTATGCCTGCTGCTGGTCATTGCGCTTTTTTGGGACAGCAGTTACAGGCTTGCGGTATTGTTCGCGCTGATTGCAATATTTGCCGGCTCGTCCATCAGCCTGGGCCTGTGGCTGCGCCGGGCTTTGCGTAGCAAGCCGAGACTGTTTGCGCATACGCTGGCCGAACTGGGCAAGGACAAGTCGGCATTACAGGCCGGCAGCCCTGCAGCTCAACCCGCTGCCGGGGATTAATATGCCGCCCCCATCCCTCAATAGCAGGCTGGCGCAGCGCCGCAACGCGCTGCTGGCAAAAAGCCAGCAACAGCGCGATGCCCTGCAATTGCAGGCGGGACGAATCCGGCAATCACTGGCGTTCACCGACATAGGCCTGCGCATCGGCGAAAAAATCCGGCAACATCCGCTGATCGTGACCGGAGTCGTGGCGGCGGCATTTGTCCTCAAGCCGCGCAAGCTATTTTCGCTATTCAACAAGGGGATGATCGCCTGGCGTGTCTGGCAGAGTATCCGGCCCAAACTGAAAGCGGCCGCCCGCAAAAACAGCGGCCAATTTACGGATTAAGCGCTATCAGGCAATCGGCGGTTCAGCTTTGTTGGCCGAATTCGTCACCCAGTTCCTTGCCGCGCGCGGCGGCGGCCTTGATCGCTTGCACGATGGCTCCCTTGACGCCGCTCGCTTCCAGGCTGTTCAAGGCAGCGTAAGTAGTGCCGCCCTTGGAAGTCACCCTCTCCCTTAACACTGCAACTTCATCGGCGGATTGCGCGGCCAGTTCAGCGGCGCCGGTGAACGTGGCGATCGCCAGTTGCGTGCCCTGCTCTGGATTCAGGCCCAGTTCCGCAGCCGCCTGCTGCAGCGCTTCGATGAAATAGAACACGTAGGCCGGCCCGCTGCCGGATACCGCAGTCACGGAATCGATCAAAGCCTCATCGTCCAGCCATACAGTGGCGCCTACCGCGCGCATGATATTGTCCGCAGCCTGGCGCTGCTCCACGCTTACGCCAGCCATCGCCACCATGCCGGTAACACCCTTGCTGATCAGCGCGGGGGTATTCGGCATGCTGCGCACGATGGCGTCGTAGCCGTTCAGCCAGCGAGAAATGTCTTCCGCCCGTATCCCGGCCGCGATCGACAGCAATAGCTGGCCGGACAGATGGGCCTGCAACTGGCTGACCACGTCACGCAATTGCTGAGGCTTGACCGCCAGGATGATGACGTCGCAATGCGCCAGCGAGCCGTCTATCTTCAGTGAAGTGTTGACGCCGAACTGCGCCTCCATGCGTGTCAGCGAATCCTGGTTGACGTCCACCACATGGATATTGTTGGGGCTGGTCAGTTTCACCGCCAGGCCGCCGATCAGGGCCGTCGCCATGTTGCCGCCGCCGATAAAGCCTATCTTTAATTCATTTTGCATAATCCCTCTTTCCGAAAATGGCAGTACCTATCCTGACTATGGTACTGCCTTCTGCAATTGCGGGTTGCATGTCGGCGCTCATCCCCATCGACAAACTGTCCAGCGGCAAGCCCTGCGATCGCATCATTTCCATCAATTGACGTAATTGCCGGAACGCAACATGTTGCTCGAAAACATCATCTGAAGCTTCCGGCACTGCCATCAGCCCGCGCAATTGCAAGCCCGGCAGGACGGCGATTTTCTGAGCCAATGCCAGCGCGTCGCTCGGCGCTACGCCGCTTTTGCTGGCCTCGCCACTGATGTTGATTTGCAAACAGACATTCAGCGGCGGCAAGTCCCCGGGGCGTTGCTCCGATAGCCTTATGGCAATTTTTTCCCGGTCTACCGAATGCACCCAGGCAAAGTTCTCTGCGATCTGCCGGGTCTTATTACTCTGTATCGGGCCGATGAAATGCCATTCCAGCGCCAAGTCCGGAGCCAGCGCATGCACGGCCGCCATCTTGTCCACCGCTTCCTGCACATAATTTTCGCCAAACGCATGCTGGCCGGCCCTGGCAGCCTGCAGTACCTGCTCGGCGCTGCAGGTCTTTGATACCGCCAACAGCGCGACTTGCTCGGGAGCTCGGCCGGCGGTGCAGCAAGCGGCGAGTAAACCGGCGCGTACCGTTTGCAAGTTGTCAGATATAGAGATTGAGGACATAATCAGGTTACTTCTAGTGCATTACTTTTGGTGGAATATCTAAAGCCTGGTCGCACATTCGGCAGGGCTCCGCTTGAAATCGGGGCCGGGGCTTCGCTTTGGCTCACTTGCAAATTTTTTCCTATTCAACATCGGAATTATAAATGGACATTTCAGAACTACTCGCATTTTCAGTCAAGAACAACGCATCCGATCTCCATTTATCGTCTGGCCTGCCGCCGATGATACGGGTGCACGGCGATGTGCGACGTATCAATCTGCCGCCGTTGGAACACAAGGATGTGCATTCGCTGATCTATGACATCATGAATGACTCGCAGCGCAAGGCTTACGAAGAAGTGCTGGAGTGCGATTTTTCTTTCTCCATACCCGGCCTGGCGCGTTTCCGTGTGAACGCCTTCAACCAGGAACGCGGCGCCGCAGCGGTCATGCGTACCATTCCGTCCAAGATATTGAGCCTGGAACAATTGAATGCGCCCAAGATTTTTGCCGAACTGGCGATGAAACCGCGCGGCCTGGTGCTGGTCACCGGCCCTACCGGTTCCG
The DNA here is from genome assembly GCA_013287275.1 of Betaproteobacteria bacterium. GTDB lineage: Bacteria > Pseudomonadota > Gammaproteobacteria > Burkholderiales > Burkholderiaceae_D > Undibacterium. Next base: position 19,462 of record JABDED010000027.1, read on the forward strand.
GCAAATCGACCACGCTGGCGGCGATGGTCAACCACCTCAACGAAAATGAGTATGGCCACATCCTGACTGTGGAAGACCCGATAGAATTCGTGCACGAATCGAAAAAATGCCTGATCAACCAGCGCGAAGTCGGTCCGCATACGATGTCTTTCCAGAATGCGCTGCGTTCTGCATTGCGTGAAGATCCGGACGCCATCCTGGTCGGCGAGTTGCGCGACCTGGAAACCATACGGCTGGCCCTGACCGCGGCAGAAACCGGCCATTTGGTGTTCGGTACCCTGCATACTTCCTCTGCGGCCAAGACCATCGACCGTATCGTCGACGTTTTCCCGGCTGAAGAAAAAGAGATGGTGCGCTCAATGCTGTCCGAGTCCCTGCAAGCCGTGATCTCGCAAACCCTGCTGAAAACCAAGGATGGCAGCGGCCGCGTTGCCGCCCATGAAATCATGCTCGGCACGCCGGCGATCCGTAACCTGATCCGCGAAGCAAAAATCGCGCAGATGTACTCTGCGATCCAGACCGGCAGCAATATCGGCATGCAGACGCTGGACCAAAACCTGACCGACCTGGTGCGCAGGAATGCGATTTCGACCGGCACAGCCAGGTCAGCGGCGAAAATACCGGACAATTTCCCCGGCTAATAACAGTCATAACAACGCCGGCTTGCCACCACTAGCCGGCTCAACCAGATCAAAAAAGGCTCTGAGAAATATGGAACGCGATCAGGCAACCAAATTCATGCACGACTTGCTGCGGCTGATGCTGACCAAGAATGGCTCGGACTTGTTCATCACTGCGGAATTCCCGCCCGCCTTCAAGATAGACGGCAAGGTAACGCCGGTCTCCAACCAGGCGCTGACGCCGGCCCATACGGTCGACCTGGCCCGGGCCATCATGAACGACAAGCAGGCGGCGGAATTTGAGGCCACCAAGGAATGCAATTTTGCGATCAATCCTGCCGGCATGGGGCGCTTCCGGGTATCTGCGTTCATGCAGCAGGGACGGGTCGGCCTGGTACTGAGGACTATTACCACGACCATTCCCAAGTTTGAAGACCTGGGCCTGCCCAGCAACCTGAAAGAAGTGGCGATGACCAAGCGCGGCCTGGTCATCATGGTCGGTGCCACCGGTTCCGGTAAATCCACGACACTGGCGGCGATGGTCGGCTATCGCAACGCCAACAGCTACGGCCACATCCTGACCGTCGAGGACCCGATAGAATACGTGCACCCGCACGGCAATTGCATCGTCACCCAGCGTGAAGTCGGCATAGACACGGAAGACTGGGGTGCGGCATTGAAGAATTCGCTGCGCCAGGCTCCCGACGTGATACAGATCGGCGAAATCCGCGACCGCGAGACCATGGACTTTGCGATCGCCTTCGCCGAAACCGGCCACTTGTGCCTGGCCACCCTGCATGCCAACAGCGCCAACCAGGCGATGGACCGGATGATCAACTTCTTCCCGGAAGAACGCCGCGCGCAATTGCTGATGGATCTGTCGCTGAACCTGAAGGGCGTGATTTCACAGCGCTTGCTGCCGATCAAGGGGAAAAAGGGCCGGGTCGCCGCAGTCGAAATCCTGCTCAACTCGCCGCTGATTTCCGACCTGATCTTCAAGGGCCATGTGCATGAGATCAAGGAAATCATGAAAAAATCGCGTGAGCTAGGCATGCAGACCTTTGACCAGGCGCTGTTCGACCTGCATGAAGCCGACATGATTACGTACGAAGACGCCTTGCGCAATGCCGACTCGGTCAACGAATTGCGGCTGGCCATCATGCTGCAAGGTAAAGATGCAAAAGACCGCGACCTCAGCGCGGGAACCCAACATTTAGGAATAGTATGAGCGCCCTCGACTTCACAGCAAACAGCCTGCAAGGCAGCCCGATAGACCTGAAGCAATACCTGGGTAAAGTGGTGCTGATCGTCAATACTGCCAGCAATTGCGGTTTTACGCCGCAATACAAGGGGCTGGAAGAGGTCTACCAGCAATTCAAGGACAAGGGCGCCGAAGTATTGGGCTTCCCTTGCAACCAGTTCCTGCACCAGGAGCCCGGCACCGCGGAAGAAATCGGCGCTTTTTGCGAAAAGAACTATGGTGTGACGTTTCCGCTGTTCGAGAAAATCGACGTCAACGGCAGCGATGCCCATCCTTTGTACAAGAACCTGAAGGCCCAGGCTCCAGGCCTGCTCGGCATAGAAGCGATCAAATGGAATTTCACCAAGTTCCTGGTGAAGAAAGACGGCACCGTGTATAAGCGCTACGCCCCTGCCACCACCCCGAAGGAAATGGTGGCGGACATAGAAAAGCTGCTGGCGGAATAAGTCTGCAATATGGTTTTTAAAAAAACTGCCTGCCTTGCCAGGCAGTTTTCATATCAGGCCCAGCAGTTTCAAGGCCAACGGCAGCAGCAGGGCCGTCAATAAACCAGACATCCCCATCGCCAGGCCGGCGAAAGCACCCATCTCTTCACTGAACTGGAACGCGCGCGCAGTACCTATGCCGTGCGCGCTGACGCCGAGCGCAAAACCGCGCACGCTGTCATCCTCCACCTTCAGCAAGTTCAACAGGCCACGCGCCATCGTCGCACCCAGTATCCCGGTCAACATCACCAATACCGCCGTCAGCGAAGGCAGGCCGCCTATCTTTTCCGCGACCCCCATCGCTATCGCCATCGTCACGGACTTGGGCGCTATCGACAATATCGTCGCTGGCGTGGCCCCCAGCAACCAGGCCAGGCCCATTGCCGTTGCAATCGCCGCAGCGCTGCCGACCAGCGAGCCAACCAGGAAGGCCAGCCAGTTGCGCCGCAATTTATCGATTTGCTGATACAAGGGAATAGCCAGCGCCACGGTGGCCGGCCCCAGCAGGAAATGCACGAACTGCGCGCCGGCAAAATAGGTCTTGTAAGAGGTGCCGGTCAGGCTCAATACCAGCACCAGCATCGCCACGGCAATCGCGACCGGATTGGCAAGCGAATTGAATTTCGTCTTGGCATAGATCGCGTAGGCAAGCTGGTAGGCGATCAGCGTGGCGGTCAGGCCCAGCAATGGCGACGCCGCCAGATAGACCCAGATATCGGTCAGGCGCCCGGTCATTTCTGCAGCCAGCGCACGACCAGTGCGGTGACGACGATGGACACCGCAGTACTGGCAAGCAAAGCCACCGCCAGCGGCAGCCATTCCGCCAGCACCTGCTGCCCCAGCACCATGATGCCGACCCCGGCCGGGATGAACAGCAGCGACAAATGCTTCAAAAATTCCTGCACAGTAGGCGCCAGCTTCTGCGCCATGTCCTTTTTCAGGATCAGGAAGCAAAACAGCAGCAGCATGCCGAGCACCGGCCCCGGAACCGGCAAGCTGAACAGGTGAGCCAGCCCCTCACCGAGGCTTTGGAAGATCAGCAGGATAGTGAAGGTCTGTATCATCTATTGTCGTTCGTTTCGGATGAATTCGCTATTAGCAACCACAAAAAAACACGTAAACCTAAAACTGAATCGGCTTGATTTGCTTCGTTTTTGATCTTAATCCGCTGGGGATGCAGCATTTTGTGCTTTACAGAAAATGGATCAGAAACAGACGTTGTTTGAGCCAAAGGCGAGTTTCGTCTGTTTCCCATTTTTTGTAACGCACAAAATGTGATGGCGCTTTGCGCCATCACCCGTAGGGCAAGTCTGCGGTCGTCTTTTTTGGCATACCTTTTCTTGGGGGCCGCCTAGGCGCGAAGCAAAAAAGGTATGTAGCTGTCGGGCTACCCCCGACCAGCAATCCACGACTGATTCGGCGATCTCAGAATAAGCGCGATGTCATCGGGCCAAAGCCTGATCCACCAACTCTATCCAATGCCTCACCGGCACATCCGTCCCCGACTGCAAATGCGTCAAACACCCGATATTCGCCGACACTATCATGTCCGGCCCGGTATCCAGCAAGTTGCGCAGTTTATTATCGCGCAACTGATAAGACAATTCAGGCTGCAGCACCGAATAGGTACCGGCAGACCCGCAGCACAGATGGCTGTCGGCGCATAGCTGCACGTCAACGCCGGCGCTGCGCAGCACACCCTCGACCTTGCCGCGTATCTGTTGCCCGTGCTGCAGTGTGCAGGGCGGATGCCATGCCACACGCCGGCTGATTTTTCCCGCGAGCTTGTCCGCCAGTTCCATCTCAAACTGCGGCAAGACCTCACTCAGGTCTTGCGTCAATGCCGTGACGCGCGCCGCTTTCTCCGCATAGGCGGGGTCGTGCGCCAGCAGATGGCCATATTCCTTCACCGTCGCCCCGCAGCCCGAGGCTGTCATCACAATGGCTTCCGCGCCAGCCTCCACGAACGGCCACCAGGCGTCAATATTGCGGCGCATGTCATCCAACCCTGCCTCCTGCTGGTTCAGGTGATAGCGTATCGCGCCGCAGCAGCCGGCCCTGGGTGCGACGATCAATTGCACACCCAGGGCATCCAGCACCCTGGCAGTTGCCGCATTGATGTTCGGCGACATCGCCGGCTGCACGCAGCCGTCCAGCAGCAGCATCTTGCGTGCATGCTCAGTTTGCGGCCAGGCTCCCGCAGCTTGCGCCTGCGGCACCTTGTTCTTCAATGATCTCGGCAGCAGGGGTCTGAGCATCTGTCCGACTTTCATTGCCGGAGTGAACAGCCATTTGCGCGGCAGGAGTTCCTGCAAGGCCTTGCGCTTGATGCTTTGCACGAATGGACGCGGTACCTGCTGGTCGACGATCTTGCGGCCTATATCCACCAGGCGGCCATACTGTACTCCCGACGGGCAAGTGGTCTCGCAATTGCGGCAAGTCAGGCAGCGGTCCAGGTGCAATTGCGTGCTGGCAGTGGCGGGCTTGCCTTCCAGTACCTGCTTGATCAGGTAGATGCGGCCGCGCGGGCCGTCGAGCTCATCGCCCAGTAACTGGTAGGTGGGGCAGGTCGCCGTACAAAATCCGCAGTGCACGCACTTGCGCAGAATCTGGTCCGCCTCCTGGCCTTCACGGGTGTCTTTGATGAAATCGGCAAGATTGGTTTGCATGGTCAGAAATCTTTATACATGCGGCCGGGATTGAATACTCCTGCCGGATCGAAGGCGCTTTTCAGCTTATGGTGGATTCTTGCGATGGCCGGAGCCAGCGGGGTGAATACGCCGGCCTCCTTGTCGCCGCCGCGGAATAGCGTGGTATGGCCTCCCGCTTTGGCGACCTCGCCGCGTATCGCTTGCGGATCCATATCGCTGTACAGCCAGCGCTGCGCTCCGCCCCACTCTATCAGCGACTTCCCTTTCAGCACCAGGGGTGGCGTGGTTGACGGCACCGATAGCCGCCACAGGCCGCGATTGTCGTCTTGCGTAAAAAAATCGTGCGTCTGTTCCCGCAGCGAGGCCCAGTAGACATCCGCATTGTTGACCGTCTCGCCGCCCAGTTTCTGCCTGGCGGCGCGCACCGCCGCCTCCGCACCGGACAAGCGCAGCATCAGGCGACCCACATGCCAGGCACTGGCGGAGACCGGCAAAGCCTGCCCGCCCCACTGGTTCAGGCGCGACAGGGCATCCGCTTCCGATAGCGCGAATACCAGCGTGCTTTCCGCGAAGGGCTTGGGCAATACCTTCAGCGATACTTCGGTGATCAGCCCCAGGCTGCCTAATGAGCCCGTCAGCAAGCGCGATACGTCGTAGCCGGCCACATTCTTCATTACCTGGCCGCCGAAGTGCAGATGTTCGCCGCTGCCGTCCAGCAGGCTGGCCCCCAGTACGAAGTCGCGCACTGCGCCTGCCGTAGCGCGGCGCGGGCCGGACAAGCCGGCTGCCACGACGCCGCCTATCGTCGCCGTATCGCCGAAGTGCGGCGGCTCAAATGCCAGCATCTGGTTGTGCTGATCCAGCGCCGCCTCTATCTCGGCCAAAGGCGTACCGCAGCGCGCAGTGATCACCAGTTCGGTCGGGTCGTAGGCAATAATACCGGTGTAGGCGCGGGTATCCAGCACGGTGCCATGCGGAGTTTGTCCATACCACTGCTTGCTACCGCCGCCCTGTATGCACAGCGCGGTTTTATCGGCGCCCGCGGCCAGGATGCGTTGCCGCATCCGTTCCAATTGTTGTTCCATGTCTTGATCCATCATGCGCCTTAAAAACGCGGCAAGTCGGCAAACTTCAACGCACCGCGCTTCACATGCATGCGCCCGTATTCCGCGCAGCGATGCAGGCTGGGAATCGCCTTGTCCGGGTTCAGCAGGAAAGGCGTGTCAAACGCGCGCTTCACGGCAAAGAAAGCCTCGCGCTCGGTGTCGGAAAACTGCACGCACATGGAATTGATTTTTTCTATGCCTACGCCATGTTCGCCGGTGATCGTGCCGCCGACGGCGACGCACAGCTCCAAAATATCGGCGCCGAATAATTCGGCCCGGTGGAATTCTCCCGGCTGGTTGGCATCGAACAAAATCAGCGGGTGCAGGTTGCCGTCGCCGGCGTGGAACACATTGGCACAGCGCAGTGCGTATTTTTTTTCCATCTCGGCGATGCTGAGCAGGACCTGGGCTAGGTTCTTGCGCGGTATCGTGCCGTCCATGCAATAGTAATCCGGCGAGATACGGCCGGCCGCCGGGAAGGCATTCTTGCGGCCGGACCAGAACTTCAGGCGCTCGGCCTCAGACTGCGAGACGGCGATCGCGGTAGCGCCCGATTGTTGCAAGACCGCCGTCATGCGCTGGATTTCTTCTTCCACCTCGTCGGTAGTGCCGTCGGATTCGCACAGCAGGATGGCTTCCGCGTCGATATCGTAGCCGGCCTGCACAAAGGGTTCGACCATGCGCGACGAGGTCTTGTCCATCATCTCCAGCCCGGCGGGAATGATGCCGGCGGCGATCACATTGGCGACCGCATTGCCGCCCTTCACCACATCGTCAAATGACGCCATGATGACGCGTGCTGCCTGCGGCTTGGGCACCAGCCTGACCGTGACTTCGGTTACTACGCCGAGCATGCCTTCCGAGCCTATGAAAACCGACAGAAGGTCCAGGCCGGGCGCATCCAGCGCGCCGCTACCCAGTTCTATGACTTCACCCTCTATCGTGACCACCCTGACGCGCAACACGTTGTGCACGGTCAGGCCGTATTTCAGGCAATGCACGCCGCCGGAATTTTCGGCGACGTTGCCGCCTATCGTGCAGGCTATTTGCGAGGACGGATCCGGCGCATAGTACAGGCCGTGCTGGGCCACCGCATCGGAAATCGCCAGGTTGCGCACGCCGGGTTGGACGATCGCGGTGCGCGCATAAGGATCGACCTTGACTATCCTGTTCAGTTTGGCGGTGGATAGCACCACGCCGTCGGCAATCGGCATCGCCCCACCGGACAAACCGGTGCCGGCGCCGCGCGGAACGATCTGCACCTGGCGCTCGCGGCAAACATCCAGCACGGCGATGACCTGCGCTTCATTTTCCGGCAAGGTGACCACCATAGGCAACTGGCGGTAAGCCGCCAGGCCGTCGCATTCATACGGACGGGTATCTTCTTCCTGGAATAGCACGCAGTGTCCGGGAATGGCTGCACGCAGTGCAGCCACCACCTCGCGCTGGCGCTGCCGGTACACATCGCTTGAGCTGGTCTGCTCCATATTCATTTCCTCTTCTTGGAATTCTAGTGTAATGAATGTTGGCGCGGCAGTGGTGAATTGTTATCAATCCCGCTGCTGAATTAATTTCAAGCCATAAAAAAAGGACGCCGCAGCGTCCCTTTTATCGAAATTGATGTATCAGGCAGAGAAAGAAGAACCGCAGCCGCAGGTCGTGGTTGCATTCGGATTCTTGATCACGAATTGCGCGCCTTCCAGGTCGTCCTTGTAGTCGATCTCTGCGCCGACCAGGTACTGGTAGCTCATCGAGTCGATCAGCAACTGCACGCCATTTTTGGTCATCGTCGTGTCGTCTTCATTGGTGATTTCATCGAAAGTGAAACCATACTGGAAACCGGAGCAGCCGCCGCCTTGCACGAATACGCGCAGTTTCAGGTCGGGGTTACCTTCCTCTTCGATTAATTGCGCAACCTTGGAAGCGGCGCTATCGGTAAAAACTATTGGTGCTGGCATTTCGGCTACGGCGTTCATTTCTTGCTCCTACGATTCAGACAGGCTCTATTATAGACCTTAATTCGATATCAGATATTTTGCTGCCCGGAAAACAGGCAGCGCATACGGCGTCGCATGGGCAACTGGACTCAGTTGGAAGACGCCAGTTTCAATACAGGCTCAGGAAGTTGATCATGTGCCAACTTGCCGGCAACCAGCGCGCCGCTCATCATTTCCAGCGCCTTGTAATGTACATCACCGGATATGCGGGCTTTTGGCTGTAATTCAATGAGTTCGGCGGAAAATACCGGGCCGTTAATTTCACCATTGACAACAATATGCCCGGCGCGCACTTCGCCGTCTATCTTGGCTTGCTCCGAAATCACCAGCATGCTGGGCTCATTCGCATCGGCGATCACATTGCCTCGCACGTAACCATCTATGCGCAAGCCGCCCTTGAAGTGCAAATTGCCTTCTATGGTCGTGGCTACACCAATCAAACTATCTATCGTGCTCTTGTTTTTGCGGCTGAACATGGACAAGCTTCCTTAAAGATTAATCGATTGCTGAGCGCGCACCTGGCCGCGATCCACCACTTTTGCCTGCACCGCCTTGACCGTCGCGCCGTCCGGTAAGGAAATCAGCCCTTCCAGGCGCTGGTAGTGTTTGAATGACAATTTTAGCTTGGCGGCATCGCCAGCCTTGGGATCGGGGAATTGCATCATAACACTTTTGCCTGCCTGCACAAGAGTCAGGTTGTATTGCAATTCGCCGTTAAAATCGTTGCTGCCCTTGCCCCCCTGCATGACCAGGATGCGGTAGCGCAACTGGTTGGGCGCCGCCATATCCGCCATCAGGCGCTGCACGGTAATGCCTTCCGGGCCGGTTGCCGACGGCATCAGGCTTTCAAAAAAAGCCAGGTCGTCCTTCAGTTTCAGATTGTCGGCCGTCAAGGTCTTGATCTGGTCCGTCAGCTGCTTCTGCATGGAGCGGTCCATGTTCATCTGGCTTTCCACCGTATTGGCAGATACAGACAGCTTGTCGCGCTCGGCGGTCAGCTCATCCAGCTGTTTTTGCAGCACTTCCATCTTTTCCTTGGAGGCCTTGGGCTCAAACCCGGTCAAGCTGCGCCCCATGTCATAGGTCCACATCGCCAGCGCGCCGCCCAGGCCCACAATCAGCGCGATCATGGCCACCGTCACGGGCCATGGACGCTGCTGCTTGATGGTCATTTTCGACTCTGCGATGCGCCGCTTCCAGGAAGATGTCTTAGTCATGGGCACGGGTTAAGGCATCACCGGCACATGCATCAGGCCGGCTGTTTCTTCCAGGCCGAACATCAGGTTCATGCATTGCACCGCCTGGCCGGACGAACCCTTGACCAGGTTGTCCTGCACCACCAGCACCACCACCGTATTGCCGTCATTCGGCCGGTGCAGCGCCAGCCTCAGCATATTGGAGGCGCGGGTGGAGCGGGTTTCCGGATGGGAGCCGAACGGCATCACGTCGACAAAAGGCTCGCCCTTGTAAGCATCGACAAACAAGGCCTGCAATTCTTCGTTGCTGATCTCTTTAGTCAGGCGGCCATACAAGGTCGAATGCATGCCGCGCACCATGGGCACCAAATGCGGCGTAAACAACAGCCCGATCTTGGCGGAGCTCATGCGCTGCAATTGCTCTACCGTCTCAGGTGTATGCCTGTGGCCGGACACGCCATAGGCCTTGAAGGTGTCGCTGGTTTCGGAGAACAGCAGGCCGATCTCCGCCTTGCGGCCGGCGCCGGAAACCCCCGATTTGCAATCCGCGATCAGGTTGCCGGCATCAATCACGCCGGCTTTCAGCAAAGGATAAAAGCCGAGCTGCATCGTGGTCGGATAACAGCCGGGATTGCCGATCACGCGCGCCTTTTTGATCGCTTCGCGGTTCAGTTCAGGCAGGCCATAGACGGCCTCTTCCAGCACACGGGTGCAGCTATGCGGCATGCCATACCATTTTTCAAACTGGCTGACGTCCTGCAAACGGAAGTCCGCCGCCAAGTCGATGAGCTTGACGCCGGCAGCCAGCAACTCAGGCGCCTGCGCCATCGCCACGCCGTGCGGCGTAGCAAAAAACACGACATCGCATTCGGTCAGTCTGGCTTTGTCAGGCGAGGAAAAGGCAATATCGACGCGGCCACGCAGCGATGGATACATGTCGGCGACCGGCAAGCCGTCTTCCTTGCGCGAGGTGATCGCAGTCAATTGCACCTGCGGATGCGTTGCCAAAATGCGCAGCAATTCCACGCCGGTGTAACCAGTACCGCCAACTATGCCAACCTTGATCATGATGCATCCTTTTCACAAAAAGACGATAAGCGGATTTTGCCCTCTTATCTGCTCACCCTGCCGGGAGCGTCTCCCGGCTTGCAAGTGAAGCAACGCAGCCGCGGCCACATTACCTGAAAGAAATTTTGTCCGTATTCTAGCAGGAGTTTATCCCGCCTTAGGCATGCGGACTACCGGATTTACAAATTGAGATATTGCGTCGGCATGTGCAATGACAAGCCAAATCTATAAATCTAAGCTAACTCTGTGGCGCTTGTTAGTTGAGGCGAGAACAAGGCACGCGGTCGAAGACAGTGCTTTAGCACGGCAAGACAGCAGCAACGCCGT
>JABDED010000028.1 GCA_013287275.1 Betaproteobacteria bacterium
CAGCCGTTCGGACTTCATCGTCTTGATGTCCAGCCTGTCGAGGAAAGGCCGGTCGCCATTCGGCGAAGCACCGGCCCCGTTCAGGAAGATGGCATCGCCTTCCTGGCGCAATACGATCGCCCCGTTCGGGAGCTGGCGTCTTACCGGGTTGCCCGGATTGGCATACTTCTCTTCGGTCGACAGGTCCCACAGCAAGCGAGGCTGCTGCTTGGGATCATCCACATTGACGATGAAGCTGCGCCGCCAGTGCCGATTGTGATCGTATTCGCTCAGTAGTGCCACGCCAGGCTGCTCGCCCCAGATGAAGCCTGCATAACGCTGTTCGGTGCGGGCAATTTCCTGCGCGGCCGCAGTGAACGGGGCTTTCTGCAGCATGATCTTGTCGCGGGCTGGCACCTTGACGTTCCAGTCACCACTGTCGAGGGCTTCGACCCAGACCAGCGTGGCGGGTTCGGTTGCACGCCAGGAGAAGTCACGCGGGCCGAGCGGCACGCCGTGGATGGGGACGCGATCCGCCAGCGGCAGCGAGGCGATATGTTGGCTCACCATGCCCGGGCGCTTTGACACGTCCCAGATGTCCACTTCCTGCGGGAAGCGATCGTAGGTGGTGACGTAGGAGTAGGGCTTGTGGATGGTCGATACCAGCACATGCCGCCCATCCGGCGCCGGGTCAAGCTGAGCATAACGGTCCGGCTTGCCAATCAGCGTAATCGCACCGGTACCGGCATTGACGAGGGCGATTTGTGCGGTCCCGTAGTAATCGAACAGGTCCTCGTCGTGCCGGTTGTTCAGCGTGTCGCGGTTCTCGTAGGTGCTGCTCTGGCCTTTTTCGCCATTGGATTCCTGGATGCTCGGGCCAGCTGGGATTACCGGCTCGGCAGGAGGCGGGCCCATGCGCTTCGGTACCAGCTTGACCAGCAGCGTCTTCTGGTCGGGCATCCACTGCAGCGCGTCTTCAAACATCGGGTTCAGTTGCGCACCGGGCACGCGGCGCACCTCGCCGGTACTGGCATCGCCTGTCCAGAGCTCGACCGAATCGGCGGCGACGTTTTCAAAGGCAAAGCGTTTGCCGTCCGCACTCCAGACCGGCGAACCCGGACAGGCGCCGTCAGGCAGCTTGACGTTGCGCTGTGAGCCATCGGCAACCTGGACCAGCGCAAAGCTGCTGGCGCAGGGAGTAATGCCGTAGCCGCCGGGGGTATCATGTTTACTGTGGTTCTTCGGCTCGATACGCACACCGGCCAGGCGCAGGAAGGGCGTGGCCACGCGAGAAATCGACGGATAGTCCTGCATGGAAACCAGCAGCATCTTGTCCCGCGTAGGACTGACAGAGGGCACGGGCGGCGATGGTGCACGCATCACATCCAGAATGTTTTTAGGCGGCTGGCTATAGCCGGAGGCCGTACCGGCAACTGTTGGTGCCGCAGCAGTAGCTGCGGCTGTGGCCAAAAGCGGGAGCGATGAAGCCTGGGCAAAAACTAGCGCCGGTACTGCGCAAGCCGCCAATGCGCCAAGCCGGAAACCGGCCAGGGTGTGTTTAGCTAACAAGTGATACCTCCTTTTATTCATCTGTAGTTTTGACATTCTGTCAGTCTTGCAGATGCTTTTTTGTGCCTGGTTTGGTAAGTAAGCAGCCTTAGGCTGCCGCGTGTTGCAATGCACTTGAATGATGAAAAAAATGATGCTGGATATTTGTAGTCTTCCGGTTGGCCTTGCCCATCGCCTGCTGTGCTGTCGAACAACGGCCGTGCAAGGGCAGCCGGGACCTACACTGCATAATCTCACCGGACGAGCAGGGAACACTCGTATTACGTAAAAGGTGACGGCACATGTTGTCACATAATAGTTGTCAATGCAATATTAAATTGACGTGGTACGCCACGCATTTTAATATGACGACGGTTATCGTTTAAGTATGTCCGGTAGCCGGACGGGCAAGCGCCGGAAGCGGATTTTACGCGACGACGAACCGAACGCCCCCGGATCAAACGTCGGTTTGCTCAGCCGTCTCCAACGGGCATCTACTTCGATGCCAGGAGCCCTAGTGAGTTCATCTTTGCTCCAAAGGGATGCGGGCTAGGATTGCAGAGCTTGTGTTTCCATCAGCAGCTCTTTGAATTCATTTTTCCTGTCGTTAGTGCAGTTGCCGGGCAGGCTGCGCTGGCAGGTGACGGCTTTCCGTTGGAAGGCGGTCAGTGATATTCTTTGCCCCTACTTCCGCAGCCATCAGTGCTCATTCAACAATCAGCTCAGGGAAAGTTCGTGCATACCAGATTCTTGCTAGGTTTAGCTTTTTTATTGATCGGCCTAGTTCCGGCGCAAGCTGAGACTTGGCAGCCATCGTCGGGTCAGGTACAGATTGCCATCTGGCCCGGTGCAGTACCTGATGCGATATCCGCCCAAAAGCCAGAGTCGGTAGTCCCTGTAACAGGACACGGTGGATGGATGCAGATTAATGACGTCAGCCAGCCAACTATGACCGTGTATCCGGCGAAGGGCCTGAACACAGGGGCCGCTGTAGTCGTATTTCCAGGTGGAGGGTTCAGGGTCCTGGCCATCGACTTGGAGGGCACAGAAATCTGCGAGTGGCTGACATCACGGGGTATCACCTGCGTGCTGCTCAAATACCGCGTCCCCGGAGGGAACGATTACTGGGATGACAAATGTCAATGCAGGATTACGCCAAAAATACCGCGTGCGCTACAGGATGCGCAGAGGACCATTAAGCTGGTACGATCGAAGGCAAGAGAACTGAACCTCAACCCGGGAAAAATTGGCGTCATCGGCTTCTCGGCCGGGGGATATCTGGTTGCGCAGACGAGCAACATTTTCGCGCCTGCGTACAAGCCAGTCGATGCTGTTGATAGGGTAAGTAGTCGTCCTGACTTTGCTATCGCGCTATATCCGGGCCACCTGTGCCGCTCTGGCGGCGAATTCAATTCGAGCATTCACGTGACGAAGGAGACGCCACCAACATTTCTGGTGCAAGCTTGGAATGACCCGGTCGATCCCATCTGCAACAGTATTCTCTACGCCAGCGCCCTTAATCACGCGGGAGTGGCCGCAGAGATTCATTTCTTTGCAAAGGGAGGGCACGCTTTCGGGCTCAGGGACAAAGAACATCCGGTAGCAGCCTGGCCATCGCTGGTCGAAAGCTGGCTCAAGGAAGTTGGGGTCCTATAGATTTAGGCAAAACCGCTGTCGGCTTTGGGGTGACCGCATCCGGCCAGGAGGAACATTTGAGAACTCTGCCAATATGATGTTGCTTTGTTAATTTAGCTCAGGCACTATGCATCAGCGGCTTAGCTCATTGCGATTAAATTGAATATGGCTTACTGCTTGGTGACGACAAAGCCCATGGTTGATGGCCAACTTACTCCGAGAAGGAGTCTGGCATGAAAGATATATTCAAATCAGTCATCTACGCCCCATTGATTTTTTGCGTTTCAATGATGTCTCAGTTCGCATCGGCTGTCGAGACGAACTCTGCCGAGGAAATCGTCCAGAAACAGCTCGATGCCTATAATGCGCGCGACATAGATGCGTTCCTTTCCACGTATGCGGACGAAGCCGAGCTTTTTGGATTTCCGAACACACCGTCGGCGAAGGGAAAGGAGGAAATGCGCAAGCGCTATACGGCACGGTTCAGCGACACGATTTTGCATTGCATCATCGTAAAGCGCATTGTTATGGGAAATACCGTCATCGACCATGAGCGCGTTCGCGTCACGCTGCCCGAAGGACCGGGTGTCATGGAGGCGATTGCAATTTATGAGGTTCACGATGGAAAAATCGCCAAAGTAACATTTATTTCCGGGAGAAAGACACCAGGCGAAAAGTTGTAAGCTGATGAATGGCCGACGCATCGCGGCCAGAAGCGGACTGACACTAAGGCCGGGATATTTCCAATTATGAATTCCGCTATCGTCAAATTAACATCAGGAGTAGCAATCGGGACTGCGATGACTGGCATCGGATGGATTTCGATGGATACATCGTCCTCGCTGAACAGCTTTCTCGGCAATCATCCTGTGTTTGGTTTTTCGTTCGTATTACTTAACTACCCTGGTTTTTTAGTCGGCATGCTCATATCGGGCAATGCCCATGGAGGAAGCAAGGTGTGGAATTGCGTTGGTTTTTTTGTGGTGGGCTGTCATAGGATATTTTTTTGCGTCAGCGGTTTTTCGCATGAAGAATCGACCCAACAGATTGACGGAGTAGGCAACCGCCTGCCGTCGGCCAATAGGAGACGGTGAATAGTGGACAGCGAACGCAAACTTTTCCCAACGATCAAGGCGCTGATTGCACCGTTGATAGTCCCGGTTGCGACTTTCGTTTTGATAGAGATTTATTTTTCTGTTGGCGGGGTCATTTACGCGCATGGCTCTATGTCGATGCTGATATTCTTTGTTGCGCTCTGGGGCGTTGGCGCTCTTGTGTGGGAGTGTGTTGCAGTGCCTATTTTCACGTACAAGCTGATTAAAAATCCAGTTTGGCGCAGTCGTGTAAATATTCTTTCGTTATTTGCCGCAACGGCCTATATCGTTGTCGCAATAGTCTTTTGGTTAACCCTCACATAAATCATGTATGAATTGCCGAGTTTCTGAAAGAAGACACGTGTCGGCTGCGGACGGTCACGACTAAATACCACCCGTCGGGTTTGGTCCCTGAGCTCTCTATCTTCGGCTCCTATGGCCTTGTCCAGAAGCGGTTGTTTGTTTTGTTTATGGCGGCCGATCGTGTCGGCCTAATTTGAATGTTACTTCATGCATACATTGACTAATCGCCTCCGGTACCTTCGCAGCCGCGAGGCTTTAGCAGCAGTCGTTCTGCCAGCAGTTATTTCTTGGAAATCGTGGGTCAATGGTGGTGAGATCGCATGGAGTATGCGCATCGCAGCGCTGAGCTTGTTGGTTTATATTTTAGTACAGGGTACACTGTATTGGCATCTCAAGCTGCGGTCGATCGTGGGTCAAGCAGCACTTCCTACCTATTTCTACCAAGTCTTCCGCGGATTTAAGTGGTCGAACCTTATGGCCATTGGCTGCATGCTTGTGGTCCTGTTTTTGCTGGAGCATACGTCTCTGTCAGACGCTGATATGCGATGGTCCGTAGGCCTGCTGCTAGGGGCCGTGCTGGAACAGATTAACTACTATCATTATCAGCTGATGTATGACACACGGGCAGCCTTCGATCATTTGCGGCGTCATTGCCGGCTGCGCAAAGCAGCCCTCGGAATCGATATTGCCAGGGCCAGTACAAGAGCCCGGCATAGTTCACCTGAGTGACATCAATAGCCGTGGCAGTTTGCAATGACTGGCGTCATCTGTGCCATACCTATTTGGATTGAGCTTGCCGTACCGTTCACATCTGTCCGCTGGACACAATCCGGTCTGTACGATTCTTTGAATTATCTTGGCTCGGGACTCGCAAGTGGACTTGCCTACTGGTGGATATATCAGAAAGTAGGCATTCGTAACAGCACTGATGCGATGGCCCAAGAGGCCAATCGGCCCGTGTGAACTTCCGCAACGGGGCGGGTGCGGCCCGTCGTCGAAAAAATGTTGAAGGACTGTAAACGCTGTGCGCAACACAGTATCCATCCTATTCTCTTCACAGTACCCGACCTGTTCAGGTATGCCGGGGTGGAGGGGCGGCACCTATGCTCACGACGAAGAGTATTTCCGCATCCAGCATGGAAGCCTTACTCAGTCGTGTGGGTGCCTCCTATCGATGAAGGCTGATTAACGAAAAACCCCTGCCAGTTTTGCCCGTGATTTTGACGGCATCGAAACGTAAAGTCTCAGCACAAAGCTAAGCCCAACGACTGCCAATGGAAGGATATTTAAAATGATAGACATGACGACTTCCTTTTTGAGTAAATTTGTATAAGCTGCGCAAATAGTAAAAAGCGTAGAGATACTTGTCTAATTTCAATTTCCCATAGCAGTTATGGATTTTGTGAATATGATTGTTGGCGCTGATGTTTAGTGGCCGCATTTTAGCTAATCCTGCGGGCGCGGATCTGTCCTGTTTGAGGGCAAGCATGATAGCGCCACCCACATGTTCCAATTTGCTTCCCTGAGTCGCCAGGCCGCCAGCGAAGTCAGCCAGGCTCACCCGCTGTTTATTTGCAAAGCCGACTCGACCATTGAAATAGTCGTGATTCCCCTGACGGTGAACGTATTTTCTTACCTATCGTGGCGGTATGTGAACTAGCGTACGTGCAGAAAACGTATTTGCTGATAGCTTACAAGTTTAGTAGGCGAACGCAATGACCAAGACGGGGAACTCTGCCGCCAATGTCGACGATACCGGTTGTCCATTATGGACGTTGCGGGAGCAGATACTTCTAAAAGGAGTTCCCATGGACATCCCAAGCCTTCGTCGTTCACTGTCGCTGATCGTCTGTTTTCTGATGTTGGCATTTAGCGGCGGGGCTGGTGCGGAGCCGCCCTTGCGCGCAGCGCGTCTGGGCTACGTCAGTGGCACTGTAAGTTTCTCGCCGGCTGGTCAGCCCGATTGGGTACAAGCGATGGTCAACCGGCCGCTGACCAACGGCGACCGCTTATGGGCGGACGCCAATTCGCGTGCCGAGTTGCAGGTCGGCGGGGCGGCGATCCGCTTGGGCGCGGCCACCAGCGTGACCTTGCTCAATCTTGACGACCGCATCACGCAAGTGCGGCTTTCACAAGGCACGCTGAAAATTCGGGTACGCCGGATGGGGCGGAACCAGAGCTTTGAGGTGGATACCCCCAATCTCGCCTTTATCCTGCGCCGCCCCGGCGAATACCGCATTGATGTGAACCCGGACGACGACGCAACCGCAGTCATGGCCCAGAGCGGCCAGGCCGAAGTGTATGGCGAAGGCGCATCATACGCGGTCAATTCGCAGCAAGGGTATCGCTTCTATGGCACTGGCCTGTCCGACTATGATCTGTTGACGTCGCGGCGCGATGACGATCTGGACCGCTGGGCACGTGATCGCGACTACCGTAGCGACAATTCACCGTCCGCGCGCTATGTTTCATCCGAAGTGGTCGGCTATGAAGACCTGGATTCCAACGGCAGTTGGCATGAGGACCCGAGCTACGGCAACGTTTGGACTCCAACGCACGTGGCTGCCGGCTGGACCCCTTACCGCGACGGCCATTGGGCCTGGATTGATCCTTGGGGCTGGACTTGGGTGGACGATGCGTCTTGGGGCTTTGCCGTGTCGCACTATGGCCGCTGGGCAAATATCAGAGGATCGTGGGGCTGGGTCCCAGGGCCGCCGCGTGAGCAGGCTGTCTATGCGCCGGCGCTGGTAGCGTTTGTCGGTGGCAAGAATCTACAGGTATCGCTATCCATCGGCGCGATTGCAGCCGCAGTAGGCTGGTTCCCGCTTGCGCCGCGCGAAGTCTACCAGCCCTCTTATCCTGTAAGCCGCACTTATTTCGATAATATCAATCGTAGCAATGCTGTGATCGCTCCTACCACCATCACCAACGTCTACAACACGACTACCACTACTAACGTATACAACACCACCAACGTGACCAAAGTAGTCTATGTCAACCAGCAGGTAACGGGCGCTGTGGTCGCCGTACCTGCACAGGCGTTCGTGCAATCGCAGCCGGTGGCCAAGGCAGCGGTGGCGATTTCAAAAGAAGCAGCCATCAGCGCACCGGTAGCACATGTCGCCGCCTTGGTGCCGGTGCAACAAAGCGTGCACGGCGGCGCCCCCAGCACCGGTGCCAGGCCGCCTGTCCGAGAGCAGGCGGTCGTCGCCTACACTGCACCGCCGCCGCCTCCTGTTCCCTTTGTAGCACAGCAAAAACAATTGGCCTCCAAGCCGGGCGCGCCTATCGACGAAGCACAACGCACACAATTGAAACCAGCTACCCCGGCAGCATCGGGGTCCAAGATCAGCGTAGTGACCACTGCACAGGCACCGGCTCCGACCGCGCCACCACCGGCAACCCCTCCGGCTGGAAAATCGCCGGACGCCCGTAAAGCCGAAGCAAGCAAGGCCGATGGGGCCAAGCCCGAAGCAGCGAAACTCGACGCAGCCAAAGCTGAGGCAGCCCGAGCCGACACAGCCAAAACCGATGCCGCCAAGACCGCAACAGCAAAAGCCGAAGCAGCAAAAGCTGAAGCAGCAAAAGCCGAAGCAGCAAAAGCCGACGCCGCTAAGGCCGAAGCGGTAGTTAGAACCGACGCTACTAAAGCAGAGGCAGCCAAGGCTGATGCAGCCAAAGCCGAGGTCGCGAAGACCAACGCCGCTAAAACTGAGGCGGCTAGAGTTGATGCCGCCAGGGCCGATGCAGCAAAAGTCGATGCTAACAGGGCTGCGACAGCAAAAGCCGAAGCAGCAGCTAGAACCGACGCAGCAGCTAGAACCGACGCTACTAAAGCGGAGGCAGCCAAGGCTGATGCAGTCAAAGCCGAGGTCGCGAGGACCAACGCCGCTAAAACTGAGGCGGCCAGAGCTGATGCAGCCAGGGCCGACGCAGCAAAAGCCGATGCTAACAGGGCCGCGACAGTAAAAGCCGAGGCAGCAGCTAGAGCCGACGCTGCCAAAATCGAGGCAGCCAAGGTGGATGCAGCCAAAGCCGAGGCCGCAAGAACCAACGCTGCCAGGGCTGAAGCAGCTGCTAAAGCCGATGCCGCCAGAGCCGATGCGGCTAGAGCCGAGGCAACTAAAGCCGAAGCGGCTAGAGCTGATGCCGCCAAGGCCGATGCTACCAGGGCCGCGACAGTAAAAGCCGAAGCAGCAGCTAGGGCTGATGCTGCTAAAGTCGAGGCGGCCAAGGCTGATGCAGCAAAAACGGACGCAATTAGAGCCAATGCTGCTAGAGCCGAAGCGGCTAAAGCTGATGCCGCCAGGAGAGCAGCCGCGGCCGCGCCACCCCAGGCGTCCGCTCCGAAACCCGAACCCGGCTCGAAGGCAGAGGAACAGAAGAAAAAAGCCGAAGAAGAAACGCGGAACCGTTAGTCCGTCTTCTAGTCGGTTTGCTCCAGGCCACGCGGCTTGACATCGCGGGCTGATCACCCACGCTTAAACTTGCACGCCCAAACCTGCCCTGTGTTTAAGAAAACCGGCACTTATTTTATCTTGAGGCAATCGTATGGTTTTTCGATCGCGTCCACCCGGTGTTTATTTGTCCTGGTAAAACGCCGAGGGCGACTTGCCGAAGGTCTTTTTAAACATGGCAGAAAATGCCGACTGGCTGGTGTAGCCCAGTTGGCTGGCGACCCTGGACAAAGGCAGGCCGTTGGCAATCAATGAGGTGGCCCTGGTCAGCCGCATCTGTTGCCGCCATTGGCCGAAGGTCAGGCCCAGGTCTTGCTCAAAAAGGCGCGACAGCGTGCGGGCCGAAGCGCCGACTTGTTGCGCGTAGTCTTCCAGCGTCAGCGTGGATGCAGGTTCGGCGATCAGGCTTTCGCACAGGGTCTTCAGGCGTTTGTCATGCGGCATTGCCAGATGCATGGGCAGGGTTTCCGCATGCTGCAATTCATCCAGGATCACCTGCACCAGATGGTCTTCACGAGGGCCGGCCTGGTTGATGTTTTCTATGCTGAGTATCAATTCCCGCAGCAGCGGCGACACTTCCAGCACGACGCAATGATCGTCCGGAAACGGTACATAACCGGCATAACTGTACAGCGCGCGCAAGCGCGCATTTTCCATGGTGCGTATCTCGTGCACGATATTCGGCGGTATCCAGATGGCACGCATGGGCGGCACAAACCAGGTGTTGTTGTCGGCGATCACGTGCAGCATGCCGTCACGTGCATAAGTCAGCTGACCCCAGGGATGACTATGCGGTTTTAATACCTGGTGCGCGATCAGATCCCGCGCCACCATTCTGAGCTTGCGCTCCGGAGTGGGCGTGGTACTGGGCGGCGCCGATTCAGTATGCTTGAGTGGAACGAGGGGCATGGCAGGTTTGCGATAAAAAATATGGCTTTATCTTAAAACAGACGGGAGAAGTTTGCTTGCTTCTTGTAAAAAATGCCAATGAGGTCGCGAATCGGGCACTGCAGCCTGGGTGTTACCCTCGCTCGCGTGCGGGAGATGGTAGGGTGAGGGTGCTTAAACGGATGTAGAAAATTTGCTTGGGAGAACAGGCAAATAGGAATGAAGACGCATAACGGCATCCAAAAATCGAGGCTGAACTGATTTCAACGCTTGCGTTCATAAGTTCTCCGCATTTATTCGACGCCCCTCACCCTAGCCCTCTCCCGCATGCGGGCGAGGGAACTTAACTAGTCACGCGAACAGATCTAAGCTTCAGGCAACACAAAGATTGCAAAGCTGCGGGGTTTGGTTAATATGGAGTTAATAAGTATTTTAGTTTTAACCAGACAAGGCCAAGCCATGAGTTTCTTTACCTGCGATATTTGCGATGCCAACGAAGACAAACTCGCCACCGGCGAATTGCGGGTGTTGCCGCCCATCTTCATGAAATTCGGCCGCCAGGGAAAATTCTTCGGGCCCGCGGTCACGCTGAAAATCTTTGAAGAAAACACCCTGGTCAGGAGCAAACTGGAAAGCCCCGGCGATGGGCAGGTGCTGGTGATAGACGGCGGCGGCAGTTTTCGTTGTGCGCTGGTGGGCGGCAATCTGGCCAGCCTGGCGCAGCAAAACGGCTGGGCCGGCATCATCGTCAATGGCTGCGTGCGCGATGTGGAAGAGCTCAATGCCTGCAATATCGGCATCCGGGCGCTGGCTTCTTTCCCGGTGCGCAGCGCCAAGCGCGCCACCGGCGAGCAGGATGTACGCGTCAGTATCGCCGGCGTCAGCATCCATCCCGGCGACTGGATCTATGCCGATGCGGATGGCGTGCTGGTGGCAGCGGAGAATTTGCTTAAATAAGTTCAATGCTGGGCAGGTTCAGGTAGCTGCTCTCGCGTATGGTCTGGACAAAATCGCTCAAGTAGGATTTGCCGGACATCTCCGGTAGGCAGGCGGCGTACAGCTTGCCGGTCAGTCCCTCTGTGGTAATGCGTTTTTGCATCACATAGTCGCGGTTTACATAGTTCTGCGCTGCCCATACCGGCAAGGTTGCGATACCGCGCCGACTGGCGACCAGTTGCAGCATGGCGACCGTCAGTTCGGTCGTCCTTCGCGCGGCCGCCTCCACCCCCGCCGGTTTCAGCACCTGCCGCACCACATCCAGCATATCGTCCGGCACCGGGTAGGTGATCAGGGTATCGGTCGCAAAATCCTGCGCCACCAGATAGTCGCGGCTCGCCAGCGGATGTTCCTTGGCCAGCAGCGCGACGATCTCGAAACGAAACAAGGGATGGTAGTCCACCGTTTCGGCATGGTCGATTTCAGAAACGATGGCTACGTCAGCCCTGTGTTCATACAGCAAGCCTACCGGATCGGCCTGGAAGCCGGACACGATATCCAGTTCCACCTCGGGCCAGCGTTGCCGGAATACATCCATCGCCGGCATCAGCCAGTCAAAGCAGGTGTGGCATTCCACCGCGATGCGCAGTTGGCCGGCAACTCCCTGGGCCATCCGGGCCAGGTCGCGCTCAGTATTCGCAATCTGTGGCAGCACGCTATCGGCCAGCTGCAGCAGCCGCTCGCCGGCAGGGGTAAACCGTATCGGCGTCGATTTTCGTTCAAAAAGTGCCGTACCGTGGTGATCTTCTAGTAATTTGATTTGATGCGACAGCGCTGACTGGGTCACGTTGAGCAAGGTCGCGGCCCGCAGCAGGTTGCCCGCTTCGCGCAGCGCATGCAGGGTTTTCAGGTGGCGGAGCTCCAGGATCGAATGCATATATTCTGTCGGTGAATTTGATTATGAATGAAATTCAAGTTTATTCTTAAAATTTATCGTTTGAATCATAATGGATGTTATCCGATCATGGCAAGCAATTGGTAATCGTCAACATCGGAGAAAAGCATGGCATCGGCACATATATTGGGGTTTCCGCGCATAGGCGCTCAACGCGAACTGAAATTTGCACAGGAGGCTTTCTGGCGCGGCGATTTGTCCGAGGCAGCACTGCGCGACGTTGGCGTCGACCTGCGCGCACGCCATTGGGGTCTGCAAAAGCAGGCGGGCCTGGATGTGGTCAGCGTTGGCGATTTCGCCTGGTATGACCAGGTGCTGAGTACGCTGGCCTTGCTGGGCGGTTTGCCGACACGCTTCGGATTTGATGCCAAAGAGCTGTCCCTGTCTGAATATTTCACGCTGGCGCGCGGCAATGCGCAGCATTTTGCGATGGAAATGACCAAATGGTTTGATACCAATTACCACTATCTGGTGCCCGAATGGACTGCCGACAGCCGTTTTGACGGCGGCGTCGACTGGTTGTTCGATGAGCTGGCGGAAGCGCAGGCGCTGGGCCACCAGGCCAAGCTGACGCTGATCGGCCCCATCAGCCTGCTATATCTGGGCAAGATCAAGAGCGGCCTGAGTCACAAACTCGATCTGTTGCCGAAACTGTTGCCGGCCTACCAGAAAGTGCTGGCACGGCTGCAGGCAGCAGGCGTGGAATGGGTGCAGATCGATGAACCGGTATTGACGCTGGAACTGGATGCCAGATGGAAGGAGGCGTTTGTGCCGGCCTATGCAGAACTGGCCATCCAGGCGCCCAAGCTGTTGCTGGCCACTTATTTTGAATCGGTCGCGAGCCATGCCGAGTTGCTGCATGGCCTGCCTGTGGCCGGCGTGCACCTAGATCTGGTCAGGGCGCCGCAGCAATTGCAGCCCTTGATGGCCAACTGGCCGCAAGGGCGGGTATTGTCGGCCGGCGTGATCGACGGCCGCAATATCTGGCGCGCCGACTTGTCCGATGTGCTGAAGAGCCTGCAGTCACTGAAGCAGCAACTGGGCGAACAATTGTGGATTGCGCCCAGCTGCTCGCTCTTGCATGTGCCGGTGGACCTGGCGTTTGAAACATCGCTGGACCAGGAACTGAAAAGCTGGCTCGCCTTTGCGACACAAAAACTGGATGAGATCGTCGCACTGACATCCGCTCTGAATGGCCAGGCGGCGCAGGTGCTGCCGCAATTCACCGCGTCGCAAATCGCGACCCATAGCCGCAAGGTATCCAGCCGCATCCACAATCCTCTGGTCAAGAAGAGGGTGGATGATTTGACCCCGGCGGACGCGCAGCGGCACAGTGTATTCGGAGAGCGCATTGCCAGGCAACAGGCGCGCTTTGATTTGCCGCTGTTCCCGACGACGACCATAGGTTCCTTTCCGCAGACCAAGGCGATTCGCCAGGCCCGCGCGGCGCACAAGCGCGGCGACCTGGGGCATCTGGATTACCTGGATGCGATGCGTGAAGAAATCCGCATCGTCGTCGAAAAACAGGAGCAACTGGGGATAGACGTGCTGGTGCACGGCGAGCCCGAGCGCAACGACATGGTCGAATATTTCGGCGAGCAGCTATGGGGTTACGGTTTTACGCTGAACGGCTGGGTGCAGAGCTACGGTTCGCGCTGCGTCAAGCCGCCGTTTATCTACGGCGACGTGTACCGTCCCGAGGCAATGACGGTGGGCTGGAGCCAGTTTGCGCAAAGCCTGACGGCCAAGCCCATGAAGGGCATGCTGACCGGCCCGGTGACGATGCTGCAATGGTCTTTCGTGCGCGACGACCAGCCGCGTGAAACGACGGCGCTGCAAATTGCACTGGCCCTGCGCGATGAAGTCTGCGACCTGGAAAAAGCCGGCATAGGCATGATACAGATCGATGAACCGGCCTTCCGCGAAGGCTTGCCGCTGAAGAGCGGCGACTGGCCGCATTACCTGGACTGGGCGGTGCGGGCTTTCAAGGTCTGCGCCTCCGGCGTGAAGGATGAAACGCAGATACACACGCATATGTGCTATTCCGAGTTCAACGACATCTTGCCGTGGATCGCGGCGATGGATGCGGATGTGATCACGATAGAGACTTCGCGCTCGGACATGGAGTTGCTGGACGGCTTTGGCGAGTTTGCCTACCCGAACGAAATCGGCCCCGGCGTCTACGATATCCATTCGCCGCGCGTGCCGCGTGTGCCGGAAATGCAAAGGCTACTGCAAAAGGCAAGGGGAGTGATACCGGACCGGCGCCTATGGGTTAACCCGGATTGCGGCCTGAAAACCCGCGACTGGCCGGAAACCATAGCGGCATTGGAAAACATGGTGCAGGCGGCCAAATTGTTGCGCGCGTCAGTCAGCGAGCACGAAGAGCATGAGGGAAATTGCTGCTGAATGCAGCAAACCTTTAGCGCTGCAAACGGTACAGGAACGTAGCCTGGATGGAGCGCAGCGGAATCCGGGGAGGGGGGGGCCGCCGAGGGGGCATTGAAGTTCGCGATCCGCACGGCCCCGGATTACGCTGCGCTCCATCCAGGCTACTAGGGGCAGGCTATATGGGCATGCCGGAGCCGTCCCTGCAAAGCCAGGGACAGCAAACAATCAAACCGCCTTTGAAAACGAGCTCAATGGTCCGGGCAAGAGGATTTGAACCTCCGACCCCCTGCTCCCGAAGCAGGTGCGCTACCAGGCTGCGCCATGCCCGGACTGGCTCGCAAATTAAACCAGAAGTAACTATATAAATAGTGTACCTGTGTCCGCCCTTATTTGCCAAGAGCGGAACAAAACCTCAAAAAAAGTGAGGGAGTACCGGGCTCACAGTATAATTATTGCATGCCCCTACCGTCACTTCATCCGCTACCGCGATCTGCACCGCAAGAGCCCTGGCCATGTGGATAGACACCCATTGCCACCTCGATGCGTCCGAGTTTGGCGGCGACTCGCTCGCGGTCGCTGAGCGTGCTGTGCAAAAGCAGGTGTCTGCGATTGTAATACCCGCTGTCCATCCCAGTAATTTTTCTGCGGTGGCCCAATTGGCGCAGCAACGGCGCGACTGTTTCTATGCGCTTGGCATCCATCCCATGTATGTGCCCAGTGCGAAGGAACAAGACCTGCAGGCCTTGCGCGACACCGTCGCGAACATCCTCGAGCACCCGCAGGAAAATCCGCGTTTTGTCGCCATCGGCGAAATCGGCCTGGATTTTTTTGTGCCGGAACTGTCGGTCAGCCCGCTGAAAGAAAAACAGGAATTTTTTTATGCGGAGCAATTAAAAATCGCGCGCGATTTTGATCTGCCTGTGCTGCTGCATGTGCGGCGCTCGCAAGACATCATCCTCAAATACCTGCGTCGCATCAAGGTCGTGGGCGGCATTGCCCATGCGTTCAACGGCAGCGAGCAGCAGGCGCAGGCGTTTGTGGACATGGGTTTCAAGCTGGGATTCGGCGGCGCGATGACCTTTACCCGCGCGCTGCAAATCCGCCGCCTGGCTGCGCAACTGCCGCTGGAAGCCATCGTGCTGGAAACCGATGCGCCGGATATTTCCCCCAGCTGGTTGCATCCGGCGGCGAACAGTCCAGCAGAGTTGCCGCAGATAGGGCAGGTGCTGGCAGAGCTGCGTGGCTTGCCCGTGGAGCAGGTGGCCCGGCAAACCAGCGCCAACGCGCACCAGGTCTTGCCGCGCATGTTGTCGGCATAGTTGCCAGGCCGATGCGCAGCGCCATCATAGGCTTTGTACTCGGCGTTGTCTGCCTGCAGCAGCAGGCCAGCCTGCTGCAATGGGAATATCTTGGGCTATTGCTGCTGGCAGCCTGCCTGTGTTTTTTTGCCGGCCTTAAATATTCCCGTCCGTATGTCCGCCTGGTGCTGAGCTTTGCTGGCGCAGGCGTCGCCGGCTTTATCTGGGCCAGTGTGTTTGCGCACGCTTATCTGTCACAGGAGTTGCCGGCAGAGTGGGAGGGGCGGGATGTCACCGTAGTGGGCACCATAGACAGCCTGCCGCACCAGTTCCCGCAAGGCGTGCGCTTCAATTTCGCCGTGGAGCAGGCGCTTGCGCAGGGCCGCAGCTTGCCAGTGCTGCCTTCCAAAGTATCCCTGTCCTGGTATTCCAGTTTTGGCAGCCAGGCGTTGGGGCCGATAGGGGATGTGCGGCCGGGAGAGCGCTGGCAACTGACGGTGCGCCTGAAGCGGCCGCACGGCAATGCCAATGAGTTCGGCTTTGACTACGAAGCCTGGTTGCTGGAGCAAAACCTGCGCGCCACCGGCACCGTGCGTTCCGACGCAAATACCACGCTGAAGAACCAGCGGCTGGCCAATTTTGTATGGAGCTTCGGCAATGTCGTGGAGCTCAGTCGCGCCTGGCTGAGGCAACGCATCAATACTGCCTTGCCTGACAAGCCCTATGCCGGTGTGCTGGTAGCCCTGGTGGTTGGCGACCAGCGCGAAGTATCGCAATCCGACTGGAAGGTCTTCAACCGGACGGGAATAGGACACCTGATTTCCATCTCCGGTTTGCACATCACCATGATCGCCGGCCTGTTCGCCAGCCTGGTGTACTGGCTGTGGCGGCGTTCTTTTTTTACCAGTGCGCAACTGCCTTTGCTATTGCCGGCGCAACAGGCGGCAGCGATAGCCGGTGCGTTGATGGCATTCGTATATGTGGCGCTGGCCGGTTTCGGCGTGCCGGCGCAGCGGACCCTGTACATGCTGATGGTGATCGCCGCAGCGCTGTGGTTTGGCCGTTTGACCAGCGTGTCGCATGTATTGTGCCTGGCGCTGGGCATCGTGGTGGTGCTGGATCCGTGGGCGGTATTGTGGCCGGGTTTCTGGCTGTCTTTTGGTGCGGTAGCGATCATCCTGTTCGCCGGAGTGGGGCGGGTGCAGTACCTGCAAAAGCAAACCATGCAAAACAAATGGCGCGCGGCCTGGGATGCCGCCAGCCATACGCAATATGTGGTGACCCTGGGCCTGGTGCCTTTGACCTTGCTGCTGTTCGGGCAGATATCGCTGATCAGCCCGGTTGCCAACGCAATCGCGATTCCGCTGGTGAGCTTTGTCGTGACGCCGCTGGCGTTGCTTGGCAGCCTGGCTCCCGCGCCTGTCGCCGGCTGGCTGCTGCAAATAGCGCATGCCTGCATCGCCTTGCTGGCAGGCTGCCTGGAATATCTGAGCAAGCTGTCTTATGCGGTCTGGAGCGCGCCTATTCCTGCAACCTGGATGTTTGTCGTGGCGATGCTGGGCACGCTATGGCTATTGGCGCCGCGCGGCTGGCCCGTCCGCTGGCTGGGGCTGATCTGCTGGCTGCCCTTACTATGCAACCAGCCTCGCCATCCCAAAGAGGCGAGATGACGGTTACCGCCTTCGATATAGGGCAGGGCATGGCGTTGCTGGTGGAGACTTCGCAGCACCGGCTCCTGTATGACACCGGGCCCTTTTATTCGCCGGAATCGGACGGCGGCAGCCGCGTGATCCTGCCCTATCTGGATGCGCGTGGCATAGCCAGGCTGGATGCTGTCGTCATCTCGCATAACGATAATGATCATTCCGGCGGCGCGCTGTCGGTGTTCCTGCATATGCCGGTCGGCTGGGTGAAATCCTCGCTGGCGGCAGACAGTGCGATCGTAGCCGCTGCGCCCAATCACAGCAGGTGTGAAGCCGGCCAGGCCTGGGATTGGGACGGCATCCATTTTGAGATATTGCAGCCGGCGCCAGCCAGCTATGACAGCGATAAGTGGAAACCGAATGCGCGCAGCTGCATGCTGAAGGTCACGCAGGGCCGCCATTCCATCCTGCTGCCCGGCGATATAGAGGCGGTGCAGGAGCAGGAACTGCTCAACAGCGCCGCAGACAAATTGCCTGCCACGGTGCTGCTGGCGCCGCATCACGGCAGCGGCACCTCGTCTACCGCGCCTTTCCTGCAAGCCGTGCATCCCGAGCTGGCGCTGTTCCAGGTCGGATACCGGAACCGCTTCCACCATCCTAAGCAGGAAATCTTTGCGCGTTATGCTGATTTTGGAATAAAACGTCTAAGAACAGACGAATCAGGCGCAATCACATTACAATTCGGGGTCGGTCTGGAGTTTTCCGAATATCGCAGCGAGCACGCGCGGTATTGGTATCGTCGCTGACCGCGCATTCCCTATCCCGCAAGCGGGAAAACGGGATTAAGCGCCAAAAACCCGAATTGCACTGCAACCTTAATTTATGTCCCCAGATTCCGCTAAACCCGTTTTGCACTTTGTCCACGCCAACAGCTTCCCCGCCGGCACCTACAGGGTCTTTTTTGAGCACCTTGCCCCGCACTATGATGTGCAGGCGCTGGATATGCATGCGCACAATCCGGACTACCCGGTGACCGACGGCTGGGGCAAGCTGGCACAGGAGCTGATCGATACTTTGGCTTCCCGTTACCGGCAGCCGGTGGTCCTGGTCGGGCATTCGCTGGGAGGCATCCTGTCTTTGATGGCGGCCAAGGCCAGGCCCGACCTGGTGAGGTGTGTAGTGCTGCTGGATTCGCCGCTGGTCAGCGGCTGGAAGGCGCTGGCGCTGAGGGTATTCAAATTGCTGGGCATAGATAAAAAATTCTCTCCCGCGCAATTCTCGGAAAAACGCCGCAATATGTGGAAAAACGCGGAAGCCGCGTACCAGCATTTTGCGGCAAAAGAGATGTTTGCGATCTGGCCGACGGAAGTGCTGCGCGACTACATACACGCCGGAGTTGTACCGCACCAAGATGGTGTGACCTTGAGGTTTACCCGCGAAATTGAAACCGCAATCTATCAGAGCCTGCCAGACAGCCTGGCGTATATCCTGCACAAGCCTTTTCCGGTTCCCATCGGCTTTGTCGGTGGGACGGAGTCGATAGAATGCCGGCAGGCGGGACTGGAAGCGACACAGAAACTGGTGGGGAATAATTTCGTGCAGATAGCGGGCGGCCACCTGATACCAATGGAGGTGCCGGCGCAGACCGCCGCCGCAACCCATGCAATGATACAAAACTTGATTTGAGGAAATGCCCCATGCAAAGAGCCATCTATAGCAAACTCGCCGCTGCCAGCCTGGCACTAGCCTGCCTGCCGTCCTTCGCCCAGTCGCTAATGCCGTCCTGGGATGAATACCAGGATGTGCGTGCCAAGGGCATCTCGGTGTGGCAACTGAATATAGAAAACGACAGCCTGCTATTGAATAACAAGGACGGCTTTTATACCAGCGGCGTGCAACTGGGACAGCGCAGTGTCTTGAATACCCAGGACAAGTCCACCAGCTACGGCTGGCGCATAGGGCAAGAACTGTATACCGCGTCCGACACCAAGCTGCGGCCGTCGCAGCTGTCCCCGCGCGACCATCCTTATGCCGGCTGGCTGTTTGGCGGCGTCTATAAAGAAACTGCGGACGCCAGCGGGAGCAGCGTCCGGCTAGGGCTGGACCTGGGCTGCCTGGGGCCTTGCGCGGCAGGCGACTGGTCGCAGACCCACCTGCACCGGCTCTTGCATCAGCCGCTGCCGCAAGGATGGAGCACGCAACTGGGCAATGAGTGGGGCGCCGTGCTGTATGGCGAATGGTCGCCGCTGCGTTGGGCTCCGGCCGCCTCGCTGGATCTCACGCCCGTAGTCAAAGGCCGTTTCGGGAATATTTTTACCGATGCGTCGCTAGGTTTGACGGCCAGGGCAGGGAAATTGAATGCCTTGCCGGAGCAGCCGGCGAACTATGTTTTCTTCAAGGCCGAGGCTAAGGCAGTAGCGTATAACGCTACTATCCAGGGCGGCTACTTCGCCAATGAGCACACCCTGGTCGATCCGAAAAGAGGCGTCGGCGAGATCGAGCTCGGCTATGTCTGGCGCGGCGACAGCTATGGTGTTAACGCATCCATAGTCCGCAGGAGTAATGAGATCCGCCAATTGACGAACGGCGAGGGTGCACAGAATTTTGCCAAAATACTATTTTTCTATACGATGTAAAAACCTCCTTTTGCGATGAAGGGGCGCTAAAGGGGCCGGAAAAATTGTGAGGGGGAGTCGCTTTGGTGTATAATTCGAATTTCCCGCTTGTGCCGTCTGGCACCTTCTGCAATGACTAAGTTTGTGTTCGTTACCGGGGGCGTTGTCTCCTCTCTAGGCAAAGGTATTGCCGCTGCCTCCCTCGCTGCGATTCTTGAATCGCGCGGTCTAAAAGTCACCATGCTCAAGCTTGATCCATATATCAATGTGGATCCGGGCACGATGAGTCCTTTCCAGCATGGCGAAGTGTTCGTCACCGATGACGGCGCCGAGACCGACCTGGATCTGGGCCACTATGAGCGCTTCATTACCGCTAAGATGCGCAAGGTGAATAACTTCACCACCGGCCAGATTTATGAATCCGTGATTCGCAAGGAGCGCCGTGGCGAATACCTGGGCAAGACAGTACAGGTCATTCCCCATATCACCAATGAAATCCAGGATTACATCCATCGCGGCGCCAACGGCTTTGACGTTGCGCTGGTGGAGATCGGCGGCACCGTCGGCGATATCGAATCCCTGCCTTTCCTGGAAGCCGCCCGTCAATTGAGTTTGCGCGCCGGCCGCAATGCTGCGGCCTTCGTGCATCTGACGCTGGTGCCTTACCTGGCCTCCGCCGGCGAACTGAAAACCAAGCCTACCCAGCATAGCGTGCAAAAGCTGCGCGAGATCGGTATCTCGCCGGACGCCTTGCTGTGCCGTGCCGACCGCCGCATTCCCGACGATGAGCGCGCGAAGATTTCGCTGTTCTCCAATGTGTCTGAAGACGCCGTGATCTCGGTATGGGATGCCGATACGATCTACAAGATTCCGCAGATGCTGCACGACCAGGGCCTGGATGCGATCGTCTGCGAAAAACTGGGCCTGTCGCCAAAACCAGCCAACCTGGAAATGTGGGACAAGCTGATCTACGCGCTGGAAAATCCCAAGGAAGAAGTGACGATAGGCATGGTCGGTAAATATGTCGACCTGACCGAGTCCTACAAATCCTTGACGGAGGCGCTGCGCCACGCCGGTATCCATACCGAAAGCCGTGTCAACATCGAGTACGTCGATTCTGAAGAAATAGAAGCGCATGGCACCAAGGCGCTGGAAAAATACGATGCGATCCTGGTTCCCGGCGGCTTCGGCAAGCGCGGCGTGGAAGGCAAGATCGTCGCCGCTCGTTTTGCCCGTGAAAACAAGATCCCTTACCTCGGTATCTGCCTCGGCATGCAGGTTGCGCTGATCGAATACGCTCGCAACAAGGCCGGCTTGACGGTAGCCAACTCGACCGAGTTCGACCAGGAAACCGAGCAGCCGGTAGTCGCGTTGATCAACGAATGGCAAAACCATGACGGCAAGGTAGAAACCCGCGACGAGAATTCGGATCTGGGCGGCACCATGCGCCTGGGCGCGCAAACCTGCGCAGTCAAGCCGGGTACGCTGGCGTCTGAAATCTATGGCAATGTAGTGACCGAGCGCCATCGCCATCGCTATGAAGCCAATAACCATTATCTGGGGCGCGTGGAGCAGGCCGGTCTGATCGTGTCTGCACGCACCCCGACTGAAGACCTGTGCGAAATCATGGAACTGCCGCGCGATGTGCATCCGTGGTACCTGGGTGTGCAATACCACCCTGAGTTCAAATCGACTCCGCGCGATGGCCATCCCTTGTTTATCTCGTTTGCCAAGGCTGCGCTGGTGCATAAGCACGCCACGGCCAAAACAGGAAATAAATCATGAAACTGTGTGGATTTGAGGTTGGCCTGGACCAGCCATTCTTCCTGATCGCCGGCCCTTGTGTGATCGAGTCGCGTCAAATGGCGATGGATACTGCGGGCCAGTTGAAGGAAATTACCGCTGAACTGGGCATTCCTTTTATCTACAAATCCTCGTTCGACAAGGCCAACCGTTCATCGGGCACGTCGTTCCGCGGACTGGGCATGGAAAAAGGCCTGGAGATCCTGGCCGACGTCAAGAAGCAGATCCAGGTGCCGGTGCTGACCGATATCCACGAAATCGACGAAATCAAACCCGTCGCGGCCGTGGTCGATGTGTTGCAAACACCAGCCTTCCTGTGCCGCCAGACCGATTTCATCAAGGCTTGCGCGCAGTCCGGCAAACCGGTGAATATCAAGAAGGGCCAGTTCCTGGCTCCGCACGACATGATCAACGTGATCGCCAAGGCGAGGGCGGCGGCGCTGGAAGTCGGCCTGCCGGAAGACCTGTTCATGGCTTGCGAGCGCGGCGTTTCCTTCGGCTACAACAACCTGGTATCCGACATGCGTTCGCTGGCGATCATGCGTGAAACCAATTGCCCGGTCGTGTTCGATGCGACGCATTCGGTGCAGTTGCCGGGCGGCCAGGGCACTTCTTCTGGCGGTCAGCGCGAGTTTGTTCCTGTGCTGGCGCGTGCGGCGGTGGCTGTGGGTATTTCCGGCCTGTTCATGGAAACCCATCCTAACCCGGTAGAGGCCATGTCCGACGGCCCGAACGCGGTGCCTTTGGGGCGCATGAAGGAATTGCTGGCCACCTTGATCGAACTCGATCGCGTGGTCAAGAAAAACGGATTCCTGGAATCCAGTTTTGCATAAGAAGTGGCTTTGCAGGCAGTTTGCGGCGTAAGTGCACACGCGGTATCGGCACAAGGTGCGGCATTCTCCTGTATGCGGGCATTCGCATGTTGAATATTCGGATGCGGATGAAACCCGCCAACGCCTGCATAGTAAGATAGTAAGAAGCTAGTAATAAGATAGTAAATAAGCAGTAGTGAGACATATGTCCCCTCTTTTTCGCGGATGCGAGGAAAAGAGGTGAGAGAAAAAAGCTTTTGAGTTCGTCGAACCAGGAGCGCTTGCAAAACAAGTGCCTCTGCAAACATCAAAGATCAAATGCCCCTTTATCTCGCAGCCAGCCTGGACCAGGGCTGGTGGATTGCGGCAGGCGCTTTCTAACCGGCTGCCGCAGTCCACCAAATGCAAAAGCAGACACCAACACAGATATAAATAAGAATTTTATTATTGCATTGTTTAGGAGAATTGAATGAGTGCTATCGTTGATATTATCGGCCGTGAAATTATTGATTCACGCGGCAATCCAACAGTGGAATGTGATGTGTTGCTCGAGTCTGGCGTGATGGGACGTGCGGCTGTACCGTCCGGCGCGTCGACCGGTTCCCGCGAAGCAATCGAATTGCGCGATGGCGACAAGTCCCGTTACCTGGGCAAGGGCGTATTGAAAGCCTGCGAGCATATCAATACTGAAATCGCCGAAGCGATCATGGGCCTGGATGCGAATGAGCAGGCGTTCCTGGACCGCACGCTGATCGACCTGGACGGCACTGAAAACAAGAGCCGCCTGGGCGCGAATGCAATGCTGGCAGTATCGATGGCAGTTGCCAAGGCCGCGGCGGAAGAAGCCGGCTTGCCTTTGTACCGTTATTTCGGCGGTTCAGGTGCAATGCAATTGCCGGTACCGATGATGAACGTGATCAACGGCGGCGCCCACGCCGACAATAACCTGGACATCCAGGAATTCATGATCATCCCGGTCGGCGCGCCTACTTTCCGCGAAGCGGTGCGTTACGGTGCCGAAGTATTCCACGCACTGAAAAAAATCCTGCACGACAAGGGCCTGACCACTGCGGTCGGCGACGAAGGCGGCTTTGCTCCTTCCGTGGCAAACCATGAAGAAGCGATCAAGCTGATCATCCAGGCGATTGAAGCCGCGGGCTATGAGCCAGGCACGCAAATCGCGCTGGGCCTGGATTGCGCTGCCAGCGAATTCTACAAAGACGGCAAGTACCATCTGGAAGGCGAGGGCCTGACCCTGTCATCCGCCGACTTCACCAACCTGCTGGCGACCTGGGTCGACAAATACCCTATCATCTCTATCGAAGATGCGATGGCGGAAAACGACTGGGACGGCTGGGCCACGCTGACTGAAGTATTGGGCAAGAAGGTGCAGCTGGTCGGCGACGACCTGTTCGTCACCAACACCAAGATCCTGAAGGAAGGCATACAAAAAGGTATCGCCAATTCCATCCTGATCAAGATCAACCAGATCGGCACCCTGACCGAGACTTTTGCCGCGATCGAAATGGCAAAGCGTGCAGGCTATACCGCCGTGATTTCGCACCGCTCCGGCGAGACCGAAGACAGCACGATCGCCGATATCGCAGTGGGCACCAATGCACTGCAAATCAAGACCGGCTCTTTGTCCCGTTCCGATCGTATGGCAAAATACAACCAATTATTGCGCATAGAAGAAGACCTGGGCGAAATCGCCAGCTACCCGGGACGCGAAGCGTTTTATAATCTGAAGTAAGTTTCAATGAAAAGGGGGAACGCAGTTCCCCTTTTTTTTGAGTTTCCCTGTTTATTGGATATGTGGTTGTTGAATGCGTCTGATTGCGCTGGCACTTGCTACCCTGTTGTTCTTGATCCAGTACCCGCTGTGGCTGGGTAAGGGCGGCTGGCTGCGCGTCTGGGAGCTGGACCGCCAGGTAAGCCAGGTGCAAGCCCATAACGATGGGCTGAAAGAGCGCAACGGCAAGCTGGAATCGGAAGTAGAAGACCTGAAGACCGGTACCGGCGCGGTCGAAGAGCGCGCCCGTTTTGAACTGGGCATGATCAAGAAAGACGAAATCTTTGTGCAGATCCTGGATGCCGGCACGGCGTCAGCACCTTCTGCTCCGACTGCGCCGCCTGCCGGCATTCCTCCCAAACCCGCAAAAGAAAATACCGCAAGATAAACATCCTTGCGGTATTTTTGATGTTTACTGCTTGAAATCAGTGCTTGCTGTCGCTTGCGCTGGCAGTTGCTTCTATCAGGGTGGCTGCCACAAACAACTGCGCGCAATCCACCTTGTCAAAGCCATAGTGCTTGCCGCAGAAATCGCAATTGATATCCAGCTTGCCCAGTTCATTGACGGCGGTATTCACTTCTTCTTCACCCAGCATCTTCAGCATATTG
Organism: Betaproteobacteria bacterium; assembly: GCA_013287275.1. Taxonomy (GTDB): domain Bacteria; phylum Pseudomonadota; class Gammaproteobacteria; order Burkholderiales; family Burkholderiaceae_D; genus Undibacterium. The sequence goes on from JABDED010000028.1 coordinate 24,759, forward strand.
CCGACCTTCTCGCGCGAGCAGTTACACTGGAAGGTCGGGTGCTGCGGGTCGAATACGCGTATGGTTTCTTCCCAGAACAGGCGATGCAATAGCGTGTCGATGTCGGTATCCAGCAACTCTTGTTGTTTCAGCGTGCCACCCAGCGTGACGGCGCGATTCCAGGCTTCGGTTTCATCTTCCACCTTGGATTCCGTGCCGCCGGTCTTCGGCAGTTTTTGCAACAGCATGCCGCGCGATATCTGGTCGTTGGACGCCAGCCACAGCTTGGTATCCAGCTGTTCGGAGCGCTGCATGTAGTTTTCGATGATGACTGCAATCGTATCGCCGTCCAGCGGCACGATGCCCTGGTAGGCTTGCTGGCCCGGCAGTTTGTTGTTCGGATCCAGCGTAATCACGAAGCGGCCGTTGCCGTGCGCATGCACCAGTTCCGCCAGCCCGACGCCGTCAGGTATCACCGCATCCGGCGCCAGTTTGGCGGTGGCGCGTATATGCAATTCCCCATCGCACTCGACCACCAGCAGTTTGACCGGACCGTCGCCATGTATCTGCATGACCATGGTGCCGTCGAACTTCAGGTTGGCGCTTAGCAGGGCAGAAGCCGCCACCAGTTCACCCAGGATGGTTTTCACTGCCTGTGGATATTGCTGATGCGACAATATCTGCTGCCAGGTATCGGAAATTTCCACCAGTTCTCCGCGCACGCTTGCGTGCTCGAACATGAATTTTTGTAAAGTATCTACCATTATTTAGCCAATTCTCTTTAATTGGGTCTTGAAAGCTTGCCCACGACTTACGTAATTTTGGGTGTTTCCCTGAATACGCAAGACGTCTTCGTCAGTTAAAGTTCTTATTGCCTTGGCCGGCGAGCCGACAATCAGCGAATTATCGGGAAATTCCTTGCCCTCGGTCACCAGCGCACCGGCGCCGACCAGGCAGTTCTTGCCTATTTTGGCGCCGTTCAGTATCACGGCCTGTATTCCTATCAACGACCCCTCGCCGATAGTGCAGCCATGCAACATGGCCTGGTGGCCGACAGTCACGTTTTTGCCAACTACCAGCGGGAAGCCCGGATCGGTATGCAATATGCAGCCTTCCTGCACATTGCTGTTTTCGCCGATCGTGATCAATTCATTATCGCCGCGCATGGTTACGCCAAACCAGACGCTGGCATTGGCCTCTATGCTGACCTTGCCGATGATGGTGGCGCTGTCGGTAATATAGGCTGTGGGGGCGATTTCTGGGACAAGATCAGCTAATTGGTATATGGCCATGGAATTCTTCCGTAAAATAGAGGGATATAGCTGTTCTTTTGCTTTAACCCTCTATTTTAACGCCCTTGGTATGAACTCACAGTCTTCAGCAGTAAATTCCTCTTTAGCCGGCTCGGGTCTTACCGGGAGCGGGCCAGGAACCGAATTGCGCCGGGCGGCGATGTATTGGCTGGCACAGACGGATGCGCGGCTAAAGGCGGCTGGCGTGCGCGAGCTGCGGGAAGGCTGGCTGCGCAATGAGCTGAGCCTGGACGCGTCGGCGCCGATTGCTGAATCTGCAAATATCCCCGGCCGGCCGGACAAGCCGGAGCTGGTGGCGCCGCTGCAGGTCAAGCGCAGGGCGATGAACACGCTGGAGGGGCGCGCGGCGCTGATCCATGCGCTGGCGCATATAGAATTCAATGCGATCAACCTGGCGCTGGATGCGGTCTGGCGCTTTCCGGATATGCCGGCGGCCTACTACAGCGACTGGCTGCAGGTGGCGCAGGAGGAAGCCTATCATTTCGGTTTGCTGGCAGACCATCTGGTTGCGCTGGGTTTCCAGTATGGCGATTTTTCTGCACACAATAGCCTGTGGGAATTGACCGAAAGAACCGCCGGCGACGTATTGGCCAGGATGGCGCTGGTGCCGCGCACGATGGAGGCGCGCGGCCTGGATGCGACACCGGCGGTGCGCGCCAAGCTGGCGCAAGCCGGAGACACTGCTGCGGCGGGGATACTGGATATTATTTTGCGCGACGAGATCGGCCACGTGGGCATAGGCAATCGCTGGTTTGCGTATTTGTGCGAACAGCGCAGGCTGGACCCTCTGGCGGCCTATGATGCGCTGGCCAGGCAATACCGCGCTCCGCAGATGCGCCCGCCGTTCAATATCGAAGCCAGGCGCGCCGCCGGATTCAGTGAGGCGGAACTGAAAATCCTGCAGGCTTGAAGCTAACGAACTGTAACAGTCTGCTAGACGGTCTTTTATTAAAGATGCCGGTATTGGGGCCGTAATTACAATCAAGTTCTTTTATCTGGAGTGGTGCATGAGTTCTCGATCGGTATGGACCCTGGTGTGTGCGCTGCTGGCCTGGTCGGTTTCGCTGGGTGTGCACGCACAGCAGCAGGAAGCAGCGCCTGCTGATGCCGGAGTGCAGGTGATGCCGGTGATGGACATGGAAACAGCCAAGCCCGTACCTCCTGCGCCGCCGCCGTACAAGAAAAAACTGGTGGCCAGCGCCTTCAATATCGATGAGCCGGGGCAGGTGGAGGACATCAACGATATCGCCAACGGTTTTGCCAAGGAGCTGCTGGAGCGCCTGCAGCGGTCCGGGAAATATCTGGTCAGGAAAGCGGATTCCCTGCTCGGCAGCGGCAGGCGCGGTGAGATGCCGTCGCTGAAAATGATACGCCAGTTGGCAGACGCCAACGACGGCCAGTTCGTCTTGTCGGGCACGATCAAGAGCGCGGAAAGATCACTTGAAAAGAAATATCTCGGCCTGTCGAATACCGAGCGACGCGATATCGATGTTGAACTGACCGTCTATGACGGCGCCACCGGCAGCGTGCTTGCCACGCACAGGCTGGAAAAGCGGGTGCAGGACAATGTGCTGGTAGGGCGGGAAAAGACTTTCGGCAGCAAGAACTTTTTCTCCACCAGCCTGGGTAAGGCGATTGACGGGATGCTGGACCAGTTTGCCGAAGAGATCGACGCCGACTTGAGCCAGATACCCCTGTCCGCCAGGGTCTTGCGCGTCAATAAGGGGCAGGTATTGCTGGATGCAGGGGCGACCTCCGCCATTGCAGCGGGAGACGTGCTGGCTGTGTATAGGCTGAAGAATGAAATGCCGCTGACTACCGCACAGCAGGCAGTGTTGGGCATGCCGGAAATGCGGGTCGGCACAGTCGCCATCGCCCAGGTGCAGCCGCTGTTTTCCATAGGGGAGCTGTCGACCGAGGCGAGGGCGGGCGAGATCAAGCCCGGCGACATGGTGCGGGCCGAATCGCGCGCCGAACCGCGGGCGCAATGAGAAGCTGAAAGAGCAGGTGAAACGGATGCCGTTTCACCCATCCGTCGTTTTTCAGTGTGACTCTTTGGCGCGTTCCTCTTCGCGCAAACGCAAAACCCGCCGCTGTACCTTGCCTGTCGTCGTCATCGGCAGGGCGTCGATAAACTCTATCTCCTTCGGATACTCGTAAGGCGCTAGCTTGCCGCGCACATGAGCCTGCAGCTCCGCAGTCAATTTTTCATCGCCATGGTAGCCGGCGCTCAAAACGACATAGGCCTTGACCAGGTTGCCGCGCTCCTTGTCCGGCTTGGGCACTACCGCAACATTCATCACTGCCGGATGCTTGACCAGGCAATTCTCTATCTCCGACGGGCCTATGCGATAGCCCGCTGCCTTGAACATGTCGTCGGCCCGGCCCTGGTACCACAGGTAGCCGTCGGCATCGCGCAGCGCCAAGTCGCCGGTGCGGCACCAGTCTCCGGTGAACTTGTTGCGGGTAGCCTCAGGGTTTTTCCAGTAGCCGAGGAAAAAGACCGGATCCGGCGCGCCGTGGATATCCCGTCTCTGCATCGCGACTTCGCCGCTCTGGCCGACGCCGACTTCATTGCCGTCGTCGTCGATGATGGAGACCTTGTGTCCGGGATACGGGCGTCCCATGCTACCGGGCTTGGCCGGCCACTGTTGCACGCTATTGCCGACGATATAGTTCATTTCGGTCTGGCCGAACATTTCATTGGGGGTCACCGCGAGCGCAGACTGGCACCAGTTGAACACGGTATCGCCTACCGCTTCGCCGGCGCACATGATCGCGCGCAGGCTGAGCCGGTAGGTGCTGCGCGGTTCGGGGCAGGCCTTCATCATCATCTTCAGCGCGGTCGGGAACAGGAAGGTATTGGTGACCGCGTATTTCTGCATCAGGTAAAACGCAGTCTCCGCTGAAAACCGGCCCTGGTAGCCGACGATGGGCTTGCCGAAATACAGGCTAGGCAGCAGGGCATCCATCAGTCCGCCGGTCCAGGCCCAGTCGGCCGGCGACCAGAATACGTCCTGCGCTTGCGGAAACCAGTTTTGCGAAGCGACGAAACCGGTCAGGTTGCCGATAATGGCCGAGTGCGGCAACAGCGCGCCCTTCGGTGCGCCGGTGGTGCCGCTGGTGTAGATCAAAATGGCCGGATCGACAGCACGGGTATCCGCCGCTTCAAATGTCGCTGGCATCGCGCCAGCTTGCAGGCGCCAGTCCAGCGAGTGCTCTATCTGGCAATCCAGCGCGATGACGCTTTTCACGGTGGGGCAGGCGGAACGGATTTGCCGGAAGGCTTCCGCTCCGCTTTGATCGACGATCAACGCCACCGCTTCGCTATGCTGCAGCCGGTATTCCAATGCTTCCGGCCCGAACAGGAAAGACAGGGGCATCGCGATCGCGCCCAGTTGTAGGCAGGCCATCAGCGCCACCGCCGTTTCCGGGCGCTGCGGCAAGATGCTGGCAACCACGTCTCCGCGCTTGACGCCTTGCCGGCTCAGCAACTGGGACAACTGGTTAGCCTGCTGCTGTAGTTCGGCATAGCTCAGCACCGAGCTTTTACCATCCGCATCCTCGAAATACACGGCAATGCCGGATGCCGTTGCCGGATCGTTGGCCCAGCGGTGGCAGCATACTTCGGCAATATTGAAAT
>JABDED010000029.1:0-10377 GCA_013287275.1 Betaproteobacteria bacterium
CCACCAGGATCCTGAAGACGTAGTCCGCATAGTCCGGAGTTCTGACGTAGACCGCCAGCGAGGTAAAGATAAAGATACAAGCTTGCAACAAGGCGCAAGTAGCCGCGAGGATGGAAATCCTCGATGCTAATTTTCTTTTTGAAAGCGCAACCAAGTCCCTACTCCTATCGCCAAGCCCGGATAAGCAACACCTTTTTTATCGAATTTCCGCAGCAATTGCATTAAGGAAAGTATAGACCAACCGCAACTAAAAGGTAATGGATTCCTACAAAATTGTTTATCTAATTGTTAAATCCGGCAGCAGCGGGCCGGACGGCCCAGGTTGAAACGGCGGGCTCTCATTTGTCTGCAAGCTGGGAATCGCGTAAGCCGGCCTGGCGCGCGCGTTATGCATTTTTTGTGTTTTCTTGCGGTTTTTATACTTTCCTGATGCGGCGCCCGCCCCCCCGGCAGGTAGGGATTACTGAGCCTGATGGTACCGAGACTTGCGAGATCAATAATAATAAATAGTAGGGGACACATGCCTAGGGCTTCCGCGACCACATTAGCTATTCTTGCCGCGATAGTTGCGCTGGCTATTCCCATCCTGGCGGCACTGGAGCTGGCGCAACACCAGAGCCTGCAATCTGAAATGGACCGCGCGCTGAGTTATGCAACCGAAATCATGGTGCGCTCGGAACGTACTGCCGCGCAAATTGACGACGGCATAGGAATGCTGGTGCACACCCGTAACGCCAGCGGAGACGGGCCCTGCTCAGCGGCGCAGATAGCGCTGATGCGGGAAATTGCCCTGGTGTCCAGTTACCTGCAGGCGATAGGCTATGTGTCCGGCGACCAGATGCTGTGCTCCTCCATGGGTTTGCATGCTGGCGGGCTGGCGCTGGGGCCGGTGGAGCAGGTCACCAAGGGCGGCACCAAGGTGCGCAATAACGTGAGCATGGCGACCTCGGTGTCCGACTCCACGTTTATCGTCGTCCAGCACGGCGAATACGCCGCTGTCATCCACAAATCGCTGCCCATCGATGTCTCCACCCAGGAGAAGGACGTTTCGCTGGCGACGTTTACGCCAGGCTACAGGGAGTTCAGGACGGCTCGCGGCCCCGCCAAGCTGGAATGGATAGACGCCGCGCAAGGCCGGGAGCAGGCTACTTTTTTCGATGGCGAATACGTGGTGGCGGTGGTGCAGTCCGCGCAGTTTGCAACGGGGGCGGTGGCAGCGGTGCCGGTTGCCTACCTGAACCAGCGCGTGCGTGAATTTGCTTTGGTCCTGGTGCCGATCGGATTGCTGGCGGGAATAGCCCTGGTGCTGGTCGTGCGCTACCTGACCAAGCTGCAACAATCCCTGCCGGCGCTGATACGCACCGGGGTGAGGAAAAAAGAGTTTTTCCTCGGGTATCAGCCGCTGGTCGATTTGCAAACGCGCGAATGGGTAGGAGCGGAAGCGCTGATACGCTGGCGCCGTTCCGACGGTACGCTGGTGCGTCCCGACCAGTTCATTCCAGAAGCGGAAGAGAACGGGATGATACAGCGCATCACCCGGCACGTGCTGCAGCTGGTGGCGAAAGACGCACCAGAAATACTCAGGCGGCGCCCCAATTTCCATATCGGCATCAACCTGTCTTCGGCCGACCTGCATACCCCTGACACTGTCAAGCTGCTACAGGAGTTGTTGCGCGACGCGCATGCCGGTCCGCATAATATCCTGATCGAAGCCACGGAGCGCGGCTTCATGAATACCGACGCGGCACGGGAAATGGTCAAGGACATACGCGCGCTGGGCATCGATGTGGCGATAGACGATTTCGGCACCGGTTACTCCAGCCTGTCCTATCTGGAATCCTTTGCACTGGACTACCTGAAGATAGACAAATCCTTTATCGACACCATAGGTACCGATGCCGCGACCAGCAGGGTCGTGCTGCATATCATACAGATGGCAAAGTCGCTGAACCTGAAGATGATCGCCGAAGGCGTGGAAACCGAAGCGCAGGAGAAATTCCTGCGCGAACACGGCGTGCAATATGCGCAGGGCTGGCTATTCGGCAAGCCCATGCCTGTGGCGGATCTGTTGCGCGAACTGGCAAAGGCGAAATCCGTACAGGCGGCGTAGGAATTTCCGTCAATCCTTTATCAGGCCCAGGAAATGATCGAGTATATGGAAATGGTCATCGAAGAACAGCTCTTCCATGCCCTCCAGTTCATCTATCGCCACCCAGTTGGCGCTGTCGGCGTCATCTGCCGCTTCCACTTCGGGTAATTGCTCGTGGTTCAGGTCGAAGAAGTGGGCATGCGTGATCGTGCGTCCGCGCAGGCTGCGGTCGGGATGGTCGAATACCTCGACCGCGACCAGTGTGTCCGGCAGCGTGTCGCTGAGTATTCCCAGCGTGGTTTCTTCTTCCAGTTCGCGCATTGCGGCCTGCAGCAGGCGTTCCCGCGGTTCGACGAAACCGCCCGGCAGCGCCCACAGGCCCAGGCCGGGGTGATGCTTGCGCTTGATCAGCAGCACATGGCCGGAGGTCTTGACCACGGCATCCACGGTCGTAAAGATCGGCGGATAGGGCGCGTTGCTCCAGGATGCCTGGTAGGCCTTCAATGCCGCATGTTCCTGCACCAGGTTGTGATAACAGGGCAATAGGGCCCATGCCTTCAGGTAGTGGCGCACGGCTTCCGGTATGGCACCGGCCACCACATCCAGCGAGATATCCACATTGCTTGCTTCAAACAGGACTTGCCTGATATGGGTGGCGTCGATATTGGCCTGATTGCCCACTTCGATCAAATGCCATTGCGGGAAATGGCGCAGGTAGTGGCTGGATGCATCCTTGAAATGGCCGACCAGGGCGGTGCGACCGGCGGCAGGGACCTGTTTGGCGATCGCCTTCAATACGGCGTTGGCCCAGCGCTTGTCATCATAATAATCGCGTATAGGCAGATAGGATACGCGGGCCTGCTCGGCTTCACTGAGCGTATTGGCGATCATCGCGGCACGTTCTTGCCATGAAAAAGGGTTCCTGGGATTGCTGGCGTGGAAGGCCGATCCGAGGATGATAATCACCCTGGGCGCGCTGCGCAGCGCTTTTTCCAGCAAGGCGGCATGGCCGTTGTGGAAAGGCTGGAAGCGGCCTATCAGGATGGCCAGGCCGAAGGAGAAGCTTGCAGTCATTGTCGTTTCCCGTGATGTAACAGATTAATATCTGGCGGCGATAGGCATCTGGCGTCCGCTGCCGAAAGCGCGCGAGCGTACCCGGATCAATGGCGGCGCCTGGCGGCGTTTGTATTCGTTCCTGGCGACCATGCCGTGTATGCGTTTGACCAGTAGCCGTCCTTCTTCATTGGCCTGCAGATCTTGCACAAAGCCGCGTGCCGCCTCGGCTTCCGCCTGCGGCATCCTGTTGCCTTCCAGATGCCATTTCAGTATTTCATCCAGCACCTCATATGGCGGCAGGCTGTCGGTATCTTGCTGGCCGGGCGCCAGTTCGGCGGAAGGGGGCTTGCTGAGCACCGCTTCCGGGATCAGTTCGCGCCCGGCCTGCCGGTTGATATGGCGCGACAGTGCATACACTTCGGTCTTGTACAGGTCGCCAATCAAGCCCAGGCCGCCATTGGTGTCGCCATACAAGGTACAGTAGCCGACCGAGATTTCGCTCTTGTTGCCGGTGGTGAGCAGCAGTGCGCCAAAGCTGTTGGAGTATTCCATCAGGATAGTGCCGCGTATGCGTGCCTGCAGGTTTTCCAGCGGCAAACCTTGCAAGGCCCGGCCAAAACTGTGCGCAAAGCCTGCACTGTATTGATGCATCAGATCGGCGATGGCGTGCGTATACAAGCGTATACCCAGGTTCTGGCACAGTTGGACCGAATCCGACACCGAACCCTCACTGGACCAGGTGGACGGCATCGTGACCGCGTATACATTGTCGGCGCCCAGGGCTTGCACCGCAAGGGCCAGGGTCAGCGCCGAATCTATGCCGCCGGACGATCCCACCACGACTTTGTCAAAGCCGCAACGGCGCGCATAGTCTTTCAGGCCCAGCACGATCTGGCGGCGGGTAAATTCTTCTGCCGGCAAGCCTGCGGCATCCGGCTGTGGCAATTTGCTGCCGTCAGCGGTGGTGAATTTTCCGTCCGCGAATCCTATGCACTGAAAATCTTCGCTGAACTGGGCTACCTCAAAGGCGAGGCCTTGCGCCGGCGATACGGCAAAGGAGGCGCCGTCAAACACCAGCTGGTCTTGTCCGCCTACCTGGTTTACGAACAGGATGGGCAATTGCGTATCTTGCGCGGCCTTGCCAAAGGTGGCGTGCCGCTGGCGGCGCTTGCCCATGTCGGAAGGGCTGGCGTTGATGCTGATGACTAGTTCTGGTCGTGCTTGTTGCAAGGCCTCGAACGGGTTGACCTTGTAGTCCCGGCCCGGTTGGTTCCAGCCGTCTTCGCATATCATAAAGCCCACCTGATGGCCGGCAATCTGCAGCGTGCAGGCTGTCTGCGGGCCGGGTTCGAAATGGCGGTATTCATCAAAGATGCCGTAGGTCGGCAGCAGTTGTTTATAGTATTCGGCGATGATTTTCCCGTCTTGTATCACCAGCAGGCTGTTGTGCAGGGGCTTGCCGGGACCGGTATTGCGGCGCACCGTGCCCACTACCGTGGCCAGCGCGGGCATGTCTGTGGATGCCTGCAGCAGCTGGTCCAGCGAAGTATCAAACCGGGCGAGGAAGGCGGCGTCTTCCAGCAGGTCGCCCGGATAGTAGCCGCAGACGGCCAGTTCGGTGAAGACTGCGATGTCGGCCGACCTGGCGCCTGCCAGGCGCATGTGGGCAATGATGGCCTCGGTATTGGAGGGAAAATCGCCGACGGTGTAGTTCAGTTGTGCAATGGCGATATTGAGCATGGCATCTGTTCCAAAATAATCCGGGCGGTTTATGCAGGGTGCTGAAAAACCTGCCGCAGGTAAGCCAGGAAGGTTTCATCCTTGCACAGGGTCTTGCCGGGCGCATCCGACAATTTTGCGACCGCCTGCCCGTTGCAGGATACCAGCTTCATCACGATATTCAGCGGTGTGATCCCCATATCGTTGGTCAGGTGGGTGCCTATGCCGAAGGCGACCATGCTGCGTCCGGCGAAATGCCGATACAGCGAAAATGCAGTGGCGAAATCCAGCCCGTCGGAAAATACCAGGCGCTTGGTGTTGGGGTTGATGCGCAATTTTCCATAGTGCGCAATCGCCTTTTCTCCCCACGCCACCGGATCACCCGAGTCGTGGCGCAAGCCATCGAACAGCTTGGCAAAATACAGGTCGAAGTCGGCCAGGAAGGCATCCATGCCGACCACGTCGGTCAATGCGGTACCGAGGTCGCCGCGGTATTCCTGCACCCAGCCTTCCAGTGCCGCCTTTTGGAAGTCACGCAGGCGCACGCCAAAGGATTGGTAGGACTGCAGGTATTCGTGCGCCATCGTCCCTATCGGCACCAGTTTATACTTCTTGGCCAGGTAAACGTTGGAGGTGCCGTTGAAATATTCTGGAACTTCCCGCGCCAGCGTGGCGACGACTTCTTCCTGCCATGCGCCGGAAAAACGGCGGCGCAAGCCAAAGTCGAAGAAGCCGAAAGGATTCCTGCGCGCCGGTTCTTTACTGAAGTCTTTCAGTACGGCGATTTTTTCCTGCAAGCGCCGGCGGCCTTCCGCCAGCAAGGGTTCGGCGTCGAAGCGGCGGAAATACAGCTCGTTGACGATATACAGCACATAGATCTCAAAACCCATCACATGGACTTGCGGCCCCTTGGCCTGGATTACCAGCGTATCGCCATCCAGCTCTACGCTGACCAGCCTGCGCTGGAAGCGGAACACGGTCAGGAAATCGACAAAATCGCTTTTGATGAAGCGCAGGCTGCGCAGGTAGTCCAGCTCATCTTCGCTGAACGACATCGTGCACAGTGCATCCAGCGCCTGATCCACCTCCGCCTTCAGTTCCGCCAGCGGAAACGCCGGCGTATTGCGGCAGACGAAGGAATACTCGGTCTGCGTATTCGGATGGCTGTGCAACAGGGCCTGCCACATCGTGAATTTGTACAGGTCATTTTCCAGCAGGCTGCGTACTATGGGTTTCATTGTTCTTGTTGTCCGGTGTGTGTGGTGAACAGGCACTGTATGAGATATTGGTATCAGCGGGGATGTTGGCAAGCAGTTCCGGCAAGACATCGGCGCTCTGCGCCAGGCGCACCCCTTGCGCCTGCATGTCGCGCAGGAAGCCCTGGTATTGCGCATCGAATCCGCCCACTGGGCTGATGCAATCGGTGATCAAGGTCAGCTTGTGCGCATGGTGTGCGCCAAGATTTTCCACAATATGCTCGGTGCTGGCCTTGACGCAATGGCTGCCGGCTTCTCCGGCGATCAATACCTGGTCGGCTGCGGCCAGCATGTCGATGAAGCCCTGGTTCAACTGGGTATCGGGATCTTCCGCGTCCGGCACCTCGGCCATCACTGCGGAGTAGTGCTCGGTCCAGGGATTGGCGCCCTTGCTCAGCTTGGTCACGATGCGCTGGGTGGCGTCTTCCCAACGATTGTAGGCGGCGCGGAGATCGGCATGCACATTCTGGCCCCAGTTGCCTATCTCGCAATGCACAGGCCATACCATCAACTGATAGCGGCCGGCGCTTTCCAGTGCGTCCAGGTAGCCGAGCGTGCGGGGCAGCGCCTGCGGATCGCGCGGCAGGTATTTGCCGGCGCGAACCTCAGCGGCAGAAATCTGGGTGAACGGCGTCACCGCCTGCCGTTCTGCTGTGTACCAGAAGCCAGGATGGGCAATGTCCAGCCTGTGATGCGAATCCAGGGTAATGCTGATGTCGGCAATGCCGGTGCCGGTGCGGTCTATCAATCGCGCCAGGCGCTGCATATCGGCATGGGCTCCGGCGACAGGCAGGGCAGGCGAGGATTTCTTATTGTTGACCGGATCGTGCGGCAGGTAATCTTCGGGCAGATCGCAAAAATCGTTCTGCGGATCAATGATTAGCAAATGGATCTTGCGCATGGTGCAGCCTCGCAGTTGATGAGTATTGTGATTCTAGTGTAGGATACTTAAAATAAAATTGCAACTAAGTGTTTTTGGTGATTTTTCGATATTCTACAGGCACAGATTGACAATGTGCATCGTCAGGTTTATCTTTGGTCAAAATTTAAACTAACAGAATGATAGTGCGAGGATGAGCGTGAATCAGGTGATTTGTACCGTGGATCTGGTGTTGCTGACGCTACAGGCGGGAGAGCTCCAGGTCGCGCTGTTGAAGAGGGACAGGGAACCTTTTAAGGATGTGCCGGCTTTGCCTGGCGGCTTTATCCATGCGGATGAAGATGGCGATGCCCGTTTCGCTGCGCTGCGTGTATTGCGGGAAAAGACGCATATCGCCACGCCCTACCTGGAGCAGCTCGCCACCTTCTCGGGGCCGGCGCGCGACCCGCGGGGCTGGTCGGTATCGATTGCCTATTATGCGCTGGTATCGATAGACGTGATACAGCAAGCCAGGCAGGATCAGGTACAGCTAATCCCGGTGGATAAATTGATGCCGCTGCCCTTTGATCACAAATCCATTGTCGATACTGCAGTGGCGCGCCTGCGCAGTAAGAGCCAGTATTCGTCATTGCCTTGCTATCTGGCCGGCGAAAGCTTTACGCTGCCGCAGCTGCAACGCGTCTACGAAGCCTTGATGGGAGAGGCCCTGAACAAGGTCAGCTTCCGCCGCAAGATGAATGAGATGGGAATGCTGGAAGAGCTGGATGGGCAGTTTGGCGCTGCGGGCGCCCACAGGCCGGCGCAACTATACCGGTTGAAACAGGAATACAAGGAGAGCCTGACTTTGCTGGAGCGGGGCTTGTAGCGCCTGGCAAGCTATTCGCGGGCAGCGGCGCGCGCCGATAGTGGCGAGGTGATGTCTTGCTGCCCAATAAGGTTTTTTAAAATGCTTGCAATGCGAAAACTTCTGTGGTATCTTTATTTTCAATGAATGTAAGAACAGCACTTAAATTGCATTCACATGCAGCAATACATGAGTCGATTCTTTTCTCGTCGGGGCCACTTTTCAGATAGAACTGGGTTTCGGGAATCCACTCATGTATTGATGTATAAGCAAAAAGCCCCGCAAATGCGGGGCTTTTTGCTTTGCTTGCAAAGTACATTTTCTTGGCATGCCTGGCTTCCCTGGATGTGCGTGGCGGCTTAGTATTTTTTTGCCTATGCCGCAACCGGATTTTGTGCAAAACTGGCATTCTGTTGCGCATTTACATAAGCAAATAGAAAATTTGATTTCCATCTTGAAATTCAACCTGGAATCGCCTATTGTGCAATGCACCAATAATAATTAGGTATTCACTTGTCTACCCAACACACTAAAAGCAGCCTCGGTGCTCTAACACTGGCTGCCATCGGTATCGTCTACGGCGATATCGGCACTAGCCCTCTTTACACGATGAAAGAGGTGTTCTCCAAAGAGCATGGCCTCGCACTAGATCAAGCAAATATATTCGGCGTCGTATCCCTGATTTTCTGGGGGCTGTTTGCTATCGTCGCGGTCAAATACGTAACGCTGATTTTGCGGGCCGATAACCGCGGCGAGGGCGGCATCATGGCGCTGACTGCCTTGGCGCTGGAATCGGTCACCAAGTCTTCTCGCTGGCATTTCATTTTGCTGGTGCTCGGCCTGTTCGGCGCTGCGCTGTTTTATGGCGACGGCGTGATCACTCCGGCGATTTCAGTGCTGTCTGCGATTGAGGGGCTGGAGGTGGCAACGCCGACCTTCAAGCCGTACGTGATACCGATTACGCTGATCGTGCTGATTGCCTTGTATTCAGTGCAAAGCAAAGGTACGGCCGGTATCGGCAAATTGTTCGGGCCCATCATGGTGCTGTGGTTTGTCGTGCTGGCAGCCATGGGACTGGTGAATATCATCAAGATGCCCCGCATATTGCTGGCGCTGAATCCTCTGTATGCGCTGGAATTTTTGAATTACCACCGTTATCTGGGTTTCCTGGCTTTAGGTGCCGTTGTGCTGGCTTTTACCGGTGCCGAGGCGCTATATGCCGACATGGGGCACTTCGGCCGCAGGCCCATCCGCGTTGCGTGGTTCTTGATCGTGTTCCCTGCGCTGGCGCTGAACTACCTGGGGCAGGGTGCCTTGCTGATCACCCGGCCCGAGGCTGTCGACAATCCCTTTTACCAGCAACTGGATGCGTGGAGCGTTTATCCGCTAGTGATCTTGTCCACCGTGGCGGCAGTGATCGCTTCGCAGGCGACGATCTCGGGAGCATTCTCCATGACCAAGGAGGCGATCTCCCTGGGCTTCCTGCCGCGCATGAAGATCATCCATACCTCCGCCAAGGAGATAGGCCAGATCTATATTCCTATCGTCAACTGGCTGCAATTGATGGTGGTGGTCGGTGTCGTGGTCGGCTTCGGTTCTTCCTCCGCCTTGGCGTCGGCCTACGGAATTGCGGTGACGGGCACGATGCTGATTACCACGGTACTGACCTTCTTTGTGATCCGCTACGGCTGGAAATACAATCTTGCCGTCTGCTTCCTGGCGACCGGTTTCTTCTTCGTGATCGACGCGGCCCTGTTCTCCGCCAATGCGCTGAAATTTTTCCAGGGCGGCTGGTTCCCAGTCGTGCTGGGCGGTTTGATGTTTACCATCATGGTGACCTGGAAAAGCGGGCGCGAACTGGTGTTCGACAATTTGCGCAAGCATGCGATCCCTTTGGAAGATTTTCTGGAATCCCTGTTCGTATCGCCGCCGACGCGAGTCGCCGGCACTGCGATTTTCCTGCGCGGCGAAGCCGATGGCGTGCCGCATGCGTTGCTGCACAACCTGTCGCATAACAAGATTTTGCACGAGCGCGTGGTGTTCCTGACTTTGCATAATACGGATATCCCGTGGGTGCCTTTTTCCGATAGGGTGAAGATCACCGATCTCGGCCACAACTGCTTCCAGCTGGACGTGTACTACGGCTTCAAGAATGAGCCGGATATTCCGGCGGCGCTGGAATTGTGCGAGGCGCACGGCCTGCATTTCGAGCCGATGGAAACTTCATATTTCATCGCGCGTCAAACCATCATCTCGCGCCCGGGCGGCGGTATGGCGATGTGGCGCGAATGGCTGTTCGTGACTTTGTCGCGGAATGCGCGCGATGCGGCGGATTATTACCAGGTGCCGACCAACCGCGTAATTGAGGTCGGTTCCCAGGTAGAAATTTGAACAAAAAAGTGATGACAAACGAAAAATAGCTATGCTATAATTTTGTTTTTCGCGGCTGTAGCTCAGCTGGATAGAGTACTTGGCTACGAACCAAGGGGTCGTGGGTTCGATTCCTGCCAGCCGCACCAGATTCAAGGGACTA
>JABDED010000029.1:10477-28879 GCA_013287275.1 Betaproteobacteria bacterium
TTTCGCGGCTGTAGCTCAGCTGGATAGAGTACTTGGCTACGAACCAAGGGGTCGTGGGTTCGATTCCTGCCAGCCGCACCAGATTCAAGGGACTAGATGAAAATCTAGTCCCTTTTTTCTTTTCTGCCCCCTTATTTGCGCTGCTTGCGCGCCGCCGGAATTTGGCAAATGCATGGCCTGAGGCCGCGGCATTGGGGCGTGCTCACTTACAGCTTGCACCCAAAGACTGCGCTTGCATAGGCAATTGCATTCCTGTCCGATTTGGCCGATCATTGGCGTTCATCATCGAACGCATGCCGTTCCTGTTTTTCTTTTTATCGAACCGGAGAATCTTCATCATGAGCACCAGCATGAATGCAAGCCGCAGGATATTTATCATCCGCTCGGCAGTCGGTGCGGCGGCATTCGCGGGCTGCAGTTTTGCCCGCGCCGCAGATCCGCAATTGTTGGAGAGCGAGCCGCTGGCGGTTGAGCACGGCTACAAGCTGGATCCCTCCAGGGTGGACAAGAAAAAGTATCCCAAGTACGAGGCAGGGCAGATCTGCGGCACTTGCCAGTTATATGAAGAGCAGTCCAAGGAATTCGGCGGATGCGCTTTATTTCCAGGTAAGCAGGTGCACGTCAAGGCCTGGTGCGACGCCTGGGGTTGATGGCGATTGATGCTGCCGGGGTAAATCCAGGTGGGCCTGCATGTTGCATATCTGCTTCTGGAATTTGGATAAATTCTCAATTATTCCAATTTTTATGTCGATAATCTTCCTATTTGAAAATACCCGTGCTATACTTTCGTTCTTTCGCGGCTGTAGCTCAGCTGGATAGAGTACTTGGCTACGAACCAAGGGGTCGTGGGTTCGATTCCTGCCAGCCGCACCAGATTCAAGGGACTAGATGAAAATCTAGTCCCTTTTTTCTTTTCTGCGGCCATCCCTCGTTGTCCGCGGGACTTTCAGCCGGGCAGGGATTGTTCAAATGCGTCTGGCGGCAGCGGCCGTCCGAACAGATAGCCCTGGCAGGCATGGCAGCCCTGGTCTGCCAGGAAATTTCGCTGTTCCACAGATTCGACACCCTCCGCGATCACCGACAGGCCCATGCTTTGCGCCAGGGCCACGATGGTCTTGATGATGGCGGCATCGTTCGGGTTGTCGAGTATATTGCGCACAAAAGACTGGTCGATTTTCAACTGGTAAAAAGGCAGGCGCTTCAGATAGGACAGCGACGAATAGCCGGTGCCGAAATCGTCCAGCGAAAAGCATACGCCTGCCGCCTTTAGCGAGACCATCTTGGCGATGGTATCTTCCACGTCATCCAGCAGCAGGCTTTCGGTCAGTTCCAGCTTGAGCTTGTAGGGATCGGCGCCGGTGCGCGTCAACAAGGACAGCAGCTGTCCGACAAAGTCCGTTTGACGGAATTGGCGCGGGCTGACGTTCACCGCTATGCTGAGATGGGCGGTTTCCGCCCTGGCGGCCCATGCCACCAGTTGATGGCACGCGGTCTCCAGGACCCAGTGGCCCAAAGGCAGGATGAGCCCGGATTCCTCAGCGGCTGGAATGAATTCGGCGGGCGAGACCATGCCGCGCACAGGGTGGTGCCAGCGTATCAGCGCTTCTGCGCCCGTCACGCGGCCAGCCCCATCCACCTGCGGCTGGTAGTACAACTGGAACTGGTTTTGCTGCAAGCCTTGACGCAAATCTGCATCCAGGACGGTGCGCGCGGTGACCACCGCCTGCATGTTAGGGTCAAAAAAGCGCAGCGTGTTGCGGCCGGCGGCCTTGGCCTGGTACATCGCGAGATCGGTCTGCTTCAGCAAGTCTTCGATGTTTTCCGTATGGCCGAGAAATAGTGTGATTCCTATGCTTGACGTGCAGTTGAACTGGTGCTCGCCGAGCAGATAGGGTTGCTTCAGCGTGGCGAGAATTTTCTCACCGACCACCTTGACCTGTTCGGCAGCTTCTTGCGAGTTCTCGCACAGGTTTTCCAGCATCACCACGAATTCATCGCCGCCCAGGCGGGCTACGGTGTCGCTCTCGCGGACGCAGGCGGTGAAGCGCTGCGCAGCCTGCTGTAGCAGCAGGTCGCCCATATTGTGGCCGAGGGTGTCGTTGAGGTCCTTGAAATTATCCAGGTCGATGAATAGCAGTGCGCCCTGGCGCCCGCTGCGGGAACTGGCCGCCAGCGCCTGCTGCAGCCTGTCCATCAGGCAGCGCCGGTTGGGCAGGCGGGTGAGGAAGTCGTACAGGGCCAGGTTTCTTATTTCCTCCTCCGCCGCCTTGCGTTGGGTAATGTCGCTTAATGCGCTGACATAGTGGGTGATGTCGCCGGCGATTCCCTTTACAGCAGTGACGGTCAGCCACTCCGGATACGCTTCGCCGTTCTTGCGGCGGTTCCATATCTCTCCCTGCCAGGATCCGTCGCGATGGATGGCGCTCCATATGCTTGTGTAGAAATCGGCATCATGGCGGCCTGAGTCGAACATGCTCAGCGTGTGGCCGACCACATCTTCGGCTGCATAGCCGGTGATGTCGGTAAAAGCCCGGTTAATCCGCAGGATGGTGTTGGCAGCATCGGTAATGACCATGCCTTCCTGCGATTCGAAAGCGGTGGCGGCAACTCGCAGGTCCGCCTCTGCCTTTTGCGCTTCGCGCAGGTACAGCACAACCGCCGAGGAGGCGACAATCAGCATGCTGCCGGCTGTGGCAATCAGCAGGAACAGCCAGTATTTTTCGGTGCCCAGGCGCGCCAGTTCAGTCAACGGGCGTTGCACATGGATTTCAATGGCGTCTTCAGGCAGGATCTTGGAGATCAGCACTATCGGCAGCCTGTCGTCCCCGATACGCACTGCGGAAGGAAAAATATTGCCGCCCCACGGAGTGATCTGCAAGGGATCAAAGCTGGTCCGCTTATACAGCAGCAGCCTTTTTTCCGCAGGCAGCGCCGCAATGCCGGCATTCGGCAATGTACGGAATTCGAATTTTTTATCGGGCGCAAGAACAATCACGCCGTTGGCATCGGAGACAAACGCCTGGGCCATGTTGGTCCAGTCAGAGAGCTTTGTGATATTGCGCTTGACGACCGTGGCGCCAAGGAATTGCCCTTTTTCAATCACAGGATAGGAGTAGTAAAGGCCGGCCAGCATGCTGGTCCGCCCCATTGCATATTGATGGCCGCGCTGGCCTGCACTGGCTTGGAGAAAATACTCGCGGTCGGCAAAATTGGTGCCGACAAAACTATCCGGTTTGTCGGCATTGCTGGCGGCAATGCAGTCGCCGCCGGCGTTGACCAGCCACAACGCGTCGGCCTTGAGATTAGCCGCTGCAATGCTGAGGGATTTGTCCAGTTCGGCCAGGTCTTCATCACGCGTCCACTGCTGCTTGCGCTTTGCATAGTCGCTGGAGGATGGGGTGGAGCCCGGGCCGAAGTTGCGCAGGGCCCGGCGCGTTGCGTCGTAGCGTGACAGCATCAATGGAATACCCTTGAGCGCTTGCAGGTTGTCCTGGATATTGTTGGCGACGCTTTCAGCCTGCTGTCTGGCGAGTTCCAATTCTTGCTGATACAAATTCTTGACGAGGCGATTGTAGGAGTAGTCTGCGCTCAACCAGGCGACCGCGACCCAGCAGGCAATCAGCAGGCCGACCAATTTGTAGGATCTCTCAAAAGACAAGAGGTTGGGGCGTCCGACATATGTGGCTACGATGGTGACGACGATAATGACGCCCGTAGCGACCAGCACGATGGACGCCAGGAAAGTAGAGCCAATCTGGGAGTCGACGACATCAAGAGCGCCGTCGCGGATGAAATAGGCGGCCGCCATCGCCGTGTAGTGCATGCCGGCGACCGCCAGGCCCATTACGATCGCGCTGACGACAGGCGCCAGCGTGGCCCAGCCGGAACGCCAGGCAGACAAACGAAACTTCACCCACAGGGCCAGTGTCGCAAGCAGGACGGCGACCACAATGGACAGCAGGAATATCTTGAGATCATAGCGGATCATGCCGTCCAGGCGCATTGCCGCCATGCCGGAATAGTGCATGGCGCCGATGCCGGAACCAAGCAGCAGGCCGCCGGTGGCAAGCCGTATGCGGCTCAGTTTGTTGCGGCTAATGATATTCAGGGCCAGCGTACTGGCGAGAATGCCGGGAATCGTCGACAGCATCGTAATACTGTAGTCATAGCTGCTGGAACAGGGCAGGGTAAAGGCCAGCATGCCGACGAAATGCATCGCCCATATGCCCAGGCCTAGGCAGAGGCCGCCGACCGCAAGCCAGCTATGCCTGATTGCCCTGGTTGCGGCGGCAGTAACGTGATGGGAAACCTGGAGGGCGGCGTAAGAGGCAAAAATCGCGACGACAATAGACAGGCCGACCAGCAGCGGGTCGTAGTTGCCGGTATACAGCAAGCTGTTTTGGGGAGCTGTGACAACTAGATGAAGATAATCAAGCATCATAGTAGTAGTGATACGTAAGTATGCACAAAGAGCCACTGCCGCTTGCGATTCCTGGACAGAATCATTTTTTGTCGGCTTAGTCTTGGCTCCACCCAAACAGATCGTCCCAAGGCTGAGTTCAGGAACGATGATCTATTCTAGATAAATTGTCAATGTTGAACTGCTGAAGCGGCACATTTAAAACTTTTGGGGATATCCTGACGCAAAGAAAAATTGGATGTTGCATCCAATGTACTAATAATATATTTTTTATAAGCTTGCCGACATTACTAGAAAAATATGCGTCGGGCAATAAATTTCTTTGTGGAATTATTGCGGTATGTCGCTAGCGCAACATTTGCAGGGGCCTTGGTAAATCAAAGCTTGTCATTGTGTAGCTGCAGCGGCGCCTGGATTCAAGCGGTTTCCAGCAACAGCCTGCGCAAGCTCCAGTCCGGCGGCGTGCCCTGCATCGACGGTTTGCCGTCTGCCGCGGACAGGGACAACAGGAGCCGGTGCAATTGCCGGGCATCCGGCAGCATGGTGCCGAAAAACAGCACGGCGTCGCCATGCTGGATCAGGATGGTGGGGAAATTTTCAACATCGACTTCATCGACCAGGTGCGCCTGGTCTTCTATATCCAGCCAGGCGAAACACTTGTCCGGATGCTGTTTGCGCAGCGCGTCGAAGGCGACCCGATAGCTTTCGCAGGTATCGCACCAGGCAGCGCACAGGCAGGCGACCAGCCAGGGCTTGTGCTGCAGCTCTGCCCGGACCTGGGCCAGGTCTTCAATATTGACGGATGTTTGGCTCATGATCGCGCATTTTACTGTATCGGCTATTTGGGCGCATGCTACCCTGGTCGCTAGCGTACATTTCATCGCTGTCTATGCGTGGTTCTGAGGGCCGGGGCGCGGTAAAATACGGCCATGACAATTATTTTAAGCATAGAAACTTCCACCGAACTGGCGTCGGCGGCTTTGTTGACGGATGAAGGCATTATTTTTCGTGAACTGTCCGGCGTCCAGACTCATTCCCAGGGCATACTGCCGATGATCCAGCAACTGCTGAAACAAGGCGGCATATCGCTGAATCAATGCGATGCGATAGGCTTCGGCTGCGGCCCCGGCGCTTTTACCGGCGTCCGTACTGCGTGCGGCATCGTGCAGGGCCTGGCTTTTGGGGCTGAGTTGCCGGTGGTGCCGATTGTGAGCTTATTGGCAATGGCGGAAGGCGCCCGCGCTCGCGCACCGGAACTGGCGGGCGCCGATCTGGTCTGCGTGCTGGATGCGCGGATGGAAGAGGTCTACTGGGCGCGCTACCGCCATGACGGCACGGAATGGCAGGTCATTGCGGAGCCGGCGCTTTCTTCGTTCGCACAATTGCTGGCCAAGGTGGATTTCTCGAATGCCGCGCTGGTATACGGCAACGGCTTGACGCTGGACGGACTGCCTGCCGGTACCTTAAGCTTTCCCTGCATGCCGCACGCAGAGCAGATCGCACATCTGGCGCTCACGGCCTACCGGGCGGGTAAGGCAGTGTCTGCGGCCCAGGCCCAGCCCCTGTATTTGCGCAACAAGATCGCACTCACGACGGAAGAGCGCATGCTGGCCAAGCAAGGGGCGAACCCTGGCAAAGGGGGAGCATGAGCGAAATCAGGTCGGATTATCATTTTTGTACACTGGCGCCGGGCGACATAAGTGCGGTGCTGAAGATAGAGCAGCAGGTGTACGCCCACCCCTGGACCAGGGGGAATTTTATCGACTCCTTGAATGCCGGCCACGCGATGTGCGGCTTGCGTGATACGCACCAGGAGCTGATAGGCTATTTTCTGGCGATGCTGGTGGTGGACGAGGTGCATTTGCTCAATCTTGCAGTCTGTGCCGAGCAGCAGGGCCGCGGATTATCCAGGCTGCTGATGGGCCGGCTGTGTACCTATGCGCGGGAGCAGGAGGCAGAATCCATCTTGCTGGAAGTGCGCGTAGGGAATGCGCGGGCGATCCAGGTCTATCAGCACTACGGTTTTGCTGAAATCGGCCGGAGAAAAGCGTATTATCTTGCGAAAGATAATACCCGTGAAGATGCAATCGTGATGCGGATGACATTGTGAACAATCAGCAAGCCAACGAAAAAAATATGCAGCAGGACAGGCGCACCCGGATATTGGCCGAGATGCGCGTGGGGCCGCTATGGCAATTGAAAGAAACCGGGGCGGCAGTTGTCGCCGGCGAGCCTGAGAATTTTTCGGCGCAGCGCGACGAGCGGCAACTCGCTCTACCCGCCGCCCGCCCGCAGTCGCCTGCATTGCCGGCAGTGCCCGAGTCGCCTGTGCTGCAGTCGCCGCCGCGGCAAACTGCATCCACTACGCTTGAAGATGCATTTGCCGCTGCACCGGAAGCGCCGCAGCGGGCGGACGCAATTGTTGCAACTATGGCGCCGGCAGCGAACGACGATGCCTTGGCGGACAGGGCGCTGCAGCGCACCGATGCGATAGCCGCAATGGGATGGGATGAGCTGGAATCCAGCGTTGCTGCCTGCCGCGCTTGCGGCTTGTGCGAAAGCCGCGCGAATACTGTGTTCGGCGTGGGCGATCGCAAGGCCCAATGGCTGTTCGTCGGCGAAGGGCCGGGATACAACGAGAATTTGCAGGGCGAGCCTTTTGTCGGGGCCGCCGGCCACTTGCTGGACAATATGATGCGCGGCCTGGATATGCAGCGCGGCGAAAATACCTTTATTGCCAACGTCGTCAAATGCCGGCCTACCGATGCCCAGGGCAAGGACCGGCCGCCGACGCCGCAAGAAGCCGCCGCCTGCCTGCCTTACCTGAAACGCCAGATAGAACTGATCAGACCGGGAGTCATCGTTGCGCTCGGCAAGACGGCCGCAGTCTCCCTGTTGAGCCTGGATCCTGAGACAGCGGTCGGCCAGCTGCGAGGCAAAGTGCATCGCTATGCCGGGGTGCCGCTGGTGGTGACCTACCATCCGGCCTATCTGCTGCGCAAGCCTGTAGAAAAAAGCAAGGCATGGGCCGACTTGTGCCTGGCGTCCAGTGCCAGCGCTGCACAGGGTGGCGCGAATGCGGCGGCCGGCCATGTCTGAGTTTGCCTGATATGGAATTTCAATCGCTGTTTCACCAATATTGGCAGCATCTGCACGATCCGCATGTGCGGGCGCTGGCCTGGATACTGACCTCGCCCGACATGCTGGCGGCAAAGTCGCCGGTCTGGGGTGGCCAGATCGCGACCGTTCCCATTGCCGACCCGCAGGCGCTGATCAATTGGCTGAGCGCTCTGGACCGGCAATCTGCGCCCTTGCATCAGGCACTGGCGCTGCACAAGCATAGCCGGCTCGGCCATTATGCCGAGAACCTGCTGGCCTTCTACCTGAAGCATCAGGGCACGCTGTTCGCTCACGGTTTGCAAATCAGGCAGGGCAACAACCAGACGATAGGAGAGTTTGATTTCCTGGTGCGCCAGCGCAGCGGTCTCGCGCATTGGGAACTGGCGACCAAGTTTTACCTGTTCGACCCGGGTTCGGAAGATGGCAGCTTGCAGCCAGGCTATGTGCCGGATCTGTATAGCTATGTGGGGCCCAATCTGGCGGACACGCTGGGCGCCAAGATGAAGAAGATCCTGGAGCAGCAATTGCCGCTGGCCCAGCATCCGTTGGCGCAGTTTGCCGTGCACGAGCCTATCTACAAATCGCAGGCTCTGATTAAGGGCTGGCTGTTCTATCGCGACCTGGCCCATGCCGAGCATGGCGTCGACGGCATTTCCTCCAATCACTGCCGCGGCTTCTGGTGGTTCATGGACGACCTGGAAAAAATCGCGGTTCCGTACGCAATGATATTGCCACGCCTGCAGTGGCTGGCACCGGCGCAGGCCAGGGAAGAAGAAGTGATGAGCAAGCCCCTGCTGCTGGACGCGCTGGCGCGGCATTTTGCCCAGGACAGTTCGCCGGCGATGGTCGCCATCATGCGCAGGAACGGCGACCTGATGCAGGAAATCTGCCGCGGCGTCGTGGTGCCGGATAGGTGGATGCGGCAGGCTGCGGAGAGAAGGGGGCTGCTGCGCAGCCCGCTGATTTAGCCGCGCTTCACTGTGCCGTATCAACTTTCGCAAGCGGCAGGAGCGCAGCCCTGTATCAATCGAACTGCCATATCGGGATTATCCAGCCTGGGGTGGTACATCCACAGTACGGCCAGGTCGACCAGGATATGCAGGACTATCGGCAAGAGCAGGCTGCCGGATAAGATGGCGAGCAGGCCGAACAGCGATCCGGCCAGCGCCGTGGTCGCTATTCTGGCGGGGCCTTGGTAGAAATGTCCGCAGCCGAATGCGAGCGAGCTGAGCAGCCATGCGCTGGTAAGGCCCAGGTTCCAGCCGCCGCTTAGCTGGCCATGCAGGTACTGCAGCAAGAAGCCGCGAAAAACGATTTCCTCGCAGACCCCGGCGGTGATACAGAGCAGTACCCACTGGCGCCGCTCGCCATCGGAAACGGGCAATACGAATCGTAGCGGGCGCATTGCATTTCCCAGTTTCTGGCGCAGCTTTGGGTTTAGTGCGCATCGCAGGGCGGGACTGAGCGCCAGGCAAAAATAGGCAGCCAATAGAGTAATCGCGAGGGTATGCAGTACTGGATTGGCCAGCAGCCACCCGATGTCGGCACTGGTTCGCCGTACCTGGAAGAGCTCGGTCGGGCCGGAGAGCGCAAGGGCTAGCAACGCATAGCTCCACCACAGCACTAGCCCGGTCTTCAAGGCAGACAAGCGCGCGGCTGAGCTCGTGAATTGTATCAGGCGACGCAGCTTGGGGCTCTCCACAAATATCGTAAGAAACATGATCAACACAATAAAAGCTGCTTGCAAGATGGCAGGCGTAATCTCGAAAAAGCGCATGGCAGGCTCCTGGTTGGATAAAGGCGGGTAAATTCATTAAAATGTAAATGTGTATTTACTTTTACATAAATTTCAGCCTTTGTCTATAAAAATGTAAATGCGTATTTGCTTTTACATAAATCGAAGCTTTTTGCCTATACTAGGCGGATGAATTCCGAAAACTCTTCCCGCCAGCCACGCCAGGACAGGAGCCGCGCCACAGCCGAGCGCCTGCTCAACGCCACCATAAGCATCCTCGATGAATCCGGCCTGGAAGGGGCGACCATTCCGCGCATTGCCGCCGTTGCTGAGGTGGCGCCTGCCAGCGTCTACCGGCGCTTCGCCGACAAAGACGCCTTGCTGCGGGCGGCCTTCCTGCATACGCTCAGGCAAAGCAACCAGGCGAACCACCAGCAACTAGAAGCGCTGCTGCTGGGCGATTCCCTGGCCGCAACGACCGGCAAGCTGATCGGCTTGCTGTTTGACCAGTACCGGCAGCACCCGCATTTGCTGCGCGCCTTGTCCCGCTTTATCGATACAGACTCGGATCAGGAGTTCACCCGCGAAGCACGGGCGATGATCCGCGCCAATGTCGATCTCGTGGTTAAGGTCTTGCTCAAGCACCAGGATGAAATCAGCCACACGCCGCCCGAGCCGGCTCTGCGATTTGCGGTGCTCAATGCGACCTGTTCGATAGAGACGTTTGCGCTGGATCCGCACTCGCTATGGCATGTCGAGCCATCTATCTCCGATAGGGAGTTGGCAGACAGGCTTGCGCACGGTTTTGTCACCTATTTGAGAACCCCTCCGGCAAGCTAAGGCGCCAAATGTGTTTAGTGAAGCCCCATGTTTTTGGTTGCCGCTCCAGCAATCTTCGTCACAAGCGATCGAGGCAGAAATCTTGGCAACAAAGTGCCAAGCCGCACGCTGAAACGTGTGGGGTAGGCGACTTTTTTGCCCTGATCGTATGCAGCCAGCGTCTTTTCAACTACCGACTTTGAACTATCCATGTCCTTTGCAGACATATTGGTAGTGGTTCCTGCAAAAAAATTGGTTGCTGTCGGGCCCGGGCACACTGCCATCACGTGTACACCGTCGCCGGCTAGTTCGTAGCTGAGCGCTTCGCTGAAATGGAGGACGAAGGCCTTGGTTGCGGCATAGGTAGCCATTGCCGGCAGGGGCTGGAAACTGGCGTTCGAGGCGATATTGATGATGCCGCCTTTTCGGCGATTTTTCATTCCTTTTCCAAACAGATAGCTGAGGGAGACCAGGGTCTGCACATTCACCTGGATACTGCCTTGTTCCTGGGTCAATTCGTGCGATAGAAAATTGCCGCTTAATCCTAAACCGGCATTATTGACCAGCAGATCTACCTGGATATCTCGGCGCTCGAGTTCGGCGGCAATCCAGTCCGCAGATACAGGATCAGCGAGGTCGGCATTGAGCGCAGTGCATCGAATGCCGTATTTATCAGACAAACGGCTTGCCAGGCTTTCTAATGCATCCAGTGAGCGCGCAACCAGTACAAGATTCATGCCGCGTGCGGCAAGATGTTCTGCGAAAACCTCGCCAATTCCTTTAGAAGCCCCTGTGACCAAGGCAGTCGATCCACGATAATTGAACATTTGTATTTCCCTTTAGTAGTTTTTTAATATTGATTCAGGCGCGCCAAATGGCGAAAGCCTGCTGTGGTTAGTTACGTACCCTGCATGTCAGGCAAGATCGTCACGAATTCGATGACCACACCCGGCTCCAGCGCCACGAACAGTTGCAGTTCGCGCGCCAACGGCACTTCCGTGAGCTGATATGGAATGCCATGCGCCCGCAGCCGTTCAAGCAATGCCGCCCATTCGGCCAGGTTTTCCATGCGGAACGCGGCGTGATCGATGCGTGGCGACGCGAGCCCGGCCAGCCCCAAAGCGCGGGAGTTGACCAGATGAATCACTGCACGTCCCTGCGCATAAAGCCAGTAGCCGCGAACGCCAAATGGTGGCCGCTCGCCTTCTGTCAAGCCGGCAACATTGCAAAAAAAATGACGAATGGCTTCCAGGTTTGGGCTGTAGATGGTTGCGTGGTCAAGAATCATGGGAGGCTGCTTTCGGCACAAACAAAATTGATGGGTGCATTATCTGCGCAGCGCGCTCATTTGATAATTGGGGTAGCATTTGAATTATTTTCAAATTATTTTGAATAATCTATGGATAACCTTGGGGACATTCGCCTGTTCGTGGAGGCTGCGAACCTTGGAGGATTGTCGGCTGCCGGTCGTAAGCTCGGCCTCACGCCTGCGGCTGCAAGCGCGCGATTGGCCAAGCTTGAAGAGACGCTAAAGACACGCCTGTTTGAGCGCACTACGCGCAAGTTGCGCCTTACCGATGAAGGCCGCCTTTATCTGGAGCATTGCCGCTTGGCGCTGCAGGCACTTGACGATGCGCATGCCGCGCTGCAAACCGGCCAAAACATCGTGCGCGGCAAGTTGCGGATTTCAGCAACATCGGATTTTGGCCGCAATCTGCTGGCGCAATGGCTCGATGAATTCAATACACGGTACCCGGAGGTAAGCTTTGCGCTGATATTGTCGGATGGGCTCTCCAATATGCTGCAGGATGACATCGATTTGGCAATTCGCTTCGGCGTTCTTCCCGATAGCTCCCTCATTGCGCGGCGCCTGGCCCCCAATCGGCGGGTATTATGTGCATCGCCGGACTATATTGCACGGCACGGCAGGCCCAGGGAACCGCGTGACCTGGACAATTTTCGCTGCATCATTCACGGAACGGTGCCGGGCGCGATTAACGAATGGCGCTTCATACGTGGTGAAGAAATACAGGCCTATACCGTGCCATCCGACGCTGCCCGCGAAACGAATGACGGTGCGGTTGCCCGCGAGTGGGCGCTACGAGGTTACGGTGTTGCAGTAAAATCGATATGGGACATCGCTGCGGACCTACGGGCGGGCCGGCTGACGATTTTGCTTCCCGAATGGCGTTGTCCAGAGGTGCCGTTGCATGCGCTGTATCACAGCAATCGCTATTTGACGCCACGTTTACGCGTACTGCTAGACTTCCTGGTTGAGCGCTTTGCTCGGGAGGCAGATGAACTGCAGTCCGTCTTGAACCCGGCTTAGTGTACAAATGCAAGCCAAAAAACAAAACGCCAGGCAGCTTGGCCTGGCGTTTGGTGAGGTACGTTCTTGGTGGCCCGAGGCGGAATCGAACCACCGGCACAAGGATTTTCAATCCTCAGCGCGTTCTACTGAGCTGCCAGGCCAAGGGCGAGGATCACAGCAAGCCGGGCGGCAGGCGGAAACGACTTGCAAGCGCACCCCTTAAGCCCGCCACCATGCGCTATCGCTCGTCAGCGGAAGTATTCGCCAGCCTGCTCCGGCTGATACAGCACTTCCAGCAGGCGTACTTTCAGCAACTGCCCGTCGGGGCGGGGCCAATCTATCGTGTCGCCCACGGACAGGCCGAGCAGCGCGGTGCCTATCGGCGTGAGGATGGAAATGCCGTTTGCTACCTGGTCCATGTCCTTGGGATAACTCAGGGTCAGGCAAAACTGCTCGTCCGGCGTGCCAATTTCAAAGCGGACGGTGGAATTCATCGTCACTACGCCGGGTCTTATGTCTTGCGGTTCGACGATGTCCGCGCGCGCCAGTTCGTCGAGTAGTGCCTGGTGGCTGGCGTCGCCTCCCGGCGACGTGGCGCCGAGCAGGGCTTCGAGCCTGTCAGCGTCGAGCGATGATATGGTGATGTGTGGTTTCATGGTTAACTCTCCTGGTTTTCGGTTGTGCCTGCGGGTAGGCGGGAATTAGGGGGAGGCTCGGAGAGGCGAAGGTGGCCGGAGTGATCCGGCCGGGCCCCACCGAGCCTACGAAAGCCAGGCGAGATTGCGGCAGGAGCGCGGGCCGGCAGCGACCGGCGCACGCGATGCGCCCTCGTTCAGGGAAGAACCGTTGCTGTTTGCGGAGATGCGGACTTTTTTCATGATCCCTGCAAGTATAGCGCGTTCAGCGCATCTTGATCCGGCCGGCATGAGCAGCAGGCCCGGAAACTACAGCGCCCACTTGAAAGAGCGGGCGTTTCTTGAGGTCTGTTCTTGGTGGCCCAGGCCGGAGTCGAACCACCGGCACAAGGATTTTCAAGACGGCTCCCACCCTTTCGCCAATGGGCTATCCCATCAGCACCAGGGGCGTCAAGGCCGAACCGCACCGCGAAAGATTTGCAATCCGCGAATCGCGACTAACTCTGATGAAAAATGCTTGGACGGTCCGTCCGCTATAGTTTCAGGACATGT
This sequence comes from Betaproteobacteria bacterium, assembly GCA_013287275.1. Taxonomy (GTDB): domain Bacteria; phylum Pseudomonadota; class Gammaproteobacteria; order Burkholderiales; family Burkholderiaceae_D; genus Undibacterium. The sequence continues at coordinate 24,070 of JABDED010000029.1, forward strand.
GCTGGGGCTTTGCTGATCCGCTGCAAGTAATGATCGGGCAATAGCGGTGTAAAAAACCTGCTGCGGACTGCCGATTGGCTGGTTCGGGAATCGGCCCCGTCAGCTACATTCCCGACCAAACGATTTACTAGGCGATGCTGATCTGGCAGCAAGACCAGAATCCCGACCAGCACTGGACCAGCGTTCTTCAATCCGCCTGGTGAAGATTGGATTTCTGGCGTTAATTTTGATCGATTATCTAGAGGCACCTGGAGCAAAATGAACTTTATTTTTGCCACGAGAAGTTTCTCGACAGGTTTCCTGCTGCCTCGGCCAGCCGAGGCTCAATGTCCAATCGGAAATTTGCAGCGCGACACGATTGATTGAATGGTCTTAGGTGAGGGTGGGACATTCAATCATCTTTCAGTGATCAATGTAATGTTGCGCCGAAGTTCGAGAGCGGTAAATTATTACCGCTCTCTCAGCCTCACTCCGTAATGATGGCTTTGGGCTCCAAGAATTCCTGCAATCCAAAAACGCCTCCCTCCCGCCCCATGCCGGACTGCTTGAATCCGCCAAACGGCGCCAACGGGTCATGGCTCAACGTGTTGATAAGAACACGTCCGGCTTGAAGCTGCCTTGCCACCTTGTACGCCCGCTCCACATTGCTGGAACTCACGTATGCCATGAGTCCGAAGTCGGAATCGTTCGCCATTTCGATCGCTTCGGCCTCGCTCTTGTACGTGAGCACCGACAGCACCGGCCCAAAGATTTCTTCCCGCGAGATCCGCATCTTCGGCTTGACTTCGGCAAATACGGTCGGCCTGACAAAGTTGCCTCGATCAAGACCTTGTGGCGGACCTTCGCCGCCGACGAGCAGTTCCGCGCCTTCCTCGATGCCGGAGCGAATGTATTCTTGAACGCGCAAGTACTGTTTGCGACTCGCCAATGGCCCAATTGTCACCGACGGGTCGTTCGGGTCACCGACCTTGATTTTTGCAACGGTAGCCTTGATCAGTTCCTTTACTTCAGCAAGGCGTGGTTCGGGGACGAACAGACGCGATGCCGCGATGCATGCCTGGCCGTTGTTTAGGTAGGCGGCACTTACCGCCATCGGGATGGCCTTCGTGAAATCCGCATCGTCCAGGACGATATTTGGGGACTTGCCACCAAGCTCTAGTGTGAAGCGTTTCATTGTTTCCAGTGCATTCCTGCCGACGAGCTTCCCGATCTGCGTCGAACCGGTGAACGCGATTTTGTGGACGTCGGGGTTGCTCGTCAGTTCCGTGCCGACGATCTCACCGAGGCCGGTAACAAAATTGACGACGCCAGGCGGCAGGCCCGCTTCGTGAAAGGCCTCCATCAAGACCTGCGTCTGCATGGCGCTCATTTCGCTCGGTTTGATTACGACGGTGCAACCGGCAGCGATTGCAGGCGCCACTTTGATCGCAATCGATCCGGCGCTCGAATTCCATGGGGTGAAAATTCCCACGACGCCCACCGGTTCGAGCACGACCTCCGACCGGCCAGCCATCTTGACCAAGTCGAAGTCGGCGAGGACATCCTTGAAATGCAGGAAGATATTGGCTGCGAGTGTGTTTGAACCCTTCGCGCGGTCCTGCGGGGCACCGTACTCCAATATCGTTGCGTCAATCAAATCCGCCATGCGTTTGGAGACAGATTCGTGCAGGCGCTGAAGGTAGTCCATACGCTCCTCCTTGCTCGTTTGCGAAAAGGACTTGAAGGCTTGCTTGGCCGCAGCGATGGCGCTGCGAGTATCGATCTCGTCGGCCATGGTAACCTTACCGATCACTTCGTTGTCGGTCGGGTTGATCAGGTCGATCACCTGTTTGCCATGCGGGGCTACAAACTGTCCGTTGATATAGGTTTGGTTAAAGATTCTTACCTTATTCGTCGTGATCATCAAATTCCTCCTCAGTGAAAATGTCGTAATCCATAGGCGGTAATATAAGGCGTTGAAATTGATCTGACTAGACGTATAATCTAGCATGCACTATTGAAAAATTTGGGATAATGAAGATATCCAGAATGGGAGAGCTCGAAGCCGTACTCGCAGTTGCAAGGCACCGTAGCTTCAGAGCCGCAGCGACTGAACTGGACCTTTCGACCTCGGCACTGAGCCATACCGTTGCGGCGCTTGAAGCGAGCCTCGGCGTTCGTCTGTTCAACCGCACGACAAGGAGCGTCTCGCTGTCGACGGCAGGTGCCGAATTTATCGAGAGCATTGCACCCGCTTTGGCAACGATACGCGGGGCCATGGAACGGGCGGGAAATCTACGGGAAACGCCGGCGGGTACACTGCGGATCAATACCTCGCTTGGCGCAGCGAAGCAGGTGATGCCGGTGCTCATGGCCTTCTTGCGGCAATACCCCGAGATGGCATTGGATATTGTTACGGAAGGCCACCTGGTCGACATTGTGGCCGGCGGCTTCGACGCTGGCATCAGGATGAATGGAAGTATCCCGCAGGACATGATTGCAGTACCGTTTGGGAACCGACTGCGCTATGCGATTGTCGGCAGTCCTGCTTATTTCAAGGACCGTCGAATCCCTTTGAAACCGGCCGATCTCGCTGTCCACGCCTGCATCCGAGCGCGGGCGCCCAGCGGCGCCATCGACCGATGGGAGTTCACCCAAAAAGGCAAAACGCAGCGAGTTGACGTCAAAGGTGTCGTGACGCTAGATGAGCCGACACTGATGCTCGAGGCAGCGCGGGCAGGACTGGGAGTCGCCTACCTCGCCGAGTGGCATGTAGCCGCCGATCTTGCGGCAGGTAAGCTGTTGCGCGTGCTCACGGATTGGACTCAGCCCTTGGATGAACTCTGTCTGTACTATCCTGGGCGCCGCCATCTGCCCGCGGGATTGCGCGCGTTGGTCGAGTGGATTGGACAGCAGCGTTCGGGCGAACTTGGTGCTGGCGAACGGAAAGCGGCCAGGAAGTAGGTCACGTCGCGCCTATTCGCGGAATGAGACCGCCCATGGGGTCGCTGCCGGCCTGAATATCGCTGGATTCAATTCGGGTATCGCATTGGGTTCGCTGCTGGGTGCCACGACGATCGGCGCGGTGGGCATCTCATTCGTTGGACTGGCCGGCGCCGGAGTTGCTGGTCTGGGAGCATTGGTCTTGCTGGTGCAGATGTCGCGCTCGGGGCAACATCGCTATGCGGCGGCGACCGACGTAGGGCATTGACTATAAACCTTTGTGACATCCACCCGCGTTCGGCACTCGGGTTACCTTGAGCCGTAGCGAAACAGTGGGCGTAATTGGGCGAGCGAAGGCGATTTGCTTATGCAGGGGACGGGCCGGAAATGGACCGAGCACAAAGACTGTCTGTATCACAAACAAAAACGCCAACCCATGCATGCATGGGTTGGCGTTCTGTTTGACACTGCTCTTGGTGGCCCAGGCCAGAGTCGAACCACAGGCACAAGGATTTTCAATCCGTATGCCCGCCGATCAATGCCAGCGAATCATGTTCGCGCTGGTTGGCCTTGTGCTTCAGCATGACCATATACATGGTGCCGGACACGAACAGTCCGAACAGGATGATCACGACGTTGATGTTCAGGTTCAGCGACACCATCAGCGCATACAGGGCCAACATCGACAGCACCGACAGGTTTTCATTGAAATTCTGCACTGCGATCGAATGGCCTGCGCTCATCAGCACGTGGCCGCGATGCTGCAATAGCGCATTCATCGGCACGACAAAGAAGCCGCCGAGCACGCCTATCAGTATCAATAGCGGATAAGCGACCCAGACGCTGCTGACTATCGTCATGATCATGACCACCAGTCCCATCGCAATGCCCAACGGCATCACCGACAAGGATTTTTTCAAGGGGATGAATTGCGCGGCGCCGACCGCTCCCAAGGCGATGCCTACCGCCACCACGCCTTGCAGGATGGCGGCGCGGTCCAGCGGCATGTTCAGGGATTTCTCGGCCCATTTCAATACGATGAATTGCAAGGTGGCGCCGGTGCCCCAGAACAGGGTGGTGACGCCGAGCGAAATTTGTCCCAGCTTGTCTTTCCATAACACTGAGCAGCAGCCGGCAAAATCGGCGACCAGCTTGATCGGGCTATGTTCCTGATGGGCGTATCTGGCGCCGGTATCAGGTATCCGCAGATTGAATAATGCTGCAAGTGCATATAATGTCGTGATGACGCACAGCGCGGCTTCGGTTGGCGTTTCTATGCCCAGGTCTATCATCGGCAGATCAAATCTCAGCAGCATTGCAGCAACCGTAGGGTTGATCAGCATGCCGCCCAGGACGGTGCCCAGGATGATGGAGGATACCGTCAGGCCTTCTATCCAGCCGTTGGCGGCCACCAGTTTTTCCGGGGGGAGCAACTCAGTCAGGATGCCGTATTTGGCGGGGGAATATGCTGCAGCGCCAAAACCGACCACCGCATAGGCGAGCAGAGGGTGCACATTGAAGAACATCAGCGCACAACCGAAGACCTTGATCAGGTTGGTGATGAACATGACCTTCCCTTTTGGCAGGGAGTCTGCAAACGCGCCGACAAAGGCCGCCAGCAATACATAGGAAAGTCCGAAGAATAATTTCAGCAATGGAGTCATCCACTGCGGTGACTTCATGGTGGCCAGTAAAGCCATCGCTGCAATCAGGAGCGCATTATCGGCCAGCGATGAAAAAAACTGCGCCGCCATGATGGTATAAAAACCGCGTTTCATTCGTATTATTTGCCTGTTACAAAATGTCACCGGCTTGCTTTATACCATGAAAATGATTGCTTTCATGCGAATTAAAGTCTGGCCCGGCTAAATGCTCGGTAAAATGTAAG
>JABDED010000030.1 GCA_013287275.1 Betaproteobacteria bacterium
CGGCGCCTGCCGGTACTACCGCGATAGCGATAGTCGGGTTGCTGTCGCCGTGCGCGACAACGGTAACGCCCGCTGGCAATACGACGTCAGACACGTGCAGCGATTGGCCGGCTACGATGTTGGACAGGTCAACTGTCACGAACTCTGGCAGGTCGGCTGGCAAGCAGGAGATGTCCAGTTCAACGGCGACGTGGCTGATGACTGCAGCATTCAGTTTAACTGCTGGAGAAACTTCAGCGTTAACGAAATGCAGAGGCACTTTAACGTGGATCTTCTTGCTAGGATCAACACGTTGGAAGTCAGCGTGCAATACCAGTTGTTTGTATGCGTGGACTTGGAAGTCGCGCAACAGGACTTTTTCTACTTTGCCATCTACTTCCAGATCCAGGATGGAGGAGTGGAACACTTCCTTCTTCAATGCATGGTACAGCGCATTGTGGTCCAGAGTGATGCTGACCGGGGCTTCTGTGCCGCCGTAGATGATGCCAGGTGTTTGGCCAGCATTGCGCAGGCGGCGGCTCGCTCCGGTCCCCTGCTCTTTGCGTGCAAATGCGATTACTTTCATTTTGAAACTCCAATGTGTGCAGGCTTAAGTAAATGGTTTAAGCCTGCGGGTTGATCCCCCGCGACCAGGGGATACAGCAAAAAGGCTTTATCGAAGATAAAGCCCGAAAAACTTGTTTTAAAACTTAGTCAGCAAACAAGGAAATAACCGAGTCGCCTTTGGTAATGCGGCGGAAGGTTTCTGCCAGCAGGCTGTCGCAAGACAATTGACGTATCTTGCTGCAAGCCCTGGCCGCTTCCGTCAGCGGTATCGTGTCAGTGACCACCAGCTCGTCCAGCGGCGACTGCGCAATGCGGTCGATGGCCGGGCCGGACAATACAGGGTGGGTACAATACGCCAATACTTTCTTGGCGCCACGTTCCTTCAATACTTCTGCTGCCTTGGTCAGGGTGCCGGCGGTATCGACCATGTCATCCATGATCACGCAATTGCGGCCTTCCACTTCACCGATGATGTTCATTACTTCCGATACATTGGCCTTGGGGCGACGTTTGTCGATAATAGCCAGATCGCAGTTCAAGCGTTTTGCCAGGGCGCGGGCGCGGACCACGCCGCCTACGTCAGGTGAAACCACCAGCAGGTCGTCGTAATTCTTGGCGACCAGGTCGCCCAACAAGATCGGCGACGCATAAATATTGTCTACCGGGATATCAAAGAAACCCTGGATCTGATCGGCGTGCAGGTCCATGATCAGTACCCGGTCGACGCCAGCTTCTTCCAGCATGTTGGCAACCACCTTGGCCGAGATCGCAACCCGCGCCGAACGCGGGCGCCGGTCCTGGCGCGCATATCCAAAATAAGGGATCGCGGCGGTGATGCGGCCGGCGGAAGCGCGCTTCAGCGCATCGACCATCAGGATGATTTCCATCAAGTGATCGTTGGTCGGCGCACAAGTGGACTGCAGCACGAAGACGTCTTTACCACGCACGTTTTCGTTGATCTCCACCATCACTTCGCCGTCGGAAAACTTGGAAACATTCGCTTTACCCAACGATAGTCCAAGCTGCTTGGCAACGCTGATGGCAAGTGCGGGATTTGCATTGCCGGTGAAAACCATCATGTTATCGTGTGCCATGAAGAGACCTATTGGCTAAAAGTTAAGGCGGGATATTCTTGCATAATACCTCTGGCAGCGAGGCAGACTTAGGAATTATGCAAGAACACTGGCGTTAAAACTGAAAAAGCCGCCGCACATGTCTATGCGGCGGCTTAATTTAATGGCAGGGGATGAAGGATTCGAACCTTCGTATGCTGGAATCAAAATCCAGTGCCTTAACCAGCTTGGCGAATCCCCTACGCAACCGTTTGTCTGTCGTATTAATTTGCCGCTATTCTAGCGGGATTTCAACGTCAAACCAAGTCTTTATTACGTCTGCAGCAAATAATCCAGCGGATGTTTATGCAGCGCTTTTGCTTTCCACGACTTCCAGCGACCCGGCACCTGTTTCAGCGCATTGTCTGCCGAAACCTCGTCAGAAAACGCAGCAAATACACAAGCTCCCGATCCTGTCATCCTTGCCTCACCATAAGTTGAGAGCCATTTGATGGCTGCATCGACTTGCGGAAACATTGCAGCAGCGACTGTTTGCAGATCGTTTCTTCCAAACATTTTTGTATGACTGGAAAAGTCCGTTATTTTGATTGGTTTTGTGTCCCTTGTCAACTCTTTTGCCGAAAAAATCACCGGGGTCGGCACCTGCACGCCAGGTTCTATGACGACGAACCAGGATTCCGGCGTCACTATCGGCTGCAATAGCTCGCCTACGCCTTCGGCAAATGCATTCCTGCCGAAGATAAAAAACGGCACGTCGGCCCCCAGTTGCAAGCCCAGCTGCATCAATTCGGTACGGCTCAGTCCGGTTTGCCACAGGTGGTTGAGCGCCATCAGGGTAGTTGCAGCGTCCGATGAGCCGCCGCCCAGGCCGCCGCCCATGGGCAGCTTTTTGTGCAGAGTCAGGTCCGCCCCCAGTTTGCAGCCGGCATGCCGCTGCAGCAAGCGTGCTGCGCGCACCATCAGGTCGCTGTCTTCGGGGACATCGGCGAGCTCATTGCAGCGACGGATCACGCCGTCGTCGCGGCTGGCTATATCCAGCGTGTCGCAGTGGTCGATCAGCTGGAACGCGGTTTGCAGCAGGTGGTAGCCGTCGGCGCGGCGCCCGGTGACATGCAGGAACAGGTTCAGCTTGGCCGGCGCCGGGCAGTTCAACAGTGAGCGGCTCATAACTCTTTACGTGGTTCGATCACGATGCGTATGGCGACATTGCCCGCTTGTTCGGTATGGCGGTTCAGGTCTATGCGCTTGGGGAGCGTGAAATCGTCTTGCCAGCTGGCATAGCGCAGTTGCCAGCCGTCGGACGCTATCGTCGCGTCGTTGCCGGTAGCGACTGCAGCGCGTTTGCCCTGGGCATTCTTGACAAAACCCTGCAACCAGTCGCGCATGCCGGCAATCGGCATCGGCCAGCCCAGTGTCTCGCTCATCAGGCTGTCCAGGTCCCTGGCGTATTTGGGGGCCTGTTTGGCTTGGATCAGGGTTGCTCCGCCGGCATCGACGGTGATCGTGGCGACTATCTGGCCAAGCGGCGACAGCAGGGTTACCAGCGTGCTGTCCTTGTTTTGCTTCCATTCAAAACTGCCGGGCAGCGATTGTTCTTTTTCATTTTGCTGGTATAGCACCAGCAGGCGGCCGCTGAGTTCTATGTCTTCATGGTAAATGCGCTGTACGCCGGCGCCGGCCTGGGCGGAGTCCCGGGTGGCGATACCGGCGCAGCCGGACAGCAGCAGGGCCAGTGCGACATGCATCAGCAGGATCAGGTTGCGGGATCTTTTGTATTGCATAGGAAGATAGGGAAAGCGTACTCAGGGTGGTCGGAAGCGCCGTGCTGTCCTGCGCAGAACAGCACGGCCATCAAATTATGGGGCTATGCCGGCTCAGGGTTTGGCATTCAGCCGCTGCAGGGTGCTTTTCAGGACTTCGTTGTCCGGGTCCTTGGCCTTGGCTTCGCGCCAGAATTTGCGTGCATTGTCTTTTTGGCCCTGCGACCACAATACTTCTCCCAGATGCACGGCAATTTCCGCATCGGGGCGCAAGGTATAGGCGCGCCGCAGCGCCTGCTCTGCCTCTTCCGGTTTTGCCAGGCGGAATTTGACCCAGCCCAGGCTGTCCAGGATGAAGGGATCGTCCGGCGCCAGCTGCAGCGCTTTTTCTATCAGCGTCAGTGCTTCGTCCAGCCGGATATTGCGTTCCGCCAGCGCATAGCCCAGCGCGTTATATGCGTGCTGGTTGTTCGGCGCCAACTCCATTACCTTTCTCAGCGACGCTTCCATCTCGCTGACTTTCTGCTGCGATTCGGCAATCATTGCATAGTCGTACAGCAGGTCGGGATTATTCGGGAAATGCTGTATCGCGTCTTCCAGCAGCTTGCCGGCTTCCAGCGGCTGCTTGGCTTCCTTCAGCAATTGCGCTTCGGCCTGTATCAGCTGTATCTTGTCGTCGTCGCTGGCGGCAGGCACCTCTTTCAGGAATTGCCTGGCCTCTGCCAGTTTGCCGTTCTTGGCGATGATCTGCGCGCGTCTTATCTGTACGTTCAGGTAGGCCGCATTCCTGCCGTCGTAGGATTCCACTTTCGACAGCCAGTCCAGCGCTGCCTTGTCATCCTTGCGGTCACTGGCGATCTGCGCCAGGTTGATCAGCGCAGGCGTCGGGTCGCGTTCCTCGGCCGGATTGGCTTCCAGCACGCCGAGATAGTCGTTGAAATATTTTTCTGCCAGCTTGGTGTGCTTGCTCTCCATCGCCAGCACGCCCAGCGTATACATGACTCCTACGTCGTCGGGTTTGTCGCGCAGCAGATGCTCGAACTCGGCAGTCGCCTTGTCCAGCTGTTTCAGGTCGATCAGGATGCTGGCATACGCCAGCCGGACATCGCGCGCCGCCGGATTTTTCGCCAGGAAGCTGGACATGGCCTTGGCGGCGTCCGGCTGGCTGGAGGCCTGGGCGATGGTCAGGATCGCCAGCTGGGAGTCGGGTCTTTGCTCCAGCGCCGTTTGCGCCTCGCTGATTGCACGCTGATTGTCGCCGCGCGAATAAGAGCCTTGCGCCAGTGCCAGATGGGCCTCATAGGTGGACTTGTAGGGCTCCACCAGCGCTTCCAGGGTATCAAAAGCTGCGTTCTTGTCGCGTGCGCGGGACAGCAGGCGTTGCGCCTGCAGCATGATCACGCCATATTGCTTCGGCGTGGCGCTTGCCAGTTTTTCGGAAAATACCCTCTGGATCTCGGCCAGGTTATTGTTCATCACCATAAAGCCGAGATAGTACTGGGTCGCTTCGTTCGAGTTCGGCGCCAGTTCGCGCCACAGGCGTATCGCGGTCATCGCCTCGCCCGGCTGTTTCACGGACAGCGCAATTTCAGATGCGCGCCGGGCCAGCCTGGGGTCTCGGGTTTGCTGGGCAACGCTGAGTATCGTGATATAGGCGGCCTGCCAGTTGCCGCGCTGATAAGCGATTTCTGCAGTCAACAGCTTGTAAAAGATTTCATCGGTCAATTCGACCGCCGGCAACTGGTCTTCGCTGGATGGTGGAGTGATACCATTCAGTGTTTTTTCTGCGTCCAGCGCCGCATGGGCGGCATCCGAAGCCTGGTGGGCCTCGTCCGCAGGAACTGCGGTCACAGGCTTAAGGCCTGCGCAACCTGTCAGCATCAGCGATGCGGACAGGGCGATTGGTGCTATCGACGTTAAAATGGGAGAAAAAATATTTTTCAAAACAAAATCCTGATTTGTCGATGATGTGTCTGATTTTACGCCTAAGCCGACTTGGTGTGCTAAGTCCCTCCGGTTTTCTGTGTGTCAAAGTGTATGGGTAATTGTATGGATACCAAGCATATTTATCCATTACTCTACGCACGGATAAGGCGCAGGCCAGACAAGGGATTAAACGCTTACGGACAGGATTTATGCCAGAATTACCAGAAGTTGAAGTGACCCGCCGCGGCGTCGCCCCGCACCTGACCGGCCAGCTCGTCACCGACGTGATTGCGCGCCGGGACGGTTTGCGCTGGCCGTTTCCGGCAGACCTGAAGCAGCTGCTGGTCAACCAGCGCATCCTTGCCGCCGGCCGCCGCGGTAAATACCTGTTGCTGGAGTTTGCCCATGGAACCGTGCTGATCCACCTCGGCATGTCCGGGCATTTACGCGTATTGCCGGCGGCAACGCCGGCAGGAAAGCATGATCATATTGATATTGTAGTGGGCGGACAGAGCTTGCGAATGACGGATCCGCGCCGCTTCGGAGCCGTGCTGTGGCATTCAAGCCAGGATGGCGACATCGAAAATCACCTGCTGCTGAGGCAATTGGGCGTGGAGCCGCTGGAATCACGGTTCAATGGCGAATTATTGTATAAACTGACACGGCAGCGCAGCGCTCCTATCAAGCAAGTATTGCTGGCGGGGGATATCGTGGTCGGTGTCGGTAATATCTACGCGTCCGAGAGCCTGTTCCGGGCCCGTATCAACCCTAAGACGGCAGCCAGGCGCATCAGCCTGGCACGGTATGTGTTGCTGGCGCAGGCAATACGCGAAACCCTGGCAGCGGCAATAGAAAAGGGCGGCAGCAGCCTGAAGGATTTCATCGGGGTAGACGGCGAAGCCGGCTATTTCCAGCAAAGCTACTTCGTTTATGACCGCAGCGGCGAGCCTTGCCGGGTTTGCGGTGCGGAAATCCGGCAAATCAAGCAGGGACAGCGCACGACCTTTTACTGCGTTAATTGTCAAAAATGAGCTGAGATGCTAGATTCTGCATATATAGAAGATTGATTGGGGGCAACATGAGTAATCTGGTTCAACGATTCCAGGAGTACAGCGACTGGCGCAGGGGTGTGGTGACTGCGCTGGAGCAGTATCGCTCATGGTTAGGCAGTTCGGATCTGGCGGATGCCGCGAGCGATCAGCGCATCAACCGCTTGCTGGAAAGGCTGGTAGATGACAAATTGTCTATTGCTTTTGTTGCAGAATTCTCACGCGGCAAGTCGGAATTGATCAATGCGATCTTTTTTGCGGAATACGGCCAGCGCATATTGCCGTCCTCCGCCGGCCGCACCACGATGTGCCCGACCGAACTGTTGTACGACGAAACCATTCCCCCCTGCATACGCCTGTTGCCGATAGAAACCCGGGCCGAAGCGCAATCCACCAGCGACTACAAGGGCCAGCACCATGTATGGACCGTGCTGCCGCTGAACATAGGTTCCGGGGATGGCATGCTGGAGGCGTTCAAGCAAGTCAGCCTGACCAAGAAGGTCAGCAAGGAAGTCGCCAAATCCTACGGTCTGTTCGACGAAAACGACCCGGACGCGCCGTTGGAGGTGGATGAAGACGGCATGGTGGAGATTTCCCAGTGGCGCCATGCGATCGTGAATTTTCCGCACCCGCTGTTGAAGGAGGGCCTGATCATCGTCGATACCCCGGGCCTGAATGCGATAGGTACCGAACCGGAGCTGACGCTGAACCTGATTCCGAACGCGCATGCGGTGCTGTTCATCCTGGCGGCCGACACCGGCGTCACCAAGAGCGATATTGATGTATGGCGCAACCATATCGGCGGCGGCGCCGGCCGCATGGTGGTCTTGAACAAGATAGACAGCATGTGGGATGAGTTGCGCACGCCGGAAGAAATAGAAAGCCAGATATCCCACCAGATCAGCACTGTGGCGCATACGCTGGGGCTGGACGAAAAGCAGGTGTTTCCGGTGTCTGCGCAAAAAGGCCTGGTGGCCAAGATCAACAAGGACGCAGAGTTGCTGGCAAAGAGCCGCCTGCCCTCGCTGGAAAATGCCCTGTCGCATGAATTGATACCCGCCAAACAGGACATTATCCGCGCCCAGTTGAGCAAGGATGTTACTGAGATCACCGGCGCGCACCATGCGGTGATGTCTTCGCGCAGCCGCAGCGTGGTGGAGCAGATGCTGGAATTGAAGAGCCTGCGCGGCAAGAACAAGAGCGTGATCGACCATATGATGAAGCGTATCGACGCCGAGAAAAAGGAATTCGATACCAGCCTGATCAAGATGCAGGGCACCCGCGCGGTATTCACACGCCTGTGCACCGAGGTGTATACCAGCCTGGGCATGGACATCCTGCGCGAGGAGATACGAAAATCGCGCGACGCGATGGAAAAAAGCCGGCTGTCGATGGGCCTGAGGGAGGCCGTCAGGCAGTTCTTTGCGCAGCTCAGGCATAACCTGGTGACGTCGAACAAGAAGACCGATGAAATTTCGGAAATGATGGCCATCATGTACCGCAAATTTTCGACCGAACACGGGCTGGCGCTGTCGGCGCCGATGCCGTTTTCGCTGGATAAATACATCAAGGAAATAGCGGCGATAGAAGTGGTGTATCAAAAGCAATTCACGACGGCAGCGATGCTGACGACGCCGCAGGTGATCCTGATGCAGAAATTTTTTGATTCCATTGCTTCGCGCGTCAAGCAAAGTTTCCTGCAGGCCAACCGGGATGTGGAAGCCTGGCAAAAAGTGGTGATGGCACCGCTGGAAGCGCAGATCCGCGAGCACAAAGGGCAGCTCAAGAATCGCATGCAATCGATACAAAGGATCAATGTCGCAACCGACAGTCTGGAAGACAAGATCGCCAGCTTTGAAACGATGCAGGCCGAGATCGATGCCCAGAAAAAAACCATGGACGACCTGGAAAATAGCCTGAAGGCCGCGTTGTCGGCCGAGCTGGTCAAACTGAAAGTCGCGGCATAGGGCATAATCGTGGTCTGCAGGCCCTGCCTGCAATATGACGACTATAGAACCGTCCACCGCTGCCGGCCTCCACCGATTGCGATAGCAAGGGCTTTATCCTCGTTGATGAAGCGCTTTCCTGTTGGGCGGGTTCTGTACATTGAGCGTGCTTTTACAAGGAATTCCGATGTCAACTCACCGCACAGAAACAGACTCGATGGGCTCCATCGAAGTCGCCAGCGAAGCCTATTGGGGCGCGCAAACCCAGCGTTCTATACAAAACTTCCCTATCGGCATAGCGCGTTTTAAATGGCAGGCGCCGATGATACGCGCGCTGGGCATATTGAAAAAGGCGGCGGCACAGGCCAACGCCGAGCTCGGCGAATTGCCGGCTGACGTCGCCAAGGGCATCATACAGGCGGCCGACGAGGTGATCGCAGGCAAGCTGGACGCGCATTTCCCGCTGGTGGTATTCCAGACCGGTTCCGGCACGCAATCCAATATGAATGCGAACGAGGTGATTTCCAATCGAGCGATAGAGCTGGCCGGCGGCGTAATGGGCAGTAAAACGCCGGTGCATCCCAACGACCATGTGAACCGCGGCCAGTCCTCCAATGATACTTTCCCGACCGCGATGCATATCGCCGTCGTCGAGCAGCTATATCAGCACCTGTTCCCAGCCGTGGAGCAATTGCGCAATACGCTGGCGGCCAAGTCGGCTGCCTATAAGGGCATCGTCAAGACCGGCCGCACGCATTTGCAGGATGCGACGCCGATTACGCTGGGCCAGGAAATCGGCGCCTGGGTGGCGCAGCTGGACTTCGCGCTGCAGGTGGTCAAGCAGGCCCTGCCGGGGGTATACGACCTGGCAATCGGCGGCACGGCGGTAGGCACCGGACTGAATGCGCATCCGCGCTTTGGCGACCTGGCGGCGCATTGCATCGCGCAGATCACCGGCTATCCTTTCCGCGCCGCGCAAAACAAGTTTTTTGCCCTGTCGGCGCATGACGCATTGGTGAATGTATCCGCCGCCTTGCGTACCCTGGCCGGCGCGCTGATGAAGGTTGCCAACGACGTGCGCTGGCTGGCCAGCGGCCCGCGCTGCGGCATAGGCGAATTGATCATCCCGGAAAATGAACCGGGTTCATCGATCATGCCGGGCAAGGTCAATCCCACCCAGTGCGAGGCGATGACCATGGTTTGCGTACAGGTATTCGGCAACGATGCAGCCGTTGCCTTTGCCGGCAGCCAGGGTAATTTCCAGTTGAATGTGTACAAGCCCGTCATGGTGCATAACGTGCTGGAAAGCATAGAACTGCTGGGCGACACCTGCAATGCCTTCCACGACCAGTGCGCGGTGGGCATAGAGCCTAACCTGCCCAAACTGCAGGAAAACCTGGACAAGAACCTGATGCTGGTCACCGCATTGAACCGCCACATAGGCTACGACAAGGCGGCATCGATCGCGAAGAAGGCGCACAAGGAAGGCAGCAGCCTGCGCGAAGCGGCGCTGGCGTCCGGCTATGTCACCGCGGAGCAGTATGAACAGTGGATAGTCCCTATCGACATGACCCACTCGTAATTTGATGAGCTTAAGCAATTTGAAATATGCAGATCCCGGCTTTTCCGCCAGCGTCATAGGCTGGCAGAAGCAACACGGCAGGCATAGCCTGCCGTGGCAGCAGACCCGCGACGCGTATAGGGTCTGGCTGTCTGAAATCATGCTGCAGCAAACCCAGGTGACGGCGGTGATTCCCTACTACCAGCGTTTTCTCGAGAGTTTTCCTGGCGTGCAAGACCTGGCCGCCGCGAGTTCCGAGCAAGTGATGGCGCACTGGAGCGGCCTGGGTTATTACACCCGTGCACGCAATTTACATAAATGCGCGCAGCAGGTAGTGGCTTTATACGATGGCCGTTTTCCCTCCGATCCTGCATTGCTGAAAGAACTGCCCGGCATAGGGCGTTCCACCGCCGCCGCAATTGCGGCATTTGCGTATGGAACCCGTGCGGCCATCCTGGACGGTAATGTGAAGCGGGTATTCGCGCGCGCTTTTGGCGTGGACGGCTACCCGGGCTCCAAGCCGGTGGAAGACGATCTGTGGCTGCGCGCCGAAGCGCTTTTACCTGAGCAGGGAATAGAGTCCTATACCCAGGGACTGATGGACCTGGGTGCGACCCTGTGCACCCGCAGCAGCCCCGCTTGCGAGCGTTGCCCCCTGCAGCAAAGCTGTGTCGCCTATGCGACCGGACGTACCGCAGAGTTGCCGGTGCGAAAGCCGAAAAAACAGCAAAGGGAAAAACAGGCGGTAATGCTGGTGATGCTGCATGACGGCCAGGTATTGCTGGAGCAGCGCCCCGATAGCGGCATATGGGGCGGCCTGTTATCCCTGCCGGAACTGGACGGCATGCGCGACATGGATGATGAACCCGGAGTGCTGGCTGACGCTTTTCCGGAAGTGACCAGGCTGGCCCAGCAATTCGGCGACGTGGCCAGCATAGAAGCCCTGCCGCCGTTTGCCCATGTGTTCACGCACTTCAAGCTGAACGTGACGCCGATACAATTCAATCTGGCCAGGCGCCATGCGCAGGTCGCCGAGGCCACGCACGTCTGGTATCCGACGCAGCAAATCGACAAGGCCCCATTGCCGGCGCCTGTCAAAAAGCTGCTGCAGTCGCTGTTGGCTGCCAGTTTGTGGTCGTAGCAGCGGATGCCAGGACTTAACGCCGCTGCTCCAGCGCCAGGCGCACCGCCAGCGCTGCCAGCACGCCACTCATCACCCAGCGCTGCACGGCCAGCCATACGGCGTTGCGGGCAAACCAGGACGCTATCGCGGCGGCCGACAGCGTGATCAGCAGGTTGACGCTGAAGCTGACCAGTATTTGCGTCAAGCCCAGTTCCAGGCTTTGCAGGAAGACCGAGCCGCGCTCAATCTGCACGAACTGCGGGAACAGCGACAGGTAAAACATCGCCACTTTGGGATTCAGCAGATTGGTCAGGAAACCCATCAGGAACAGCTTGCGCGGGGAATCCGCCGGCAACTGCCGGGTTTCAAACGGCGAGCGCGCGCCCGGCTTGATCGCCTGCCAGGCCAGCCATAGCAAATAGCCGGCACCGGCGAATTTCAGTATTTCGTAGCCCAGCGGCACCGCCATGAACAGCGCGATCAGGCCTATCGCCGCCGCCAGCATGTGGACGATAAATCCCATGGCCACGCCCAGCAGCGAAATGACGCCGGCCATCCTGCCCTGGCAGATAGAGCGCGATACCAGGTACATCATGTTCGGCCCCGGCGTAATCACCAGTAAAAAAGCCGCTCCTGCAAACAATAGCAAATCCGGTGTCGGTATCATGGTAGTCCTGTCAGTGGCGGGGGTAAAAGAGCTTTGGCCATCATCCCTGTTTTGACGGCAGGCGGAAAGGCATAGATAGTCCCGAATTGGAACGTAACAGACAGGAGTTGCCGATCTGGCGCCTGGCCGTTTTTCTGGTTTTATAGTACAGGCGAATGTTGTAGTATTGACCAACCGGAAAGCATCCGCACCTAAAAGAAATAGCCCCGCTTCGTGAGGCGGGGTGCGCAGGAGACGAATTTGTTACTCAGGATTTTGCCCCGCCTGGCATTTTGCCTGGCCGCGAGCCTTCCCGCATGGGCCGGTGCCGCAACCCAGGCTTGCCGCGTCCCTGATTTTCCCCAGGAAGTGCAGTGCGGCAAAGTGCAGCGTCCGCTCGATCCGGCCCGTCCCGACGGCCCAAAAATCGACATCAACTATGTGGTCGTGCCTTCCCAGGACAGGAATAAATTGCCGGATGCGATAGTCTTGCTGGCCGGCGGCCCCGGCCAAAGTGCGATCAGTGTCGCCGGCTGGGGCCAGTTCGCGTTCAGCCGGCTGAACCGGCGCCGCGACCTGGTGTTCGTCGACCAGCGCGGCACAGGCCGCAGCGCGCCCTTGAATTGCCCCGAACTGGACAGCAATGCCGAACTGCTCGATACCGCTCAGGTATACCAGAATGCGCAAAAATGCCTGGCCCGCCTGCAAGCCTTGCCCTACGGCGACCTGAGGCAATTCACGACGACGATAGCGATGCAGGACCTGGATGCAGTCAGGCAGGCGCAGGCTTATGCGAAGATCAACCTGGTGGGGGTCTCCTACGGCACCCGCGCAGGGCTGGAATATCTGCGCCAGTTTCCCCAATCGGTGCGGCGCGTCATCCTGGACGGCGTGGTGCCGCCTGATGCCCGCTTACCGTCCAGCGATGCACAAAGTGCGCTGGATGCGGTATTCGCCGACTGTGCCAAAGACGCGCGCTGCAATAGCGCCTACCCGCAACTGGCGGAACGCTGGAACAAATTGCTGGCAGGCTTGCCGCGGCAGGTGACGCTGATCCATCCGCGCCTGGGCAATCAAATACAGATACAGATGACACGCGACATAGTCGTTGGCATGGTGCATAAGTCGCTATACGCCCCCATGAGCGTAGCCGGCCTGCCGTATGCGCTGACGCAGGCGGAGCAGGGCAGGTACGCTCCGCTGGTAGCCTTGAGCGGGGCTACCAACCTGCCGGGGCAAGCCGGCATCGCCTATGGCATGCATTTCTCGGTATGGTGCTCGGAAGAATATGCACGGCTGCCGGCTACGCCGGCAGCCGACGATTTTGCCGGCCTGATGGACGGCATGTACAAGCAAGTTTGCGAGAAATGGCCGCGCGCTACAGTGCCGGCCGGGTTTTATACGATACCTCGCAGCCCGGCGCCTGTGCTGTTGCTGAGCGGCGGCATGGATCCGGTCACGCCGGCCGCGCACGGTGCGCATGTGGCTGCGGCGCTGGGGCCGCAGGCTCTGCACCTGGCGGTGGACAATGCCGGCCACGGCCTGATGTCGCAGGGCGGATGCCTGCGCGAACTGGCCTATCGCTACCTGAATGCAGGCAGCGACGCGGAAGCGCTCAAGGTCGATACTTCCTGCGTACGGCAGATTCCGCGCCCGCTGGCCTGGCAGATGCCTTTGCCGCCGTCGAGTGCTGATGCTTCTGCCGGGAACGGGGGCAAGCGATGATCAGGGTAGAGAGCCTGCATAAGGAGTTCATCAAGGAAGAGCGCTTTGCTTTCGGCAAGCGCAGGCGGGAAACCGTGAAGGCGGTTGACAGTGTCAGTTTTACCGCCAGAGACGGCTCCATCACCGGCTTATTGGGGGCCAATGGCGCCGGCAAGACCACCAGCCTGCGCATGGTTGCCTCATTGCTGGCGCCCGACCGGGGCGAGATTACCGTCGACGATGTCAAGGTGGCTCCCGGGCAGCAGGCGTCGTTGTCGCGCATGGGTATATTGTCCGATGCGCGCGGCCTGTACCCGCGGTTGACCGCGCGCGAAAATATCCACTATTACGGCATCCTGCACGGCATGGACAGGGCCGTGGTGGAGCAGCGCACCGAGCAATTGGCGCATTGGCTGGAAATGGGCAAGCTGATGGAAAGGCGCACCGACGGCTTCAGCCAGGGAGAGCGCATGAAAACGGCGCTGGCGCGCGCGCTGGTGCACGACCCCAAGAACATCATCCTGGATGAGCCTACCAATGGCCTGGACGTAGTCGCGACACGGGCGCTGCGCGAATTCCTGCGCTGGTTGCGTTCGCCGGAAGGCGGCAGCAAGTGCATCATCTTTTCCACGCATATCATGCAAGAGGTGGAGCGCCTGTGCGACCACGTGGTGATCGTGGCGGAAGGCCGGGACGTGGCCTGCGGCAGCGTGCAGGAATTACTGACACAGGCCGGGGAAGCCGACTTTGAAGACGCTTTCGTCAAGCTGGCCTTCCTGCACCCGGCCGCCCCTATCGACAGGACCGCGTCATGAAAGCCATATTCGCCATATTCCGCAAAGAAATGATCGACGCGATGCGCGACCGCCGCACCTTGCTGGTGGTCTTGCTCAGTTCGCTGCTCGGCGTCCCGCTGTTGCTGCTGATCGTGTCCGAGGTGCTGTCGCAGGTTGAGTCGCAGGAAATCAAGCGTACGGTGGTCGCAGTCGATATCCGGTATGCGCCCGGCCTCGAAAATTACATCCTGCGGCAGGGTTTCCAAATCCAGCCGGCGCCCGCCGACTATGAAAAAAAATTGCACAGCAAGGAGCTGACCCAGCCCGTTTTGCTGGTGCCCAAGGATTTTGAGGACAAGCTGTCGCACGGCGAAAAGGCGACGCTGGAAGTGGTGTTCGATACCGCCAATACCCAGGCCCAGTTCGGCTTGCGCCCGCTGCGGAAGATACTGGACGGGTATGCGCAGGAACATGCGCTGATGGGCTTGATGATGCGCGGTGTTTCGTCCGAAATCCTGCAGATGGTCGAGGTCAAGGAACGTCAGATCAGCCGCCCCGAGGAGCGCAAGGTGACCATCACCGGCATGCTGCCCTTCATGCTGATCATGGCCATCGTGATAGGCGGCATGTATGCGGCGATAGATACTACCGCCGGCGAGCGCGAACGCGGTTCGCTGGAGCCGCTGATGATGAATCCGGTGTCGGGATGGCAGCTGGCGATAGGCAAATGGGGGGCGGTAGCCACCGTCAGCATGACGGTCGTGGTGCTGACGGTGCTGAGTTTTTTTCCTTCGCAATGGCTGATACGCAATGAAACCCTGCGCACGGAATTCCAGTTCGGCAGCAGGGAGGCGCTGGGTTTCCTGATGGTGCTATTGCCGCTGGCCGCCAGCCTGGCGGCGGTACAGATTGCCGTGGCACTGAATTGCAAGAGCTACAAGGAAGCACAGGTGCGCAACCAGATGCTCAGCCTGGTGGTCAGCATGGTGCCGCTGACGCTGACTTTCAACCCCGGCCGCGAACCGGGCTGGTTCCAGTGGGCGCCGGTCCTGGCGCAGAACATCATGATGAACCACGTGCTGAAAGGCGAGGCGGTGGGGCAAGCCGCGATCGCCATCGCCTTGCTGGTGTGTACCGTGCTGACTGCGCTCAGCTTGTCTTATGTCGCGCAGAAGATGCGCAGGGTGGTGATGGCTTAGAGGCTTAAATTTGCCTCGCTATTCGTTTAGTTTTAGTAAGAAAACATAGTCCATGAAAATCACTCGGTGCGCCCCACGAAAGACACAAAAAAATAGATGGAGAAATTTGGTACAAAGATGAGTGCCATGAGATACAAGGGGCCGTATTCGACGTAGCGCGAGATGGATTTGACGTACGCTGTCCAGCTAGCCGTTCCGTCGCTAGGGCGGCAAGCTGCGTCGAATGCCGCGCAAACGACAAACACAGGTACGAACAACCAGTTCAGTTAGCACAACGCGAACGCCTACTAAATGAATAACAGAAAAAATGATTTGGTCCGCTTTTACGAACTCCTCGACCTTTTGGAGCAAAAAGTCGGCGGGCGACTTTTGTTGTCAGAATGCGACGGTCGGACCAGCATGCCGTCGCGCGGGGTCTATTTTTTTATGGAACCGGGAGAGCATCGGGTAGATACCGGCCACGGCCTACGAATCGTCCGAGTTGGCACGCATGGATTAAAGCTCGGATCGAAATCGACTTTGTGGGGCAGGCTTTCCCAGCACAAGGGCACTACGTCATCAGGAGGCGGCAATCATCGCGGATCAATTTTCCGTCTGCTGGTTGGCACCACCATTCCCGGCACCAGCATTGAGGGTTCAACATGGGGTCAAGGATCGACGGCCAAAGGTGACATCCGGCTTCGTGAAGAACCAGCTGAGCAGGAGGTGAGCGCAATCGTTCGAAACATGCCTTTCCTCTACCTAGACGTTGACGACGCTCCCACCCCTGATAGCGCGCGGGGATTCGTCGAGAGGCACTCCATCGCCCTGCTAAGCAATCAAGGAAAGCCGCCGCTTGACCTCCCATCCTCAACATGGCGCGGCCATCGTTGCAATCGAGAGAAAGTGCGCTCGTCCGGCCTTTGGAATCAAAACCATGTAGATGAAAGTTACGATCCGTCGTTTTTGCAAACGCTGGAAACCCTCATCAAGAAAATGTGAGCGCCAAATGAAAATCGTCATCCAATGCGCCGGAAGCAAAAACCACGCGCGGCCTGGCGCTGGTTTTCGCGCCGCTGACAACCGTCAGATCAAATTCGTGGCCAGTCCGAAGTTGGCTCCGCATAGTGACCAATATGCCTACGCGCGTCCAGATGATATGGCCGATGATTCGCAAACTTGGCGCGAACGCCTTATGGCCTACAACAGTGACGATCACGCTAATCCCTTGCATCTTCTACCCGCTTATCAGCTCTACGCGGGAAAGGCGTACCAAAACTTGGCTCGGAAATTCGGAACCAAACAGGTCTTCATTCTTTCGGCTGGATGGGGGCTGATCCCTGCTGATTTTTTGACGCCGGATTACGACATAACGTTTAGTCAGGCAAAAAACGTGGCGGCCTATTGCCGCAGGAAAAAATCGGACAACTATGCTGATATGTGCCTTTTGCCAGATGATGGTGACAACATCATTTTTCTCGGCGGGAAGGATTATTTGCCATTGTTCTGCCAGATGACAACCAAGTTGAAAGGGAAGAAAAAAGTCTTTTTCAACGCTGCGACGGATTTGAACTTGGGGCCGGGATTTAGTACAGAAAGATTCCAGACCGGCCGGAGAACCAATTGGCACTATGATTGTGCTCAGATGCTAATTAATGGAGAGGTCGGGTTTTAGCTCCGGCTTGTCGTCATGAAAAGATACAGACCATCGTTGGCAATCGCGATCAAGCTCGATTGCCAACCAGCCAGCTAAACTTAAGCAAATTTCATCGCCGATGACGAGGCGGAGAAATTTAACGTTCACCAGGCTTTCATTTTATGAGGCGGTTCTCCCAAAGAGCCGTGATTACGTCCATTTGACCGTTCGGTGCAATGCCGGCATTACCTATTTTTTCCCAAAGAAGGGCCTGATCATTCGCGAGCTGAGGCTTATGTCGAAGCAATGCGATGGCTTTCAAACCATATTGCTTATTCGTCGTCAACTTGGTATTGTATTCACCAGCTGGTACGCCAACTACGATGCCGCTCTCACATACCCCAAGAAAGGTCGTTCGCGGACACGGCTTTTTTTGCGTGGACTCTGTACTTAACGTTTCACGCGCCACGATCTCCCATGCGTCCACAATCGAAGACGCTTTACCGTTGGCATAGAGGCTGACTGCGCGGACTGCTGTTTCCCCGTATTTCCCCATTTTCCCCTCCTTGATAAGTATGATCACACTTGCTATACAGGATTGTAAGCGGGAAGTGCTGGACTGGAGGGCGGCTGTAGGCCAGTTTGAGCGACTGCGGCTTATCCTAGCCTGCGGTGGCGTACCAGCACCTGTTCCTTGTCCTTGAAATAGCTGGCCAGGTGTTCCACCATGAACACCGAGCGGTGCTGGCCGCCGGTGCAGCCTATCGCCACGGTGAGATAGCTGCGGTTGTCCTTCTTGAACAGCGGCAGCCATTTTTCTATGAATGCGCGGATGTCTTCGTACAGGTCCAGCACCATTTCCTGGCTCTTCAGATAGTTCACTACAGGTTCATCGCGCCCGGTCAGCGCGCGCAACTCAAGGTCATAGTAGGGGTTAGGCAGCATACGGACGTCGAACACGAAGTCGGCATCCAGCGGCACGCCTATCTTGAACGCAAAGGATTCGAACATCAGGGTCAGCGGGGAATGCTGCACTTGTATGATGTCCTTCACCCATTCGCGCAATTTATTGGCGCTCAGGTTGGACGTGTCCAGCACGTGGGCGAGGGACTGGATCGCCGCCAGCATTTCCCGCTCTTCCTGTATGCATTCGGTCAGGCTCAGGCGATCCGTCAAGGCCTGGTTTCTTTGCAGCCGGTGAGAAAGCGGATGGCTGCGGCGGGTTTCGGAAAACCTGGCTACCAAGGATTCCGTACTGGCGGTCAGGAACAGGACTTTGACCTCATGGCCATCCTGGATAAGCTTGTCTATCGTGTCCGGCAGGCTGGTCAGCAGGTGTGCGCTGCGTGAATCTATCGCCATCGCAGCCGACTCTATGCCTTCGCCTATCAGCGTGGTGATCAGCTCAGGCAGCAAGCTGGGCGGCAGGTTGTCGACACAATAAAACCCCGCGTCTTCCACGACATTGAGTGCTACCGATTTACCGGACCCGGAAATGCCGGAGATGAGAAGTATGCGCATGGTTTGGGGGAAGTGAAAGAATGCCTGGGTTTGTGCTTATGCTGAATTATGCACTTACAAGTCCATTCCGTCATCCATTGCACGCCGCTGGCGTTCCATGAATTCCTGCAGAGTATCGATGCCGCGCAGCTGCAATATCGTATTGCGTACCGCCGCCTCCAGCAATACCGCGATATTCCGGCCTGCAGCCACCGGGATCACCACTTTCTTGATTTGCAGGCCGAGCACCTCTTCGGTCTGCGAATCGATGGGCAGGCGCTCGTAATTCTCTTCCAGCGTACTGCGCCTGACCAGGTGCACGATCAATTTCAGGCGCATCTTCCTGCGTACCGCGGTTTCGCCGAAGATGGCCTTGATGTCCAGCAAGCCCAGGCCGCGCACTTCCAGCAGGTTTTGCAGCAGCGGCGGGCAGCGGCCCTCTATCATGTTCGGTGCGATGCGCGAAAATTCCACCGCATCGTCGGCCACCAGGCCATGGCTGCGTGAAATCAATTCCAGGCCCAGCTCGCTTTTACCCAGGCCGGACTCGCCGGTAATCAGCACGCCCACGCCCAGCACGTCCATGAAGACGCCGTGCATCGTAATCTGCTGCGCTAGTTTCTTAGACAGGTAGACGCGCAGGAAATCGATCACCTGCGCCGCCGGCAGCGGAGTGGAGAACAGCGGGATGTTGTTGTCGTCGCATACGGTCAGGAATTCCGGCGGCGAATCCAATCCTTGTGCCACCATCAGCGCTGGCGGCGCGCCGGCCACCAGTTCTTTTAAAAGGTTGGCGCGCGAATTGGGCGAGATGCGCTTGTAGTATTCAATTTCCTGGTGCCCCAGCACCTGGATGCGGCCGGGATGGATCAGGTTAAGATGGCCCACTTGGTCGGCCGACGAGGTCGCATCGCCGGTGATCTGCTTGTCTCCGCCAGAAAATCCGGCAAACCAGCCCAACTGCATGGAATCACGATTGTCATCGTAGATTTTTTGTATCGTCAGTTCGGTGAGTAGTGGCATAGTGGCTAGTAGGCAGGATTGCTTGGCGGGCAATGGGGTGCGGAGAACAAGGGGCGAAGACAGAAGGCCGGGCAGTGTTCCGCTTCAGCCTACGGACTGCAGGTTAGGCTGCCAGGATATGATTTTATCGTGGATAGAGGCCGCGTCCGGCTCGTTGCTCAATAACTGGCGGAACTCCTCGTTGGACAGCATTTCTGCGATTTCCGATAAAATTTCCAGATGTTGCTGAGTGACATTGTCAGGCATCAGCAAGAAAACCAGCAGCTTGACCGGTTCGCCGTCGGGCGACTCAAACTGGATAGGCTCCGCCAGGCGTACAAAAGCAGCGATAGGCGCTTTCAGCCCCTTGATGCGGCCGTGCGGAATCGCAACTCCATGGCCCAGACCTGTGGAGCCCAGTCTTTCCCTGGCAAACAAATTGTCTGACACAACGGAGCGGGCAATGCTGCAGTTATTTTCAAATAATAGTCCTGCTTGTTCAAATGCCCGTTTTTTGCTGGATACCTCAAGATCTAGCATTACGTTGCCTAGAGGCAGTATTTTTGCAATATTCGTCATGATACGAAATCAGTAGTGCGCAATGGTGCGGCGCACAAAATGTGCGTCTGACAAATTATAGGCTTCTTTTTAGTGGATGCAAGCCTAAATCAATGTTGCGGCTCAGCATTTGCAGCCAGCAGTTTTTCAAATTCATCCGCAGGCACTGGGCGGCTGAAATAATAGCCCTGCATCTGCTGGCAACCGGAGTCGGTCAGGAAGAACATCTGTTCCGCCTTTTCCACTCCTTCTGCAGTGACGCTCATGCCCAGCGCATTGGCCATTGCGATAATGGCATTGGTCAATACCACCGAATCCTGGTTGCCCGGGATGTCGCGGATGAAGGAGCGGTCAATTTTCAGGTTGTCGATAGGAAAGCGTTGTAAATACGACAGTGATGAGAAGCCGGTACCGAAATCATCTAGCGAAATGCTGATGCCCAATGACTTGATGGCGTTGAATACCGGCAACAATAAATCCACTTCGCCCATCAACAGGCCTTCAGTGATCTCCAGTTGCAAGGCTTCGGCGGGCAAGCCGGCGTCATCCAGCGCCTGCTGGATGAACTTGCTCAAGCCCGGGTCCTGGAACTGGCGCGGCGAGATATTCACGCTGACGACCAGGTCGGGTGCAAATTGCTGGCGCCACAGCCGGGTTTGCCGGCAGGCCTGCTCCAGCACCCAGCGCCCTATCGGCAAGATCAGCCCTATCTCCTCGGAGATGGGGATGAATTCATTCGGTGCGATGATGCCTATGTCCGGCATTTGCCAGCGTATCAGCGCCTCTGCGCCGACGATGCGCGAGGTTTTCAGGCAGATCTTGGGCTGGTAGTACAGCAGGAATTCGCCTTCCTGCAAAGCGCGGCGCAGGTTCTTTTCCAGCGCATAGCGGTGCTGGGCCCTGACATTCAGTTCAGTGGTGAAAAACTGGTAATTGTTGCGGCCGGATTCCTTGGCGTAATACATCGCGGAGTCGGCGCAGCGCAGCAGCGTCGCGCAATCGTCGCCGTCATGCGGAAAAACGCTGATGCCTATCGAGGTGCCCAGATAATATTCATTGCCGTCGACATAGAAGGGTTCGCGGATGCGCGCCAGCACGCGTTCCGCCATTTCCTTCAGGTGGGCGGCGTTGTCGAAAGCTTCGGCGACGATCACGAATTCGTCGCCGCCCAGCCTGGCCAGCATGTCGCCGGTCCTGATGCAGGAACTGAGGCGGGAGGCGACGTCTTTCAGCAAGCTGTCGCCCGCCGAATGGCCGGCGGTATCATTCACGTTCTTGAACCTGTCGAGGTCCAGGAACAGCACAGCCACCCTGTGGTGATTGCGCCTGGCATTGGTCAGCGCATGCGACAGGCGCTGGTTCAGCTGGTGCCGGTTGGGCAAGCCGGTCAGCGCATCGTGCGAAGCCATGTAGTGCAACTGCCGCTGGGTCTCCCTGACTTCGGTAGTGTCGGTAAACGAAATCAGTACCGCAGTCACCAGCTCCTTGCTGCTGTCGACGATAGGCATCACGTTGACCAGCAGCCAGGCAACCGAGCGGTCGCGCAATTCCATTCCTATCGACAGGTTCATGATGGGTGCGCGGGTCCGGAACACCAGGGATGCGGGGTCGTCTCCCAGCTTCATTTCAGAACCGTCTTCGCTGACGATGCGCTTGAAGTAGCGGTGGCGGCGGCCGGTGGAGTGGATGTCGCTGATTTTCAGGATACGCATCGCGCTCGGGTTGCAGGTTAATATCTGCCCGCCTGGCGCCACCACCATGATGCCCTCAGTCAGGTTGCTGACGACGGAACGGTAGCGTTCTTCGCTTTCCGCCAGGCTCTGCTCCATCCTCTTCTTGTCGATGGCCAGCGCGATCAGGTCGACTGCGCCCAGTATCTTGTTTTTTTCAGCCTCACCGGGAGCGCGGGGCGATGGGTAGTACACCGCAAAAGCGCCCAGCACGTTCTGGAAGGCTGTGGTCACCGGCACCGACCAGCAGGCGCGCAGGCCATGTTTCAGTGCGATATCACGGTAATCCCGCCACAGCGGATCGTGCGCAATGTCTTCGGCGAATATCGGGCGGTTGCGAAAAATGGCGGCTCCGCAAGAACCCGAATCCGGTCCCACCGGTGCGTTGATGATCGCTTCCCAGTATTCCGTGGGCAGGGAGGGCGCGGCGCCCGGCAGCAAATGCTCGTCATCTGCGTCAAGCAGCATCACCGAGCAGATGGCGCCGTTGCCCAGCAATACCTCCATACGCTTGCAGACGTCTTCCAGGATATGGCCCAGCGGACGGTCCAGCGGCACAGTATTCAGCGCATCCCAGTCCTGCCCCGAGTTCTTGCCGGCTGGAGCAGATCCTGCCGGTACCGATGAAATTTTTCGCAGCGGCTGCGCATGGCGGCGGGACTGCTCTTGCGGTTTGCCGATTTCCCGGACGGTGAGCTGCAGCGCCGGCTTTTTGCCGTGCATGAAGCGGGCTGCGCGTATTTCCACATCGATCAGGCTGCCGTCCACGCCTGTGCACTGGCATTCTATTGTTGCAGTCTCGCTGTCATTTTGCAGCAGGCTGTCGAACATGGCGTTTGCCTGCGACAGGAAAGCAGGTGCGATGAAAGCGTCTGGCCGCAGGCCTGACAATTGTTGCGGGGCAGAGGCTCTCAGCAGGGCGGCGCCGGCGGGGTTGGAGAACGCCAACTCTCCATCGACCAGTGCATAGATGGCGTCCGGATTCAATTGGACCAGCTTGTCATGCCAATCGCTGCCAGTAGATACCGGTGGCTTTTTACTACTACTCAAAGTGGCAATTGAGCTCACGGCAAGACTTGTTTAATTTGCATAGGATGCAGAAGTAGGGAATCCCGGCTACTTTAACTGATGCTTTTAGAGGGAACAAGTTATTGCAGGCCATTATCCGCCGATTGCGGTGCTTATACTTGATAAATGGATAATGAAAGGCGGAAAATGGGATGAAAGTGGCTGAAATGAGTCACTTTGATAAAAAAATCGAGGTTTTTACTTGAAATCGAAGCGCATAAACAACAACAGCACGTCGCCATTACCCTTGTTGTGGGAAAGCCTGGGCACATAGGATGCCATCAACTTGGCGCCCCTGGGCCCTATCGACGCCAAAGGCAGGGCGATAGGGAACGGCGCGCCGCCGAAATAGTCCTGGCGGCTCATCAGCATCGCGGTATAGCCGCCTCCGATCTCCCAGTTGCCGCCTAGCGGCAGATTCCATTGATATGCGTAGCCGGCCATCAATTGCGGCTTATAGTGCGAGTCTTCTATACCCAGCGCATAGACGATTTCTTCATTATCCTTGCTGTTGCGTATAGTCTTGGCAAGACCAAACCCCCATGCCTTTTCATTCAATTCCTCCAGGCGCTCGGGAGTATAGGTGTGCCGCCCATGGTAGGCATAGCCCGACAGCAACAGGGACTGTTGGCCGTTGTCAAGGATGTCGGTGACTTTGTTTTTCCCCTGCGCCCACCAGCCCGTATTATCGGTTTGCTGTGCATGGCCGAGACCGGAATTGT
Source organism: Betaproteobacteria bacterium (assembly GCA_013287275.1). Classification (GTDB taxonomy): domain Bacteria; phylum Pseudomonadota; class Gammaproteobacteria; order Burkholderiales; family Burkholderiaceae_D; genus Undibacterium. The sequence goes on from JABDED010000030.1 coordinate 23,505, forward strand.
CGGTTTGCTGTGCATGGCTGAAGCCGGACAGGCCTAGCAGGGTGATGGATGCTGCGAATAGCAGGGCTTTTCTTTTTAGCTTGTTCAACATATTTACTCTTTTACTGTTACTGAATATTACTTGCCGCCAATTTAGTCAGTTTATTGGCGTGCGTTACGATGATTGGATGGACGTTGGGCTGTCGTGAAATTGCTGCGCCAGGGATTGATATCCAGGCCGCCGCGGCGGGTATAGCGCGCATACACGGAGAGTTTCTGCGGTTTGCAATGCTGCATGATGTCGGTGAAGATACGCTCCACGCACTGTTCGTGGAATTCATTGTGGTCGCGAAAACCTATCAGGTAGCGCAGCAGGCTTTCCTGGTCTATCGGCGCGCCGACATAGCGGATCTGCACGCTACCCCAATCCGGCTGGCCGGTGACCAGGCAATTCGATTTCAGCAGATGGGAAACCAGCACTTCTTCCACCGGTGCCTCCTGCTGATCGGCCTTCAACAGGTAAGGGTTGGGCGTATAGGAATCCACTTCTATATCCAGCCGGTCCAGCAGCAGGCCTTCCATTTCCTGCATGGCCAGCTTGGAGAAATTTTCCTGCGTCGTCAGGGTCACCTGCACCGATGAGCCAAAGCCCGCGGACAAGTCGGCCTGCAACAGATTCACCAGCGCTTCGGTACCTGCCAGCCGGGTCTGGTTGAAGGAGTTCAGGTAGAGCTTGAAGGATTTCGATTCTACGATGTTCGGCGAATCGGCCGGCACGGTAATCGTCGCAATCGCCACCTGGGGTTTGCCGCGCAAGTTCAGCCAAGAGACTTCATAGGCATTCCAGATATCCACGCCAAAAAAAGGCAGGGTATTGCCGATACCGATTTCTTGCCGCTTGCCTTCCCGGGAGATGGGGAACAGCAGGCTGGGGTCGTATTCGGCCTTGTAGGTGGACGGCTTGCCCAATTGGGACAGTTCCGGCGTGCCGGGTGTGTTTGTATGTGTAGTCATATCATTTAAAAATTGCGGGGCATGGTCAATATGCCCGTTGGCGGATGATTCCGGTTCTATTCCGATTTGCTTACGATTGTTCCGGGTTTGCGCTTGCGTCACAGTGCGCTAACGTACTCAGCATATCTGGCATGCCCGGGCCAATGCCGGGCAAGCGAAGTCAGGAAGCGTAGCGAAGGTCCATGCTGTTTGTGTGGCTGGAATTGCTTCGCAATGCCGGCCTCATGGATCTCAAGCGGCGGCACCATACAGTTGGGTGAGACAGGTAAAAACGTCGGCGGTTCAATTCGTTTGCAATGCTCGCCCCAAGTCGTACGGGCCGGGGCGAGTATTGCAAATTGTTACAATCCCATCTAGCCCAGAAACAATTGGTAAGCCGGATTATTGCTTTCATCCCAGTAGCGGTAGCCCAATGTGGTCAGGAATTCCTTGAAGTCCTTCATTTCCTTTTTCGGTACCTGCAAGCCGACCAGCGTGCGGCCATAGTCGGCGCCGTGGTTGCGATAGTGGAACAGGCTGATATTCCAGTTGGGCGCCATGCTGTTCAGGAAGCGCATCAGCGCGCCCGGACGCTCGGGGAATTCAAAGCGGTACAGCAATTCATTCTCCGCCAGCTCGCTTTTGCCGCCGACCAGATGGCGTATATGCAGCTTGGCCAGTTCGTCGTTGGTCAGGTCCAAAGTCGGAAAACCGTGTTTGACAAAATTCTTCGCGATCTTGCCCGACTCTTCCCGATTGCTGACCTGGATGCCGACAAAAATATGCGCGGCTTTTTCGTCGCTGATGCGGTAATTGAATTCCGTTACATTGCGGGCGCCGACCAGCTCGCAAAACCGGCGGAAACTGCCGCGTTCTTCGGGTATGGTGACCGCAAATACGGCCTCGCGCGCTTCGCCGACCTCGGCTCTCTCGGCCACAAAGCGCAGCCGGTCGAAGTTCATGTTGGCGCCGCAGGCGATGGTCACCAGGGTCTCGTTCTTCAGGCTCTGTTTGTCTGCCTTGGCCCGCTCTATATAGGCTTTGCAGCCGGCCACTGCCAGTGCGCCGGCCGGCTCCAGGATGCTGCGAGTGTCCTGGAACACATCCTTGATCGCCGCGCACACCGCGTCGGTATCGACCAGGATGATGTCGTCGACATACTGCCTGGTCAGGCGAAAAGTCTCTTCGCCGACCAGCTTGACCGCAGTACCGTCCGAGAACAGGCCGACGTCATTCAACGTCACCCTGCGGCCCGCCTTGACGCTGCGCGCCATCGCATCCGAGTCCGTGGTTTGCACGCCGATGATCTTGATGTCCGGACGCACTGCCTTCACATACGCCGCGACTCCGGATATCAGGCCGCCGCCGCCGATCGCGACAAAAATCGCGTGTATCGGTTCGGAGTGCTGGCGCAGGATTTCCATGCCTATGGTGCCCTGGCCGGCGATCACGTCGGGATCGTCGAAGGGATGGACGAAGGTCAGTTTCTGCTTTTGCTCCAGCTTGATCGCGTGGTCATAGGCGTCGGTATACGATTCCCCATGCAGCACGATTTCCACATTGTCGCCGCCGTGCGCCCTGACCGCATCAATCTTGACCGGCGGTGTAGTGGTCGGCATCACGATGACGGCCTTGCAGTTCATCTTGGCGGCGCATAGCGCCACTCCCTGCGCATGATTACCGGCTGACGCGCAAATCACGCCGCGCTTCAACTGTGCCTGCGTCAAATGTGCAATCTTGTTGTACGCGCCGCGCAATTTGAAGCTGAATACGCTCTGCATGTCTTCACGCTTGAAATAAATGCGGTTTTCCATGCGGGCCGACAGGCTGGGCGCAAATTCCAGCGGGGTCTCAAAGGCGACGTCATAGACGCGGGCAGTCAGGATTTTCTTCAGGTAATCGGTCGTCATAGATGAATTTTAGATTGCAAATGAGCAATGTTGGGCAATGAAAAACTGCCGGATATCGATTGTAGGATATAAATATTGCCCTTCATTATAATGGATGCCTTTTAGACAGGTGGCAAAGCAAGCATGGTAGAGAGAGCGGTAATATGGTTATTGGGTGTGTTGGCCTTGCCCAAAGTGGGGTTGACGTCCGTTTTCCTGATCAGTTTTATTTCCGCCACTTTGGTGCCGATGGGCTCGGAGCCGGCGGTATTTGCAGTAATCAAGGCAAATCCTGCCTTGTATTGGGCGGTGATCCTGGTTGCCACAGTGGGCAATACGCTGGGCGGCGTCGTCGATTACTGGATGGGGTATGGCGCCAAGCAGGTATTTGCCGCCGAGCAGGAAGCCGCCTGGTTTCGCTGGCTGCGCCGTTTCGGCGCCAAAACCATGTTGCTGGCCTGGATGCCGGGCATAGGCGATCCTATCTGCACGCTGGCCGGCTGGCTGAAATTGCCTTTCTGGCCCAGCGTGATGTATATGGCGATAGGCAAATTCCTGCGCTATATCGTGATGACCTATCTGCTGCTGGCAGTGCCGGATGGTTTTTGGCATAGAGTAGGGCAAATGCTTGGATAAAACTCGCCCCTTGAGTGCGAAAATTTATTGAAGGCATGTTTTAATACCACTTTAAGCCACTGAGTTTGGGATTATTCTCATACTGGGCCGGGTATATATTTTTTTTGAATAAAATTCCAATAGAAGATTTCTAAAAAACAAACATACTCCGGCAATACGGAAAAATATTCGGTAGCAATGCCACCGAATATTCTCAGGCAAAACCGCTTTTTCCCCCTATTTATGGCGTAAAAAGTGTAGGGGTGTTAAGGCGTGGTGCATCGCAATACGCTAAAATGAATCCTTTAGAGGTGCCCCAGCAGATTGCCGGCGGTTCTTTCCCTGGTCGGCGATGCTGCACTCTCCATGTGCGAATCTGACGGACGGCAAGGGAGGGCCTGACCGCTCGCCAGGAACCCCAGCCGCTTCAAAGACTCGCAGACCTACTGATGAACGCTCCAGCACAAATCCAGGCCCTACTCGCAGATGCGCCAAACGGTGCCGTACCTACCCGTGTCCGTGAAATTCCCTACAACTACACGTCTTTTTCCGATCGCGAGATCGTGATCCGCCTGCTGGGTGAGGAATCCTGGCAGTTGCTGGACATCTTGCGCGGCAAGCGCCAGACCGGACGGTCTGCCCGCATGCTGTATGAGGTATTGGGCGATATCTGGGTGGTCAGGCGCAATCCCTACCTGCAAGACGACATGCTGGACAACCCCAAGCGCCGGCAAGACCTGATCGACGCGCTGAACCATCGTCTGCATGAAGTGGAGAAGCGCCGTATCACTTCTGAAGAGGCGGACGTGGACGATGCCGAAGCCCGGGCCCGCAGCGCCAGTGTGGAAACCCTGTTGCAGGCGGCCAGGAAGGCGGTTGCCGAATTTGCCGAAGAATTCCGCCAGACCTATGATTTGCGCAAGCTTGCCAACCGCAAACTGGCCAGGCATACGGCGAAGGACAATATCAAGTTCGACGGCTTGTCGCGCGTATCGCACGTGACCGACGCCACCGACTGGCGCGTCGAGTATCCGTTTGTCGTGCTGACGCCGGACACCGAAGATGAAATGGCCGGCCTGGTCAAGTGCTGCATAGAGCTGGGACTAACCATCATCCCGCGCGGAGGCGGCACCGGCTACACCGGCGGCGCGATCCCGCTGACCCCGTTGTCGGCCGTGATCAACACAGAAAAACTGGAACAGCTGGGCGACGTCGAAATGACGGTATTGCCTGGGTTGACGCAGCCCTATGCAACGATCTATTCCGGTGCCGGCGTGGTCACCAAGCGGGTGTCGGACGCGGCAGACAAGGCCGGTTTCGTCTTTGCGGTGGACCCTACGTCCGCGGAAGCGTCTTGCATAGGCGGCAATGTCGCGATGAATGCAGGCGGCAAGAAGGCCGTGCTGTGGGGCACCGCGCTGGACAATCTGGCTTCGTGGCGCATGGTGGATCCGAATGGCGACTGGCTGGAGGTCACGCGGCTGGAGCACAACCTGGGCAAGATCCATGACGTGGAGGTCGCCAAGTTCCGACTGGAATGGACCCATCCCGGCGAAAAGACGCCATTCAAGACCGAGCAGCTGGATATCAAGGGTCGTGTGTTCCGCAAGGAGGGCTTGGGCAAGGACGTCACCGACAAGTTCCTGGCGGGTTTGCCCGGTATACAAAAAGAGGGTTGCGACGGCCTGATTACGTCGGCGCGCTGGATCCTGCACAAGATGCCCAAGCATACGCGCACCGTCTGCCTGG
>JABDED010000031.1:0-4231 GCA_013287275.1 Betaproteobacteria bacterium
TGGTGCTGCATGTGGCGCCAGAGGCGGCAATGGGCGGGCCGCTGGCGCTGGTGCAGGACGGCGACATGATAGAACTGGACGTTGCCGGCCGCCGCTTGCACCTGGATGTCAGCGACGAAGAGCTGGCGCGCCGCCAAAGCGCATGGAAGGCGCCGGAGCCGGCGATGCGCGGCGGCTACCAGGAAATGTATATCAAGCACGTGCTGCAAGCCGATCAGGGCGTGGACCTGGATTTCCTGGTAGGCTGCCGCGGCGCAGCAGTGCCGCGTGAATCACATTGACAGCATTGACGGCAACGGCGGCGCAGTACAATATGCACACTCGAACCAAATTCCATAGACCATGAGCGAAGCTGAACTGCTGATAGACGCAAAGAACCGGCTCGGTGAATGCGTGCTGTGGTGCGACCGTACCCGACGCGTATTCTGGACCGATATACAGTCGGCGCGATTGCATGCATATGCTCCGGCCACTCAAGAGGTGCGCACATGGGAAATGCCGGAAAGGCTGTCGAACTTCGCTTTCACGAATGACGATAATCACCTGCTGCTGGGACTGGCATCCCGACTGGCCTTCTTTGACCTTTCCACTGCTGCTATCACACCGATTTGTCCGGTCGAGGCCGATCTGCCGACTACCCGCATCAATGACGGGCGTTGCGATCGGCAGGGGCGCTTTGTGTTCGGGACGATGAACGAAGCTCCCGGCAAACCTGCGATAGGCGGCTTCTATCGCCTGAACGCTGATTTGTCCTGGCAGCGGCTGCCGTTGCCGCCGGTAGCCATTGCCAACAGCATTTGCTTCAGCCTGGATGGCAGCACGATGTTTTATTGCGATTCCATGCAAGGCATCATCTATCGCTGGGACGGCTATGGCAGCGACGATGCTTCCGCCGGACGGATACAGGCATTTGTCGACCTGAGTGCCGATAGCGCGGCGCCGGACGGTTCCACGATAGACGCGGACGGCTTTTTATGGAATGCACAATGGGGCGGCCGGCGCGTAGTGCGCTACGCCATGGATGGCCGGGCAGACAGGATGGTCACTGTGCCCACGTCGCAGCCGAGTTGTGCCTGTCTTGGCGGCGAACAATTGGACCAGTTGTTTATTACCAGCGCGCGCGATGAAATATCGGAAGAGCGTCTGGCCAGGCAGCCGCAAGCAGGCGGCTTGTTCCACACCCATTTGCAAGATGTATGCGGGGTGCCGGAATGCCGCTTTGTAGGACTGGCGTGAAATACCCGATCGCAGCAAATTCATTTTGAGGACTGCATGCTGAAACACTATCTATTCCAGGCCATCCTGGACCGCGGCATGGTGGCGATCGTCAGGGCCGATGCTGCCGATGCTGCCTTGCGCCTGGCCGAGGCTTGCATTGCAGGTGGCATGGATGCGCTGGAGATAGCCTTTACGACACCGGATACGCTGGAGGTCATCAAGGAATTGCGCCTGCGCCACGGCGACAAGGTCTTGCTCGGCGCAGGCACCGTGCTGGATGCCGAAACCGCCCGGCTGGCAATACTCGCAGGGGCAAAATTCATTATTTCTCCCAACGTCAATGCCGATACGATACGCATGTGCCAGCGCTACCAGGTACTGGCCATGCCGGGCGCGATGACGCCCACGGAGATACTCGCCGCGCTGGAGGCCGGCGCGGATATCATCAAGATTTTCCCGGCCGAAGCCTTTAGTCCGGCCTATGTCAAAGCCTTGCGCGCGCCCTTGCCGCAAGCCCCCCTGATGCCGACCGGCGGCGTTACGTTGGAAAATTTGCATCAGTGGTTTGAAAACGGCGCGGTTGCAGTTGGCATAGGCGGCAGCCTGACCGGACCGGCGGCAACAGGGGACTACGGCGCTGTAACGGCCAAGGCATCTGCCTTCGTACAGCGCATGGTGGAAATCAGGAAAACGCAATCGGTATCAAGGCAGCCATGACAGCGGAGGAATCCAAAGAACCGTCGGCACAACCTGTATTGATAGAGTTGGGCTGCAATGCGCTGCGGCTGGAAATTGCGCCGGAGGCTGGCGGTTCCATCGCCGGCTTTTACAGCTTGCAAGACGGCTCGAAAACCCATTGGCTGCGACCGGCCAGCGCGCTCGCGCTGCAAGAGAGAAATCCGGAAGGCATGGCCAGCTTTCCGATGATACCGTTTAGTAATCGCTTACGCGATGGCAAGGCCAGCTTCCAGGGGCGGCAGATTGCGCTCAAGCCACCTGTTTCCGGCCATCCTCTGCATGGCCTGGCGTGGACCAGGCCCTGGACCGTGACGCAGCAGGACGCGCACTCCGCCAGCCTGCAGCTGGATTTTGCGGGGCCGGAAAAAGACCCTAATGGCTGGCCCTACAAATTCAGCGCCCGACAGTATTTTCGGCTCTATGAAGACAGGCTGGTCGTTACGATGGAGGTGGAGAACCAGGATGAAGTCGCGATGCCTTTGGGAATCGGGCACCATCCGTATTTCCCGCGCGAACCGGGAACCCGCCTGGCATTGTCTGTCAATCGCATGTGGCAGGGCGATCATGAGGTGATGCCCACCAGGCTGGATCAACCGCCTTTGCTGGATCTGATGCGGGCGGGGGTTTTGGTCGATGACATTGTTCTGGACAATAATTTTGTCGGATGGGACCACGTCGCGCGTGTGGACTGGCCCGCCGTAGAGGGGCGGCGCGCGCGCAATCTGATTCTGCAGGCGACCTCTCCATTCGATTTTGTCGTCCTGTATACACCGGCGGGGCGGGACTTCTTTTGCGTGGAACCGGCCAGCAATTGTACCGACTGGATGAACCTGCCTGCCTACACTCAGGCGGAAAGAGGCGGTACGGCGCTGGCCCCCGGTGCAACCTACAGGGCCAGCTTCAGCTTGACCGTGGTTTAAGCCCGGTCGCTTGCAGCGGCGAGCCTCTTCAATGCCGTTCATCCTCCTGCTTTTCCGAAATCAAAAATTGACGCCCGTCTGCCAGCTGGCTTTGACGTGCCTGCCACTGATAGTGACGCAGACGGAGAGTCAGCGGTTTTTTCTTGAAAATACCAATCGGATTTCAACGCGATATTACCTATCCGCATGAAAAATAAAAACGACATCAGCGAATGGCTGTATGGAAACAATTGGTGCGGCGCGGGCACCCTAAACAACGAGATAAGCTTGTGCTTTGATAGCGGAGATTGTTGCATTGCAAATTGATGAGTATTGTTTGCGCTACGACACCAAGCATTTGCTTTTTTGATGGCTGGGGTCTAGCATGAAAGAAACTTCGTTCACAAACTGATATGGAGGAGACACGTCATGGCAACGCATTTATTGAAGGATAAAGGTCTGGCAACGATAGTGTTTGACTATCCGGCGACCTTGAATGTGATGGGCTTGAATGAGATCCGCGAGTTCAGCAAGGTCACGCAAGACATTGTTGACGATTCCAGCATCAAGGTTGTGCTGATCAGGGCGAACGGCCCCATCTTTGGCGCCGGCGGCGATCTCGGCAGCTTCCAGCCGGATTGCTGCGATCCGCCCGAAGTGCTGAGAGAGATAGGTAAGGAATTGAATCCCACGATCCTGCGTTTGCGCGGCATGCCGGCGATCGTGGTGGCAGCCGTGCACGGTGCGGTAGCGGGCGGCAGCATGGGGCCGATGAATGCCGCCGACATGGTGATTGCCGCCAAGGGCACGCGTTTCAATACTGCGTATGCGCGGGTGGGGGCTAGTCCGGACGCTGGCAGTACCTGGTTCCTGCCGCGTATCGTCGGCATGCGCAAGACTATGGAATTGATGCTGCTGGCGGAAAATTTTGATGCAGATACCGCCTTGCGCTATGGTCTGGTCAACCAGGTAGTGCCGCCCGAGCAGTTACGCGATGTCACCGATAAACTGGTAGCCCGCCTGCTGCATGGCCCGCATGAAACCTATATCCGCATGAAGCGCCTGATTTATCAGTCCTGCTCCACCTCGCTGGCACAGCAACTGGATGACGAGATCGAGCATTTTGCGACGGTCTCGACTACCAAGGACTTTGAAGAGGGCATCTCTGCGTTCATGAACAAGCGCGCACCGCACTTCGGTTGCCAGTAAGTATAGGGCCGCGGCCCCGCATGCAAGCGGGCCGCGCCAATACCGGCATGGCGCAAAAGACGCCGGCCTGCCGGCAGGCTCTGGAAAACGCTTCCAGGCGTACTGCTGCCGCTCGTCATCAAAAAAAATTCGGCGCCCCTTGCCGGTATAATGGCCCCCGACCATGA
>JABDED010000031.1:4241-4595 GCA_013287275.1 Betaproteobacteria bacterium
CAATATAGAGCCGGCTGCTCCGCTCAGGAAGCGCGCCGCGCGCTCACGCCCGCTGGTAACAGTGAGCGACGAAGACGGCAATCGCCGTGCCGACCTGGTGCGCGTGTCTGCCCGCTTATTCCGGGAAAAAGGCTTTGACGGCACCACGGTCAGGGATATTGCCGACGCGGTAGGCATGCGCTCTGGCAGCCCGTTTTATCATTTCAAGAGCAAGCAGGAAATCCTGGCTGCAGTGATGGAGGAGGGCCTGGTTGCCGGCCTCGGCGAAGTCGAGCGCATCGTTGCCAGCAGCATGCCGCCGCTGGAAAAATTCAATGCGCTGGTGCGGGCCCATCTGGAAACCGTGCTGGGCGA
>JABDED010000031.1:4605-28539 GCA_013287275.1 Betaproteobacteria bacterium
CTGGGCGAAGGCCATGATTTTATTCCCGTGCTGCTGTACGACTGGCATGCGCTCACGCCTGACTTGCAGGCGCAGATCATAGGCCTGAAAGACCGCTACGACCAGTTGTGGCAAAAAGCCATTACAGAGCTGAAAGAAGCGGGCCTGATCCGCTCCGACAGCAAGGTAGTGCGACTGCTTTTACTGGGCGCGATTAACTACAGCGTGCAATGGTATAAGCCCGGCAAGGGCCTGACCCTGGATGAGCTATCCACCCAAACGGTAGAATTTTTCCTGGGGACCTGATCTTTTTAAGAAAAAAACAGGCTGTTTTCTTTGTTTTATGCCATAATTTTTAGCAAATTCCTGGTTTTTACAACAGCGTTTCAAGCCGGGAAAATCCCCGTAAACACTTGAAATTGCAGGGAAATACAGAAAAATTGCCTATAAGGACGGCTTAATGCCTGCCTTGGCATTGATTTTTTCTTTTAATTTTACTTAGTGCCGGATTTATGCCTTATAATTATTTAGTCGTTGAGATTCTAGGTGGTAGTGCAGTATCAGTCTGTCATTCCTTACTTGGTTGAAACGATTTACCGGGCATTTGCCCACCTTAACTGAAATAGGAAATTGTAATGGCAACAGGTATTGTTAAATGGTTCAATGATTCAAAAGGTTTCGGCTTCATCACTCCAGATGAAGGCGGTGAAGATCTGTTTGCTCATTTCTCCGCAATCCAATCCAATGGCTTCAAATCCCTGAAAGAAAACCAACGCGTTTCTTTCGAAGTGACAACTGGCCCTAAAGGCAAACAAGCATCCAACATTCAAGCTATCTAATATCGATAAGCTGAATGTGACTTGTTAAAGTTGCGCTAGAAAATCCCCGAGAAGTCGGGGATTTTTTTTGCCTGTCACTTTTGTTTCGTGGTAACAAGACACTATTTTTAACGATTCCTTCGCGATTATTTTTGTCTTTTCTTCTCATGCAGCCAAGTATTCATGTAACAGTCGGATAAAGATAGCGTCTAAAAAGCTCATGTCGGGTACCCGTCGCCTTTGGATGGGTCTTATTTGTACAAAAACAATATTTCATGACAGCCATTTCCTGTCCGTTGACTATACTGAACCCAGGATCGATTTAATTCATTGATGCGCATCGCCGTACCCGGACATATTTAAAATTAAAACAATTAAAGGGGAGCTCAAATGTTTAATCTGACGATCAGGCTAAGGCTTATCGCGACCATGGCCTTCATGGGAATTTTACTGATTATCATAGGCATCATGGGTATCGCCGGAGGCCAGGCCAGCAATAATGTAGTCAAGGATATTTTCACCAATCAACTGCCGTCGACTGTCACCATCGGCGACAGCCGCGCGCATACGCTGCGCGCCAGGGTAGTGATAGACAGGGCGGTCATGCATCCGGAATTGCCTGACGTCGGCGACATCGTCAAGCGTTCCGAAAAATTTGCCGCCGAATCCGAGAAAGCCTGGAAGCTGTATCTGGCGCTGCCGGCCGATCCCGAAGAAAAGAAAATATCGGACGAGCTCGGCGCCCGCAGGGCGGCTTACCTGAATGATGGGTTCCTGCCCCTGCTGGCTGCGGTCAAGGCGGGCGACAAGGATGCTGCTGACAATATCAACATGACCAAGCTGCCCAAGTTGTTTTCGGCGTATTACGACAAATCCGACGAACTGGTGGCGTATCAGTCCAAATCCACTGAAGCCTTGTTTACCGCCAGCCAGGACAAGTTTGCCACCTTCCGCTGGGTTGCAATATTGACGATCGTGATCGGCCTGGTTGCGGTGTCGGTCTCCGCCTTCTTCCTGCTGGGAGCGATCTCCGGCCCCTTGCAAAATATGCTGGAGCATTTCAATGAAATTTCGGCCGGCGACCTGACGCGGCCGGTGCTTGCAGGCTCGCGTGACGAGATGGGGAAATTGCTGGCCGGCCTGGAAAAAATGCGTACAAGCCTGGTGGAAACCGTGACCAAGGTGCGGCACGGCAGTTCCTCGATTGCAACCGCGACCGATGAAATCGCCAAGGGCAATCTGGATCTGTCGGGCCGGACCGAGCAGCAGGCCGCCAGCCTGGAAGAGACCGCATCGTCGATGGAGCAGCTGACTTCGACCGTGAAGCAAAATGCCGATAATGCGAAGCAGGCCAATACGCTGTCGATCACCGCTTCCGAGGTTGCAACCCGCGGCGGCGCAGTCGTTGGCAATGTCGTGCATACGATGAATTCGATCAAGGACAGCTCCAGGAAGATCGTCGACATTATCAGCGTCATCGACGGCATTGCCTTCCAGACCAATATTCTGGCATTAAATGCCGCGGTGGAAGCGGCGCGCGCCGGCGAGCAGGGCAGGGGCTTTGCCGTCGTCGCCAGCGAGGTGCGCAACCTGGCGCAGCGTTCGGCCAGTGCCGCCAAGGAGATCAAGGAATTGATAGGCGATTCGGTGGAAAAAGTCGAGGCCGGCAGCAGGCTGGTCGATGATGCAGGACGGACCATGCACGAGATCGTCAATTCCATACAAAGCGTGGCCGACATCATGGGCGAGATCACTGCCGCCAGCGCCGAGCAAAGCGCAGGCCTGGACCAGATCAATATCGCCGTCGTCAAGATGGATGAGGCTACCCAGCAAAATGCGGCGCTGGTGGAAGAGGCCGCAGCAGCAGCCGGCAGCACGCAAGATCAGGCCAGGCGCTTGCTGGACGCGGTTAGCGTATTCAAGATCGATGAACGCAGCCAGCAATTTGTCGCCAGCGTCACGGCAGTGCCGGCGCCGCGTGCGCCGTCGCCCAGGGCGGCTCCACGCAGGCCGGCTCCGAAAACAGCCGCGGCATCCAACGTGAAGGCCATCAACCGGCCCAAACCGGCGCGCAGCAAGGAGACCCTGACGCCGGCAGGACAGGATGAGTGGGAAGAGTTTTGAGCGGCAACCCGGCCGCTATGGCTTATGCGGGAGGGTTGTGCACGGCTTCTATCTGGTAGCCGTCCGGGTCGGTAATGCAGCCTGCGTAATAGCGGGGACCATAGTGCGGGCGCAAACCCGGGGCACCGTAGTCGCGCCCACCGTGCTGTAAAGCCGCATTGTGAAAAAGATCGACTGCAGCCTGCGACGCGGCAATAAACGCCAAGTGAAAACCGGCTCCTGGCGCCGCTGCCTTGCCGTCACGGCATTTGATCGCAAAGACCTCATCATCGTCGATCAGGCCGTAGCCTACGCCAGTCTCCACTGTCCACACCCGGCGGTAGCCCAGTGCGGCCAGTACGGCATCGTAAAAGGCAGCCGAGCGCGGCAAGTCGTTGACTGCAAAGGATAAATGATGGAGCATGGTCACGGCACCGTCGGCTTAGGGAGCAGGCTTTATATTAAGTCACTTTTGCTTTCCCCATTTGCGTACATGCAAACAGAGGCGCACAAAGAAATGCAAACAGAAGCGAAGTGCAAACCTTCAGGATTACTTCTGTGCCGACGGCCCGGCCCGCACAAATTTTTGCTCGCTCATCTCTTGGCCCCATTGGCTGGCAGCGTATTGCTGCTCTAGCTGAAAACCTTGCGCTTCATATAGCTTGCGCGCGGCATCCAGTCCGCTGAAGGTCCATAACTGCGTTTCAGAAAATTGCTGCGTATCGCAAAAGCGGATGGCGGTGGATAGCAGCTTGCGCCCCAGCCCGCTACCGCGTATCCGGTCATCAATAATAAACCAGCGCAGATGGGCAATATTCCCGCCCAGGTCTTCGCCGTCAATCGCAATCGAGCCGGCTATCCGGCCTTCATGCAGCGCCAGCCACAGGCCGTTGCAGGGACGATCCAGCCGGCTGGCGAATTCCGCCAGGCCGCCGGCTACCTTGCTCTCAAAATACTGGCCAAACCCGACTGCGCGCGAATAGTACAAGGCATGCATCTCGGTAATCCGGCCAATCGCCCCTGGCAGGTAGCCACGGTGGATTTCCAAAGGAGAGTCGGTAGCTGGATTCGTCATGGTTGGCTGCTCCAATACTTCAATAATTAGACTTGCCATGCACATACGTCAAAAACGCCTACAAATGCGCATGTTCGCAAAAGTAGCGCTCGTTGAGAAAAGATAGCAGAGGCAAGTGCTGGACCGCCAAGGAATGGCAGAGTGGCATGACAGTGCTATCAGTGACTAAAGAGCAAGCGTTATATTAATTTACTTCTGGCATTTCCACTTGTATGTATGTAAACAGAGGTGATATGTGTGGTCGTTTTCCACATAGTCTTCATGTCCATTTTTGTGGATGATCTGTTTTCCTGCTCGAACTACCAGATGCGAATTTCGGTCCAAAGATGTCCTGTGCCTACTGATCCAGCCCGGATTGTCGCCGCTGGTCCTGATTTCCTTAATCTCGAAAGTATGAATGTCCAGGCGATAGACTGGAGTGTGACCAGTGGTTCTCGCTTCATGATAGCCGAGCCCACCCACAATATAAATAAAATTGTCTACCAGCGTTGCCGTATGAAAGTCCGTAGGAGGAAATGCAGATTCGGGGTAGCTGTAGATATTTATTGTTCCATTCACTTCAAATACGGTCACGTCGTTGTAGATGCAAAAATCAGGGTCATACCAATCTTCATGTTCACCGCCGATTTCTATAACGCGCCCATTCGGCAATACGCTGGTACTTCTGCCATAGCGCTGATAGGTCCAGATCGGCTTATCTTTGGTGCCGGATTTATCCGAATATGTTTCCCTTGCTCTCCAGGCTGAAGCGCCCGTGCGTACCATGTCTAACCAAAATTCAACTTCTGACCGTTCAGGATTTTTTTTGCCGAAGTGCCGGAGCCTTCCTTTCAAATACTCTTCTTTTGTGGCTGTCGGCGTGCCGCTGACTGCGACTCCTAGCAGTGCTGCATGCATTTCCTCGCTGATATCATTGATATCGTCGCCGCATTCCACCAGCACGCGTACTATGTCTAGCGTACTTGCCACTTGGATTGCCCGTTCTGGAATATGGTTTTCCTTGTGGATATCGGCACCGCGTGCGATCAAGAGTCGCAAGCAATCCAGTCGGCCTAATTCGGCTGCCGTAATTATGGGAGTGCACCCAAAGTTGTCGCCTAACTCGATATCGAAGCCCTGATCCAGCAACCAGTCCAGCATAGCGACATGATTGTTTTGTATGGCATAGGCCGTTGCAGGCTTGCCGCACCTGCCGACTGCGTGTCGGCTGGCTCCTAGTTCCAGCAGTAGTGCCGCTTTTTGTATGTCCCCGCACTGTATCGCAAACAAGAACGGAGTTCTTTCCCAGAAATCTCCGATTTCCAGATTTTGCCGATCTTGCAGACTCTGTCTAATACCGAGGACATCGCCGTAGGCTACTTCAAAGACGGTGTCTGTCCAACCTAATTGTTCCTTGTCCGCGCCTGCAGCCAGCAGCATGGCGACCACGTCAAACCTGCCGTTATTGGACGCGACGCGTAACGCCGACTCGGCATATTCCGTCACGCTGTTCAGGTCGGCGCCTTGGTCTATAAAAACCTGGACTTGTTCCGCCAGGTTAGTTTCATTTTGGTAGATGGTATTCAGCAGGCTCTTGTGATTCACGGTAGATTATGAAGTCCTGGTAACAGACATACAAAGGCTATATGTCATGTCTGTTGCCGGTTTAAGAATTACCCCAATAGTTAGGTTTGCTATACGCGTGCCGCAGAAAGTCCACAAACGCGCGTATCCGCAAAGGCAGGTGGCGCCGCTGCGCAAAGATCGCATAGATGTCGTTGCCCGGTGCGGTGAACTCGTCCAGTACCGTCACCAGTTTGCCGGATTCGATTTCCGAGCCCACTTCCCACATCGAGCGCCAGGCCAGGCCTTTGCCGGAGATGGCCCAGTCGTGCAGCACTTCGCCATCGTTGCAGACCATATTGCCTTCCACTTTCAAGGTGACGTTCTTGCCGTTCTGGCGGAAGGTCCAGCCGCGCTGGCTGCCGTCGCTGCTGAAGGCCAGGCAATTGTGGTTGCTCAGTTCGTCCAGCGAAGCGGGTGTGCCATGCCGCTTGATATAGGCAGGGGAGGCGACGACGACGCGCTTATTGTCCGCCAGTTTGACGCCTATCAGGTTGGAGTCGGTCAGCGAGGCGATACGTATCGCGACGTCTATGCCTTCGCCTATCAGGTCGACCACGCGGTCATTCAGGCTCAGGGTCAGCTTCACATCCCGGTGTTCGGTCAGGAAGGAGGGCACCAGCGGCGCCACGTGCTGGCGCCCAAAACCGGCCGGCGCCGACACCGTCAGCTGGCCGCTGGCGCGGGCGCTGCGTTCCGATACTGCGGTTTCCGCCTCTTCCAGCTCGGCCAGGATGCGCTGGCAATCCTCGAGGAAGGCAGTTCCCTCGTTGGTCAATGCGATCTTGCGCGTGGTGCGTTGCAGCAGTTTGACGCCCAGGCGCTCTTCAAGGGCATCCAGCCGGCGGCCTATCATGGCGGGCGCCACGCCCTCGGCACGCGCAGCCGACGACAGGCTGCCGCGGGTCGCGACCTCGGCGAAAGTAGAAAGTTGTTTGAATTGGTCCATGTATAGGCATTAGATGCTGAGACGTATTTCATCAAAAAGGTGAAATACGTTCTGATAAGTAAGAATACACGCCGTTTTCAGCTAGTATTTTTACTAATCGTAATAAATTGTATCGTGAAGTCCATTCACCTTTAACTAAAACGCAAAGATAAAGTGATAAAACATCATATTTATAAACCCTGATATTGAATATACTACTAATCGTATATTTAAGTTGCCGCTGTTCACTGATTTGTGTGCTGTGCTGCAATAAACCTGAAAAGAGGATCATGTCGATACAAGCGATTGCTTTTGACGCTTACGGTACGCTATTCGATGTGTACTCGATCAGCGAGCTGGGGGAGAAATTGTTCCCCGGCCGCGGCATGGCGCTGGCGGAATTGTGGCGCGACAAGCAGATTGAATACACGCGCTTGCGCACCATGTGCAGCATGTACAAACCGTTCTGGGAAGTGACGCAGGATGCCTTGATTTTTTCCTGCAGCAAGCTGGGCTTGAAACTGACGCTGGATGCGCAAAATGCGCTGATGGGCCAATATGCGCGGCTGCAGGCTTTCCCGGAAAATCTCGGCGTGCTGCAGCAGTTGCGCGCCGCCGGGCTGAAGTTGAGCATCCTGTCCAACGGCAATCCGCACATGCTGCAATCGGCGGTAGAGGCGGCCGGCATGCAAGGCTTGTTCAGCCATTTGCTGTCGGTGGAGGCCGTGAAAAAATTCAAGACTGCACCGGAAGCCTACCAGATGGCCCCGGATGTGTTTGGCTTACCTGCCAAGAATATCTTGTTCGTCTCCAGCAATTGCTGGGACGCGTGCTGTGCTACCTGGTTCGGCTACACCACCTTCTGGGTGAACCGGGCCGCTGCACCGCTGGAAGAGTTGGGCGTGATGCCGCATGGGCAGGGACGTTCACTGACTGACGTTTTAGATTTTGTAGAAAAAAACCGATAGCGGGCCCCTGAGGCCTTCGACCTAAGACCTGAGATTATATTTGGAGAAGAAAATGACGCAACTCACTCTGCCGGCCGGCATGGAAATCAAAGCTGAAATCAAGCCTGGCTTCGAACAAATCCTGACCCCTGAGGCGCTGGCCCTGGTCGCCAAGCTTAGCCGCGCATTTGAACCGCGCCGCCAGGAATTGCTGGCGGCCCGCGTAGAGCGTGTCAAGCGCCTGGATGCCGGCGAGCAGCCAGATTTTTTGCCGGAGACCAAACACATCCGCGAAGGCGACTGGAAAATCGCGCCTATCCCCAAGGCGCTGGAATGCCGCCGCGTGGAAATTACCGGCCCGGTAGAGCGCAAGATGGTGATCAATGCCTTCAATTCCGGCGCCGACAGCTATATGACCGATTTTGAAGATTCCAATACGCCCAACTGGGACAACCAGATCAGCGGCCAGATCAATATGCGCGACGCAGTGCGCCGCACGATCAGCCTGGAACAAAACGGCAAGAGCTACAAACTGAACGACAAGATCGCCACGCTGGTAGTGCGTCCGCGCGGCTGGCACCTGGATGAAAAACATGTGCTGGTGGACGGCAAGCGGGTTTCCGGCGGTATCTTCGATTTCGCGCTGTTCCTGTTTCATAACGCCAAAGAGCAACTGGCGCGCGGCGCCGGCCCTTATTTCTACCTGCCGAAGATGGAGTCCCATCTGGAGGCACGCCTGTGGAACGACATCTTCGTGATGGCGCAAAATGAAATTGGCATTCCGCAGGGTACCATCAAGGCGACGGTACTGATAGAAACCATCGTCGCTGCGTTTGAAATGGACGAGATCCTGTATGAGTTGCGCGAGCATAGCTCCGGCCTGAATGCCGGGCGCTGGGATTACATCTTCTCCTGCATCAAGAAATTCAAGAACGATAAGGACTTCTGCCTGGCCGACCGCGCCAAGGTGACGATGACAGCGCCGTTCATGCGTTCGTATGCCTTGCTGCTGCTGAAGACCTGCCATAAGCGCAATGCGCCGGCGATAGGCGGCATGGCAGCGTTGATTCCTATCAAGAACGATCCTGAGAAAAACGACATCGCGATGGGCGGCGTGCGCACCGACAAGGCGCGTGACGCAACCGACGGCTACGATGGCGGCTGGGTCGCCCACCCTGGCCTGGTTGAGCTGGCAATGACGGAGTTCAAGAAAGTATTGGGCGACAAGCCCAACCAGATCGAGAAGCAGCGTCCTGACATTGAAGTAACGGCCAAGGACTTGCTGAACTTCCAGCCCGAAACGCCGATTACCGAAGCAGGTCTGCGCTACAACATCAACGTCGGCATCCACTATCTGGGCGCCTGGCTGGCCGGCAACGGCTGCGTACCTATCCATAACCTGATGGAAGATGCCGCTACCGCAGAAATCAGCCGTTCACAGGTATGGCAATGGATACGCTCGACCAAAGGCAAGCTGGACGACGGCCGCAAGGTCACAGCCGAAATGGTGCGCGCGATGATCCCGGAAGAATTGACCAAAGTGAAGGCGACCGCCGGCACCGGTCCGACCTATGACCGGGCAGCGCAAATCTTTGAACAGATGTCCACTTCCGAATCATTTGCAGAGTTCCTGACCTTGCCTTTGTACGAAGAGATCTGATGCGCTAGGGCATTGCCGACAGTTGGACAGAAAAATGCGACCGTATAGCCGGTCGCATTTTTTTTGCATGGAAATTATCGAAGCCCGCCCGGGTCCCACGAACTTTGACGCGGGCTGCTGTCTACGGCAATGGCCGTGGAGCCAGAAGTATGCGACAACCGAGCGCTTCCACAAGAAATGCGATAGTTGAGCAGCGGCTAGCTGCAAATTACCAGCCGGGCGGAAGTGAAAAGCCTGGGGTTATAACTTATTTGCATGGTTGGGCGGCCTAATTTCAATCGCATGGCGTCGATTTTATGTAAACATAGCGTTTTGTCCGCCATCCTCTAATGTCACCGGCTGGTATAGCGGAGGTAGGCGGGGATTCGAGCTATGCAGCATTTAAGCGCCAGGGAGCCAAAGTGAAACTGATTACTAACCAGCAAGTCGCAGAACTGATCAACGCCGATGATTCCATACAGGCGATGCGCGAAGCTTTTCGCACGATGGAGCAGGGCGCACAGCAGGCCAGGGTGCGCACGTCGGCCGGCGGGGTCATGCTGTCGACGATGGGTGCGATCGTACCCGGCGCCCAAGTCGCCGGTACCAAGATTTATACGACAATCAATGGCAAATTCCAGTTTGTGATCGTGCTGTTTTCCACCGAAACCGGCCAGCCGCTGGCGACCATAGAGGCCGATACGATGACGGCGTTCCGGACCGCCGCTGCCACTGCGGTGGCGACGGACGCACTGGCCGGTGCCGGCGCAAGCACACTATCCGTGATAGGCAGCGGGGTGCAGGCGCGCTCGCATATTGAGGCGCTGCTGAAGGTCAGGAGCTTCAAGGAAGTCCTGGTCGCCGGCAGGACTGTCCCGGATGCATTTGCCAAAGAAATTGCCGCGCAAACCGGCGTGGCGACTAAAGCAGTATCCATGCAGGATGCGGTTGCCGGTGCAGATGTGCTGGTGACGGTGACCAGGGCGCAGACCCCCTTGTTTTCCGGTGAACTGCTGCG
Organism: Betaproteobacteria bacterium; assembly: GCA_013287275.1. Lineage (GTDB taxonomy): Bacteria > Pseudomonadota > Gammaproteobacteria > Burkholderiales > Burkholderiaceae_D > Undibacterium. The sequence goes on from JABDED010000031.1 coordinate 14,715, forward strand.
CGAGGGAACTTTCGTTGCCGCAGTGGGCGCCAGCAAGGCCACGGTTAGGGAACTGGATGATGCGGCCATCGCGCGTGCGGCTGCTATCGTGGTGGAGTGGAAGCTGCAGGCGCAGCAAGAGGCTGGTGACCTGGTCATGTGCGCACCCGGCATCGTTGACTGGGATAAGGTAGCCGAACTGGGGCAGGCGCTGAACGGGACTATGGGCTATGCGGCGCAACCGGGTGACATCGTCATCTATAAATCGATAGGCGTGGGCCTGGAAGATATCGCGATGGCAGGTATGGTGTATCGCAAAGCCTGCCAAAAATACAGCTGGTGACAGCGGCTATCGCACCAGCAGAATAAGCTTGCGGGCAAAATAAATACGGCCACTGTTGAAGCAGGGCTGCGTTGTACGCCATTCTGTATAATGGCGCTATGGCCTTCACTCAATTCATCGGTCGCCCATGCGCTGTCCTGGCGCTCGTGCTTGGCGTTTCTTGTCCCGCGCTGTCGTATGCGCAATTAGTCTTTGCTACTCTCGTAGACCAGAGGCCCAGTTCCATGATGGCGCAGCGTGTCCTGCTTCATGCTTACAGGCAATTAGGTATCACGGTAAGATTCGAGGAACTGCCCAACTCAAGAACCCGCAGCTTGTTGGATTCGCAGGCGATCGATGGCGTGGACTTCCGGATTATGGACAGCCCGGTGAGTGATTTGGAAAAGATTGCGATTCCAATTGCTTATGAGGAATTCGTCGTATTTTCGGTCAACCGGCAGTTCAAGGTCGACGGTTATAGAAGTCTCCAGCCTTATACTATTGGCTATCTTGCAGGGGCCAGGATATTTGAGGAAAGGCTGCAAGGCATGAAGGTCGATACCGCGCCCAACCTGGATTCTCTATTCAACAAGCTGGAGGCTGGACGAACCGATGTCGTGCTTGATTCCCGCGCCAGTTATTGCATAGCCGGAAAACTGGGCCTGAAGAATGTCAGGATGCTGGAGCCCTCGCTGGAAAAAATACTTGCCTATCACTGGCTCAGCAAACGGCACCAAGCCTTGATCCCGCGCCTGGAAACAGTATTAAAAAAAATGAAGCAGGATAAGACGATCAGGAAGATACAGGAAGAAACCTGGAAAGAATTTAATGCACAATGCGGCGCATAGGACGCCGCATTCTATGGATAGGCTCGAATTCATATAAAGACTCGCTAAATTTCTTGGTATTACCGATGCTTGACGGGTAAACAAATGCGACCAAATAAGCGGGTCGCATTTTTTCTTTATGGGATGGACGACGGGAATCGCGTAGTGATGCGGTACTCATGGATAGCTCCTTAACGTAGTAAATGTATGGCCAGTTCCAGCTTCAGGTAGGCGGCGTCGCGCTGGTCGTTGATTGCCTGTGGATAGTCTGCGCCGCTGGGCTTGCGGTACCAGAGCTGTGTGTCTTTGTATCCGGTGAAAATATCGGTTTTGCCGTTTTTCATCGCTTCTTCCTTGCTCATCTTGTACTCCTTGTAGGGAATGTTTTATGGGGGAACTGGCGGCGACGCGGGCTTAAGCCGTGCACTGCCCGGCGCCGCGGAATGGACAGTTAGGCAGGTGGATGGTGGAGGAAATGATGCGACGCATGCAGGTCTTCCCGCATCGATCACTGTGAGGAATGATCGGGCATGCCGCGTCGCAAACCGGGCGAAGCTAAAACCTGAGCTTCGTTGCTAGTGTCCTGAGTCAGAAATTCGCCGAAGAAAAAAGATGAAATCATAGTCAGGAACCTTGCCTTGCAAGGCAAGGTCGTTACACAGGCGCGCAGCGGTGCTGCACGAAACCCCTGTTGCACCGTCGTTGCAAATACTCGCAAGGGGGCCACCCTTGCTGCGTTTTCGTCCGGCCGTGCAGGTCTAGCCTGACACTGATTGCATCATTTTTCATTTTCAACGAATTTCTGACTCAGGACACTAGCTTGATGTGAATTGATCAGTTCATGGCTACACCAACCTAGTCAAACACACTCCCGACAAGGCGTCCCGCTCGGAGGGTCCTTGCTTTAGGGTTTGGCCTGACGGCAGCCGCAACGCTGGTATCCGTCAAGCCCTGAGCGCATGGTAGTTCGATGTTTGCGGGCATCAAACCGAAAATGTGCTTGGCTAGATTGGCGATTCGGGGAAGCACTTTGCAGCATCGAAAAGTGAAAACACCCCTGGCTTGGCCATGCACCTTAAAAAAAGGCGCGTTATAAAATAGGGATGGCAATCTGGCGCTGTGCCAGCGTCGCCAAACCCGGAAACACCTGAACTGGCAAACACTGTGAGGAATGTTTGCCAATGCAGGCGGAAAATAATTCAACTTATTAAAGATCGACGTCTGGTCCAGCTATCTGGGGACGGCCTCAACTGAGGGCTACACTGCTTCTTGCTATCGCAAGCCTGCTAAAAACCTGAAAAACTCGGCACAAACAAAAAGCCCGGATGTCCTGTTGGGATCATCCGGGCTTTTGGCCTGACCTGCTGGTCTGTCGCAGTGGTTTTATCCTCCCGCGACCTGGGGCATGAGCCCCCGGATGATCTTGCTGCAATTCTTATTACTAATACTGCGTTTCATTTCGGTAGCGCCGGTAGTGCCGGATCGGACCATAGTGCGCTCGGTGCCACGGCTCTTGCCATGGGCGCCACGATTGCCTGTCCCTACTGCGAACACGACTCCTGCTGCTGCCACTGGAGTGGGCGATGCAAACCAATTGGCGACCAGCGATGCCAGGCCGAACGCGGGGCGTCCTGTCTGTAACATCTGTGGCTGCACGTTGGTCTTCACATTGCTCTCCTAAAAGTGGGTTAACAAAAAAATGCTGGGGAAAAACTCGGATAAAAAATGTTCTTTTGGAACGATTGAGTTGATTGTGCCATTACAAAAAATAAAAAACAATCATGCCATGCAAGAAAATGGGCGTGTGTGACGTTTTTTTGCAACGAATGCTGAAACTTGTCATTCGGTATCAGGCAGCGTAAACTACGCCCTGTCGTAGTGAGGTACGGCTTATGAAACCACAATCTGAAAAAATACCATCCCCTGTCGCCGAGCGCGGCATCGTTTTGCGTGTACGCGTCTGTATGGCAGAACGCGGCATACGCTCGGTCGCCGCCTTGCACCGCCTGTTAATCGAGGCCGGTGTCGATATCTCCCATCCGCAGTTGATACGCGTCGTGGACAACCGCGCGCAACATCTGAACGTCGCTTTGCTGAACGGCTTCCTGAAGGTATTTGGATGCCGGGTAGAGGATTTGTTTGCGGAAGAAGTCCTGGCGCATTGAGCCAGACCATTATTGGTTTTCTGTACTCGCATATAAAAGGCACGGTCATTGAGCCGCCTGATTGAAGATCCGCGCGTCCGCGGAGCATTTCCCGCACTCCTCAAATAAAAACATTTCTAAAAGTTCGGCTTGGCCCGGACCGCTTATTTCAGTTGCAGGCCGGAATGATTATTTAAGGATTGTTAAATTACCCAAAAACCAAGAAAATATAACAACTTTTAACAGAGATGCAATATTTGTTTGAGATAGTATCTCGGGCAGAGTCTGCAGCTCCTTGAAAGCAGGGTGCACTGTGGATTTCATTGATGGGCAATCGGACCGGTTTCGCAACCGGCCATCTTTCAGGGAAAGAGAAAAAAATGAAACAATATGGCGCGGAGTTTTTCGGGACCTTCTGGCTGGTGCTGGGCGGTTGTGGTAGTGCAGTATTGGCTGCGGCCTTTCCTGGTGTCGGCATAGGCTTGCACGGCGTTGCACTGGCTTTCGGGCTGACAGTACTGACGATGGCTTACGGCATAGGCCATATCTCCGGTTGTCATCTGAATCCTGCCGTGTCGATAGGTTTGTGGGCGGGCGGCCGCTTTCCTGCGGCGAAACTGTTGCCCTACATCGTAGCCCAGGTATTGGGTGGCATAGTGGCTGGCGGCGTGTTGTACCTGATCGCCAGCGGCAAGGCAGGTTTCGACGTCTCGGCAGGTTTTGCATCCAACGGCTATGGCGAGCATTCGCCGGGTGGTTACAGCTTCCAGGCGGCGCTGATCACGGAGGTGGTGATGACTGCGTTCTTCCTGATCGTGATCATGGGCGCAACCGACAAGCGCGCGCCGCAAGGCTTTGCGCCGATTGCGATCGGCCTGTGCCTGACTTTGATCCACTTGATCAGCATTCCCGTCACTAATACTTCAGTCAACCCTGCGCGCAGCACCGGCGTGGCAATTTACGTAGGCGGCTGGGCCACGGCCCAATTGTGGCTGTTCTGGGTGGCGCCTATCGTGGGCGGCGTACTGGGTGCGGTGATCTACAAGTTCATCGGCGGCGAAGAAAAGTAAGCTCAGCCCTTGTTACGGTCCACTGAGAGGCTGCATGACGGTCATCCGCCATGCAGCTTTATTTTTGCGTGCGCCAGCGGTGACGGCAACGACGGGCCCCGATATCCTGAGCTCAGGCAAGCCGTGCTATGCTTGAAACCTTTTTCGAAAAACCGGGCGTCACGCAAGTAGCCATCGCAGAAATGCACGGATTTTTATCATTCGCATAGATTAGAAACGCCATGACAGCACCCTTCATCAGCCCAGCAGACATTGTTACCGCGACCCAGACCTGGCTGGAAAAGGCGGTCATAGGCTTGAACCTTTGCCCGTTCGCCAAAGCGCCGTTTATCAAGGAACAGATCCGCTATGTCGTCAGCCAGGCGCGTACGCCGGAAGAGTTGCTGAAGGATTTGATCGCCGAACTGGAAACCCTGGCGGAAGCGAATCCGGAGCAGATAGAAACGACGCTGCTGATCCATCCCGCCGTATTGCTGGACTTTCTGGATTACAACGATTTTCTCGATGTGGCCGACGGCGCCTTGCAGGAACTGGATCTGGACGGGCAGATACAGGTCGCCAGCTTCCATCCCGATTACCAGTTCGCCGATTCCGACGCCGACGATATCGAAAACTATACCAATCGCTCGCCTTTCCCCATGCTGCACCTGCTGCGTGAAGAGAGTGTAGACAAGGCCGTGTTGTCTTTTCCGGACGCCGATGCGATCTATGAAAAGAACATGGAAACCATGCGCACCCTCGGTCACGAAGGATGGCGCAGATTGTTTTCTGCACACGGTAAGAAGTGACGTCGGAAATAGTCCCTTTGACAGACTTGTTTTAGAGCACTTATTGCCACCGGCAATATTTACAATTACCCGCGTTTCTTTACTCAGTTTTACAAACTGGACACTTCACTATTTGCATGCCATACCGATAATACTCTTAAGACTAAGGGTAAGGAGCATGCAAATGGTCAGCGCAATCGGATCTTCCACAAACCTGGCCGGCGTCAGTGCCGCCAGCAGCGATACGCAGTTGGCGGCATTGGAAAAGCAACTGGCTGCCTATCAAAAACAATTGACCGAGGCAGAGAAAAACGCCACCAACGCTGCCGGCCAGGCGGCGCTAGCGGCGCTGAACGGGCAAATCGCGGCGACCCAGGCAAAGATCGATCAACTGACTGCGCAGGATACTGCATCCAGCACATCCTCTGCGTCAACTACCCAGACCCCCGCAGGCACGCAGATATCGGCGGCTTCTGCAGCAAGCAAATCTACAGACTCCTCGTTGGGCAACTCGGTGGACGTGTACGTATAAATTGTGCCGTAAACTGAGTTAACTGACCTGTGCACACGCTTTGTCTTAGAATTGCTCATACTCCGAAATGAGCTCACCAGGCAAAGGCGATCCATGCAAACAAAAACTATAGTCCCACCTATTTTTCTGGCACTCTGTTTTGCTGTCGGCAATGTGCACGCCATCGATGAAGCGGCGCCGAATAAGCGCCCGGTCAAAGCGATTGCAGATTCGCGCATTCAGGTAAGTACCGCCGCCGGCAACGGGATGCTGCCTTTATATTTGTCGCAGGACTGGAGCAAGCCGCAACCGGAGATCACACGCGCCGTACTGGTCTTCCATGGACGATTGCGTGACGCCGATGTCTACTGGCGCTCCGCGCAAAAAGCGCTTGCGGCGTCCGGAGATGCCCAGCATACCTTGATGATCGTGCCGCAATTCCTGGCGGATGCCGATATCCCCGCACACCACTTGCCGGATGATGTACTCCATTGGCAGTGGGAGAGCTGGATGGGCGGCGAGAATGCGAATGGCCCGGCGCCGCTCAGTTCTTTCGACGCAATCGATGCGATCCTGGCGCAATTGTCGGACCGCAAGCGCTTCCCCAATCTAAAGGACGTGGTTGTTGCCGGGCATTCCGGCGGCGCGCAAGTGGTGCAGCGTTATGCGGTCGTCGGTAAAGCGGAGGACTTGATGGGCAGGCTCGGCGTACACATCCGCTACGTAGTTGCCAACCCATCTTCCTATCTCTACTTCAGTGAATACCGCCCGGCGCCATCTGCGCCAGGCTGCCCGCAATTCAATCAGTGGAAATACGGCTGGCCCGGTGCTCCCTCGTATGCACAGATGAAAACCCCGCAAGCGTATGAAGATGCCTACGCAGCGCGCGACGTGGTGTACCTGCTAGGTACGGCCGATACCAATCCCAATCATCCGGCGCTGGATAAATCCTGCTCTGCGGAAATGCAGGGACCGTATCGCTACGCGCGCGGGAGCTCTTATTTTGCTTATATGCAGCAGCGCCACCCGCAAATGACGACGCAGCGGCTGGAGAGAGTGGAGGGCGTAGGGCATGACGGCGACGGCATGTTCACCTCGGCTTGCGGCCTGTCTGTATTGTTTGATCACGGAGTTTGCGAGCAGCCTGCAGAGAGGAAATAAGCTCAAGCAGCAACCTGCGAAACCGGGAGCTGCCTATCCTGCTTGCACTCTGTCACGACGGGAAGTTTGCGTCCAGCTTGCAATGCATGGGACTGGAGCCACCCTTCTGGGTTCCATGTCCCTGCGGCATCTTTTGTCTGAAACTTGCACACGCCAAGGGCCATTTCCTGTTGCTGCAAAAATACTGTTGGGCTCATAGCAACGCCTTTTTCCAAGGCTTTGTTTGCCAGAAAAAGTCGAAAAATTTTACAGTCGGCCGGCGGAAAAACTCCATGCTTGGAAAAAAATCTTATGAATCAGATGCTTATGGTTTGGGCATGGTTTATGCGTCGATAATTCCGGGAGCACTCAAAAACAATTATTAGTTCAAAAGAGGGGTGAAAAAAATGTCCAAGCTACTTCTTGCCGTCGTTTCTTTTCTGGTCGCCGCGGCATCTCAGGCGACCACGGTGAACTTTGACGAATTCACCTCGCCCCCAGTTTCTTGTTGTTTCGGGAATCCAACCAGCGGTGTTCCTGTTACCTATCCGACAGTCGCCATCACTGGCGGACCTAGGGGCGCCATCATGAATGGCACCGGCTGGGATAACCAGCAAACATCCGGCGATAATCTATACGGGACATTGGATGGCACGATTACGTTTAGTTTCAACCAGGCCACGACAAATCTTTCCCTGGATGTCATCAATGGTGTTTTTAGTACAAATTCGTTCACTGTGACTGAGTTTGACGGGATTGGAAATGTCATCGACTCCCTGACCCTGTTGCTCGGCCAGTTCACCACGCCTGCAGCTGTCGGCCATTTTGCCTTATCAGGAGTTGGAGTTTTCAGTGCTACAGTGGTTGGCAGCACTGACTTTGCGGTCGATACAATTTCTTTCGATGCCGGTAATCAAGTTCCAGAGCCGGCAACACTAGCTCTGCTGGCTGTAGGCCTGCTTGCCGTAGGAGCGCGTCGCCGCCTGCTCAGGGTAAGGACGGGATGAAATCCGGTATGCACGAGACCGGGGCCGCCGATTGGCGGTCCTTTTGTTTTGTGCGGTCAGTAAGCATGCATTTGCGATTTACCGGTAGCAAGCAGGCTACTGGTATACAAACCATGGCCAGCCATAAAAAAAGTCTACGCTTTCGCTGAAATAAGAAAAGCCGCTTAACTTTTACATTAAGCGGCTTTTCAGGTATTGCTGGCGGAGACTGAGGGATTCGCCTACGTTCCGCAGGCCGCGGAATCGCTTGCAAGCGATTCCCTTCGAATCCCACTGGAAGCCATACTGATGGCTTCCTAGTCTTCGCTTTCCCGGAAATGAGAAAAGCCGCTTAACTTTTACATTAAGCGGCTTTTCAAGTATTGCTGGCGGAGACTGAGGGATTCGAACCCTCGATACAGGTTTAAGCCCATATGCTTCCTTAGCAGGGAAGTGCCTTCGACCACTCGGCCAAGTCTCCACACTTTCTTTTGCGACTTCGTTACCTCCATCGCAATCGAGAAACGAGATAATATCCGCTTGCGCGTCTTTGGTCAACAGTAACTATGGCCAAAATCCTGCTTTTTCTGTCCTCGCCGCCTATGGTGCAGGCTTCATGCAGCCCGCGGGCATGCTGCCTGCTATCAGGCTGATTCCAGTCCGAAGGCCTTGTGCAGCGAACGTACTGCCAATTCCATGTATTTTTCGTCAATCAATACAGAGATCTTGATTTCCGATGTGGAGATCATCTGGATGTTGACGCTTTCTTCGGCCAGGGTACGGAACATTTGCGATGCGATGCCGACATGGCTGCGCATGCCTACGCCGACTACCGATACCTTGGATACTTTCGGGTCGCCGATGATGTTACCGGTGCTGATGTGCTCCTTGACGCTGCCTTCCAGTACTTGCATGGCCTTGGCGTATTCGCCGCGCGGCACCGTAAACGTGAAGTCGGTTTTGCCGTCCACAGACTGATTCTGGATGATCATGTCGACTTCGATATTGGCGTCGGCGATAGGGCCCAGGATCTGGTAGGCGATGCCTGGCTTGTCCGGCACGCCGAAAACGGTGATTTTTGCTTCATCACGGTTAAACGCGATGCCGGTGATGGTAGCTTGTTCCATATGTGTATCTTCCTCAAACGAAATCAGGGTGCCGGAATTTGCTTCTTCTTCCAGCGGTATCATTGGGTCGGTCAGCGACGACAGTACGCGGGTAGGCATGCGGTAATTGCCGGCGAATTCCACCGAGCGTATTTGCAGCACTTTGGAACCCAGCGACGCCATTTCCAGCATCTCTTCAAAGGTCACCGTCTTCAGACGGCGGGCATCGGAGACCACGCGCGGATCGGTCGTGTACACGCCATCCACGTCGGTGTAGATCAGGCATTCCTGTGCCTTCAATGCCGCGGCAACCGCCACTGCAGAGGTATCGGAACCGCCGCGTCCCAGCGTCGTGATATTGCCTTTTTCATCCACGCCCTGAAAGCCGGTGATGATGACGATCTTGCCTGCATCCAGGTCTTCCCTGACCTTGGCTTCGTCTATCGATGCGATCCTGGCCTTGGTGTGGGCCGAATCGGTCTTGATCGCCACTTGCCAGCCGGCGTAGGACACGGCTTCCTTGCCGATTGCATGCAGTGCAATGGACAGCAGGGCGGAGGATACCTGTTCGCCGGTGGAGGCAACCATGTCCAGCTCACGAGGATCGGGCTCGGACATGATCTCTTTCGCCAGGCCGAGCAGGCGATTGGTTTCGCCAGACATCGCTGACGGCACCACGACTATCTGGTGACCGGCATCATGCCATTTGGCAACGCGTTTGGCGACATTCTTGATACGTTCTGTCGAACCCATCGAAGTACCGCCGTATTTGTGGACGATTAAAGCCATAGATATCAAAAAAGTAATGCCGGCAACCGGGATAAGCCAGTGCGTCCCGCAGGCGCGACGCCTGATTTATGCAAGCTGCCTGAGGCAGGGGTGAAAAATGCGGAAAATCAACCCCTTACTGTACATGCTGCTACGCAAAATGACAAGTTGGGACTGCCTATTATTTGAGCAACAACGAAATGAAAGTTTGAATTTTCGTTTAAAAGCTGACGAAAATGTGTCGTTACAGGCAAGGAAATTGCAAGTATTTAGTTGGGATTGATAGCGCTTGCACCATATGTTCAGGCCCCGGTTACCCTCCCGGTAATCGACGAAATCCAGGGGTATGATAAATAAGTTGAATCATATCAGCCGATTCATTGCATAAACCTGATATACCCCCTGTAGTATGTGAAATCTCGCTCGACCGGGAAACGCCTTTGCCATTTTTTGGGCGGGCGCGCGCAATGAAATTTTCTAATTACTATTTTGCATATTGATATAAGCAAATGATTGCAAGTGCCGCCGCGTTTGCCCGCGTCATTTTTTATGCGGCGCTGCGCTTGCTCCTGGCCTCATAGGATTTCAGGTGTGTGTATACCAGGCGCAGTAGCGGCAAGCTAGTCTCTTTCAAGCCCAGGCTGCGTCCGCGTTCTATCAGATTGCCAATGATCTGGTCGGCTTCTATGCGCGCACGATTTTCTATATCGCGGAACATGGACGCCGTCAGCGGCGATCCTGCCGTCGTCAGCAGGCCGCGCAGTTGCTGCAGAAAACCGGTGCCGGGCGCATGGCCGGCCGCCGTAGCGACGCTGCTGCATTCCGCCAGCAGGTCCAGCACAAATTGCTGGCCATCCGGCGCTTCCATGATGTCGCCGATCGAACTGCGCATCAGGCTGGTGCTGCCTGCGAGGGATGCCAGCAACACCCATTTTTCCCACATCGATTGCATGATGTTTTCGCTGAGTTGAGGATCGAATCCCGCACCGGACATCGCCGCCAATACCTGCCTGGCTCTTTCGGTCACGCGGCCATCGCGCTCGCCGAAGGTCAGCGCATGCATGGGGGCGAGATGAAGAATCGCGCCCTGCGCGTCGACCGTGGACGAGATCGCGCATTGGCCGCCCAGCACTTTGTCCTTACCGAAGCGCTGTTCCAGCGATTCCAGATGGCGCATGCCGTTCAGCAAGGGCAAGATCATGGTCTGTTCACCGACTGCCGCCGCAAACGAATTGATGGCGTCATCCAGGTCGTAAGCCTTGCAACTGAGGATGATCAAGTCATAGCTGGACTTCAATTGCTCGCTGAGCACGGTGGGCGGCTGTGGCAGCGCAAGGTCGCTGACCGGGCTTTTGATCACCAGTCCGTTTTTGGCCAGCAGCGCCGCGCGCTGGGGCCGTACCAGGAAAGTCACATCGCGCCCGGCAGCAAGCATCCTGCCGCCAAAATATCCTCCTACCGCACCGGCACCGACGACGAGTATGCGCATCGCTTATCTCCCTTATATGCAATTATTGGCTGAATGACTCAACAGGAAATGATTATTGCACAAAGCAATGATTGCCATTTATTTGAGGTTTGTGCGCGAACCAAGCCTAGTGAACTGTAAAGAGTGTAGTTAGTGCGAGTTAGTGCGAGTCGTCCCGTTTTCCTACAAAGACAGGAACCGTGATCTTACGGATATCCTACAGCCAATTTATTATTAGATTGCTACTATGAATTCCTGCACAGCCGAGGAGAAAATCATGAACCTTAGTGCCTTTGTCCCTCTATTCCGTTTTCATCCCGCCTCTCGAAAACCTGCGATGCTGGCGGCGGCAGTGGCAGGTCTCGCCTTCACAGGCGCGGTGGCCGCCATGTCGCAGGTACATGCTGCTTCCGCGGAGACAGAGGGCCGGCTTAATGCGATAGACAAGCAATTCCTGATGACGGCTGCGCAGGCCGGCAACGCCGAAATCGTGGCCAGCAAAACAGCTACCGGCAAAGCAAATTCCGATGCCGTCAAAGCCTTTGCATCGGAGATGCTGGCAGACCATGCCAAGGTAGCGGACGGGTTGAAAAAGCTGGCCAACAGCAAGGGCATCAGCGTTCCCGATGAGCCCAGCATGAAGCAGCAGGCATTGATCGCCAAGCTGAACGTGCTGGACGGCGCGAAATTTGACCAGTTGTATACAGCGGAAATAGGCGTGGTCGCCCACAAGGAAGCGGTAGCCCTGTTCCGCAAGGCGGTGGTGAATGCCAAGGATGGTGACGTCAAGGCATTTGCGCAACAGACTTTACCTGCACTGGAACATCATTTGCAAATGGCGCAGAGTCTGAAAACTGCCGTGGATAAAGAGTAGTGCCGAGCTTAAAGGCTGCCGGCCGACAGGAGGGGATCATGCAGCGGGCATTGTGGAAAGGCGCGGTCAGCTTTGGCCTGGTACATATACCGGTAGAGCTGTTCTCGGCGGTGAAACAGCATGAACTGGACTTGACGATGCTGGACAAGCGCGATCTTTCGCCTATCGGTTTTCGCCGCTACAACAAGCACACCGGCAAGGAAGTCAAATGGGATGACATCGTCAAAGGCTATGAATACAAGGACAATGAATACGTGGTCTTGTCCGACGAGGACCTGATGCGCGCCAACGGAACCGTATCTCGGACGCAGGCTTGCCGGCATGGTTGTAATATGGGCGTAGTAAGGAGAGCCTCCGGCCGCTTGCGCGGCAGCAGGCCTTATCTACTGATGAAAAAATTACAGCCAGTCCGACTCGAACAGATAGTCTTGTTTATGCAGGTCGCGGTAGGCCTGATACAAAAACATCGCAACGCCGAACACGACGACAATCAGAGACAGAGTCCAGAGCCATTGCGGCAGTTCATCGCGGCATAATTCTGTATAGCTGCAGACAGAGGCCTGTGCCACCCGTAAAAAATTGGCCAGCGCCAGCACGATGAGGGAGAGAAAAAGATACTTGAAGCAGCGATATTTGTTAGGGATTTTACGCATTTCGATTCCTCCTTTAGATTCAAGATAGCGTAAAAATAGGGGGCGGTGTAGGAAAAAAATGTGAAAAATTGATGACGCAGCGGAGCAAAATTTGGGGTGTCATTTCAAATCATCGGCTTAAGCTGCCAACTTAAAGCGTTACTTCAACAGGAAGATTTTCCCTTCATTTTTTTAAGTGTTGCTTGAGCGATGCAGGGCTCAGGCTTGCATCTTTTTTGTGCAAGCCGTAGTCTTCATCCTACGTTTCGGTAAGCAAGGGGCTGCTAGGCTATTCCCCTTTTGCCAATTATCATCCGGAAATACGTTCTGATAACGCGGTCGGCGGCAGCAATGTCCTGCACTGCGCTTGGCAGCAGTACACTGGCGAAGGGAGTGCATGCCCGCTGATCTTGTGCGCACCATGCATACTATTCAAAACGGGCTCACGGATAAAAAATTAAAATGACTACACCTAGCGTTGAAGATTCCGCTGCCAAGGTATTGCGCATTCTGGTGGTCGAAGACAACCAGAACCTGAACGGCATGTTGTGCGATATGCTGGAATTGCTGGGGCATGCTCCGCAGGGAGCCGGCGATGCTGAAGAAGCCTTGCGCCTTTCGGAGCAGCATTCTTTCGACGTATTGCTGACTGATGTCAGCTTGCCCGGCATATCCGGCATAGAATTGGCCAGGCAACTGATCGTGACGCAACCGAAAGTCCAGGTTGTATTTGCATCCGGCTATGGTGCAAAAATGATGCAGCATATCAAATTCGACAGCCGCGTTTTACCCAAACCCTATGATCTGGAACAGATTCAGCAATTGCTGCGAGAGTTATCGGGAAGCGCTTGATGTCTACCATGAGTAGTGGCGGGGCCCAATTTGCCCGGACTCGGACTAGCTGGATCAATGCGACAGCAGACACAAAGCGGCCAAAGCAAGCAGGGGCACGCCGAATAACCAGGCGACGGCAAATTTTTGCATGACAAATTCCTTTCTGATTCCGACGAACCCAGTTTTCGCCATAGTCTAGCTTCAACAATTGGGGCTTGAATGATGAAACGGCGTGGTGAAACCACGGTAAATCAATTTAGCCGCTAGCAGTGCTAGCCGCGGCTGTCGCTGATGCTGCGCCCGGGGTGGCTTTTCCTCATGCGCATAGGAGGCCTGGTCGAAGCTTGGCCGCTCCTGCCTGGATCTGGTGCATTGCCTCGTGGCGCATCGGCTTGCT
>JABDED010000032.1:0-28026 GCA_013287275.1 Betaproteobacteria bacterium
GAACGCGGCTTCATCCGCGCGCAAACCATCGCCTATGAGGATTTCATTACCTACAAGGGCGAGCACGGCGCCAAGGAAGCCGGCAAGATGCGCGCCGAAGGCAAGGAATATGTAGTCAAGGACGGCGATGTATTGAACTTCCTGTTCAATGTCTGATTAATGTCTGATCAAGTCTGAGAAAAATGGTTAGAATGCATGTGCAAAATGCATGCATTCCTAATCAGGTAGCCAAAAAATGAAATGCCCATCCTGCACTGTTCGATGGGCATTTGTATTAAGTTTGCACCGATTTGCCAGGTAGCCGGCGGCACACCCACCGGCAATACGAGTTTAGAAACCATCTATGCCCACCATTACCGAGCTGACTCTATATCCGATCAAATCCTGTGCCGGCATTGCGCTGCGCGCAGCGACAGTCACCGCCACTGGCCTGTCGCACGACTTGATCTACGACAGGGAATGGATGGTGGTGGATGGCAACGGCCATTTCCTGACCCAGCGCGAATACCCGAAAATGGCCCTGATCCAGCCCGCCATCCACAGCAATACGCTGGTGCTGCGCGCGCCCGGCATGCTGCCGCTGGAGCTATCTCTGGACCTGCCGGACCCGCAGCACGCCAAAACCCTGCAGGTGCAGGTATGGGACCACAATCTGGCAGCCTATGATTGCGACGAGCTCACGGCAACCTGGTTCAGCAATGCAGTCGGCACGCCCTGCCGGCTGGTGCGCTTCCATCCTGACGTCACCCGCCTGGCCAGCAAGAAATGGACCGGCGAGCGCGACGTGCCCACGCTGTTTGCAGACGGCTACCCTATGCTGCTGATCTCCACCGCCTCGCTGGCCGACCTCAACCGCCGCCTGCAGGGGAATGGCCGCGACGCGATACCGATGAACCGCTTCCGCCCGAATATCGTGGTGGACGGCATCGAGGCCTATGAAGAAGACTATGCTGAATCCTTCGACATCGGCGGCATCAGGCTGAAACCGGTCAAGCCCTGCCCGCGCTGCCCTATGCCGTCGGTAGACCAGGCCACCGGCACCATCGGGCCCGACCCTATGGATATACTGCAGACCTACCGCGCCAATCCGCTGGTGGATGGCGGCATCACCTTCGGCATGAACCTCATTGTGCTGGCCGGCGAAGAGCAGGTATTGCGAGTAGGCGATGAAGTAGAAGTGTCTTTGGCGTTTTAATCCGGTATATTGTTTATTTATCTTCGTAATTCCACTCGCGGACGAAGCAATGCATAAGGTGGTGACCAGACAATCGCAAAGTTTAAGCCCGGACGAGCTGCGTACGGAGAACCAGCTATTGCGCGAACAGCTGGAAGACTTGCTGAACCAGGCCCACCGCAACCAGCGCATCATGCTGCGCCACCAGACTTTCGATCTGCAACTGATAGGCGCCAGCAGCTTCCGCGAGCTGATAGAAAACATCTTCAGCACGCTGGCCAAGACCTCCGACCTGGACATCGTCACGCTGACCCTGATCGACCCCAAGAGCAGCCTGCGCCGCATCTTGCTAGACCTGAACATAGACCTGATGGAGTTTCCGCACCTGCTGTTCGTGCAGACCGAGTTTGAACTGGGCCAGCTGCGCCAGCACCTGAAGAAACCGGTGCTGGGCAAATACGAAGACGACCTGCACGGCCGCATGTTTGCCGAATGCCGGACCAAGCCCAGCAGCGTCGCCGTGGTGCCGCTGATACGCCAGAACAAGCTGATAGGCTGCCTGAATCTGGGCAGCTACCACGCCAGCCGCTTCGCCCCCAGCATGGCAACCGACTTCATCGAGCACATGGCGTCCATCATCGCGATCTGCCTGGAAAACGTGATCAACAACGAACGGCTGACCTATATAGGCCTGACCGACCCGCTGACCGGCGTCAGCAATCGCCGCCATATCGAGCAACGCA
Organism: Betaproteobacteria bacterium; assembly: GCA_013287275.1. Taxonomy (GTDB): domain Bacteria; phylum Pseudomonadota; class Gammaproteobacteria; order Burkholderiales; family Burkholderiaceae_D; genus Undibacterium. Next base: position 1,918 of record JABDED010000032.1, read on the forward strand.
AGCTGGAAGAAATAGGCCGCGCCCGCCGCCAGCAATACGGCATAGTCTGCATGTACCTGGACATCGACTTCTTCAAGCAGATCAACGACAAGCACGGCCACCAGGGCGGCGACGACGTACTGCGCGACGTCGCCAGCCGCATCAAGGCCGAGCTAAGGCTCAGCGACACGCTGGGCCGCTTCGGCGGCGAAGAATTCGTGGTACTGCTGATCAACACCAACCAGCAGCATGCAGTGCAGGTGGCCGAACGCATACGCGCCAGCATCTCCAACAAACCCTTCCTGCTCAGCATGGGCGGATTCTGCAAGGCGACGATATCCATCGGCATTGCTACGCTGCCTGCGGTCAAGAATGTGGGTGACATAGAAGCTGTTGCGCGCGATATGGTGGCGCGGGCGGATAGTGCTTTGTATGAGGCTAAGACTAAGGGGCGGAATCAGGTTCGGTGTGCTAGTTAAAGCCGCGTAAATTTTTGCAATTGATGAGAGAAATCCTAACTCGTCGCGACCCTAGGTAGATAAATAGAAGTCAGAAAAAATAGATGGCAGGCTAAGAACATAGGGAAGAGATCAATGCAATTCAAGCAGCGTAGTCTTATGCAGATAGCAGACATGATTTGTGGCAATTTTTCTGAGCCTGAAAATTTCTTTTCATACAGAAGTAGTGGCCGTATTACGGAGTTTTTTCAGGATTGCGATACTGACTATTCTCACGATGGCTCAACGCGGAACTACTGGGTTGCTGAAACTCTAAAGAACATTCTTACGGAACCCCAGCCAAACGCCAATACGCCTCCAGAGACTTTTGCGCGTGTCATCCGCATTCTTATGGATCAAGGTGATGCATTACATGAAGGCCCAGAGCGTCCGGCCGCTCTTGCCCTTTTGAATGCGGCGCTTGTGCGTGAAGGGTTCGAAGCGTTTTATGGCCCTGACAAGCAGTGCTACCTCCGTCATATCGCGACAAATACTATCGTGACAGCCGCAGCAAATCCTCATCGTCCGTTCTCAGCCGCAGAGCTAAAGAGGCGAGATCAACTTATCGCATATCTTGATAAAAGTTCCGAAGATGAGCTAATTGCCGAGGCCCTTCTTCCGCTGTTTCGTCAGCTAGGATTCCATCGAGTGACAGCAGCCGGACACGAGGACAAAGCTTTGGAATATGGCAAAGACATATGGATGAAGTACACGCTTCCGACACAGCATGTTCTATATTTCGGCATCCAGGCAAAAAAAGGCAAGCTAGATTCGGCTGGAGTGACGAAGGGATCAAATGCGAACGTCGCTGAAATTCATAACCAAGTTACGATGATGCTTGGTCATGAAATATTTGACCCTGAAATTGGGAAAAGAGTACTTGTTGATCATGCTTTTATTGTAGCCGGAGGAGAAATTACAAAAGCAGCACGTAACTGGATCGGTAACAAATTAGATGCGACCAAACGCAGCCAGATCATGTTCATGGATCGAGATGATATTTTAAATCTATTTGTCGTAACCAATCTTCCTTTACCCGTGGGAGCCGTGCCGCATCTCAAGGACGACGACGATATTCCGTTTTAGTTCGATTGGGCAAGTGCTTTATTTTCCACGCCCCCATCAACGTACCGATTATTTCATATTGACATGAAGGAGCTATGTGTATGGCAACGAAAGTCTTTATAAGTTGGAGCGGCGAGTTAAGCCGCAAACTCGGCGAGGCGCTTCGAAATTGGCTGCCTTCAACGCTACAGTTCGTAAGGCCATACTTTACGCCTGATGATATCGAAAAGGGTGCAAAATGGAGCTCTGAAATCACAAAAGAACTAGGGACCTCGAACATCGGAATTGTTTGTCTGACTGCCGACAACACCGAAAAACCGTGGATACTTTTTGAGGCAGGTGCATTGTCGAAAAGTATCGACAGCAGCCATGTCTGCACTCTTTTATTTGGTCTTGAGCCGGCAGAAGTCAAGGGGCCGCTGACAAGTTTCCAAGCCACTCGCTTCATCAAAGCCGACTTCAAAAAACTTATCCTCACTATTAACAATTCCGCAGGAGATGCCCGCCTTGATCCGGCGGTATTGGAAACTGTATTTGAAATGTGGTGGCCAAAATTAGATGAACAAGTTACCGAAATTTTGAGGTCACATGACAATGGTGTGAAGGAAGACAAGCGTTCTGACCGTGACATGTTAGAAGAGCTGCTTGAATTAATGCGATTAAACACATCAAGGCCGTCTCGATCACGAGTGCCGCCAGAAGCACTTATGGAGTTAATGGATTCTTTAGACGAAATATCTTTCCTTTTGGCGCGTGATCATGGCGAAATGGGGATGCATACTATTCACCGACTGGAACGACCTCTCAGACACTTATGCATGGAGGCTGGTATGCCGGAACTTTTTGAGCGTATCAGAATGAGCAAGAAGCGACGCGAGTTCAACGACGCAAATAATGGCAAACGAGCGATTGATTTAGACATTCCAGTAAGTGTCCCTCGTACTTGAACTCCGTGATGAAAGTGCAAGGATTAATACCTCAAGCGACCATTTTCAAGTTGCGCTAAATTGCATATTGGCACTACTAGTTCGGCAAGGCGTACTGAATACGGCCAATACTTTTACGCCGTACATACTCAAACCAAGAAAATCAAAGCCCCTTAGCCAAAACTCCAAGCCGCGCAATGTCGCTCATCAAAAAAGGCGGCACGCAGGGAAGGTGCTCAGAGGGTATGGCTGGGCAATCGACACGTGCTATGAGGGAAGCAGCGCCGCGATTGGTCATCGCCAGGAAGATGGAATCGGTATTGGCGTAAGGAACGGTGGTGTCGTCCTTCCCCGCAAAGAAGACGATAGGCGATTGCGGCGTCCAGTCGACGACATTGCTCTGGGACGCGATGGCGGCCACGTCGTCGTTGAGGAAATTATCCAGAAAAGTGGGATCGAAGCTGATGTCGCTTTGCGGACCCAGCGCGGCGAGCAGCAGCAGCTTGCGCACATTGGCCCTGTCGTTCGCGCCCAGATTCTTTAAGAAGCCCGGACTGATCAGCGCGCCCAGCGCGGGATTTTGCTGGCGCACGGTGACCAGCAAAGTATTCAACGTCAGTGCGACGTCATACGGCCCGGAGCCAACATAGGTGGTCACAGGTAGCGGACTTGCAGCGCCCTTGTTTTGCGTCAGTGAGCGCAGCGTCGCTATCGTCGCATAGGCCCCTTCCGAGTAGCCGGTAAAGAAAAGCTGGCCATTGTCTGCAATGGTCCTGGTTTTTCGCCAGCGCGCGCTGGCGGTAATGAAGTCGGCCACAGAAGCCGCAGTCGGTGCGGCCAGCAGGTAGGGATGCGGCAAGCCCCGGGTGGCGCCATAGCCGACATAGTCCGCAGCACTCACCAAATACCCCAAAGACGCAAACAGAACCGCAGGCTCGTCTGGCGTCGCGTGATTGGTGGGCGCCTCGGCGTCCGTCTTGACGGTCGCGTGCTGGTAGCTCAGCACCGGGCTGGCCTGGGTAGTCGCCTTACGGGGAATAGCGGCCAGCCCGGATGCCGTTACGCTGTACCCGCTGGAGTCGGTAGTGGTGTAGGTGATCTTGTAGGTATCGACCGAATACAGGGGGATAACCGTGGCGGAGGTTCCAGCAGGCAGTGCCGCCGCAATATCGCCGGCACTGAGCGTCTTGAGGAAAACGGCTACTTCCAGATGTCCAGGTCCCGGCGGGTTAGCCACATCGGGAGTGTCGACCGGCGGGTTGCTGCTATTGGAAGAACCGCCACCGCCGCAGCCTGCGACGCCCAGGCATATAGCAAGGCCAAGTGCTGCGTAAGACGACAAAGAGCGCAAGAAATCAGGATGCATTTTTCACTCCTATATTGGCGCGCGGACCGTTGCCGCAGGGCCACTCGGGTAATCGCGTCCAGCTTACCACTTATTTGCATGCCATCCCGCCATTGATGTGTATCTGCATTGCCGCCGCGTAGCTGCCGGCGAACTTGCGGACTGCCGATGTTATTATTGCAAATCAATAGCCGCGGCATATACCCTGCGGCGCCACCGGGCCAAACATGTCTCTGTCTAAAAAGCCTTATCTCAAAAATATTTCGCTGAAACCGGATTACGCATTCGATACCAGGGAATATCCGTACAATATCCCGGCGGTGCAAGATCTGGAGAAAATCGATTTCGATCAGCACGTCACTTTTTTTGTTGGGGAAAACGGCGCCGGAAAATCCACAGTGCTTGAAGCTATCGCATTGGCGTCGGGTTTTGGCCATGAAGGTGGGACGCGAAACGTAAGGATACAAACATCGGATTCTGAATCTGCGCTGCACCATGCCCTTCGCCTCAGCAAAAGTTTTGCAAGCCCGAGGGATGCCTATTTTTTGCGGGCGGAGAGCTTCTTCAATGTGGCCTCTTATATGGACCAGATGGGATACCTTGAAGGCTACGGCAACAAATCCCTGCACGCCTGCTCACACGGCGAGGCATTCATGGCGGTGCTGTTGAATAAATTGAGGGGGGCAAGGTTTTTACCTGCTGGATGAGCCGGAAGCGGCCCTGTCACCCACCCGGCAGCTGGCGGCACTGAGCGCGATACATCAACTGGTCCAGGACGACTCTCAATTCATCATCGCGACCCATTCGCCTATTCTTCTCTCCTACCCGCACGCTACGATTTTCCAGTTCAATGAACAGGGTATTCAGAAAGTCGAATTTGAAGGGACCGAACACTATGCGGTAACGCGGGACTTCTTGAATAATTATCCAAGACGGCTTGAGCAGCTTCTCGATGATTGATGGTCTCAAAATTGCATGATCAGCGGCTTGGCCAAGGATGGGGCATGGAGCGCAATGCGTGTTGAGTATTTCGTAGGGTGCCAATAGCGGAGCGTATTGCACCGAACGGGATTCAAACCAGGCTGGGCAAATCACTGAAGCTGAAACCCAGGCACTTGCAGACAGGCTCAATGTGTTGAGGCCGCATGCGGTGCAATACGCTGCGCTATTGGCACCCTACTTACTGTGCCGGCCATGCCGGAAAAATAGGAGCAATAATTGAAAGGTAGGCTCCGGCAGGCGAAATGGGATTTGCCGTATCGCTTGCCTCCACTTTTTGAAAGGAAGTTTGTTAAAGCTTATTTCGCTTTAGCGGCAGCCTCAGCCTGCAGGCGCTCATACTTGGCCATCAACTGTTCCGGCGTTTCGCGCCAGGCCGGGTTGAACGGGATGCACGCCACCGGGCATACCTGCTGGCACTGCGGTTCGTTGAAATGCCCGACGCACTCGGTGCATTTGTTAGGGTCTATCTCATAGATTTCCTGCCCCATGTAAATCGCTTCATTGGGGCATTCGGGTTCGCATACATCGCAGTTGATGCAGTCGTCGGTAATCAGTAGTGCCATACAAACTCTTACTTTACTAAAATCCCTGGCGTTTATTCGCCTGCAGCTGCAGCCAATACCTTTTGCTGCAGCCACTTGTCCACGGAAGGGAACACAAACTTGGAAACGTCGCCGCCCAGCATCGCGATCTCCCGCACGATGGTGCCGGAGATGAACTGGTACTGGTCGGAAGGCGTCAGGAACAGGGTTTCCACATCCGGCAGCAGGTAGCGGTTCATGCCGGCCATCTGGAATTCATATTCAAAATCGGAAACCGCGCGCAAGCCGCGCACGATGACGCGGGCGTCGTTCTTGCGCACAAAATCTTTCAGCAGGCCGGAAAAACTTTCTACCTTCACATTCGGGTAGTGGCCCAGCACTTCATTGGCAATGGTCAGGCGTTCTTCCAGGGAGAAGAAAGGCTTTTTGTTCTTGCTGTCCGCCACCCCTACCACCAGCGTGTCAAACAGACCCGAGGCGCGGCGCACCAGATCTTCGTGACCACGCGTCAGCGGATCAAACGTTCCCGGATAAACGGCTGTGACCATCTTCTCTCCCTGTATTTTGAGTTATGCACCAAGAGTTACCTTGATGCACCAATATATTCGGGCATTATGCCTGATTTTCAGGCAGTCCACCGGGCTAATTATTGCGCTGCAGTATATGGAAATATACACTGCCTGCCTTATCTGCGCGTATCACCTTCCAGCCTTGCAGCATTGCGACGGTGTTTTCATCCAAGGGCTCCTGCGCGTCCGCCGCCAGCGATATCTCGGACTCTACATACAACAGACCCTTGTCCTTCAGGATTTCGGCGCAAACCGGCAAAATCTTGGGCAGCAAGCCCAGATTGTAGGGCGGATCCAGGAAAATCAAGTCAAACCGCTGGCCGCGCGCGGCCATGCCCTGTACTACCGTCAGCGCGTCGGCCCGCAGCAGGGTCACCTGGCCGGCCTGCAGTTTTTGCTTGATCGCATCCAGCTGGCGGAAGGCCGGCGTGTGGTATTCCACCATCGTCACATTGGCCATGCCGCGGCTGGCGGCTTCAAAACCCAGTGCGCCGCTGCCGGCAAACAGGTCCAGGCAAGACAATTGCGACCAGGAGCCGTCCAGCAGATGCCCCAGCCAGTTGAACACTGTTTCGCGTACCCGGTCCGGCGTGGGCCGCAAACCCTCGGCGTCTATGACTGCCAGCGGCGTACGCTTCCATACGCCGCCTATGATGCGCACCTGGTGCGGGGCGCGGGTAGTGGGCTTGGGCCTGGCTTGCTGTTTTTTTGCTACTGCGTTCATTGTATGAAGATCTTTGGATGTGGTGAGCGGGCGATGCAAATTTGCTACTAAAATCCCGCGGACGGTTTGGGGGATCGGCACGCTCTGTTAGAATGCTAGGCATTGTAGCTTTTTGCCGGCGTTGATGTTGGCGGAAACTGCCAACCAACCGCAATCGCTCCCCTATTCGATGTTTAGCTTTTTCAAGAAAAAACCCAAGGAAGAACCGGCGCCGGTTCCCGTTTCTATTCCTCCTGTTTCCACTCCTGTTCCAACGGCCCAGCAGCAAGCAGCCAAGCCCCTTCTTGAAGAGGTAGCGGCGCTTGCCACTGAGCCTGCTGCTCCTGCAGAGCAAAAACGTTCATGGCTGGGCAGGCTGAAGGCCGGCTTGTCCAAGACCTCGTCCACGCTGACAACCTTGTTCATCGGCGCCAGGATAGACGATGACTTGTATGAAGAGCTGGAATCCGCACTGCTGGTATCCGATGCCGGCGTCGAAGCCACCCAGTACCTGCTGGATGCGCTGAAGAAGAAGGTCAAGGATGAAAAGCTGACCGAGGCCGAGCAGGTCAAGATTGCGCTGAAAGCGCTGCTGCTGGATTTGCTGACCCCTTTGCAAAAGCCGCTGGAACTGGGCCGCCATCAGCCGCTGGTGACGATGATCACCGGTGTCAACGGCGCCGGCAAGACCACGACCATAGGCAAGCTGGCCAAGCATTTGCAAACCCACAAGCAATCGGTAGTGCTGGCCGCCGGCGACACCTTCCGCGCTGCGGCGCGCGAGCAATTGACGATCTGGGGCGAGCGCAATAATGTCACGGTGATCGCGCAGGAGTCCGGCGATCCCGCCGCGGTGGCCTTTGATGCGGTCGCTTCGGCGATCGCGCGCGGTACCGATGTGGTGATGGTGGATACCGCGGGCCGCCTGCCCACCCAGCTACACCTGATGGAAGAGCTGAAAAAAATCAAGCGCGTAATAGGCAAGGGCATGGAAGGCGCACCGCATGAAGTGTTGCTGATCATAGACGGCAATACCGGCCAGAATGCATTGACACAGGTCAAGGCTTTCGACGATGCACTGGGCCTGACCGGCCTGGTGATTACCAAGCTGGACGGCACCGCCAAGGGCGGCGTGCTGGCGGCGATTGCCAAAACCCGGCCGGTACCGGTATATTTCATCGGCATCGGCGAACAGATAGAAGATTTGCAACCGTTTAATGCGCAGGAATTCGTCGACGCCCTGTTAAATTAACTTACTGGCCAGCCTATGATCGAATTCCACAATGTGTCCAAGGAATACTCGCGCGATGTGTATGCATTGCGCGACGTGTCGCTGTCCATCGCACCGGGCGAACTGATCTTTCTGGCTGGCCCCTCCGGCGCCGGCAAATCCACCTTGCTGAAGATGATCGCCGGGGTCGAGCGCCCCAGCAGCGGCACCGTCAGCGTAAACGGCCAGGACATAGGCAAATTGAAGGCCGGCAGCCTGCCCTACCTGCGCCGCAAGCTGGGGCTGATCCTGCAAGAACAAAAGCTACTGCTGGACCGCAGCGTGCTGGCCAATGTGATGCTGCCGCTGGTGGTCACCGGCGCATCCGGAGCGGAAGCGGAAAACCGCGCCCGCACTGCTTTGGAAAAAGTCAGCCTGGCCGACAAGGCCCATGCGCTGCCGCAGGCATTGTCCGGCGGCGAGCAGCAAAGGGTTGCGATCGCCAGGGCCATCGTCAACCGGCCGCAAATCATCCTGGCGGATGAACCTACCGCATTTCTGGACCGCGACAATGCCAACAAGGTATTGAGCGCGCTGAAGGCTTTCCAGAGCGCCGGCGTGACCTGCATCATCTCCAGCCATGATGAGCAATTCCTGGACAAGGCCAGCCGCGTGATCTACTTGAGCAATGGCGTGATCACCGATTCCTGGCATTCCGCCATCGCGGCCTGAGCATTTAAAAATAAGTAAAAAATAAGTCTGAAATAAGATTGGGATAGCAACGATGAGAGTCTGGTTCCGTCAGCACCTGTTTGCCTTGAAGAGCGCCTGGTCGCACCTGAGTGTGAGCCCTGGCAATTTCCTGTTCAATGTGCTGGTGGTCGCGATTGCGCTGGCCTTGCCCATCGCCGGGCTGACACTGATAGAAAACGTGCGCCCGATCTCTTCACAATTGTCGATAGAGCCGGAGATCAGCGTTTTCCTGCAACCGGCGACGGCGCGCGCCGATGCGACCGCGCTGTCGGTGCCGCTGAAGAAAATGCTGAAAGACGCGAATGTCAGTGCGCGCGTCAACTTTGTGACCAAGGACAAGGCGCTGGCCGCGATAGAGGAAACCTCCAGCCTGGCGGAAGTCTTGTCCACCCTGGGCGGCAATCCCTTGCCGGATGCCTATGTGATATCGCTGTCCAACACCGATGCGGCCAGGGTAGATAGCGTGGCACAACAATTGAAAACCCTGCCTAACGTGGACGTGGTGCAGGTTGATTCTGCCTGGGTCAAGCGGCTGGCTGCGCTGGTGCAGGTATTGCAACTGTCGCTGCTGTTCCTGGCTGTCACCCTGGCTGTGGTCGTGATCGTCGTGGTCTTCAATGCAACGCGGCTGCAAGTGATCTCGCACCAGGCGGAAATCACCGTCGCCAAGATGCTGGGCGCCACCAATAGTTTCATCCACCGGCCATATTATTACACTGGAGCAATGCTGGGCCTGCTGGCAGGCAGCACGGCGCTGGGCATGATCGCCTTGTCGCTGCAGCCGCTGAACCAGGCGATTGCCGAGTTTGCCAAGCTGTACGCATCCGAATTCCACCTGATCCCGCTGGGCCTGCTGCCCAGCGCGGCCTTGTTGGCGATCAGCACGATACTCGGCTTGTGTGGCGCTTTCCTTTCGGTGCGGCGCCAGCTGGCACGCGCAAACTGAAACCCCGCTACAATTTAACCGGACTTGCGGTTATAGCTGATCTTAGCCGTCCCTGGGTGGCCTAACGCACGGCCGCACCCGGTTTATCGCCCTATCATGCGGATTCCACCATTTCTCTATTTTTTTGTGGATGGCGCTTGATCTGACGCAAAGCAGCCGCTAATTTGTAGCGGTACTGTGCAATTTCTATGCAACTTTCCGCTAGCTAGCTACTCTAAGGTTTATAGCCAATTCAAATTAACTGCAAGAAATTGATAGCAATTTATCCATTTTAAGCATATGAAATTCGAGTATTAGCACTCAAACCGAGAGAGTGCTAATATAGTGGCTGGAAATGGTCGGTTACTGGTTGGTAATGAAATCAACCTGTTTTCACCGGCGGCAATAAGGAGGAAGAATGACTAATTCAGCAACACATCCTGTGATGCAATCTTCGGATAGTACAGCGTTGGCACTTGGTTTTACCGGTAGCCTCGGTAATATCGATGCCTATATTTCGGCTGTGAATCGCCTGCCCATGTTAACCCATGAGCAAGAGATCGATCTGGCTAAAAGACTCAGTCAAAGCAATGACTTGAATGCAGCGCAGCAACTGGTGCTGTCCCACTTGCGCCTGGTCGTGTCGATCGCGCGTGGGTACTTGGGCTATGGCCTGCCACACGCCGACCTGATACAGGAAGGCAATATCGGCTTGATGAAAGCGGTCAAGCGCTTCGACCCTGACCAGGGCGTGCGCCTGGTGTCCTATGCAATGCACTGGATCAAGGCCGAGATGCACGAATACATCCTGAAAAACTGGCGCCTGGTCAAAGTAGCGACCACCAAGGCGCAACGCAAATTGTTCTTCAATCTGCGCAGCCATAAGGTAGGCCTGGACGCGATGTCTCCCAAGCAAGTGGATTCACTTGCCAAAGAGCTCAACGTCAAGCGCGAAGAAGTGATAGAGATGGAAATGCGCCTTTCCGGCCGCGATGTGGCCCTGGACGCGCCTACCGATGACGACGATGAAAAATTCGCGCCTATCGCCTATCTGAAAACGGAAACGGAAGAGCCGACCAGGGTGCTGGAAGCCCAGCAATACGACCGCCTGCAGACTGAAGGCCTGGCGACCGCCTTGTCCAAACTGGATGCACGCTCGCGCCGGATTGTGGAAGAGCGCTGGCTGAAAAACGACGATGGCTCAGGTGCGACGCTGCACGAACTGGCCAGCGAGTACGGCGTTTCGGCTGAACGTATCCGCCAGATAGAAAGCGCGGCACTGAAAAAGATGAAAGGCGCCTTGGCGAATTTTACTTAAGCTAAAACCAGCCTGGCCTGTTCTTAAGAAATCCCCTGGGAGGAATTCCGGGGGATTTTTTTATGCTCCCTCCCCCAATACCAACACTCATCAACTCCGGCAGCGCAAGCGGCTGCCAAGCTACGTAATCGGTGCATGTGCGCTGCACCATTTTCACGCAAAAGCGCTTTTTGATGCCCCGCAGCAGAGCATCGCCCGCCGCACGCTATTTATCAAAATTCTGCCTCTCCCTATGAAAACCCTGCTCTCTGGCCATTGGCACGGCGCTTGCATTAGATAAAGCAGCGGATCAACGATGGTCCGCCAGATCCCACCGGATCGCACCATACATCATGCAGGTCTAACGGCGGACTTGTTCGGACAACGGCGTCCTCTGAACTGATTTTTGATATCAGGTTCAGAGGGCGCCTTTTTGTTTTTACAGGTACAAAAAATGGCCAATAAAGCATCCAGAATCGAACTCTTCAGCCTTGCCACTCCACAGATGCGTGCTTTCCATCTGACCTGGATGGCCTTCTTCGCCTGCTTCTTCGCATGGTTTGCCTGCGCGCCGCTGATGCCGGTCATCAAGGCCGAATTCCATCTCTCCAACGACCAGATCGCCAACCTGAATATCGCCGCCGTGGCGGTGACTATCCTGGTACGCCTGATCATAGGGCCGCTGTGCGACCGCTACGGTCCGCGCAAGGCTTATACCGGCTTGCTGCTGGTCGGCGCGCTGCCGGTGCTGGGCGTGGCGCTGGCGCAAAGCTATGAGGCGTTTTTATTTTTCCGCCTGTGCATAGGCGCGGTCGGCGCCAGCTTTGTCATCACGCAATACCATACGTCGGTGATGTTCGCGCCCAACGTGGTCGGTACCGCCAATGCGGCATCGGCGGGCTGGGGCAATGCCGGCGGCGGCGCGGCACAGGGCTTGATGCCGCTGTTGCTGACTGCACTGGTCATGCTGGGTGTCAGCGAAGCGATGAGCTGGAGATGGGCCCTGGTGGTGCCGGGGCTGGTCATGCTGGTCATGGCCGTGCTGTACTGGAAATATACACAAGACTGCCCGGACGGCAACTATGCGGAACTGCGCGCGCAAGGCATCGCAATCGAAGGCGGCAAGAAAGGCGGCTGGGCCAGCTTTCGCGCCGCCGGCCTCAATTACCGCGTGTGGCTGCTGTTCATTACCTATGCGGCCTGCTTCGGCGTGGAAATCTTTATCCATAACATCGCCGCTATCTACTACGTGGAGCACTTCGGCCTGTCGCTGAAAGCCGCCGGCATCGCCGCCGCCAGCTTCGGCCTGCTGGCGCTGTTTGCCCGCGCATTGGGCGGCTGGCTGTCCGACAAGGCGGCGCAGCGCGGCAGCCTGAATACCCGCGCCATGTTGCTGTTCGGCCTGATGATAGGCGAAGGCGTGGGCCTGCTGTGGTTCGCGCATGCCGGTAGCGTGACCGTCGCCGTAGTCGCCATGCTGAGCTTCGGCCTGTTCACCCATATGGCTTGCGGCGCAACTTATGCGCTGGTGCCGTTTATCGACCGCAAGGCCCTGGGCGGCGTGGCCGGCATCATAGGCGCCGGCGGCAATGTCGGTGCAGTAGCGGCCGGTTTCCTGATGAAGGGCATGGGCAACACGCAACAGACGCTCGCCATCCTGGGCGCACTGGTCAGCGCATCTGCACTGTGCGCACTTGCGGTGCGCTTCACGTCCGAGCATAAAGCGAGCGAGCAGGCTTTGCTGGACGGCCTGATGCACAACAACAATATCACCGCATAAGGAACAGCCCCCATGAAAATCATCGTCATCGGCCACGGCATGGTAGGCCACAAATTCCTGGAAAGCCTGTCTGCCGGCGACATGGGCAAACTGGAAGTGACCGTACTGTGTGAAGAGCCGCGCCCCGCCTACGACCGCGTGCATTTGTCCGAATTCTTTGCCGGCAAATCGGCAGAAGACCTGTCGCTGGTGCCGCCGGGTTTCTTTGAACGCGATAACTTATTGCTGAAGCTGAATGTGCGCGCCACTGCCATCGACCGCAACGCAAAAACGGTGACGGTCAGCAGCGGCGAAACCCTGAGCTACGACAAGCTGGTGATTGCCACCGGCTCCTACCCTTTCGTGCCGCCTGTGCCGGGAAAGGACAGGAAGGATTGCTTCGTGTATCGCACGATAGAAGACCTGGAAGCGATGCAGGAATGCGGCGCCCGCTCCAAAACCGGAGTCGTGATAGGCGGCGGCCTGCTGGGCCTGGAATGCGCAAAAGCCTTGCGCGACATGGACCTGCAAACCCACGTGGTGGAGTTTTCGCCGCGCCTGATGGCGGTGCAAGTCGACGAGGGCGGGGGCCGCGTGCTGCGCAAGAAAATAGAAGAACTGGGCGTCACCGCGCACACGCAAAAAAATACAGTGGAGATCGTGGACGGCCAGGACGGCACGCACAGGATGGTGTTTGCCGACGGCAGCCACCTGGATACCGACATGATCGTGTTCTCCGCCGGCATACGCCCGCGCGACGAACTGGCCCGCAGCAGCGGCCTGCAAGTCGGCGAGCGCGGCGGCATCGTGATCGACAACAGCTGCCTGACTTCTGATCCGGACGTGTATGCGATCGGTGAATGCGCACTATGGAACGGCAAGATTTTCGGCCTGGTGGCTCCGGGGTATGACATGGCCCGCACTGCCGCCAAGCATATGATGGGGGCAGCGGCTGAATTTACCGGCGCCGACATGAGCACCAAGCTGAAACTGATGGGCGTCGATGTCGCCAGCATAGGCGACCCGCATGCGACCGAGGCTGGCAGCCGCAGCTACCAGTTCACCGACGAGCGCAAGCAGATCTATAAGAAAATCGTGGTCTCCGAATGCGGCAAGTATTTGCTAGGCGGCGTGATGGTCGGCGACGCCAGCGAATACGGCAGCCTGCTGCAGATGATGCTGAACCGGATAGAACTGCCGGAAGCGCCGGAATTCCTGATCCTGCCGCAGGCGGACGGCAAGGCGAAGCCCGGCCTGGGCGTGGATGCATTGCCGGATGCCGCACAAATCTGTTCCTGCAACGACGTCAGCAAGGGCGACATCTGTGCCGCCGTGTGCGACGGCGCCACCAGCATAGGCGCACTCAAGACCTGCACCAAGGCCGGCTCTACCTGCGGCGGCTGCGTATCGCTGGTCACGCAGATCATGAAGTCAGAAATGAAAAAGCAAGGCATGGCGGTCAATAACCATATCTGCGAACACTTCCCTTACTCGCGCCAGGAAATCTTCCATCTGGTCAAGGTCGGCCAGATCAAGAGCTTCGATGCCTTGCTGGCACAGCACGGCAAAGGCCTGGGCTGCGATATCTGCAAGCCGGTGGCAGCCAGCGTGTTGGCCTCCTGCTGGAATGACTTCGTGCTGAAGAAGGAACACGCGGGCCTGCAGGATTCCAACGACTATTTCCTCGGCAATATCCAGAAGGACGGCACCTACTCGGTCGTACCGCGCATGGCCGGCGGCGAAGTCACGCCGGAAGGCCTGATCGCGGTCGGCCAGGTTGCCAAGAAATACGGTTTGTATACCAAGATCACCGGCGGTCAGCGGGTAGACCTGTTCGGCGCGCGGGTGGAACAATTGCCGCTGATCTGGGAAGAATTGATCAGCGCCGGTTTCGAGTCCGGCCATGCGTACGGCAAGTCGCTGCGCACGGTCAAATCCTGCGTCGGTTCCACCTGGTGCCGCTACGGCGTCGCCGACAGCGTGGGCCTGGCGATAGAACTGGAAAACCGCTACAAGGGTTTGCGGGCGCCGCACAAGATCAAGTTCGGCGTGTCCGGCTGCACCCGGGAATGCGCCGAAGCGCAGGGTAAGGACGTAGGCATCATCGCTACCGACAAAGGCTGGAACCTGTATGTGTGCGGCAATGGCGGCATGAAGCCGCGCCATGCGGAACTGCTGGCAGCCGATCTGGACAAGCCCACCCTGATCCGTTACATAGACCGTTTCCTGATGTTCTACATCCGCACCGCCGACCGCCTGCAGCGCACCAGCGTGTGGCGCGACAACCTGGAGGGTGAACTGGAATACCTGGCTGACGTGGTGATACAGGACAAACTGGGGATTGCCGCCGACCTGGAGGCAGACATGCAGAATGTGGTCGATACCTATGAATGCGAATGGAAAAAAGCGGTGACCGATCCGGAAACCCGCAAGCGCTTCCGCCACTTCGTCAATAGCGAGCAGGCAGACCAGAACGTGGTCTTCATCGAAGAGCGCGGCCAGATACGGCCGGCAACACTGGAAGAACGGTCTTACCCGGTGATACCCATCGCTACTGTCAGCAAGGCCGCTTGATCCCTAACCCCGCAAACCAGGAGAATGCAATGAAGAACGAACACCAACAGGAAGTCTGGACACAAGTCTGCGCCTTGGATGACATCGTGCCCAATACCGGCGTATGCGCCTTGGTCAAGGACCAGCAAATCGCCGTATTCCATATCAACGACGGCGGGGCCAGGCTGTTTGCGATAGACAATTACGACTCCAGTGCGCAGGCGTCGGTATTGTCGCGTGGGCTGATAGGCAACCTGGGAGAGCGCATCGTGGTGGCCTCACCCATCTATAAAAATCATTTCGACCTGATCACCGGCGAATGCCTGGAAATGCCTGAGCATTCCGTCAATGCCTACCCGGTCCGTATCGATAATGGCAAGGTCTGGGTAGGCGCATGAAGTCGCTATCGGCCATGTCAACCGCGCAAGCCCCGCAAACCCCGGCAGCAAAGCCGGCGCTGGTCGTGATCGGCAACGGCATGGCCGGCATGCGCACTGTGGAAGAATTGCTGAAACTGGCGCCGGACCTGTACGACATCACAGTGTTCGGTGCGGAGCCGCACGGCAATTACAACCGCATCCTGCTGTCGCCGGTATTGGCGGGCGACAAGGGCATCGCCGATATCATGCTGCATACGCACGAGTGGTACCGGCAAAACAATATCAGGCTGCACGCCGGCGACCCTGTGGTCAGGATAGACCGCCGCCGGCGTATCGTATATTCAGCGTCGGGAGTGGAGGTGCGCTACGACAGGCTGCTGCTGGCGACCGGCTCCAAGCCCTTCATTATTCCGGTGCCGGGCCACCGGCTGCCGGGTGTGATCGCCTTCCGCGACATCCAGGATGTGGAAACCATGCTGGCGGCGGCACGCGACCATAAGCACGCGGTAGTCATAGGCGGCGGCCTGCTGGGGCTGGAAGCCGCCAACGGCCTGCTGCGGCAGGGCATGGATGTGACCGTGGTGCACGTGGCGGACAGCCTGATGGAAAGGCAGTTGGACAAACCCGCCGCCGAGCTATTGAAGAAAGCGCTGGAAATCAAAGGCCTGCGTTTCCTGCTCAGTGCAGATACGGCTGAAATCGTCGGCCAGCAGCGCGTCACCGCAGTCAGGTTCAAGGATGGCAGCGAGATACCGGCCGACCTGGTGGTGATGACGGTGGGCGTGCGCCCGAATATCGATCTGGCGAAACAGGCCGGCTTGCATTGCGAGCGCGCCATCGTCGTCGACGACACGCTGCAGAGCTATGACCCGCGCGTGTATGCAGTCGGCGAGTGCGTGCAGCATCGGATGGCGACCTTTGGACTGGTGGCGCCGATCTGGGATCAGGCCCGCGTCTGCGGCGCCCATCTGGCCGGCGTCGGGCACAGGCGTTATGTGCAGCAAGCCACCGCCACCAAGCTGAAAGTCACCGGGGTAGACCTGTATTCCGCCGGCGATTTCATCGGCGCCGAAGGCAGCGAAGACCTGGTGCTGCGCGATCCGCGGCGCGGCGTCTACAAGCGCCTGATCCTGCAAGGCAGGCATGTGGTCGGCGCTGTGTTGTACGGCGATGTAAAAGACGGCCCCTGGTATTTCGACCTGATCCAGAACAAGACCGATATTTCCTCACTCCGCAATCACCTGCTGTTCGGCAAGGCGTTGTCCATGCAGGCGGCCTGACCTCAGAATACGGAGACCATAGTGAACCTGTCCTTAAACCCGGTTGTCGGCGCTGTGACCAAGACCACCTGTCCCTATTGCGGCGTCGGCTGCGGTGTCCGTGCCAGCATGCAGGCAGATGGGCAGCTGGCGATTGCGGGTGATGAAAGCCATCAGGCCAATGCCGGCCGCCTGTGCGTCAAAGGCTCGGCGCTGGCGGAAACCACCAGCCTGGACGGCCGCCTGCTGTATCCGCAAGTGCGCAGCGACAAGCATGACAAACAGAGTCCGTCGCAACGGGTCTCCTGGGACGAGGCATTGGACAAGTTGGCCCAGGGCTTCAGCAAGGTCATCTCCGAACATGGCCCGGATGCGGTGGCTTTCTATGTATCCGGGCAATTGCTGACCGAGGACTACTACGCCGCCAACAAATTGATGAAGGCCTACATAGGCAGCGCCAATATAGACACCAACTCGCGCCTGTGCATGTCGTCCGCGGTAGCCGGGCACAAGCGGGCCTTTGGCGCCGACCTGGTGCCGGTGTGCTACGAAGATCTGGAACTGGCCGACCTGGTGGTGCTGGTAGGATCGAATACTGCCTGGTGCCACCCTATCCTGTTCCAGCGCATTGCGCGCGCGAAGGAAGCGCGGCCGCAGATGAAACTGGTGGTCATCGATCCGCGCCGCACCGCGACCTGCGAACTGGCCGACCTGCACCTGCCGCTGAAACCGGGTACCGATGTCTGGCTGTTCAACGGCTTGCTCAGCTATCTGTCGCAACAGGGAAGGACCGATGCCGGCTTCGTCGCGGCCCATACCAATGGCCATGCTGTCGCATTGCAGACCGCGATGCGGGATTGCATGGACCCGGCGCAGGTGGCGAAAATATGCAAGCTCGATGTCCAGGATTTGCTGAGCTTTTACGCCATGTTCGCCGGTACGGAAAAGATCATCAGCGGGTTTTCGCAAGGGGTCAACCAATCTTCCTCCGGCACCGACAAGGTCAACAGCATCATCAACTGCCATCTGCTGACCGGGCGCATAGGCAAGCCGGGCATGGGGCCGTTCTCTATTACCGGCCAGCCGAATGCAATGGGCGGGCGCGAAGTGGGCGGCCTGGCCAATACGCTGGCGGCGCACATGGAGCTGGACCAGCCGCAGCACAGGGAGCTGGTGCAAAGCTTCTGGAATTCTCCGGCGATCGCCGACAAGCCCGGCCTGAAGGCGGTGGACCTGTTCCAGGCGATAGAGCGCGGCGACGTCAAGGCGGTATGGATCATGGCTACCAATCCCGTGGTCAGCCTGCCAGATGCCGACCAGGTGCAGCGCGCACTCAGCAAATGCGAGCTGGTCGTGATTTCCGACATCATGGAAAAAACCGATACCAATGCCTATGCCGACGTCTTGCTGCCGGCGCTGGGCTGGGGCGAAAAAGACGGCACCGTCACCAACTCCGAGCGGCGCATCTCGCGCCAGCGCGCCTTCCTGTCTGCACCCGGTGAAGCGCGCGCCGATTGGGAAATCGTCTGCCGGCTGGCGCAGCGGATGGGTTATTCGGGTTTTGATTTTGCCGGAGTGCACGAAGTTTTTGACGAGCATGCGCGCCTGAGCGCATTCCGCAACGATGCGGTGCAAGGCGTGCCGCGTGT
This sequence comes from Betaproteobacteria bacterium, assembly GCA_013287275.1. GTDB lineage: Bacteria > Pseudomonadota > Gammaproteobacteria > Burkholderiales > Burkholderiaceae_D > Undibacterium. The sequence goes on from JABDED010000032.1 coordinate 20,331, forward strand.
CTTCAACCTCGCCGGCCTGGTGGGGCTGGGCAAAGCGGGATATGACGCGCTGCAGCCGGTGCAGTGGCCATTATCGGTGGCAGCAGGCGGCACCGCGCGCCTGTTCACCGACAATATCTACGCGCACAGCGACGGCAAGGCGCGCTTTATTGCGACCCCGCCCAGAGCGCCGGCCAATATGCCGGATGGCGACTATCCGCTGAGCCTGAATACCGGACGTGTGCGCGACCAATGGCATACGATGACGCGTACCGGCAAATCCGCCAGGCTGGCGGACCATGTGCCGGAATCTTTCGTCGACATGCATCCGCAAGACGCCTTGTTATGCGGCGTGCGAGAAGGCACGCTGGCGCGTGTTTCCACGCGCTGGGGTTCGCTCGTTGCGCGTGTGCAGCACAGCGGCGGCATCGCGCGTGGCGGCGTGTTTGTCCCCATACACTGGAACGGCCAGACGGCATCGGACGCCAGGGTAGGTGCACTAGTCAATCCGGTCGTGGACCCGGTTTCCGGCGAACCGGAATTCAAGCATACGCCGGTCAGCGTGCAAGAGTTTCGCGTCGCCTGGCATGGCTTTGTGCTGCACCGCGGCCAGCTCACACTGGACGATGTGCCAGAAATCAGCCACTGGACCCGCATCCAGGGACAGCAGTTCAGCCGCTACGAACTGGCCGGCCTGAAGCCTATCGATGAGGTCGGCGCCTGGGCGCGCGCCCTGTCCGGAGTGACAGCAGCGGATGCTGACTGGCTGGAATACCAGGACAGCAGCGCGGGCATGTACCGCGCCATCCACCTGGTGGGCGACCGGATAGAGACTTGCATCTTCCTGTCGCCGCGTCCCGACCTGCCTTCACGCGCATGGCTGTCCGGCCTGTTCCTGAAACCGCAGCTGGAGGAGATGGACAGAGTCGGCCTGCTGGTGGGTCAGCCGGTGGAAAAAGGCGCCGATGCCGGCCCGACGATTTGCTCCTGCTTCGGCGTCGGCCGCAATACGATATGCGCGGCGATACGCCAGCAGGATATCAAGACCGTGCCGGAAATTACCGCCTGCCTGAAGGCCGGCGGCAATTGCGGTTCTTGCGTGCCGGAATTGAAGAAGCTGTTGAACGAGGTAAGGGTCGAGGAGACTGCATAAGCCGCTACTGAAAAAACGCGGCAATAAAATAAAAAGCCCGGCTTACCGCCGGGCTTTTTTACATGGTGATCCGCGCAAGTTATTGCAACAGCAGTTTCAGGTCATGCGCGATGGGTTCGGCACCCTGGCCGTTGCGCAGGAACAGGCGGATACGGCCTTGCGGATCGAATACGTAGGAGCCGGCAGTGTGGTCCATCGTATATGAGTCCGCCGTCTTGCCCGGCACCTTTTGGTAGAACACCTTGAATTCTTTCGCCACTTTTTCGGTAGCGGCCTTGTCGCCGTACAAGCCCAGAAAGCGCGGGTCAAAGGCCGGCACATAGCTGGCCAGCAGCGCTTGCGTATCGCGTTCCGGGTCTATTGTCACAAACAGTACTTGCACCTTGTCGGCGTCGGCTCCTAACTGCTTCATCACGGTCGCCATTTCCGCCATCGTGGTCGGGCAGACGTCGGGACACTGCGTATAGCCGAAAAACATCACCACGGCCTTGCCCTTGAAATCGGCCAGCGTGCGCGGCTTGCCGGTATGGTCGGTCAGCGCGAAATCCTTCGCATAGTCGAGTCCGGTCAGGTCGGTATTCTTGAACTGGGGTTTGGAGTCCTGGCCGCACGCCGCAAGAGACAGTGCCAGGGTCAAGGAAATAAGCAGGCAAGCAAGGCGAAACAGGTTTTTCATGCAGGCTTTCAGAGCTTGATGTAATGGTCGACCAGCAGCGCGACGAACAGCAGGGACAAGTAGATGATGGAATACGCAAAGGTCTTGCGCGCCAGGATATCGTCATAGTGCTTGTAGATGCGCCACGCATACCACAGGAAGATCGCGCCCAGGATCACTGCACTGACCAGGTAGATCAGGCCGCTCATATGCACTGCATACGGCATCATAGTGGTGGCAAACAGCGCTATCGTATACAGCCAGATGTGGAAGCGGGTGAATTCCAGCCCATGCGTAATCGGCAGCATAGGCAGGCCGGATTTTGCATAGTCGTCGCGGCGGTACATGGCCAGCGCCCAGAAATGCGGCGGCGTCCAGATGAAGATAATCAGCACCAGCAGCCAGGCTTGCATGGGCACATCGTTGGCGATTGCGGCCCAGCCCAGTGCCGGCGGCATCGCGCCGGACAGGCCGCCGATCACGATGTTTTGCGGCGTGGCCGGCTTCAGGATGATGGTATAGATCACCGCATAGCCGACAAAGGTGGCGAAGGTCAGCCACATCGTCAAAGGATTGACGAAGTTGTACAGCACCCACATGCCGGCGCCGCCGATCACGCCGGAAAACACCAGGGTTTGCGGCACGGTGATCTCACCCTGCGCCATAGGGCGGCGCGCCGTACGCGCCATGCGGGAATCGATCTCGCGCTCGACCAGGCAATTGACGGCGAACGCCGCGCCGGCCAGCAGCCAGATGCCTATCGTCGCAGCCACCACCACGCGCCAGTCCGGCAGGTCGGGCGTGGCCAGGAACATGCCTATCACCGCGCAAAACACGGCCAGCTGCGTGACGCGCGGCTTGGTCAGGGCCAGATATTGGGCAAGGCGGTTGGCAGGAAGGCTCAAAGTGCTCATAGAAAAATGATAAGACAGCAGAAGGACTTAAGAGGCAAGTCTAGCCCTATAGTTTAACATGCACAGCAAGAGCAGGAGCAAAGCCGCGCCGCCATTGTGTATCACGGCGATCAGCAGCGGCCAGGAAAAGAAGATAGTCGAGACGCCGGACAGGAATTGCACTGCAATCACCAGCAGTAGCCATTTGCCGAGGCTCTCCAGCCCTGCTGTTTTTTTTGCACGAAAAGCTACCCAGGCGACTACCGCGATCACCAGCAACGCGAAATTCCTGTGCACCCAGTGTATCGCCACCAGCGCCTGGAACGGCAGGAAGTCGCCATTGGCTTTTTGCCCCAGTTGCCGCCATAGCGTAAAACCGTGTTCGAAATCCATCTCGGGTATCACCGCGCCGCTGCATAAAGGGTAGTCGTGGCAGGCCAGAGCTGCATAGTTAGTGCTTACCCACCCACCCAGGGCAATTTGCATCACCAGCAGCACCAGGGCCAGGGTCGCCGGCGCCGCCAGGCTGCGGTTTGCGACGTATTGGTGTGTCGATTGCTGCGCCGACAGCCAGGCTAGCAAGCCCAGCAGGCCCATGCCCAGCAGCAGGTGGGTCGTCACGATGACCGGCTGCAGTTTCAGCGTCACGGTCCAGGCGCCGAAAGCGCCTTGCAGGCAGACAAAGAAAAACAGGCCGGTGGGCAACCACGGCGAGCTGAGGATTTTTTTGCCTCCCTTGCGGTCGCGCCAGGCAATGATCATCTGCGCCACGATCAGCACGCCGACCGCCATCGCCAGGTAGCGGTGGATCATTTCTATCCAGGCTTTTTGTACACTGACCGGCCCGGTAGGCATGATCGCCTCGGCCGCCTTGATCGCCGCATGCGCCAGGAAAGGATTGGATTCACCGTAACAGCCTGGCCAGTCCGGGCAACCCAGGCCGGAATCGGTCAGGCGCGTAAACGCGCCGAACATGATCAGGTCAAAGGTCAGGAACAGCGTCACCGCGATCAGCTTGCGGTATTTGTTCTGGTCGGCGGACACCCACACTACGCTCAGCGGCAGTAGCGCGACCAGCAGCGCAGTAATGGCAAGTTGCAGGATATGCATGATCAGCCTATTGCCGAGGCTTTCAGTAATTTGATGATGTCTTTCTTAATCTTGTTCGGATCGGCATCTTTAGGGAAGCGCATCATCAGGTTGCCCAGCGGGTCTATCATATAGATATGGTCGCTGATGCTGGTGCCTTGCTCGGCCGGCAGCCAGGCTTTCAGCAGTTCCGGCTTGACCTGCAGCATCCGCGTGCCGTCGTATTCGCGGATCAGCACGGTGTCTATCGGCTTGTCGTCGGTGATCATCCAGACCCGCTCTATCCTGTCCATTTCCTTGCCCTGTATCAGGCGCAGTTGGCGCATGTCGTACAGCTTTTTCTTGCAGGCGTCCGCGCAATCGCCGCTGTCCACCTGCAGCATGATCCACTTGCCCTTATACGCATCCAGCTCCTTGGCTTCGCCGCCGAGCAGCGTGGAACCGAGCTTGGGCATGGGGTACTGGCGCGGGTCCAGGATGGCGCCGTAGTTGGTGCGGCCTTCCGGCTTGATCACGTAATAGGCCAGGTAGGAAAACACCAGCGGCGCCGCGCAAACGGCGATGATGAGAAACAGCTTCCAGCGACCAGAACTTTTACTGACTGACTTTTCCACGACGATATCCTGTTACCACAAAAAAAATAATTGCCATCAAGGACAGCGCATACCACTGAAATGCATATGCCCTGTGCTTGTCGGCGCCTGCGGACGGCAGAGGCCAGTCGCGCTGCAAACCATCCGGCGAGGCCGAGGTTTGCTCCAGTATGAGGTCTTGCATGGGCAGGTGCGCCTGCCGCGCGACGTCGGCGGCGCTGATATTCTGCACAATCGCTCCGGGTGAGACCGGAGTGGCCTGTCCCAGCTGCATCACCCGGTCTATGTTCTCGCGCGCGATGCCCTCTATCTGCACGATGCCGTCAGGCGTGGCCAGCGGCGGCATCTTGCTCCTGTCCTGCGCATTGCGCGGCTGCCAGCCGCGCGCCACCAGCACATGCATGTTGCTGCCCTGGATTTTGAACGGCATCATCACATAAAACCCGGCGGCCCCGTGCAGCGCGCGGTTATCCAGGTAGAGCGGCCAGGCACTGACAAACTGGCCGGTGACCTTGACGCGCTGGAACGCTACATCCTTCACGGTGACCGGCTTGGCGCCCAGGACCAAAGGTTCCAGCAAGGCCCGCTGCTGCATCTGCCGGTCTATCTGCTCTTTCTCATGCGCGCGCCGGGTTTGCCATTGCGCAAGGGAAACACCCAGTATGACCAAGGCGATCGTCGCCAGCAGCGGCACCAGGCGGAAGCGAAATTTAAGGGACATCGCAGAATCGCATTACAATATGGCTTTAACCAGTCTTGATTCGCAGAGACAGTGCCGCGAATTCACTTATAGCCCATCATGAAAATTATTGTTGCCATTGCATTTATCCTCATCATCTTCAGCATGGGCTCAGCCCTGGTTTACCTGATGAAGGACAAGGGCAAGAGCAATCGCACCGTCAAGGCCCTGGCGTTCCGCGTCGGCTTTTCGATCAGCCTGTTCATCTTCATCCTGGTCGCCAACCGTCTCGGCTGGATCCAGCCTACCGGCATCCACTAAGCCCGCTTCAAGGAGCCCTGCTTCAGACAGTGCTCCGGTCTCAAAGTTCTTGCAACATTCGCGGGCAACAATCTTTCCCGCCTAAGAAAAAGCCGCACATAGTGCGGCTTTTTGCATTTTAACCAGCTTTGCTTATGCCGGCCTTGGCGCCATTACAACCAGTACACAACCACGTACAGGCCCAGCCATACCACGTCGACAAAGTGCCAGTACCAGGCGGCACCTTCGAACGCGAAGTGGTGCTCAGGGGTAAAGTGGCCCTTTAGCACGCGGCGCAGCACCACCGCCAGCATGATGGCACCCATCGTCACGTGGAAACCGTGGAAACCGGTCAACAGGAAGAAGGTGGAACCGTAGATGCCGGAAGTCAGTTTCAGGTTCAGCTCGTGGTAAGCATGGTAGTACTCAAACATCTGGAAACCCATGAACACCGCGCCCAGTACGATCGTGGCGAACAGCCAGAAAGCGGTCTTGGCCCTGTGGCCTTCACGCAGTGCGTGGTGGGAAATGGTCAGCGTCACGCCGGAAGTCAGCAGCAAGGCGGTATTGATCGTAGGGATAGGGAAAGGTCCCATGGACTTGAATGCTTCTATCGTGCCTGCAGGACCGGTATTACCCCAGTGTCCGACAAAATCAGGCCACAATACCTTGTGGTCCAGGTCGGCCAGCCAGGGCATGGAGATCGCACGTGCATAGAACAATGCGCCGAAGAAAGCACCGAAGAACATCACTTCGGAGAAGATGAACCAGCTCATACTCCAGCGGTAGGAAACGTCGATGCGCGGGCTGTACAGGCCGCCTTCGGATTCTGCAATCGCATCGCCAAACCAGAAATACAGGACCACCAGGGTCATCAGGATGCCGACGATATTGACGATGTTGGCGCCAGGAACGCTGTTGACCCAGCCTGCCGCACCCAGCATGGTGACCAGCAAAGAAGTGCCCGCCAGTACCGGCCACTTGGAAGGACCAGGCACGAAGTAATAAGGTGCTTTAGCGTGTTGAGAACTCATTTCCATCTCCTGATACAAATTTAAACTTAATCTCTACGTCGGTCCCGGTGCGGCTATCGCGGCCGGAACGCCGTATTCCTTATTTTGCAACGACACTTTTTACTATCAGTATCAGTATCGTAATAAACAGTATTGCAGCTATGATGCCGGCGATGATCACATGGACGGGATTGAGCTGCTCCACATCCTTTTCGTAATCCTTGCCTTTCCTGATACCTAAAAACGACCACAGTACCGCTCTCACCGTTGCGCCGAAGGACATCTTGCGCTTGCTTGCGGGTGTACCCTCTTCCATTAGCCTGCCTTGTCTGCTGTCTTGCTTACTGCGCCGTCTGCCGCTGGGCCCGCCGTTTTCGGCTGGCCGCCCACCTCAAAGAAAGTATAGGACAAGGTAATCGTCTTCACATCCTTCGGCAGGGCCGGATCAATAAAAAATACGACCGGCATCTGCTTTGCTTCATTCGGTCCCAGGGTCTGCTGCTTGAAGCAGAAGCACTCTACCTTCTTGAAGTAGGCGGTCGCCTGCTGCGGCGCATAACTCGGGATCGCTTGCGCATCCATCTTGTACGACTGCTTGTTGACTACTTCATACACTATCGTCGCCATCTCGCCAGGATGCACTTTCATGCTGCTGGCCGTAGGACGGAACCTCCATGGCCCCTGCGTATTGGCGTCAAACTCCACCGTGATTTCGCGGCTCTTGTCGATCTGCGAATTGCTGATCGGCTGCACCGTATCGTCCTTGGTGGTCAGTATATTCACCCCGGTCAGTTCGCATATCTGCTTGTAGACCGGCACCAATGCATAGCCGAAACCGAACATCAGTACTGCAATCACCAGCAGCTTCTTCAGCACTACTGCATTCAGCTTTTTACCTGACGCCGTTCCGATCGGTTCTTCACTCATGGCAGCCCCTTAATGCAGGGACTGCTTGACGATGATACCGACAAAAAATACCAGCGCGACGGAGGCTAGTATCAATGCGGTCCTGATGTTGCTTGGTTTCTTACCGTTTTTCATTTTTACACGGGCTGCCGTTTCGGCAGCCCGCCTTGAACATTATTTAAAAACTGGCGGTTCTTCAAATGTATGGAAAGGTGCAGGGCTAGGCACTGTCCACTCCAGGCCCTCAGCGCCATCCCAAGGTTTGGCCGCTGCCGGTTTGCCGCCTTTGATGGACGGGATCACCACGGCCAGGATGAAGTACACCTGCATCAGGCCAAACCAGAACGCACCGATAGTTGCCACCATGTTGAAGTCCGTGAACTGCGCCGGATAATCGGCGTAGCGGCGTGGCATGCCGGCCAGGCCCAGGAAGTGC
>JABDED010000032.1:28036-28231 GCA_013287275.1 Betaproteobacteria bacterium
GGGAAGAAGGTCACGTTGAAAGCGATCAGCGAGCCCCAGAAGTGGATCTTGCCGCGGGTTTCGTTGTACATGAAACCTGTCCACTTCGGACCCCAGTAGTAGTAGCCTGCGAACAGCGCAAACAGGGAACCGGCCACCAGCACATAGTGGAAGTGGGCCACCACATAATAGGTGTCTTGCAACTGGATATCGATC
>JABDED010000033.1 GCA_013287275.1 Betaproteobacteria bacterium
CAGCCACAAACCCGCAGGTACAAAAACTAGCGCCGCCAGGTTGCCCAGCAGAACGATGGAAGCCACCTTGTCCGGCTCCTGCTGATACTGCTCCGCGACCATGAAGCAAAATACGGCTGGCGGCAAGGCGGCGAACAAATACATCTGGCCGCGTTGCGCACTGGTCAGCGGCAACACCGTATCCAGCGCCAGCGCCACCAGCAGCCCGGCCAGCGGACACACAATCGCGCCCATCACGCCTATATGCCAGCTGGAGAAATTGATATCCAGCATGCGCACCCCCAATGCAAACAACATGATGGGGATGCAGGCATCCCCGGTCATCTTCAATGCAACAAACAAGGTATCGGGGAGATGGATATGCAACAGCGCAAACAGCATGCCCACCATCATCGCCAGCATCATTGGACTGAACAGGAATTTCAGCGAAGAACCTTGATGGTCGGGATGCCCCTTCTGGATGATCTTGATACCCACGCTGAAGTACACCAGGTTGCAAGCCATGAACAGCGCGACCGCCGCCGACAGGCCGCTGGCGCCGAAAGCCAATGCGGCTAGCGGCAAGCCCATATTGCCGCAATTGTTGTACATCATCGGCGGCACAAAACTGCGCACGTCATAGCCCAGCAGCCGCGCCACCGGCCAGGCCAGCAAGCCGGAACCGAGGGCAATCAGCACGCCGGCCAAGATCAGCCAGGCATTCTGCGCCACGTCGAATTCCTTGCCGGCCAATGCGGTAAATACCAGCAAGGGACACAAGACATCCATGCTGACCCGGTTCACCGCCGCCATATCGTCCTTGACAACCGCACCCTTGTAGCGCGCATAGGCATAACCGAGGCCGATCACGATAAACACCGGCAAGATGATGGCGAGGATGCGTTCAAATATTTCCAATACTGGCTCTCTATCGTTATAGGGTATTAGTTCCGGCTGGATTTTAAAACGGCGTAGTCCAAAGGCAGGGCTGTCGTACTCTTCAGCACCTCCATCACAAAACTGGAGCTGACATCCTGCAGATCAGCCACCTTGACCAGTTTCTTGTACACATTGTCATAGCCTGCCATGTCGGGCACGTGCACTTTCAGCAGGTAGTCGATATCCCCGCTCATGCGAAAGATTTCCACTATCTCCGGGATCGCGCTGGCGCCGCCGATGAAATTCTGCATCCAGGCCTCATTATGCTGGGCCGCTTTCAAGGTCACCATCACGGTCAGGCCCAAGTTAAGCTTGACCGGGTCGCAGATGCTGACCTGCTTCCGGATCACGCCGTCCTCCTGCAATTTTTGCACACGCCGCCAGCAAGGCGTCACCGACAGATGCACCGCCTGGGCCAGGTCGGCCAGTGCTATCGTGGCATCTTTCTGCAAAATATCCAGAATCTCAATATCTTTTTTATCCATAAATTCAATTTTATAGAATAATTTTCTAATTTAATCAATATTTAGACAAATATTTGGTAAATAATTCCTCCCGCCAGTTGATAAGATGTCACTCAGAAAATCTGTTCGCGCATTAGGGCGCAACCAAATACACTCTGTGGGTGAAATATGCTGGAAATCTATCTGGACAACAACGCAACGACACCGGTCTTGCCGCAGGCTATCGCAGCAAGCAATCTTGCGATGATTTCGCACTTTGGCAACCCTAGCAGTACCCACGTCAACGGCCTGCAAGCCAAGGCCCAGCTCGATGCGGCCAGACAAAGGGCCAGGCGGGTGCTGGGCGCGGGGGCCGGACAGTTGATATTTACCAGCGGCGCCACCGAGGGCATCCAGATCGCAGTGCTATCCGCGTTGAATGAGGTGCGCAGGCGCAGCCCCTCTGGAGCGCAGGCGAGACCCAAGCTGCTGTATGGGGCGACCGAGCACAAGGCCGTGTCGGAAAGCCTGCAGCACTGGAATCAGCTGTTAGGCCTGGATTGCGAAATTATGGCAATTCCTGTTGATGCAGATGGCCGCCACGAGCTGGATTTCTTGCGCATCCACGCGTCATCGGCAGCCTTGGTATGCACGATGGCGGTCAACAACGAAACCGGGGTCATCTCGGACCTGGCCGGCATACAGCAAACACTGCAGGCCTGTTCCAGCCCGGCACTTTGGCTGGTCGATGCAGTGCAAGCGCTAGGCAAACTGGAGCTTGAGCTCGCCGCCACCAGGATAGACTATGCAACATTTTCCGGACACAAGTTATACGCCCCCAAAGGCATAGGCATGCTGTACGTGCGCGAGGGCGCGCCATTTACACCGCTGATGGTGGGCGGCGGGCAAGAATCCGCGCTGCGCTCCGGCACGGAAAACATGATAGGCATTGCCGCCTTGAATGCCGTGCTGGAACTGCTGGAAAATCATGACCCGGTTTTTCAAAGTACGCCGACCCTCTTTTCCTTCCGCGACCAGCTCGTTGCGGCCCTCACTCAGGCTTTCCCCGACATCGTATGGAATGCCCCACTCAATCTGACCGTCCCTACCACGCTCAATTTTTCTGTGCCTGATCTGGCCAGCAAGGAAATGCTGGATCTTTTTGACGCGGCCGGGATCAGGGTCAGTTCAGGCTCAGCCTGCAGTTCAAGCGCCAGCGCGCCAAGTTATGTATTGCGTGCCATGAAAATTGACGATGCCTACGCAGCATCCGCGGTGCGCCTGTCTTTCGGCCCGGCCGCGACCCAGGACGAGATAGACACGGCCTGCTCGCGCATTATCGAGTGCGGCACGGCGTTGCGCCGCGCATGCCTGGTGCCGACGGACCAGCCCGATGTGTGGCGGCAACAAGGCTTGCTGCGGCTGGAGTCGCAGGGCGCCTGCTGCTGGCTGGTGACCGACGCTGCCAGCGGCTGCTGCGTCATTATCGATCCGCTGGCAGAACTCGCCCAGCGCATAAAAAACCATGTCAGGGGCCAGAATTTACGGGTGCTTGCAATCCTGGACACGCATGGGCATGCCGATCACGTTTCAGCGCGTACCGCGCTTGCCGCCGCGTTGGCGGATAAATTACCGCAGGGTGCCGGCAACTGCGACAGCCTGGGCTGGCCCGATACAGGCACCATCGGCATTACTCTCGCTGACGGTGAGCAAGCGCAGGCTATTTCAGTCGGCGAACTGACGCTGGCACGCACGGCGCTGCGCGGCCATACGGCCGATAGCGTCGCTTATCTGGCCGGCACAGCGGAATCCGGCCGCATGGCAGCCCAGGCAATGCGCCATGCGTTTACCGGAGATACCGTGCTGATAGGCGGCCTGGGGCGCACCAATTTTACTAGCAGTTCCGCGGAAGACATGTACGCGTCCCTGCGCAGGCTGGCCGTCCTGATCAGCGAGCAGTGCGTCATTTGCCCGGCACATGATTATCACGCCCAGTTTGTCACTACATTGAGCAGTGAACGCCGGTTCAATCCCATGCTGTCACGGGTGTTGTGCGCTGCGCTCCCTATTCCTGCTGAAGTATTTGCCAAAGAAAAAGAACTGGTTGACAGTGCACTTAGCGATCATCCGGCCCAGGTTCTGCTATGCGGCGTTACCGGCAAGGATTGCGGCAATGCGGATGATGTCCGGGACGATATCCATATCCGGGCCGATCTAATCAAAGATCTGTCGCACGACCTCCCTGATACCCTCCTGATCGATGTCAGGGAAATGTATGAGCACAATTTTATCGACGTCGAAGCTTACGACGCTCCTGTGCTGAATGTTCCCCTCTCTCGCCTGGCCCAACATGTGAATGACTGGCTGGGCAATAGCGAGCAGCCTCTGATCTTCTTCTGTCGTAGTGGAAAACGAGGGGAAGCGGCCGCCAAATGCCTGCGCCGCCTTGGCCATACCAAGGCATGGAGTCTGGCTGGCAATATCTGACTGAGGTTTGCGATCAAATGGCCGGGCCGAGCAGGACAATCGCTGCGCACGGTCCCGCGGCCAATCTTTCCGCGGGATTTTCCAGTTAGCCGAGCTGGGCCAGTTGCCTGCTGAGGCACTGGTTGTATGCCGCCGGGCCATTCCGGTATTTGTCCTGCGCACATGCGGATTGTATGCTGTGCTGAAGCGAAGGGCTGAGACGAGACATGCTCCCTGGCCGTTTTGACGGATCGAATTCCGCCAACTGTTTGCTCAGGCAGGCGTTATAGGCGGCCAGCCCCTTGCCATATCTGTCTCCCAGGCAAACGTATTCCAGCGACTTCTTTTCATCCTGGTTCAACTCCGCAATACCTGCCGGACGCTGGGCCGGATCAAATGCCGCCAGTTGCCTGGTCACGCAAGCGCTGAAGGCGTCGCCGCTGACTTTCCGGCTACCGTTCTTGTCGCTGCTTGTCAGGCAAGCCAGTCCGATGGCGCTTCTTTCCTGCGCACTCAAGCGCGCCAACACCGCCGCATACTTGTCATGCAAAGCAGGCTTGCTGGCTGGGATCATCAGCGGCAGCACCACCCCATCGGTAGCGGCGGTTTCTGCCGCATGATCAGCGGAAGCCGCTGCATCATTGCCGCCGGTAAATCCGTTTTGCACTGCCGCGCTGGCATCCGCCGTATTGGCCTGCCGGCCCACCATATTGCTGGCGTACAGGCGATTGCCGTCAGTCCAGGCCGTGAATACCCAGGCCAGTGCAACCAGGGCCAGCATGCTGACCGCCGCCGTCATCCACAGGTAGGCTTTCTTGAAAACGCCGGCAGACGCTTCATTGCCGGCAGCATGCTCATCGCCGGCGACCTCGATGTCGCCTTGCTGGTCGTGGTCCAGCCTGGCCTTGTGTCTGGTCAGGATGTCTTCGTCGACGCCGGAACAGATCCGGCCTATCACTTCCCTGGCGCGCTCCAGTTCCAGCTCATAGTAATCCTGCTCCTTGCGTCCGCGATGGCAGTACTGCAGCTCTTCAAATATCAGCTCCAGCGCCTTGCCGCTATCGCGCGTGTGCATTTCAAATTCGCAGACGAAGCTGCCCGGTATCGTATTGTGGATATCTCGGTTCAGTTCCATTGCCTTGGACCAGCCTGAGCGGCGCGTGGAGCCTATCTTGAATACTCCTGCGCGCAATCCCTGGTTCGCCAGCAGATAGACTATCCCCGGCACGCCGTGGTTTGGTCTTGGCTCGCGATATGCGCCTCTGTAGCCTGAAGTCATCATTTCCACCTGCTCACAAATAGTTCTTTGCAGCTTACGACGCTTTAGATTTTCCCTTACTGCGAATAAAACGACGGAAACCCCTCTCTTTTCGCATTTGCGGGCTGGTATTTGACTAAGCTGCAAGTAAACATTGGCCAAGCTGATAAGATGTTGCTTCCTTCATCCACCCGCCGGCCCATGAACTACCGCCGCCCCGTCGTCGTCGCCATCGGTTTATCCGTGGTCGTATCCGTTGCCGCCATCGCCGGCTTTTTACTGCTTAAAAAAAACCGACTCCGGCAATCCGCCCGGCAACTCTTCCGGCAAACCTGAAACCCTAAGTCCTGTATCGGCAGAAATCCTGGCGGGACCAGAGCAATTATTGGCGGCGTACAGAAAAATTATCGTGCTGCTTGCCGACGAGAAAAATTTAAGCCCCAAGGAAAAAGCTAGCGCCAGTCAAGTAGGGCAATCGCTGTTCCATGAAAATATAGGACTGCTGGCTAGCATCGGAGGCCAGTTGAAGCTTTGAAGAAGCTGGGATAAAAATCGGAGCAGGCGGTCTGGCGGCGTTGTCATCAGGTCGTCACAAGCCGGCGTTACTATCCGGCAAATCCGCTACTCCTCCAAAGGTTCGGATCTTGGCCCGCTGCATTGCCAGCGGGCTTTTTTTGTAATTGCCCGGCAGCTTTATTGCTGAAGCACAGCATTTGCATCGCGCGCTCCTACAAGCTGGATAGCCCCAGTCCTGCATACGATATACATTTGAAAAGTTAGGCTGTCAGATCAGTCATCCTATCTGATTGCCATGAAATACATCCCCGAAATTGAAATCGCAGAACCTTTGCCGGATCAGCCTTCCACGATAGAGCGCGACGAGCATACCCGCACCCACTACAGGAACGACAGGGTTTCCTATTCCCACAAGGAACTGGACCATGTGAGCGAGAAACACGAGCTGCCCCCGAGCAAGTCGCTGAAGACTGCCAGACCCCGCTCCTTACGCGAACTGCGCTGCTAGCGGCTCGTTTTCCTGCCCGCAACAAAGAAAAAAGGAAGCCGCGGCTTCCTTTCAGTTCTTGCGGTCAGCCGGGCAGCGGCTGTGGCGCCGCATCCGCCGGCGGAACATCCATATCCAGCGTCTTGATCCCGCCGCCATCGATGAATTCGTTGTACATCCAGTCGCCATCCATGAAAGAAACGCCTTCCGGCAATGACCTCTGCACCTCGGGTTTGCCGCTCAGGGCCTGCCGCATATAGTCTATCCAGATAGGCATGGCCAGAGTCGCGCCAAACTCGCGCCCGCCTAATGATTTGGGATCGTCGTAGCCCATCCATGCCACTGCAACGATATTCGCCGCATAGCCGGCAAACCAGCCGTCGACCGCATCGCTGGTAGTGCCGGTCTTGCCGGCCAGATCCTTGCGCCCCAGGCGTTGCGTCGCCATCGCACCGGTACCGGTCCTGACCACCTCGCGCAACATCGTATCGACGATATACGCATTGCGGCCGTCTATCACGCGGTTGTCTTCTTGCGCAACCGCCGGCGCCTGGTTTTCCGTGATGACGGTGCCGCGTGCATCGGTGATTTTTTGTATCAGCCAGGGCGTGACCTGATAGCCGCCATTGGCAAACACCGCATAAGCACCCGCCATCTGCACCGGCGTGACGGAACCGGTGCCCAAGGTCAGCGTCAGGTTGACCGGCTGCTTCGCCTCGTCAAAACCAAAACGCGGCAAATAGGAATGTGCATACTGCGGAGTGATGGCCTTCAAGATGCGCACCGATGCCACGTTCTTGGATAGTGCCAGCGCAGTACGCATCGTGATCGGGCCGTCGAATTTGCCATCGTCGTTTTTCGGGTCCCAGGGCTGGCCGCCGGTGTCGGCGCTGGTCAGCGACAACGGCGCGTCATTGATGAGGGTGGACGGTGAAAATCCCTTTTCCAGCGCGGCAGAGTAGATGAAGGGCTTGATGCTCGATCCCGGCTGGCGCCAGGCGCTGGTCACATGGTTGAATTTCTTGCGGTTGAAATCAAAGCCGCCGACCATCGCGCGGTAGGAGCCGTCCTGCGCATTCAGCGCCACAAAGGCCGCGTCCACTTCCGGCAACTGGCTGATCATCCAGCGCCCCTTCGCATCCTGGCTGGCGCGTATGATCGCGCCTACCCTGATCTTCAGGTCGCGGTTGGCATTGGCCTGCAGGGCCCTGGCGGCGAAGCGCAAGCCCTCGCCGCTGATTTCTATCGTATCGCCGGAAGCCGGTTCGGCGCGTATCAATTTCGGCGTCACCTCGACCACCACGGCGGAGACCAGCTGGTCGTTGCTGGGGTGTTTCAGCAATGCTTCATCAATCGCGTCGTCGCGCTCATCTTCGTCCCTGGGCAACTCGACAAAGGCCTCAGGACCGCGATAACCGTGGCGCTGGTCATAGCTCATCACATTGCGCCGCAAGGCTTCATATGCCGCGTCCTGTTCCGCCTTGTTGATCGTCGTATACACCTTGAAGCCGCGCGTATACGCTTCTTCCTTGTATTGCGCGTAGATATTCTGCCTTACCAGTTCGGCCACGAAGTCGGCGTGCGCTTCGAATTGCTGGCTGCTGCTGACCTGGATCTTTTCCTTCAGCGCCTGCTCATACTGTGCCTGCGTGATATGCCCCAGATCCAGCATGCGCCGCAACACCAGCTGCTGGCGCTGCCGGGCGCGGATGGGGTTCACCGCGGGATTGTGCCGGGCGGGGTTTTGCGGCACGCCCGCCAGCATCGCCGCTTCGGCGATCGTCAAATCCTTCAGCGGCTTATTGAAATAGATCTG
This sequence comes from Betaproteobacteria bacterium, assembly GCA_013287275.1. Lineage (GTDB taxonomy): Bacteria > Pseudomonadota > Gammaproteobacteria > Burkholderiales > Burkholderiaceae_D > Undibacterium. The sequence continues at coordinate 7,905 of JABDED010000033.1, forward strand.
CGCCGCGCTGGAAAATCCATGGGTACGCTGGCCCAGGTAGATCTGGTTCATGTACAGCTCCAGGATCTGGTCCTTGGACAACGCCGCTTCTATCCGGTATGACAGGAGTATTTCGGTCAATTTGCGGGTCAGGGTTTTTTCCCTGGTCAGGAAGAAATTGCGCGCGACCTGCATCGTGATGGTGGATGCCCCCTGGTGGAAGCCGCCGGACAAGTCGGCCAGCAAGGCCCGGGTTGCGCCCCGGTAATCGATGCCGCCATGTTCATAGAAACGGGAATCTTCTATCGACAGTAGCGCATCTTTCATCACCGGCGGAATATCCTTGATCGCGACAAAGTCGCGGTGCTCTTCGCCGAACTCCCCTATCAGCGCATTGTCGGCGGTATACACCCGCAGCGGTATCTTGGGACGGTAGTCGGTGATCGCATCCAGCGAAGGCAGGTTGGGCACCAGGACCAGCATGGTATAGCCGGCGATCAGGATAAGGACCAGCACACCGGCCACGGCCAGCGTGATGCTCGCCCTGATCAGATTGCGCCGCAATGGACTTTTAGAATTTACTATCAAATCAACAACCTCTTCAAGCTTTCCTGCTTTTCGTGAAAATATTTCGCTTCGGCATTTTAGCCCATCACGCAGCAGAGCCTGCCGATTACTCCTCCAGCGCCTGTAACAAGTATAACTTTTGGTAAATCCCCTGTTCCAGCGCCATCAGTTGTGAATGACTGCCGCGCTCCGCGATATGGCCGTGGTTCAGCACAACGATGCTGTCGGCATCCCGTATCGTCGACAGCCTGTGGGCAATCGCGACTATCGTGACGCTGCCGCGCAGCTCGGACAGCGCCGCTTGCACGATCTGCTCGGTTTCGCTGTCGATATGCGAAGTAGCCTCGTCCAGGAACAGGATGCGCGGCTTGCCGGCCAGCGCGCGGGCGATGGCGATCAACTGCTTTTGCCCGGTCGACAGGCGGGCGCCGCCCTCGCCCAAGGGCGTATCGAAACCCTGTTCCAATTGCATGATGAAGTCATGCGCGCGCGCTGCCCTGGCGGCGGCCAGGATATCCCGCTCGCTGATATCCCTGCCCATTGCAATATTTTCGCGCGCACTGGCCGCCAGCAGGAAAGGGTCTTGCGGCACCAGGCCCACGCTGGCGCGGAACTGCTCATCGCTGAAAGAGGCGACGGGCGTGCCGTCTATCTCTATGCGCCCCGATTGCGCGGTGTAGAAACGCAGTAACAGGCTGAGCAGAGTGGACTTGCCGCTGCCGGTATGGCCGACTATGCCGTAGAAGCTGCCGGCGGGGATATGCAAGCTGACATCCTTCAATACCGGATCGGCTGGGTCATAGCCAAAAGCTACGTGCTGCAGATGCAGGTCACCGCGGCTGATTTCCATATTGCTGCTGACTGCATGCATGCTTGCTTCATTGAGCAGGATATTCACGCGCGCCGCCGATACCGTCGCCTGCTGTATCTGCCCGAACTGTAGCGTAATCTGTATCAGCGGATCGACCACGCGCCCTATATAGCTGACAAACGCATACAGGATGCCGACTTCCAGCCCGGAAAACGTGCGGGTGCTGAAACTGAAGATCACGACCACCAGCAACAGGGAATTCAGCAAATCCAGCGCCGGCCGCAGCAGCCACGCATTGGCGCGCAATTCGTTCAGGCGCGCCAGGTAGTGCTGATGGTTGGTGGCGGCAAAACGTTCGCCAAAGCGCCGCTCGGCATTGCTGGCCTGCAAGGCGCTCATGCCATTGATGCTCTCGGCCACCTGCGCATTGATCTCGCTGCGCAAATGCCTGGCCCGGGTCACCGCCGGCGCGCTCCAGCGCTGGTAGAACAACACGATCAGTACGACTGCCGGGATCAGTGCGGTCACGATCAGCATCAGGCGCCAGTCCAGCCAGGCCATCGCTATCATTGCCCCGGTAACCACGATGGAGCTGTCCAGCATCACAAACAAGACCTGCACATACAGGTTCTTGACGGCCTCGGTATCGTTCGTGACCCGGCTCACCAGCTGGCCGGTAATCGCCTTGTCGAAGAAAGCCATAGGCAGCCGCAACACGTGCCCGTACACCTGTTCGCGCAGGCGGCGCACCGAGCGCATCGCCACGCCGGCCAGCCGCGTCAGCTGCAGGTAGCGCAGCCAGGTCGCCGACCAGCCCGTCAGCACATAGGTCAGCAGCAAGGCCGTCACCACGCCCCACTCCATTTGATGCGGCAGCAGGTAGCGGTCGATAAAGGCCTTGCCCAGCAAGGGGCCCAGCGCTTCCAGTCCCGCCGCAATCGACAGGTAAAAGATGCCTAGCCATACATGCTTCTTTTCCGGCCTGGCGGCCTGCAGCAGCAATTGCACCGCCTGTTTTTTTTCGGAAGCAGTCGCATTCCTGATTTCATTTTCAGGCTGCATCCAGGCTGGCCTCCAGTTGTTGGTAACGCCACTGGGCCGCATACCAGCCGGCCTGCTCCAGCAGGTAGCCGTGCGTGCCCTGTTCTATGATTTTCCCTTCATGCAGCACCAGGATATGGTCAGCGTCGGCGACCGCACTCAGCCTGTGGCTGACGATGATGGCCGAGCGGCCGGCACGTTGCTGGCGCAGTTGTTGCAAATGCCGCAGGATGCGGGCTTCGGTATCAGTATCCACCGCCGACAAGGCATCATCCAGCAACAGCAGGGGGCTCTCGGTCAACAGCGCGCGCGCTATCGCCACCCGCTGCCGCTGCCCACCCGACAGCGTCACGCCGCGCTCGCCTACCGGCGTGTCATAGCCCTGCGGAAAGCGCAATATGTCTTCATGCACGGCGGCCAGCTCGGCTGCATGCATGACCTGCGCGCGCGTTGCGTCCGGATTGCCCAGCGCAATATTGCTGGCAATCGACGCAGAAAAAAGGAAGGGCTCTTGCGCTACCCAATTGATCGCCGCGCGCAGCGTATGCAGCTTATATTCGTCCAGGCCGTGCCGGCCCCAGCTCAGCTTGCCCCGGCTGGTTTCGTATTGCCTCAGCAACAGGCGGATGATGGTGGATTTGCCTGAGCCTGTATGGCCGACGATGCCTAGCGTCTTGCCGGGAGCCAGATTCAGCGACACGCCGCCCAGGGCGGCAACCTGCTGGCCCGGATAGGTAAACACTACCTGGTCCAGCCGTATGCTGCCCTCAGGCATGCTCTCCAGCTCGCCGTCATCCTGCACCGACAGATCTCGCGTCAGCACCGGCTGCAAGCGGCCCCACGCGGCCTTGCCGCGCTCCAGCAAGGACAATACCCAACCGGCGGCAAACATGGGCCAGATCAACTGTCCCAGGTACATCGTAAAACTGGTCAGCACGCCTATCGTCATCTGGCCGTGCCAGACCAGATAGCCGCCCAGGGCCAGCGTGAACACGCCCGCCGTGCTCAGCGCCAGGCCGACCGCCGGCTCATAGGCGGCTTCCCAGCGCTGCGCAGACAGGCTGGCTGCAGCGGCGTCTTCCGCCAGCTCGGCGAACTGTTGCGCGCTGCGCTGTTCCAGTCCCAGCGCGCGCAGGGTGCGCACGCCAGCCAGGGTTTCCTGTACCTGGTCGTTCAGCTTGCTGAAACGCTCCAGCGAGTCGCGCGAGGCGTCGTGCACATGATGGGTGATGTGCTTGAATGCCCAGGCCATGAAAGGGAAAGGCAGCAAGGCCACCAGCGCCAGGCGCCAGTCCACCCCCAGCAGCATCATGCCTATCACCAATGCAAAGGTCATCGAGCCGTCAAAACCGGCCAGCATCGCTTCGCCGGATGCCAGTTCTATCGCATCGGCATCGTTGGTGCCGAGCGCCATCAGGTCGCCGGTGCGCTGCTGCTGGAAAAAACTGGGTCCCTGCAAACTCAGGCGCTGGTACAGGCGCGTCCGTAAATGCACGCCCAGTTGATAAGATGCGGCAAACAATTGCATGCGCCAGCCCACGCGCAGGAAATAGATAGTAATCCCCATCAAGACCAGCCAGCCCAATTGCGTCAGCAGGGCCGGGGTATCGAGCCGGTGCGCAACCAGCGCATCGATGACGGCGCCGACCTTGCGCGGGATCAGCACCGTCAGGAAAGCGACGGAAAACAGCATCGCGCTGGCCGCCAGGTAGTGGCGCCAGTGCTGGCGTATGAATTGGGCAAGTAGTTGATACAGCGTCATGCTTTATTGTTATTCGTACCGCGAATGCGAGAAAATGGGGCCAAGGGAATAGACAGCCGCCAAAAGGAAAGAGGATAACATCTTTATAAAAACAAAAATCCGCTGCCGGTTACAAGCACAGGCAGCGGATTCTGTTAGACCGGATTGAGCAGCTTGGTTCAATCAAATTCTGCGGCTGCCTTATTGCTGGCCCGCGGCTGCGGACGCATTATCAGGTTTCAGCATATCCCACAGGAAAGTATAGGTGATCGCTGTCATGTCGGCCTTTTGCGCATTGTTGGCCGCGCCGCCGTGGCCGCCCTCGGTGTTTTCGTAGTACCAGACGTTTTGATGGCCCTGCTCCAGCATCCTGGCCGCCATCTTGCGCGCATGCCCCGGATGCACCCTGTCGTCGCGGGTGGACGTGATGAACAGCACATTGGGATATTTCACGTCAGCTTTGACATTTTGGTAGGGCGAATAGCGCTGGATATAGCTCCACTCCGCCGGCACGTCCGGATTGCCGTATTCCCCCATCCAGGAAGCGCCCGCCAGCAGCTTGTTATAACGCTGCATGTCCAGCAGCGGCACCTGGCTGACGATCGCGTTAAACAGCTCGGGGCGCTCGGTCAGCATCACGCCGGCCAGCAGGCCGCCATTGCTGCCGCCCATCGCGCCCAGATGGCGGGTGCTGGTGATCTTGCGCGCGATCAGGTCTTCTGCCACCGCGGCAAAATCGTCATAGGCGCGCTGGCGGTTTTCCTTCAGCGCCGCCTCATGCCAGCGCGGGCCGAATTCGCCGCCGCCGCGGATATTCGCCTCGACATAGATGCCGCCCTTCTCCAACCAGGTCTTGCCCAAGCCGCCGGAATAATACGGAGTCAGCGAAATCTGGAATCCGCCATAGCCGTATAGCAAGGTAGGGTTGCTGCCGTCGTTCTGGCTATCCTTGCGGCGCACCACGAAATAAGGAATTTTGGTGCCATCCTTGGAAGTCGCCTCGTTCTGCGTAATGACGTACGGCGAAGCATCGAAAAAGGCCGGGCTGCTCTTCAGTTGCTCGCGATTGTCGCTGCCGGCATGCGCCAGCAGGTATACATTCGGCGTCAGGTAATCGGAATAGCTGAGCGTATAGTCGTCCGATTTCTTCGGGTCGACGGCGCTGACGCTGACCTCCCCCAGCGTAGGCAAAGCGACCTGGCGCGAGACCCAGCGATTGCGCTCCAGCTTCCACTCGACCAGCTTGCCTTTGACATTGTCCAGCGACTGCACCAGCACATAATTGCGCGTATAGGCCGCACCGGTCAGCGAAGTGCGCTCACTGGGTTCGAACAATACCGCAAAATTGCGGTCGCCCTTCTGGAACCTGGCAAAATCGATCGCCAGCATGCTGCCGGATTCATAGGTCTTGCTGCCGGTGTTCCAGGGCTCGCGCAAGGTCACGATGAATTGCTTGCCGAAGAAAGCGATCTCCGCGTGCTCAGGCACAGGCAGCTTTTTCAGTTTGCCGCCATCCTTCAGGTAGTGCTCGGCGGTGAAAAAAGTCAGGCTGCGGTTGACCAGCTCATGGTGGATGCCGCCATGCTCGCTGCTATAGGCGGAGACGCTGATATCGGCCTGCTCGCCTTCCAGCACGGTTTTAGCGGAACTCAACGGCGTGCCGCGCTTCCATTCCTTGACGATGCGCGGATAGCCTGAATCGGTCAGCGAACCGGGGCCGAAATCAGTGCCGACAAAGAGCGTATCCTTGTCGCGCCACGCGAGCTCCACCTTGGCCTCGGGCAAGCTGAAGCCGTCTTTCACAAAGCTCTTGCCGGCCAGGTCGAACTCGCGCACAACAACGGCATCGGCGCCGCCGCGCGACAATTCCAGCAGGCAGCGGTCATAGGCGGGATAACGGCATTCGCTGCCCTTGTAGACCCAGTTTTCATTTTCGGCTTTGGCCAGCGCGTCCAGGTCCAGCACGGTTTCCCAATTCGGCTGCGCCTTGCGATATTCGTCCAGCGTGGTCTTGCGCCACACGCCGCGCGGATGGTCGGCGTCGCGCCAGAAATTATAGTAATAGTCCCCCAGTTTTTTGATGACGGGGATCCTGTCCTTGGAGTCCAGGATGGTTTGCAAATCGGTGCGCATTTTGGTAAAACCAGCGTCGCTCTCGACCTTGGCGCGCGTAATCTGGTTGCGCCCCTTGACCCACTCCAGTTGCCTTGCGCCGCCTACGTCTTCCAGCCACTGATGCGAATCCAGGCTTTGCGCTGCGCTCATCATGCATGCGCTGGCCAGGCCCAGGCTCAAACCAAATACAAGGACTAATTTTGATTTCATTGTTTTCCTTCATCTTTTCGTTATGCTGCGCATGCATCTGATGCAAGCGCAGGGCCTGCAACGGTGGTTGAATTTTTTTATCCCCGATCCAACTTGCAAAGAGGCGCTGCGGGGCGCGCGGCTGCGATTCATTGTAATGTAGACATCGCAATTAAAGCGCTGTGAATTCAAGCTTCTTGCAAAACTAAGTTCAGAATTTTGACTTGCAACAGAAGGAACAACGGCCCGTGACAAGAGGCCGTAAGCCGGAGCTTCAAAATGATGAAGATAAATATTGATTGATACGCATTCTCAACTATAATAAAGAGACCAGCATGCTGCCGGCGACACGCATCGACAGTGTTTGCACCTTGTATAGCCAGCCGCGACATTCTCTCCCTCTGTCAGCCAGCCATTTTTTCCTTCCGCATTCTCCACTCCCTCCCCTCTTTTCAATTTCCAATTAGCTGCTATAGTGCGCGCTTCGCATTGCCAATTAGATTACACATAATGCTAAAGCGCTTCTGGTTCCAGCTTCACTGGGTATTGGGCATCAGCGCCGGCCTGGTGCTTGCGCTGATGGGCGTCACCGGCGGCCTGTATGCGTTTGAGGACGAGTTGCTGAAGCTGCTGAATCCGCAGGTAACCCGGGTTGCCCCTGCAGGCGCGATGCTGGAGCCGGCGGCACTGCTGGCGCGCATCCAACATAGCCGGCCCTATGTCTCTTCGCTAACCTTGTCAGTATCATCCACCGATGCGGCGCGGGTGGGCTTCATGCTGCCGGTGGCCGGCAGCGACAGCAGGAAATTCGAGCTGCAATATGTGAATCCATACACCGGGGAGTTACTGGGCAAGCCGGCAGGCGAAGAGCTTTTCCGCCTGCTGCTGAACCTGCACCGCAGCCTGGCGCTGGGCGCCACCGGCAAAGCGCTTACCGGAGCCTCCGCGCTGGTACTAGTCTTCATGTGCCTGTCCGGCCTGTATCTGCGCTGGCCCGGGAAAGCCGCCTGGAACTGGCGCTCGTGGTTCGTCATTGATGTTAAACGCAGTGGACGCGCTTTCTTGTCGGATCTGCATGCAGTCAGCGCTAGTTGGCTACTACTCGTCTATTTACTGGCGGCGCTCACCGGCTTGTACTGGTCGTATGGCGGCTACCATGACTGGATAAACAGTTTAGCAGCGCCTGCAGCACAGAAAAACGCAGTCCGGAAAACCGCAGAAGCCGGCAACAAAAATGAGTCAGCGGACGCAGGCGCGAAGGCGGAGACCAACCTGCAGGCGGTCTGGCACAGCGTCCGCGCAGAAGCTGCCGCTTACGACAAGCTGATCATGCTGCTGCCGTCCAGGCCCGGCCAGGCGGTGCAGGTTCTGTATATAGACGGATCGTCGCCTCATAAATATGCGAACAACAAGCTGACGCTCGATGCCCGGACCGGCGAGGTCCTGAAACGCGAGCCGTATATGGATCAATCCGCCGGCAAGCGTTTCCTGGCCAGCATCTATGCGCTGCATTCCGGCAGTTACTGGGGGACGGCGGGCATGCTGGCGATGATGCTGGCCAGCCTGCTGCTGCCGCTGTTTGCAATCACCGGCTGGATGATGTACCTGGCGCGGCGCAAAAAGCCGGCCCTTACCCTTACCTAAGATTTTTAAGGTTTCATCGCCAATTTGGGCGCCGCCGGCACATTGCGCTTGATCCAGCCCAGCATGTCTTGCCAGATGCGCTGCACCTCGGCGTCCGGCGGCAGGACCTGCGCATTCGGCAGCTCTATCGTCACCACGGGGATGTCCTTGTGCAGTCCGCTGTAGTTGCCCAGCGAACCTGGGTAGACGCCGACACGATTGAACATCAGGCGGCCAAAGCGGCTCGGCGGTTTGACTGGCCCGTCGAAATCCAGCACGCCGAAAGGCGCATGCACGGAGATGATCACGTCCGGCTTGAATTGCTCTATGGTGTCATGCACCCAGCGGCTCTCAGGCTCCGACAAGGGCGCCGACCCCGGATAACGCCGCGGGTCGCTGGCGGTCACCTTGGCCCAGTAGCGCGGCGCATCCTGCTGCCAGTTGGGGGTGGGGAAGTTCCGATTCAGGTCGACGCCGCGCGCATTCATGCGGCGCGGCTTGGCCGCCAGCAAGCCGTCGGGATTGACGACCGGCGCGACCTTCCACTGGAATTCCTGCGCGGCCGGCTTTTGCATCAATTCCAGCCATTTGAAGACGATGGAACTGGCCGTCAATTCATCGCCGTGTATGCCGCCTATCAGCAGCACCTTCAGCGCTTGCCGATGCCCCTGCCCGGCGGCGATTTCGCGCGCCAGTATAGGAAAACCGTTACGCGACACCGCGCCGCTAGGCAACAATTTCCTGTCGCGGCAATCGTCAAGGGAAATCTTGGGAAGACGTGCAGCCAGCGGCGTACACCAGTCGCCGACAGGCTTGCTGGAAACGGCTGGTGAAGCGCCTGCCGCTTGCGCAGGTGTCCAGAACGAAGCCGCCTGCAGCGTTATCGATACTGCAATGGCGCTGATGCAGCGCAAGCTCTGACGACACCATTGCATGGACAGCCCTGTAAGATTACAGCCCTGCCGCCGCGCGCAGCTGGGCGACCTTGTCGGTACGTTCCCAGGTGAACTCGGGCTCTTCGCGGCCGAAGTGGCCGTAAGCGGCTGTCTTGGAATAGATAGGGCGCAGCAGATCCAGCATCTGGATGATGCCTTTCGGACGCAGGTCGAACAACTCGTTGACGAGCGCGGCAATCTTGTCGTCAGGGATCACGCCTGTACCTTCGGTATAGACGGTCACGTTCATCGGACGGGCGACGCCGATCGCATACGCCACCTGAATCTGGCACTGCCTTGCCAGGCCCGCGGCAACGATGTTCTTCGCCACGTAACGGGCGGCGTAGGCAGCAGAACGATCCACTTTTGTAGGATCCTTGCCGGAGAAGGCGCCGCCGCCATGCGGGCAGGCGCCGCCGTAAGTATCCACGATGATCTTGCGGCCGGTAAGGCCGCAATCGCCCTGCGGGCCGCCAATGACGAAGCGGCCGGTAGGATTGACCAGGTATTTGGTGTCTTTCAGCCACGCAGCCGGCAACACCGGCTTGATGATTTCCTCGATGATCGCCTCGATGAAAGATGCCTTCATCTTGCTGCCGTCGCTTTGCTCCGGGCTATGCTGGGTGGACAGCACTACGGTGTCTATGCTGTGCGGCTTGCCGTCGACATAGCGCATCGTGACCTGGCTCTTGGCATCGGGACGCAGGAAAGGCAGGCGGCCATCCTTGCGCAACTGGGCCTGGCGTTCCACCAGGCGATGCGCATAGTAAATCGGCGCCGGCATCAGTTCCGGTGTTTCATCGCAGGCATAGCCGAACATCAGGCCCTGGTCGCCGGCGCCGATGTTCAGGTGATCGTCGCTGGCCTGGTCCACGCCCTGCGCAATATCATTGCTTTGTTTATCGTAGGCGACCAGTACGGCGCAGCCCTTGTAGTCTATGCCGTATTCGGTATTGTCGTAGCCTATGCGCTTGATGGTATCGCGCGCCACCTGGATGTAGTCCACATTGGCGTTGGTGGTGATCTCACCGGCCAGCACGACCAGGCCGGTATTGCACAGGGTTTCGGCTGCCACGCGCGAACGCGGGTCTTGCTCGAAAACGGCATCGAGAATGGCGTCTGAGATTTGATCAGCGACTTTGTCCGGGTGTCCCTCGGATACTGATTCGGAAGTAAAAAGAAAATCATTTGCCATTGCAGGCTCCTAGCTTATGGTTGACCATGTCGCAGTAATACGAGAACCTGCGACGCTTTAGCGAGATTTGTATACCGCCTCGCAAGTTGTCTGTTAACTCGGCGGTGAATGTCTGGAAACCGGGAAAACAGCCTGGCCTTGCTGCGCCTTACCACTGGACTATTTTCGCAATCGCTTCTCAACTGTGATATTTTACGCCTCTTATTCATTCGCTGTCTAATCCCGGCGCGAATACCCTTATTAAATTCACTACTATTTGACCGGTATCATGCTAGTCGCACTGTTTCGCTTCTTATCCTTTTTTCCACTGCCGCTGCTGCATGCGATAGGCGCCGTGCTCGGCCGCCTGGTCTATATGGCATCGCCTGCCTATCGGAAGCGCCTGAAAGAAAACCTGATCCGGGCCGGATTCGGCGATGAGCTCAGCACCGCAATCAAGGAAGCCGGCAAGAATGTGATGGAATTGCCATTCATCTGGTGTGCGTCGCTGCCGCGCGTGCTGGCCACCGCCAAGGTGGAAAACTGGGAACTGGTGCAGGCTGCGCTGGATGCGAAGAAAGGCGTGGTGTTTTTGACTCCGCACCTGGGTTGTTTTGAAATCACTGCGCAGATGGTCGCCACCCGCACCCGCCTGACTGTGCTATACAGGCCGCCGCGCAAGGAGGCGCTGAGGCCGCTAATGGAAGGCGCGCGCGCCAGGGGCAAGCTGCTGCTGGCGCCGGCCAACCTGTCCGGCGTCAGGGCCATGGCCAAGGCCTTGAAAAAAAACGAGGCGATAGGCTTGCTGCCGGACCAGGTGCCGCAACAGGGCGAAGGCGTATGGGCGGATTTTTTCGGCAAACCTGCGTATACGATGACCCTGTCCGCCAAGCTGCACGCAATGACAGGCGCGCCCATCATACTTACCTATGCGGAGCGGCTTTCATTTGGACGCGGCTTCACGATACGTTTTGTCGCCTTTGAGGGCGACCTGAGCGGCACCGCAGAACAGCAGGCAAGCGCCATCAATGCCGAGATGGAAAAACTGATCGCGCAATGTCCGGCGCAATACGTCTGGAGCTACAACCGCTACAAGACGCCCGCCGGAGTTGCCGCGCCGACACAAGGCCAGGACGACGCAGGAAAACCCGACGCGCAGGTGGATGTATGAGGCTGATCCTGGGATTGATGTGGCTGTTGCACTGGCTGCCGCTGCCGCTGCTTGGCCGCTTGGGCGACGGCGTGGGTGCCATCCTGTTCCAGGTCATGGGACCGCGCCGGCATATCACCTTGACCAATCTGCGCCTGTGCCTGCCGCATTTGTCCGCGCAACAGCGCCGGCAGATCGCGATTCGGCATTTCCAGGCTTATACCAGGAGCGTGCTGGAACGCGGCATACTGTGGTGGGCCTCTGAAGAACGCCTGAAAAGATTGATCGTGGTCGAGCCCGCAGTGCCGCTGGCGACGATGCAGTCCGGCCCCACCATCCTGTTGTGTCCGCACTTTGTCAGCCTGGACGTTGCCGGTGTGGCTGTGGCGCTGGAAGCTTCAGTGTGTTCTATCTATACGCAGCAGCGCAGTGAAGTATTCGACAAGGCGCTGCGCGATGGCCGCTCCCGCTTCCGGCCGGTGAAACTGTTTTCCCGCGCGGAAGGCGTCAAGCCCATCATCCGCGCACTGCGCGACGGCCTGCCGTTCTTCATGCTGCCGGACATGGATTTCGGCGCCAAGGATGCGGAATTCGTCCCCTTCTTCGGCGTGCCGGCGTCGACGCTGACCGCCACCGCGCGCATCGCCGCGGCGACCAAGGCCAAGGTCGTGCCTGTCATCGCGACGATGCTGCCGAATTACCGGGGCTGGAAAGTGACTTTTCATCCGCCATGGGAAAACTATCCCGGCGACGATATGGTGGCGGCCACGCGTTTCATGAATGCGTTTATAGAACAGGAAATCCTGAAGGCGCCCGCAGAATATTTCTGGACCCATAAACGCTTTAAAACAAGACCGCCGGGCGAACCCGGCGTGTATTGAACCTACGGCTGCTCCAAAACGTAAAGCTCAGCTGCCCGCCAGCAAATCCTGTTCACCCGGCAACAGGGTGTTGGCCGGCAAAGGCTCAACCTGCTTCAGGCGCTCATACATCGGCGTGAAGTCAGGCGCGGTATCTTCAAACAACTGCTTGAAATCGCGGATCACAAAATAGGTTTCCTGATACGAGTCTATCTTGTACAGCGTGCGCATGCAGCGCTCCACGTTCAAAGGAATATGGCGTGACGGCGTATTCTTCAGGCAGTACTCCAACTCGCCGCCGGAAGACAAAATACCGGCGCCGTATACCCGCAAACCCTGAGGGCTCTGGATCAGGCCGAATTCCACCGTGTACCAGTACAGCCGCGCCAGGTAATCCAGGCCGCCCAGCTTCATCGCCTTCAATCCACCCTTGCCGTATTCCTGCATATGGTCGGCAAATACCGGATCAAACAGCAACGGCACGTGGCCGAAGTAGTCGTGGAATACATCCGGCTCCACGATGTAGTCGAACTCGGCCGGCGTGCGCAGCCAGACCGTGACCGGGAAACGGCGATTCGCCAGGTGATTGAAGAACGCCTGCTCGGGTATCAGGCCGGGCACCGCGACTATGCGCCAGCCGGTTGCCTTTTCCAGCGCTTCCGATGTTTGTTCAAAATCCGGGATGCCGTCCGCTGCCTTCAGCGCTGCCAGCGCGGTAATGAACTCGTCGCAGGCGCGGCCCGGCACCAGCGCTTCCTGGCGCTTGTACAGCCGGCGCCACAACGCATGCTCTTCCTCTGTGTATGCCGCCCAGTTTTGCTTGACCACATATTGCGCGTCCGCCGTGGAATAGTCACCGCGCAAGGCAGCCCCATCCGATTTTTCGGCAACGGTGGCCAGGAACTCTTCATTGGAAACTACTGCGGTATCCATAGCTTTCTCTCTTTAATCCGAACAAAAAAGCCGACCGGGTGAACTTGTGAGTCACGCCTGCCGGCCCTCATAGGGACCGCTGAAAACTCAGCGGTCTCTGGCGTTATGATACTACGCTGGCGCCTTATCGTCTTTCAGCACACCGCGGCGTATCTGGTCCAGCTCGATCGATTCGAACAGCGCGCGGAAATTACCTTCGCCGAAACCCTGGTCGCCCTTGCGCTGGATGATTTCAAAGAAGATGGGGCCGATCACGGTGGACGTGAAAATCTGCAGCAGCAGTTCGCGCTTGGTGGCGTTGCTGTTGCCGTCGATCAGGATGCGCAGGCGGCGCAGCTCGTCCAGGTTTTCGCCATGCTCGGGCAGGCGGCGATCCACCAGGTCGTAATAGGTTTCTATCGTATCCTGGAATACTACGCCGGCGGCCTTCATGCCTTCGACCGTGCCGTACACATTGTCGGTTCCCATCGCGATATGCTGGATGCCTTCGCCGTGGTACAGGTCCAGGTATTCGGAGATCTGCGATTTGTCGTCGGAAGATTCATTGATGGGGATGCGGATCTTGCCGCAAGGCGAAGTCATCGCCTTGGATTTCAGGCCGGTCAGCTTGCCTTCGATATCGAAATAGCGCACTTCGCGGAAGTTGAACAGGGTTTCATAGAAATCCGCCCATTCCTTCATGCGGCCGCGATGCACATTGTGCGTCAGGTGGTCGATATAGGTCAGGCCATGCCCTTTGGGATTGGGTTCTGCACCGGGGATAGCGATAAAGTCGGCATCGTAAATACTGATATTGCCGATCGCGCCGGGAACGCCGCCATCCTTGCCGTGCCAGCGGTCGACGAAGTAGATCAGCGAATCGCCGATGCCCTTGATCGCAGGGATATTCAGTTCCATCGGGCCGGTCTTGTTGTCAAAACCCCAGGCGCCGAGTTCCAGCGCGCGGTTGTAGGCGGCAGCGGCGTCTTTGACGCGGAATGCGATAGCGCATACCGAAGGGCCGTGCTTGCGGGCAAAGCGCTGCGCGAAGGAGTCCGGCTCGGCGTTGATAATGTAGTTGACTTCGCCCTGGCGGTACAAGGTCACGTTTTTTGTCCTGTGCCTGGCGATGGCGGTGAAACCCATGCGCACAAACAATTCACCCAATGCTTTTGGATCGGGTGCGGCATATTCGACAAATTCGAAGCCGTCGGTGCCCATAGGGTTTTCCCAGGGTTGAAAATCCATGCTTGTCTCCTCGATAAGATCGTGATTGGTAGGCAACAAAGTACACTTGCTTCACCGACCCCTCGTTGCTATGAAGAATCACAACCCGGCTTGCCGCGCGTATTGCTTTGTATGCTTGCTAGATTTCTAGTATAGGCTGCACATCACGCCATATAATTGCAAAATAACCCAATAATTCACTTTTTTGAGCAATAATATTGCTTAAAATTTCTTATTAATGGTGAAATATGGCTGCAGTTGAACTAGACAAGATAGATCGCAAAATCCTCGCCATTTTGCAGTCGGATGGCCGCCTGACCAACCAGGAGGTTGCGGAGCGGGTCAACCTGTCGCCGTCCCCCTGCCTGCGGCGCATCAAGCGGCTGGAAGAAACCGGGGTGATACGCAAGTATGTGGCACTGCTGGAACCAGCGAAGATAGGCCTGGGCCTGCTGGCCTATGTCAACGTCAGGTTGGAAAAGCACAATGACACGCCGGGCAAGGGAGGGTCCCGCTCGCCCCGTACCGATTTTGCCGCATCGATAGAACAATGGCCGGAAATCGTGGCCTGCTATGCAATGACCGGTGAAATGGATTATCTGCTGCGGGTACATGTGGAAGACATGGACCACTTTTCGCGCTTCATGATGGAGACCTTGCTGCGCCATCCGGCAGTGCTGGACGTCAAATCCAGCTTTGCGCTGCAGCAGATCAAGGATACGACCGCGCTGCCGGTGCTGAGCACGCAGTCTTGAAACGAACTAGTCGCCCATGCCGGGCAAGGTCTTCAGCCATTTGACCGCGGCCCGCTTGTTGGCCTTGAGCGTGTAATCCAGCGATGCAACCTGTTCCTGCATTGCTTCTTTCAGCATGCTGGAGGCGTCGGCCGGCAGCAGCTTCAAATAGGCATCCGCTTCGCCGTATTCCCTGTGGATTTCCATGCCGGCTTTCTTGGCAATATGGATCATAGTCTGGTTGCTGGACAGGCAATGCATGTACAGGGTATCCACGTCGGCATTGCGGCAATGGATGGCGCCGCGCTTGAACAGCCTGGAGCCTACGCCTTTGCCGCGCGCAGAGTCGGATACGGAAACACCGAATTCTGCCACCTTGTCTTTTTCCGTCGCTTCCACGCCGTGCTCCACCTTCTCGCGCGGGGCAAAGGCCAGATGGCCCACACCGACGACCTTGAAGCGGCTGTTGACCACGCCAAACACCTTGTCCCGGGAAAAATCTATGCCTTCGACGTATTTGGTGATCATCTCATCCGGCAAATAGGTGCCAAATCGTAGTAAGCGGTCACTCTCCTTCAACTCCAGGAAATGTTTCAAGATCCGGCAACGGTCGCGCTCCGACAATTCCTTGACGAAAACAGTCGATTTTTTCTTCGGCGCAGGCGGAGAGGCCGGAACATGTTCTCCGGTATCTCCAGGCTTGCCCGGATAAAGATCTGCAGCGTTCATCAAATTCCCCCAATACACCTATATTTGTGCAGTGCACAATTGCATTGTAGGCGATGTCCGGCTTTTTTTCCAGAAGCTACAAAAAATTTTGCAATAAGGAAATTTTTCTCCCGAACACCTACCGCCGGCAGCCTCAGGCTTTGGCCCCTGCCATATAGGCGCGCACTGCGTCTATCCTGGCGTCACGTATCGCCAGCGCTATCTTTTGCGGTTGCCCCGCATAGCCTTGTGCAATCTCGCCGGCCTTGACCCGCTGCGCGGCAGCCAGGGCGCCGGCCAGGTAATGGTATTGCGGGAAGCGGGTACCCGGTAGATCGGCCCGGCCAAAGCTATCGCATTCGGACGCGCGCAATAACTCGAGAAAGCGTTGCGGCTTGCGGAAGGCGTCGCTGCGTTCCAGCAGCGCGACAATGGTATTCGGCCGCAATTCCAGCGCACGGCTGATATTGCCGTGGTCCCTGGCCGCCATTATTGCCAGGTCGCGGCATTCGGTCGGGACCTTCAGGCGCCGGCAAACCTCTTCCACCAATTGGACACCCGTTTGCTCATGCCCATGATGGCGCGGCCACTCGCTGGCCGGCGTCGCCCCCTTGCCCAGATCGTGCATCAGCGCTGCAAAGCGCACGGTCAATGGATAGGAACGGCTGGCGGCATAGTCGACCACCAGCATCACATGCACGCCGGTGTCGATCTCGGGATGGTGTTTGGGCGGCTGCGGCACACCCCACAAGACGTCCAGCTCGGGTATCAGGCGCGCCAGCGCGCCGCAATCGCGCAAAACCTCGAACATGCGGGAGGGCCTGGCTTCCATCAGGCCGCGCGACAATTCCTGCCACACGCGTTCCGGCACCAGCGCGTCCACTTCGCCGGCCTCCACCATCTGCCGCATCAGCGCATTGGTTTCCGGCGCCACCGTAAAATCATGCGGCGCGACAGAAAAGCGGGCAGCGAAACGCGCCAGCCGCAGGATGCGCACCGGGTCTTCGGCAAAAGCTGCCGACACATGGCGGAATATCCTGTCCTGGATATCCTGGCGGCCATTGAACGGATCGCAGATGCTGCCGTCTTCATCTTGTGCCATCGCGTTGATCGTCAGGTCGCGCCTGGCCAGGTCTTCTTCCAGCGACACTTCGCCATCGGTATGGAATACAAAACCCTTGTAGCCGGGCGCCGTCTTCCTCTCGGTACGCGCCAGCGCATATTCTTCGTGGGTCCTGGGATGCAGGAATACCGGAAAATCCTTGCCCACCGGGGTATATCCCAGGGCCAGCATCTGTTCCGGCGTCGCGCCCACCACTACATGATCCCTGTCCTGCACCGGCAAACCGAGCATGGCATCGCGCACCGCGCCGCCGACGACATAGGCCTTCATTTATTTAGCTGGGCATCATGATCGGGCGCGTCCTCTACTTCGGCCAGCGCTTCCCGTATCCATTGCGCAACTGCGGGATGCGCGGTGACACGCTCTACATATGCCTGCAAGGCGGGGGCCAGTGATACCGCATAGGTATTGAAACGCATCACTACCGGCGCAAAGTAGGCATCGGCTATTGAAAAATCGCCGAACAGGTATTGATGGGCGCCGTAGCGCGACAGGCATTCCTCCCATATCTCCGAGATGCGCCCTATGTCGGCCTGCGAACCGGCGGTACGCCCCTTGCCGGGCAGGCTGGCCTTGATGCTCATCGACATATCGGAGCGCAGCGCCTGGAAACCGGAATGCATCTCGGCGCAGATGCTGCGCGCAATCGCCCTTGCCGCCACATCCTGCGGCCACATATTGTGCATGGGAAATTGCTCCGCCAGGTATTCGCAGATCGCCAGCGAATCCCAGATCGTCATGCCGTCTGTCAGCAGCAACGGCACCCGGCCGGACATACAGTATCCGGAAATCTGGCGCGCCGTGTCCGGCCGGTCCAGCAAAATGCGGATTTCCTCGAAAGGGATGCCGAAGGCTTTCATCGCCACCCAGGCCCGCATCGACCAGCTGGAGTAGTTTTTATTGCCGATGACCAGCCGCATGCCGGATTTTTTATTCGAGTCCAGCATCGCGGACAGCGCCGGGTCCAGTTCAGTTGTATTAATCATTATTCGTTCCAGGAAGGTCTTTCGGCAAGTCTCCCGCATCCTGCTCCATGCCTTTCGGCACGACAACCCCCAGGCGGGCTTTCAGCGATTGCGGTTTCTTTTCAAACAATGCGGCGTAGTAGGTCGCATTGCACAATACGTTTTTGACGTAGCCGCGGGTCTCGCCGAAAGGAATGGTCTCGGCAAAAATCGCCCCCTCCACCGGCCGTGTCAGGCTGGCGCGCCACGCGCGCGGCCGGCCCGGCCCGGCGTTATACGCTGCCGAAGCCATGGCCTGCGAACCGCCCAGGTCAGTCAGCACCATATTCAGGTAATTGGTTCCCAATGCGATATTGGTCTCCACGTCATTCACCTGGTTAGGCACAAAATCGCCCAGCCCCATTTTCTTGGCAACATAGCGCGCGGTGGACGGCATGATCTGCATCAGGCCGGAAGCGCCGACATGCGAACGCGCAGTCATCACGAAGCGCGACTCTTGCCTGATCAGGCCGTATACCCAGGCCATGTCCAGGCCCAGCAGCTTGGTGGATTTATACATCACGTCATTGAAAGGCGTTGGATAACGCTGCGTAAAATCCATCTCGGTCTTGGTGCGGTCCGAGGTATTGACCATGCGGTCCAGCAGATTATTCTGCCTTGCCAGCTCGGCCGCCGCCAGATGCTGGCGCTCGTTCATCTTGCGCAACTCCCAGTTCCACTCGCGCGTGCCCTCCAGGCGCAGGTTCATCTGGTAAAACTTCAAGGCGCGCTGCAGCCCCGGATTTTGTGCAGCGGCATCCAGTTCCAACGGCGTCAGCGGCTTGACGCTAGCCGGCACGCCGACTTTCTGGCCCAGCTCTTCCAGCGCCAGTTGTCCATAAAAATGCACCTGGTCGGCGATCGTCTGGAACAGCGCCTGCGCCTCTTCGTTCTTGCCTTCGCTCTTCAATACCCGGCCTTGCCAGTAGATCCAGGTAGGCTCATTGCGCAGCGACGGCGGCATCGCGGCGATCGCGGCTTTCAGCGCCTTCCAGTCGCCGGCCCTCAGTGCCGTCCGGGCGCGCCATTGGTAGGCTTCCAGGGACAGCGGGGCACCATCGGTCTGGCGCCAGTACTGCAGCGCTTCGGGCTGCAATTTCAGTGCCGCCTGCAAACCTATCTGCCCCCAGGCCAGGGCCCGTTCCGATTCGGACAATTTGCCCGCATGCTTGCTCAAGGTTGCAGCCGCTTGCTGCGGATCGTTCTTGGCGTTGCGGCCCAGTGCGATGATATACAGCTCGTGCGCGGTCTTGCCGCTCTCCGGCGGCCTGACCAGTATCAGGCCCGGCTTTTCAAAAGCCTGGCTGATCCGGGCATCCTTGACCTGCAGGTTCTTGGCCAACCTTTGCGCCAGCGGCAGCGCGCCATTCTCCGCCGCCAGGCGTATCTGGTTCCAGATATCTTCGGCGCTGAACTGGCCGTTTTCCGACAGGTAGGTCACCAGCGAATAGCAGGCATCGCCATAATCCCGCGCCGAAGTCAGCAAGCTGCGCGCTTCCGCAGCCACTTTCTGGTTTTTGACCGCCCGCGACAGCAAGGCGTAGCATTTCAGTTGGGTATCGTCGGCGACAACAAATTGCGGATACTGGATATCGAAATTGGCCCAGTCGCCGCGGTAGCCCAAGACCAGCAGCCAGTCATTGCGCAGCCGGTCCGCCACGGCGCTGCCCTCATATTTGCTGATGAATGC
>JABDED010000034.1 GCA_013287275.1 Betaproteobacteria bacterium
GAAATGGAAAACCTGGGCCGGCATACGGCCTTGATAGAAATCAACGGAACGATAGACACGGACAGCAGCGGCGGCGCCAAGGTAGTCGTGCCGGCGCTGGACCGCGCTTTCGCCGATGCCGGTTCGGTCGGTGTGGTGATGCACATCAATAGCCCTGGCGGCAGCCCGGTACAGGCCGGCATCATCAGCGATGAGATGTTGCGCCTGCGCAAGGCTTATCCGCAAAAGAAATTGTATGTGGTCGTCGATGAGATGTGCGCATCGGGCGGCTACTATATTGCCGCCTCGGCCGACCAGATCTATGTCAACAAGGCCAGCATCGTCGGCTCGATCGGCGTGCTGATGGACGGCTTCGGCTTTACCGGCTTGATGGACAAGGTCGGCGTGGAGCGCCGCCTGATGACTGCCGGAGAAAACAAGGGCTTCATGGATCCGTTCTCGCCGCAGTCCGACAAGCAGAAGGCTTTTTCCCAGGCAATGCTGGATGAGATACACCAGCAGTTCATCGAAACGGTGCGCAAGGGGCGCGGCCAGCGCCTGAAGGAAACCCCGGAAACCTTTACCGGCCTGTTCTGGATAGGCGCCAAGGCGGTGGAGATGGGCTTGGCAGACGGCTTTGGCACTACGGACAGTGTCGCCCGCGATATTGTCAAGGCTGAAGACATCGTCGACTATACGCAGAAAGAAGGCTTGCCTGAACGCGTATTGAAGAAATTCGGCGCTTCTATCGGCAGCGGCGCCATCTCTTCACTATGGAAGGGCAGCGTTCCCGGATTGCGCTAGTGAACTGCAACAGCGCCGTCTTTGCGCAGATATTGAGTTGATTCGAGGATATTGTTTAGTTAATTTTTTAAATCCTCAACCCGGCTTGGATAGTTATATTTGTCTTCCCGTATCGTAGGCATTGGCCTATATTGAACCCGTAACTGGTTCAAAAGAAGGAGGTCTATAAACTGGAAATCAAGGTCGTTATTACGAATTGAGTGGGTTCCGGTGGTGTCTGGTGTACCGGTTATTAGTGAAGTATGAAGTTAAAATTCGAGCAGTACGCATCCGCGATTTTAGGCGCGGACCCGAGGTTTCTAAGATTCCTCATCATGTCGCTACTACAAGGGCAAAAAAGACGGTGGTGCAATGCCACCGTTTTTTTATGGCTGCGCGGTTTGTACGGAAGCGGTGCCGGCCTCAATTATCTTGTGTACGCTCAGCAAAAAATCCTCATTGCCTATACCTGCCTGATCTATCAGCAGTGCGTTCGGCGACTGCAGGAAATTTTTGTTAATCGAACGCAAATAGGCCGGATCGTAGTGCTTTTCCAGTAGTTCCCTGACCAGTTCGTGCATCTGCCCGCTATCCGCCATCTGCTTCCAGCCCTGGATTCTTTCTTTGCCGTGCAGATTCTGGAGGCAGTCCAGTTGCTGGTTCAGATCGGCGGTGTCGTGCACGAAATGGGCGTAATCATCCATTAGCAATTGCACTCTTTGCTCGGTTGGCAGGCTGAGGTTGATGCATGGCGACTTGCGCATTTCTTCCATGATGGCATCCGGCACCCTGAGCTTGCCCACTTTTTTGCTTTCAGCTTCGACAAAGACCGGCAGGCCGGCATCGAAATGGCGCAAGGTTTGCCAGATGCCGCTTTCAAATTTTTTCTGCGACGGCTGCGCCTGGCTGGGTAAATTGCCCAGCACGGAGCCGCGATGCACGGCCAGTTGTTCCAGGTCCAGTACCTGCATACCCTGGGCAGCCAGCGCCTGCAGCAGGCGGCTCTTGCCGCTGCCTGTGGTGCCGCAAATGACCCGCCATTGAAAGCGCGACGCGAAATGCGGCAGCACTTCATTCACGTGGCTGCGGAAATTCTTATAGCCGCCGTCAAGTTGCGTCACCGGCCAGCCTATCTTGGCCAGTATCAGCGACATCGCGCCGCTGCGATTGCCGCCGCGCCAGCAATACACCAGCGGCGTCCAGTCCTTGGGCTTGTCCAGGAAACGGGTTTCAATGTGCTGCGCGATATTTTTCGCAATCAGTGCCGCGCCTATCTTTTTCGCTTCGAAAGAGTTGACCTGCTTATAGATGGTGCCGACACGCACGCGCTGCTCGTCGTCCAGCACCGGGCAATTGATGGCGCCGGGGATGTGGTCCTCGGCGTATTCGGAGGGACTGCGCACGTCGATGATGCAGTCAAAGTCTGCCAGTCGCGGCAGCAGATCAGTGAAGCTGAGTATTTCCGGATATTTCATGAATTCATTTCGATTTGTTCTGCATCAGGACTTGCAAGTGCGGCCAGACATTGTCCAGCATCCTGGGATGGGCTTGCGCCAGCAGGTGGATACGATCCGGCTGGAACAGTTCAGGTTTGTCGGCCACGCCTTCCAGCAGGAAGGGTACCAGCTCCGACTTGCTTTCCTTGGCCAGCTTCGCGTACATGGAGAAAAAATTCTCGGTATATTCCCTGCCGTAATTCGGTGGAATTTGCATGCCGACCAATAAGACTCTGGCCTTGGCCGTCCTGGACATCGCGATCATGTCGCGAAAATTGGCTTCCGATGCGCCCAATGCCAGGCCGCGCAATGCGTCGTTACCGCCCAGTTCTATGATCACGATGTCTGGATGGTGCTTGTTCAACAGGTTTTCCAGCCGGGCTTTGCCGCCGCTGGTGGTTTCACCGCTGATGCTGGCATTGACCACGATAGCGTCGATCTTTTTTTGTTTCAGGCGTTGATCCAGCAGTGCTACCCAGCCGGTGCCGCGCGCCAGGCCGTATTCGGCAGACAGGCTGTCGCCGAGCACAAGCACGGTTTTTGATGCAGAATAGGCAGCCGCGCCGAATAAACAGATTGTCATTGACAGCATCAGCCCACATATACGCCAGACCAAACTTTTTTGATTAAAGAACAGCATGAACCTTCCTTTGGAATTGACACGTACTGCTATCGGGGTACAGCATTTATCCAAGCGCGTCGCCGATGCGTCCGGCGAACTGACAATTTTGCACGAGATCGATTTTACCGCGCAAGCAGGGGAAACGCTCGCGATAGTTGGTGCATCTGGATCCGGCAAGTCGACTTTGCTGGGCATCCTGGCCGGTCTGGATACTCCCAGCCATGGCAAGGTAATACTGGATGGCGTAGATATTTTTGCATTGGATGAAGATGGCCGGGCCGGTTTCAGGAAAGAGAAACTGGGCTTTGTGTTCCAGTCCTTCCAGTTACTGATGCATTTGAATGCGCTGGAAAATGTGATGCTGCCGCTGGAACTGCGCGGCGACAAGCGGGCGCGCGAAAAGGCGGAAGAGATGCTGGCGCACGTCGGCCTGGCCAGCCGCCTGAAGCATTATCCCAAATACTTGTCCGGCGGCGAGCAGCAGAGGGTGGCGCTGGCGCGCGCCTTTGTGACCGAGCCGCCGCTGTTGTTTGCCGATGAGCCGACCGGCAGTCTGGACGCGGCCACCGGGGAGTCCGTCATACAATTGATGTTTGCACTGAACCGCGAGCGTGGATCTACGCTGGTGTTGGTCACGCACGATTTATCGATTGCCGCCCGGTGTTCAAGGATATTGACGATTACGGCGGGGCGCCTGCACCAGGATTGAGTTGCGGATTTTCCCGCTTTGCGCAAAACCTTGGTCAATCCAGAAAGTAATTTGCCCCCGGATTTCACTACGCTCCATCCGGGCTACATTCCCGCATACCTTTATCTAGTAGGCATCCGCCGCTTCTGAACTATCGGCCAGCATCTCGTTCAGGCAATTCCTGACTGCGTGTATCAGTTCGCCGGACGTGATGCCCAGCGGGCCTATGCCTTGCGCGACCAGCCGGTCGGCGGCCAGACCATGCAGGCAAACCGCCAGGCCTGCTATATCGAACGCAGGCGCTTCGCCAATGAGCAAGCTGCCGCAGATCCCGGCCAGGATATCGCCGGTGCCGGCGGTGGCCAGTGCAGGATTGCCGGTATGGTTGATGATTACTTCGCCATCTGCTTGCGCAATGACGGAACCGGAACCTTTCAGGATGACCGTGGCCGCGTAGCGGCTGGCCAGCGCACGTGCGGCATGCAGCCGGTCCGCCTGCACTTCGGTGGCGCTGATCCCCAATAGGCGGGCGGCTTCCAGCGGATGCGGAGTCAGGATGGTGGCGCCGGTGCGGGACGCCAGCAATTTCTGCAGATCGGCGTTGGCTGCAATCAGGTTCAGCGCATCGGCGTCGACCACCAGTTTCCTGGCTTGCTGCAATACCTTGCTTAGTACGTCGCTGGATGCCGGCGACAGGCCCAGGCCCGGCCCTATGACAACTGCGTTGACGGAAAAATCGGCGTCGCCGGCCCGGCGCAGCATCAGTTCGGGGTTCTGGCTGTCGTAGGCCGGCGGCTCTGCAACAAATCCTGCGAACACCCGGCCGGCGCCGCAATGTGCAGCGGCACGTGCCGACAGCAAGACGGCTCCCGCCATGCCTGGCGCTCCGCCTATGACCAGCACGTCGCCAAAGCTGCCTTTGTGCGAATTGTGCGGGCGCGGCTTTAGCAGAGCTGAAAACATCATCTGGTTGATCAATTGCGCCTTTGGCACTTGCCTGAATTGCTGATCGATCGCCAGGTCGGCGACCTCCACCAGGCCTGCATGGTCCCGGCCGGCACCGGTGTGCAGGCCCGGCTTGTTGCCGATAAAGGTTAGCGTGTGGGTAGCCGATACGGCGCTGCCTTGCTGGCCGACGATCTGTCCGGTGTCAGCGTTCAGGCCGCTGGGCACATCCAGCGACAGGACCGGGAAGCGGTACAAGGCCGATAGCTGGTTGAGCTTTTCCACCACATCCTGCAAGAGGCCGCTGATCGGGCGCGCCAGACCTATGCCGAATAAGCCGTCTATTGCCAGCGACCATTGCTCGGGCCTGGCCTGGCTCAGGTAGTCGGGGCCGAAAAAAAGCACCTTGCTGGACAGTGCCCGCTGATAGCATTTCTGTGCATCGGATGAGAATCGTGCAAGGTCGCAGCATAGTATGACGGAAACTGCATAACCGTCGTCCGCCAGCAAATGGGCGGTTTCCAGCGCGTCGCCGCCGTTATTGCCGGGACCTGCGATGACCAGCACATTCGCGGGCGGGCGGGCCAATAAGCTCCTGGCATACACGGCAGAGGCCACGCCGGCCCGGCGCATCAGGGTCTCAGGGGGCAAGGTGGCGTTTGCAGCTTTCTCCATTGCCCTGATCTGCTGCACGGAATACAAGGCATTTTTCGCCAGGAAGGGCTTGCTTGCCATGAAGAATACTCCGCAGAAAAAAGAGGCTAACGAGGAATCGGAACGGCAGGTGGCGGCTGCAGTGATAGTGACTGCACGGCTTCGATACTTTGCCGGAACATGGTTTCTATGGGCAGCATCAGGTAAGGCAGAATCAGGCCCACCATCAGAAAACCGACGCCTATCGTAATCGGAAAACCTATACCGAACAGGTTAAGCTGCGGCGCGGCGCGGGTCAATATGCCCAGTGCAATATTGGTGATCAGCAGCGCGGCGACGATGGGCAGCGACAAGCGCATGCCGTAGATGAAAATCTGCTCGCCCCAGATCGCCAGCCGCTGGAAATTGAAACCGGTCGTCAGCGAGGTTGAAATGGGGATGGTAGTGAAACTCTCGACCAGTGTCGCCAGCATGGACAGGTGCACGTTCATCGTCACGAACAGCAGGGTCGCCACCAGCACCAGGAACTGGCTGATTGCATTGGTGCGTCCCTGGGTCTGCGGGTCGAAGAAGCTGGCAAAGCCCAGGCCCATCGTCAGGCCTATTACCTCGCCGGCCATCTCTATGCCGGAAAAAATAACGCGGATCACAAAGCCCATCGCGATGCCGATCACAAACTGCTGCGACAGGATCATGATGCCGGTCAGCGATAGCGGATCGGCGACATCCAGCGCAGGAATCGTCGGCGCAACGATCATCGCCAGCATGATACCCAGCACCAGCTTGACCTGCACCGGCACCGTGCTGTTGCCGAAAGGAGGGGCAATGACGATCATTCCCAGTATCCGGGTCAGGGGCCAGATAAAAGAGAGTATCAACCCTATCAGAGCATTGCTGGTAAAGGTCACCATGACTGTGTCTGTATTGAGGCGGGCGGGCGTTTAACCTGCCAGCGTCGGGATGCTGGCAAACACCTGCCGCATATAATCCAGCAATACCGTCAGCATCCACGGACCCGCCAGTACCAGCGTGACAAAGATGCCAATCAGTTTTGGGATGAAGGACAGGGTCGTTTCATTGATCTGGGTGGCAGCCTGGAAGATACTGACGATCAAGCCTATGCCCAAAGCAACCAGCAGCAGCGGCGCGGACACCATCAGGGTGACTTCTATTGCCTGGCGGCCAAGCGTCATTACGCTATCTGGAGTCATTTTATTCTTTCTAATAGAAGCTTTGAGCGAGCGAGCCGATCAGCAACTGCCATCCGTCCACCAGCACGAATAGCATCAGCTTGAAGGGCAGCGATACAATCGCCGGCGACACCATCATCATACCCATGGACATCAGCACGCTGGCGACCACCATGTCGATGATCAGGAAGGGAATGAAGATGGCGAAACTGATCTGGAACGCGGTCTTCAATTCGCTGGTGATAAAAGCCGGAATCAGGATGCGCAAAGGAATCTCTTCCGGCCCTTGCAGTTGCGGCGTATTCGACAATTTCACGTACAGGGCCAGGTCGGCTTGCCTGGTCTGCTTGATCATGAATTTTTTCAGCGGTTCCACGCCTTTTTCCATCGCCACCTGCATCGTCATCTTGTTTTCTGCAAACGGCTGATAAGCGTCGACGTAGATTTTGTCGAACACCGGCCCCATCACGAACAAGGTCAAAAACAGCGCGAGACCCACCATCACCTGGTTCGGCGGCGCCGACTGCGTACCCAGCGCCTGCCTGAGCAGGGACAGCACGATGATGATGCGGGTGAAGCTGGTCATCATCAGCAGCACGGCCGGTATGAAAGACAATGCCGTCAGGAACAGCAGGGTCTGTATAGGCAGCGTATAGTTTTGCCCGCCGCCGGGGGCGGGGGTGGAAGTGATGGCGGCCAGCCCGCCGGCCGCCTGTGCGAATGCCTGCCCAGGAAATGCCAGCCCAGCCAATCCGGCCAGGCAAACAAGGGCCGGCAACATGCCCGGTGCGAAAGTGCTAGATATTTTCATACTTTGATTTACTGCTGTGGCTCGTTGCGTTTATCCATCGTGCGCTTCAGCCAGGTGGAGAACTGATTCACAGGCTGGGCGTCATCCTGTTGTTCAACCAGGTTTGCTTGTTTGGGCATAGTCGACAAGGTATTGATCTGGCTGGCGGTGATACCGACCACGATCCACTGGTCGGCAACTTCCACCACCATGATGCGCTCGCGATTGCCGACGTTGACGCCGCCGACGATCTTGACCGACACCTTGTTACCCGATGTGACCGGGCCTATCCTTTTAAACGCCCACGCCGCAAAGGCCATCAATGCCAATACTGCGACGAGGCCCAGGAATATCTGCAACAAGCCGGCGGTGGGCGAAATCGCCGTCTGTTCTGCTGAGAATACAGGGTTTGCCGTGACCAATAGTGCTGCCGGAAATAAAAATCGCCTCATGTATTCAGTTTATTTGTTTGATGTATTTGTTTGATTTATTTGTTCAGCTTATTTGTTCAACTTGCGTATGCGTTCCGCCGGCGTCACGATATCGGTCAGGCGGATACCGAATTTATCGTTGACCACCACCACCTCGCCTTGCGCTATCAGGCAGCCGTTGACCAGCACATCCATCGGCTCGCCTGCCAGGCCATCCAGCTCGACGACGGAACCCTGCGCCAGTTGCAGCAGGTTCTTGATCGCGATTTTGGTGCGGCCCAACTCTACCGTCAACTGTACCGGGATGTCCAGGATGAAATCGATATCGTTATGGGTCTCGGTAGCAGTGCCTTTGCCGCTGAATTCCTTGAAGATGGTCGCGGCGGCAGGAGGCGGTGCTGCGATGGCAGCTTCAGCCTTGGCCTGTTCCGCGATGGCGGCGCCCCAATCGTCTTCACTGATAGGTGCGTCGTTATTGTCATCCATGATTTTCTCCTTGTGCTATGTCCTGTACGCTGGAACTGATCAGTTTTTCCACGCGTAATGCATATTGCCCGTTGAATACGCCGTATTTGCATTCCATCACCGGCGTGCCGTCCACTTTGGCGGAAACGATCTCCGGTATCGCCAGCGGAATGATATCGCCTTGCTTCATATTCAGGATATCACCCAGAGTCACCCGGGTGCTGCCCAGGTCGGCGACGATTTCCACCTCGGCTATCTGTATCTGCTGCGTCATCAGGCGCACCCAGCGCTTGTCGACCTCCAGCGTTTCACCCTGCAGGCTGGAAGTCAGCAGATCGCGGATAGGTTCTATCATTGCGTACGGCATGCAGATGTGCATCTCGCCGCTGACCGGCCCCAGTTCTATCGTGAAAGTAGTCGATACCACGACTTCGTTCGGGGTCGCGATATTGGCAAACTGGGTATTCATCTCGGAACGTATGTATTCGAACTCGACCGGATAGACGGGTTCCCAGGATTTGGAATAGGTCTCGAAAATGATTTCCAGTATGCGCTGGATGATCCTTTGTTCCGTCTGCGTGAAGTCGCGGCCCTCGACACGGGTATGGAAACGGCCATCGCCGCCAAACAGGTTATCCACCAGCAAAAATACCAGGCCGGGATCCATCACGATCAATGCCGTCCCGCGCAAAGGCTTCATGTGCGCCAGGTTCAGATTGGTAGGAACCACCAGGTTGCGAATGAATTCGCTATATTTGGAGACCCGTACGGTGCCAACCGATACTTCGGCGCTGCGCCGCAAGAAATTGAACAGGCCTATGCGCAACAGGCGGGCAAAGCGTTCATTGATAATTTCCAGTGTCGGCATGCGGCCGCGTACGATACGCTCTTGCGTGGCAAGATTGTAGGGCCGGACCCCGGAAGTATCTTCCGGTCCGGCAGAGTCGTCCTGGTCTCCCGTGACGCCCTTTAAAAGGGCATCAACTTCTTCCTGGGAGAGAAAATTATCAGCCATGGCTTACTGTACAACGAATGAGGTAAAGAAAACGCCGGTAATTTTTTGCGGCTCACCCTTGGGCGTAAACGGCAGGGAGGCCTGTTGTATGATTTCTTCTATCAATTTAGCCTTGCCTTCGCCGGTCAGTATTTCTGCTGAATCTTTGCTGGAGAGCAGCATCAACAAACGGCTGCGCACCTGCGGCATATTTAGTTTGATCAGGTTGGACATTTCTTCATCCGGTACCTGCAGGGTCATCGTCACTTGCAGATATTTATCGCCGTTTTCGGATTGCAGGTTGACGGTAAAGGGTTCCATGGCGAGGAATACCGGCGCTTTGGCTGGTTCCGTCTTATGTTCTTTTTCTTTATGGTCGCCGCCTTTTTTGGATAAAAACATGGCGGCCCCGCCGCCTGCGCCCGCCAGCAATACCACGACTGCGGCAATGATGATGATCAGCTTTTTCTTCGATCCTCCGGCGGCTACTTCGCTGGGGGCCGCCGCTGCTTTTGCTGGTGCTGGTGTTTTTGACATAATCTTCCTTGTTACTGGCGCGGTAGTATGGGGATTGCTCCATACTACCGTTGATTGCTTCATATTATCTTTACAATCGCGCCTAACATCTGTGAAAAAGAAAGGTAAATGTAGTGTTTTTCCCTCATTCCAGATGTTACGCACAATCGGCTATATCCGTGCGCGACGGCTGGTAATGACGTCATTTTACATGCTTGTACCGTTTAGCGAAGCAAGCCGTGCAAGCTGAAGATGGATAGCGGCAACAGGGCGCTGCTATTGATGAAATGCTTACTATGCGAAGGTGTCAACCATGCCCAGCTTGCCGCTCCGCGATAGGGGGCTGCTGGTGACGGCAGGAGAGGCGAGAGTGCTGTCCGCATCGGCCAGGCCGTGGCTGAAACGGTTAGAGCCGGACGGTGTATTGCCGCTGAACTGGTTGCCGGGATTGGAGGATTGGGTGTTAAAGGAAAAACCGGCCAATTGCACACCCGCGTCGCTCATCATTTGCCGCAATTTGGGCATGGCAGATTCCAGTGCTTCGCGTACTTCTGGCTGCGCGGTGACAAATGTAGCAGTGGCCTTGTCATTATTGACGCTCAATACGACCTGCATGGGACCGAGATCCGGTGGGTTCAAGGTCAATTCGGCAGTTTGTTTGCCGCCGGCCACCATCCAGACCACTTTTTGGCCTACCGCCTGATCCCAGCCGGCGGCGCCTACACGCGGCGCCAGATGGTCGGCTGCGGCGGTACTGCCCTGGGCGGCCGTTGCAGCCAGCTGCTGGGCGAAAGTTTGTTGGACAGGGGCAACGCCGGCGGCATTGTCCTGCATCAGGGCCTTGGCAGAAGCGAGTTCCTGTGCAGCCTCCAGTTTTTGGTCTGCGCCGGCTGCCGCATCCGCCGGGCTACGCACTTGTTGCAGTGCGTCTTTGACGGCATCGCGTGAGTCGGCCGCCTTGGTCAGCGCAGCCACGTCTTTTGCCTTGGAGCTGTCGGCATCGTCTTTGGTTTCGGATTGATCCGTTAGCTGGGCATCGACCGGTTTCTTGCCGGCCAGGCTGGCGTCGGCCTTCAGTTCGGGATTTTTGTCGGTGAGAGCCTTGCCGTCAACTGCAGCGTCGGTGCCGGCTTTGGTGTCGGCAAGCGGTTTCGATTTGCCTAGCAGCGCGGCTTTGTCCGCTCCTGCAATCGCCGCCAGATCGAGCTTCTTGTCGTCCGATTTATCGGCCGCAGGCGTTTTATCGGTTGCCAGTTTCCCCAGATTCTCTACCAGCGCGATCAATTGCGTACCGGCGGTCTGGCTGTCGGATGCCGCTGACGTCTTATCGGCGTCGGTATCGTCATCCTTGTCTTTTGCATCCTTGGGTTTGTCCGTTTTACCGCCGGCATCGGCCTGCGCGGGTTTATCGGCGGTTTTGCTGTCTACCTGGCTGGCGGAGTTGCTGTCGCTATTACCGGCGTTGCTGACATTGTTATTATTATTGTTGTTATTATTGACGTTGTTCTGGCTGCCGTTGCTGCCCGAAGTGCTTTTAGGACTGGCAATTTCCTTGTTCAAAAACTGGTTGAAAGACGGCCCCGATACGTCGCTGGAAGCGGATTTCGCTGAGGCGGCGGCCTGCAGGATGTCGGCTTGAGGAAGTATGGGATTCGCGCGCATGATGTTCACCAGATATTTGCTTCAGCGTTTATAAAAAAAAGATCGGGAAGCATGTTCATCCATTGCTTTTTGATCCCGTTTTGTTTCTTTGTTCTGCAGAGAAACTTCAGCCCTGTTTTGCAGGGTGCCGTAAGACAGCCTTTTTCTCTCATGATCCTGCCACAACTTGCGTGCTTGCTGGATACGGTTTTCCGCATCCTTTACCACCAGTTTTTGCCCATCGATGGCACTGTCCAGTTTCCTGATAAAGGACTGGAAATTATGATATTGCGTGATGCTCAGGCCCTTGGCTGCGCCATCCTGGAAGCGTATATCGTAATCGTCGCGGTACTGCACCAGCAAAGCCAGTTTCTTTTCAGTTTCTTCATGCGCCCGAATAGCGTTGCCAAGTCGTTTGGCGGCGTCATCGGTATTTTTTTCTTCTATCTCAATCAAGGTATTGAGAGGAGATTTCTGCGTCATGATGAGTCAATTATAGAGAGTGAAGCCGCTTTTCATCCGTTGAATAGAGCGGCAAGTCCGCTCAAGCTCTCGGGAATGGCTGATTTTTCCAGTATATCCTGTTGTAGAAAGGAAACGATGTCCGGGTGCAAGCGGATCGCCTCGTCCAGCAAGGGATCGGATCCCGGCGAATAGGCGCCCACGCTGATCAGGTCGCGGCTGCGTTCATAGCGGGAATACAACTGTTTCAGGCGCCTGGACAATTGCTGATGCTCCGGAGTGGTGATGCTGTGCATAGCGCGGCTGATCGATTGCTCTATGTCAATCGCCGGGTAATGCCCGCTTTCAGCCAGGTTACGGTTCAAGACTATGTGCCCGTCCAGGATCGCCCTTGCCGAATCGGCAATAGGATCCTGCTGATCGTCGCCCTCGGTCAGCACGGTATAAAAAGCGGTAATCGAGCCGCCGCCTTCCTTGCCGTTGCCGGCGCGTTCAACCAGTATAGGCAATTTGGCAAACACCGACGGCGGATAACCCTTGGTGGCCGGAGGTTCGCCGATAGCCAGTGCGATTTCCCTTTGGGCCATCGCGTAGCGGGTCAGCGAGTCCATGATCAGCAGCACGTTTTTTCCCTGGTCGCGGAAATACTCGGCTATCGTTGTCGCATAGGCTGCCCCCTGCAGGCGCAGCAGAGGCGGCGCATCGGCGGGAGCCGCCACCACGACCGAGCGGGCCAGGCCTTCCGTGCCGAGTATCTGTTCGATAAATTCTTTTACTTCGCGACCACGCTCACCGATCAGGCCGACCACGATCACATCTGCGGTCGTATATCTGGCCATCATGCCCAGCAACACGCTCTTGCCGACGCCGGAACCGGCAAACAGGCCCAGCCGCTGGCCGCGGCCCACCGTCAGCATGCTGTTGATCGCGCGCACCCCGACATCCAGCGTATCGACGATGGGGGCCCTTTGCAGCGGGTTATAGATGCGCGCGCCCAATGGCGCCGATTCCGTCGCGCCCAGCGGACCCAGGGTATCCAGCGGCCTGCCGTTGCCGTCCAGTACGCGCCCCAGTAATTCATAGCCGACCGGAAGGTGGCGGGTGCGGTCGCTGGGCCGCCGCCGCGGATGCTTGGGGTTTTCCAGCTGGGCTACCTCTGCCGGAAACACCGGTGTGCCGGGCGTGACGCCCTCCAGGTCGCTGTGCGGCATCAGGAACAGGCGATCGCCGTCAAAGCCCACGACTTCCGCATCGATTTTCATGCCGTTTTGCAAATGTACGGAACAGGCGCTGCCGACCGGCAGCTTTAAGCCTACGGCTTCCATGACCAGGCCGGTGACCTTGGTAACTCGGCCGGCGACCAGTACGGTCTGGATATGCGGCACCTGCTGTATACCGAGCTCCAGCAGGGATTTCCAGGGATGGGTTTGGGTCGCCGTCATGGGCAGCCTTAGCCTTGCGGCGGCAAGTGTTTTTTCATCGCATCGCTCAGCTTGCTCCAGCGCGTGGAAAAGCTGGCGTCGACCAGGTTCTGCGCCGTTTCCAGCTTGCATCCGCCCGGCTCCATATGGTGGTCAGTGACGATGCGCCAGCCGTCCTTGTCGAGTTCGCTTCCCATCCGGTTCCTGACGATTTCAGCGTCCTTTGGATGCAGGATAAGCTGGGCAGGGCGCTGCACTGAAGGTAGGCTTTCCACCGCTTCGCGCACGATGGGGAGTATCAGTTCGGGATCCAGTTCCAGGCTGGTCTTCAGCATGGCTTCGGACAAATCGAGCGCGAGCCTGAAGACGTCTTGCGCGACCAAAGTATTTGCCGATGCAATCTGCCCGGCAAAATGGTGGGCGATGCTCCGCACGCTTTCCAGTTCCGCATCGATGATTTCCTTGCCGGCAGCCAGGCCTTCCCTGTGACCGTCTTCCTGGCCCTGCTGCAAACCTAGTGCATACGCTTCCTTGTAACCGGCCGCATAGCCTTCCTTGCGTGCATTTTCTCGTGCCTGGTGAGCTTCTTCCTGATAGGCCTTCGCTGCGGTAGCAAGCACCGATGTTCTTTCTGCCACCTGGGAAGGGCGTTCATCCCCAAAAGAAGCCATTTCCCAGCGCTGAAACGCCGACATCTGGCCTTTTGGCAGGGTGCGATCAGACATAGGCATCTTCGCCTTTCGCGCCTAGCATGATCTGGCCTTCGTCGGCCAGTCTGCGCACGATCAGCAAAATCTGTTTCTGCTGCGACTCCACTTCAGACAGGCGCACCGGCCCTTTGGACTCCAGGTCTTCCCGCATCATTTCGGCGGCGCGTTGCGACATATTCTTGAAAATCTTGTCGCGCATATCCTGGTTTGCGCCTTTCAGCGCGATGATCAGCGAGTCCGACTGGACTTCGCGCAGCAGCAACTGTATACCCCTGTCGTCTATCTCCAGGATATTGTCGAAGACGAACATCTCGTCCATGATTTTCTCTGCCATCTCGCCGTCGTATTTGCGCAGGTTTTCCATCACCGAGGCTTCGTTTTCGCCGCTCATGAAGTTCAGGATTTCTGCCGCCGCGCGCACGCCGCCTATGGTTTTCTTTTTCAGGCTTTCATTGCCGGTCAATAATTTGGTCAAGACGTCATTCAATTCCCGCAAGGCGGTAGGCTGGATGCCGTCCAGCGTGGCAATACGCAAAATGACATCGTTGCGCAGGCGCTCGGTAAACTGATTCAGGATTTCACAGGCCTGGTCGCGCTCCAGGTGGACCAGGATGGTGGCAATAATCTGCGGATGCTCATTCTTGATCAGTTCGGCCACGGAAGGGGAGTCCATCCACTTCAGGCTTTCTATGCCGCTGGCGTCCTTGCCGCCCAGGATGCGGTTCAGCAGCGAAGCCGCCTTGTCGTCGCCGAGTGCCTTGGTCAGCACGTTGCGGATATATTCGTCCGAATCCAGGCCCACCGAGGAACTCAGGTTGGCTTCGGTCTTGAACTCTTCCAGTACTTTGGAAATGGCTTCGTGCGGAATGGCGCCGATGACAGCCATGGCCGCGCCTATCTTCTGCACTTCGCGCGGCCCCAGATATTTCATGACCTCGGCCGCGCCATCTTCGCCGAGCGCGAGCATCAGGGTTGCCGCTTTTTGTATGCCATCGTCACTCATTGCTTATCCTTCATTGCTTACCCACTTCTTGATCACATTCGCCACTATCTTGGGATCATTCTTTGCCAGGTCTATCGCCATCTGCAGGTCGGTTTCGTAAGGCGACATATGCCGCACCAGGTTGCCGTCTGCGTCCCTGGTCAGGCTCACGACGGCGCCTTCTTCGTCTTCGTCGCCGGCCATGCCTGTAGCGCCCGATTCTGCCCGTTCCTCTTCCAGGCGGGCTTTTTCAGCGGCGGCGGCTGCTGCTTCCGCGGCTTTCCGGTCTCTTTCTTCCTTGCCGGAGAGTTTATACAGCAATGGCTTCAGGTAAGCAAAGTACAGGTATCCAAGGACCAGTGCGACCAGCAGGTACTTGCCTATTTCCTTCATCAAATCCCAGAACCAGACCTGTTTCCAGAATGGTAATTCCACTATAGAATCTTTTTCGGGGCTGGCAAATGGACTGTTGACAACATTCACCGTATCGCCCCTGTCTTTATTGAAGCCCATTGCTTCTTTGACAAGATCGGTGATTTCAATTTTTTCCTGCGCAGTAAGAGGTATGTTGGTCACCTTGCCGTTTTTATCAACATCCCGCTTGTAATTAATCACGACGCCTACCGTCAGGCGCTTGATGCCGCCCATGGGCTGTTGCGTATAGCGTATGGTTTTGTCGACCTCATAGTTCACCGTGGCATCTTTTTGCACCAGCGCGGTATTGGATGCGGCGGTTGCACTTGCCGCGCCACTGGCGACGATAGGGGCGATCGCCGGTACCGGCGGCTGGTTCGATAGGGCTCCCGGGATGCCGGATGGATTCAGGTTCTTGTTGAAACTCTCGCTGGACTGCTGGCTGCGGATTGCCTGCGGTTCGGGCGGAGAATTTGGCCGGTAACTTTCCGCGGCTTGTTCGCTGCGGGAAAAATCGACATCGGCGGTCGCCTCGGCGTGCACATTATTCGGCCCGACGATGGGCGCGATAATCGATTCTACGCGTTTGATGATGTTTTGCTGTATATCCTGGATGTACTTGAGCTGGGACGGGTCCAGGATATTGGGGCCGTTCTGTTTATTCGGGTCCGACAATAAATTGCCGTTCTGGTCGACTATCGTCACATTCTTGGTGGTCAGCTCAGGTACGCTGCTGGCAACCAGATGGATGATGGCGGAGACTTGCTGCTGATCCATGACCCGCCCCGGATACAGGTTGAGCAGCACGGAGGCGGTAGGTTTTTGCTGGTCGCGGATGAATACCGATGCCTTGGGAATGGCCAGATGCACGCGTGCCGATTGCACCGAGGATACCGACTCTATGGAGCGGGCCAGTTCGCCTTCCAGCGCCCGCTGAAAATTAACCTGCTCCAGGAACTGCGAGATCCCCAGTTTCTGGTTTTCCATCAGCTCAAAACCCACATTGCCGCCCTTGGGCAGGCCCTGTGCCGCCAGTTTCAGCCTGGCATCGTGCACTTGATTGGCCGGTACCAGGATGGCAGTGCCGCTTTCGGAATATTTATAGGGCACATTCATTGTTTGCAATTGTGCAACAATAGCGCCGCCGTCCCGGTCGTTGAAGTTGGAAAACAAGACCTTGTATTCCGGTTGCTGGCCCCACAGCCATACCCCGACCATGATCGCAACTACCAGGGCTGCGCCCAGTGACAACAGCGCAGTCCTGATTGCCGGCGTTTGCGGAATGCCGAATATGGTCGGCACCGGCGGCGGCGCCGGTTCACCCAATGCGGTTTCTTCAGCTATTGCCATGGCTTGCCTCGTGCTTCATAAGGGGGGAGTGCTGCATTTCTGGTTCCAATCCGGGGTTTTTTCCTTGATACGGATTGTGCTGTGATTTGGAAAAATCAATTGCGAGAGCAAACTTGTTTTTGCCCTTCTTATCAGCGCTAGCCGGAAAGGCCCAGGTGCTAATGTGTTGGTATGGAGATGGTATGGGGTAAACCGGCGGCAGCTTGCCGGTCGACCTTTCTACAAAGACAGTACAAGGATGAGCAAGAGGTAAAAAATGGGCGGAATTGATACTAGCAGAATAGATGCAATGGTGGCGCAATTGAGGGCGGCCTCTGCACGCATGGAGGCGGGCGTCCCGAATCCTGTTTCTCCAACCGGCAATGGTCCATCCAAGATCGATTTTGCCGATGCGCTGAAGGCGTCGCTGGACCAGGTGAACAGCGTGCAGACGACTGCCGAACAGCTGGGCGGGAGGTTCACCATGGGTGACGACAGGGTCAGCCTGTCGGATGTGATGATTTCTGCGCAAAAGGCCAATATCTCGTTCCAGACCTCGATCCAGGTCAGGAACAAGCTGGTATCGGCTTACCACGACATCATGAATATGCAGATTTGACCGTGCTTGCTTGGCGCGTGTCGGTACGCCCTGGCGGCCGGCGCCGCGCGTTTGTCAGCGTATGCCGGTCATCTTGGCATTACGCTCCCGCTCCAGCTTCATGATGTAGCGCTGTACACTGGCCAATACCGAGTTGGATAGATCCATAAACTGGCAGCCCAGCCGGCGGTTGGATTTGCCATTGAGCAGGATCAGGTCCTGGGAATTCCTGACTTGCAGGGTCACCTCGACCAGGCCTATCGATGGCAGGTCGATCTTGCAGCTCTTGTATTCGGTGCCGATAGCGCAATCAATGATCTTGCGGTCATCCAGGATCGCCACTCCGCCGCAACTGATGTCCACCAGGGACAGTTTTACCGTCTCGGTGCGGTGCTCATCGGCGATCGTCATCTGGCAGCGGATGGGATTGGAGAGCGGCGTGTTGATGCGATAGTATTCGCGCCTTTGCAGGCGGATCAGGCTGACCGGTATCGCAAACTGTAGTGCCGGGCGATTTTCATAGTCCGTGCGCTGCACGCCCGTGGATGAAAACTGTATGCTGATACGGTCCAGCAAACCTTCAAAGGATACCCGCGGAGCTTCCACGATGCGCTGATTGGCCAGCTGGCCCGGGGCGCTGTCTATGATGAGCAGGTTGTTCGCATCGTCAATATCCAGGATGGAAGTGATAAACACATCCGAGCCGCCATTGATCATCATGCTGATCAACTGGTTGGCATCTTTCAGGCCGCGCAATAGCGAGATAATTTCACGTCGCGAATCGACCTGAAACGGACTTTGATTCTCGGTGCCCAAAACTGGAGGTGCTGATTGCATATGTGTTTATGTGGCCTGAAAAATGAAGTGGCGAGAAGGCTGGATTCTGTAAATGAGACTAATGGACTGTTACAGTTCATTAGGTATCCAGGTTTTTAGGGATTCCCGATTTCTCTCTCTCAATATGGTATAGCCAAGCGAGCAGTTCTGCAACCGCACGGTACAAGGCGGGGGGAATGTCTTTATCCAACTCCACCTGCATCAGCAGCGACACCAGTTCCTTGGATTGGTGGACAAAGACGCCATGCTCCTTAGCCTTGGAAATGATGGCTTCCGCAATCAGGCCCCGGCCTTTTGCCACCACTTTAGGCGTGGTGGCGCCGCCTTGATAGGCCAGCGCGACGGCACTCTGCAGGTCGGATTTAGCTTTGCTCATCCTTTTTCACCGAAAAACTGTCCAATTGCGCGCCTGCTTGCTTAAGCGCTTCCGCCAATGTTACAGCATGTTCCTGTAACGCGGTGGCGGAGGATTCAGAGTCGGTGCGGATGAAAAGCTGAAGATGTTCGCCATGCAGGTTGATCGTCGCTGCGATGGCGCCCAGATGCGGGAGTTCGAAGCGAACCGTGCTTTGCCAGGATTGCTCCGGCTCGGCCTGCTGGTTTTTTTTTCTGGCGGTGTTGCGCGTCACTTCCCATTCCATGGGCTGGCCCGGCAGCAGGTTGCCGTGCCAGACAATGCGCTGCTGCTCCAGCGTATCGAGTTGCAGATTGATGATTTGTGTGAGCTCGGGACTTTTTGCCAAGCCGGCAGAGTTCAAATCCGTATCGCCCATGGATTTGGCCAACTGCGCCTGCGGCTCGCGCATCAGGTCGCTCAGCGGACGCTTGCCCTCTGCCCAGTCGGCAACGTGCGATTCATAGAACAGGCCGCTGGACGTGATGGTCTGCTTCAGCGTGTCAGCCATTTTGTCCGGGTGTCCCATCGCTTCGGCAGAGCCAGCCAGTGGCGTTTTGCCGACCAGCGCCCCAGAAGCGTTTTTTTCCTGCGCCGCCTGCAAGATCTGGTCTATCAGCCGGCCGGCGCTGCTCAGGCTGGTGGGCGTGCTGGATCCGTGTTCGGCAGCGGCGGCCAGGCCTGCAGCGGTCTTGGCATCTACGGCCGGGTTGGACTTGAGCGATTCCGTGCCATCCTGCCTGGTTTCGGACAGATAGCTGCCGATGGGATTTTGCCTGGAACCCGGCAGTTGGTTTGCCGCACCGTGTGCATCTGCGTTTTGCAGCGCGCCCTCTATCAGCTCCTGGCGCGTCAGGGCCACCGTGGTGGCGGAGCCTTCGCCGGAGCCCAGTAAAAAGGTAGGGCGCGGATTGGTGGCAATGAGGGTCAGCGGCAGGGATGTGCCGGCTTTACTGTCCTGGGGCAAGGCCATGCGGGCGGTTGCGCCATCGAGGCGTACGACGAAGGTGCCGTCGTTCAGGCGCGACAGGATCTCGCCCTGGATCTGCTTGCCGACTACCAGTTGGGACAGCCTGGAGACGACATCCTGCCTGGTTTCTCCTATCGATGCTGCCGCGTTCGGTGCTTCAACCGAAGGTAACGGTCTGACCTGGTTGTCGACCCGTGGCAGCATATGGATCAGGCGCTACGGTTGCTGCCGTATGCGCCAGTGAGTTTGCGTGCGGTGCCGGTATTTCTCATCATTGCGCTAAGCTGCGCCATCCAGGGTTCGGTGATATCGCGGATTTCCCTGTCGTCAGCCAGTATTTTCTGGATCAGCTTGACCTTCTTTTCCCGGCTTTGCGGAGGCAGGGGGATAGGGGACTCTTCTTGCCTCAAGGTCTGTATGTGTTTGGCGCAATTGCTTTCCAGGTCGCTGAATTTTTCCCAGTCCTGCGACTTTGCTGCAATCAGCATCTGGTCTGTGATCATGGAGACTACTTCGTAGACGGAGATGATTTCTTCGCTATTCATCATTGTTAAACGCTCACAAAAGATTTTTTGTTGGGGGCAAGTGCATCATAGTCCGACAATTTTTGTGCCGACGGGACATCAACTGGTGCAGGCGGTTTATTCGCATCTGAGCCGATAGCATCCCATGCAGTTTTTAGTT
The DNA here is from genome assembly GCA_013287275.1 of Betaproteobacteria bacterium. GTDB lineage: Bacteria > Pseudomonadota > Gammaproteobacteria > Burkholderiales > Burkholderiaceae_D > Undibacterium. The sequence goes on from JABDED010000034.1 coordinate 19,996, forward strand.
CCAACAGCAGCGCATGAACCTCTTCCAGAATTTTTGCGTCATTTTTCAAATTCGCTTCCAAAAGCCGCTTGCCCATGTATTCATATAAGGCATCCAGGCTCTCCGCGATATCACCACCTGCTTTTTTGTTGAGGCTGGCGCGAAGACCGTTTTCTACGATCATAATTGCTTTGGAAATTGCCATCCCTTTTTCAGGAATGTTGCCCTTACCCATCTGCTGTATGGCAGTTTTAATGGCAACGAGAGCACCTTCAAAGAGCATAACGATCAATTTATGCGGGTTCGCCGCTATGACGCCAGTCTCGACTCCTACGGTGGCATACGCCTTGGCGCCACTCTGTGTCGACCCAAACATTTACGTCTCCTTTGCTCTACTAAAAGAAAATTGGCCTAATAAAATCTATTTAAGTGACGCTAACTGCGCCAACTGCTGGGTCAGGAACGATTGTGTCGATTGCATGCTGGCGATGGTCGTATCCAAAGCTGTAAATTGCGCCAATAAACGTTTTTGAGTATCGGCAAGCTGAGCCGTCATATCAGTACGCTGCTTTTCAATACTAGCCACGGAGGCATCGATACCGCTGGTCCGGCCTGATATCAGACCGGAAGTTCCCAGATAACTGTTAATCTGATTGTTTAACTGGTAGGCATAGCCTTGGGCAAAATTAGCCGTGCCTCGCGCACCTGGATTACCTCCTGAGATTTGCAGCTTCAATCCTTCAGTGGGAGACCCTATTGCGCCGGTGAGGAACTGGCCGGAACCTGTTGCCGCAGTGCCGTTGATCGTGCCGACCACGTCAGCGCCGGTAGTGGCGGTAGGTGCTGCGCCAAGCAGATTAGTGGCCGCATTGCCAACTATCGTGAGCTTGGATGCCGAGCCATAGCGATTCGACGTAATAGTCAATTGATTGCTCGCGTTCAGGCCCACCGTTACAGAGCTGCCCGCACTGGACAATGCCGTTGCACCGTTGATGGCAGACTGTACCTGCGCTGCCAAGGCACTCGCGGTATAGGTGCCGGCGACGAGATTCACCGAGGCAGTTACACCATCAATCGTGAAGGATAGTTGGTCATTGGAGCCTTGGGTGATGGTCAGCCCAGGCGGAGCGTTGCCGACCAAGGTACCCTGAGTCGCCAATGACGTCACATTCACTGCATATTGCCCGGCCTTTGTCGCGCCTGAAGAGCTGACGAAACTAACCAAACTATCCGTGGTTGTGCCATTGGCCGAAAACAGGCTGGCAATATCGCCGAAATTATTGGTGATGGCAGTTTGTAATTTAGTGGAATCCAGCGCCAATGTGCCGTCTTTTTGAAACGAGATGCCTACTTGATCGAGCGTTGTCAAACTACCTGCGGCGCCTTGAATCGGCGACGTCAATAATGCAGCCATTTGCGACTTAATTGTGCGAACCACGGAGTCGCCAATTAACGGCCCCCCTGTTTTTGTCTTGGGATCGTAGGCCGTCAGGGAAGTCAGCGTTTTGTTTGCCGCATTGTAAGCAGTGACCAATGAATTGATCGCAGTTTGTACGGAGGCTGTATCGCGCGTGATTGCCAGGGAGGTGGAGCCTACTTTGGCCGCATTCACCGTCACCCCTTGAATTGCACCGGTGACAGTATTGGTTGCGCTGGAAATGGCAATGCCGTTGACGTTCAGCGTGGCGTTTTGCGCCGCAATTGTTTGAGTCATGTTGCCGTATGCCAGCAAATCACTTATCGAGGAATCTCCTGCGACAGCAATTTTCATGCTCGACGTTGCACCGGTCTTGTTGGAGGTGAGCACCAGGTGATTGGGATTTGCCGAGCCATCCCCAATGATAGTGGCGGTTACGCCCAAGTTCGCTTTATTGATGGCGTCGCGTATGCCTTGCAAGGAATTGTTGGTACTGTCTATCGTTACTGAGCCAGTAGTTTGCGTACCATCCTGAACAAAGCCCGTCTGAGTGGTGCCTGCCGTCAATCCAGCCAATGCAGGGTTGCTTCCCGCTACTACAACCGGGTTTGACGAACTCAGGGAGACCGAACTCAAGTAATCGGTTGGCACGCCGGAGGCAAGGCCCGCGATGCCGCCACTTGCCGATCCGGACAATGTTTGCGTGACGCTGAGATTAGAACCGTCTGTCTTGGTAAAATGCAGGTTGCCCGCAGCGGCTGTCCCGGTATACGTTATTCCACTGGCTGCCAGTTGCGCACTGGCCGTTCCAATTGCAGAATCCAGTTGCGCGGCGCTCAGGCTGGAATTGGCTCCAATGCTCGCAATCGTAGTGCCGCCTATCACCAGGGAGTATGCATCTCCGGAGCCCGTGGTGACCGCAGAATAAGCCAGCGCGCCTGTATCTGTTGTTTGCGCGGTTGCCGTGACGCCAGTGGTTGACTGCAACAGGTTGATTTGGGCAGCGAGCGCTTTTGCGCTGTTGGTTGAACTGCTGGTGGCTATCGTCGTGCCGTTCAGTATCAAAGATCCTGCTGCGATACCGCCTGATGCAACACTTGCCCCTAATGTCGCGCCGGAAATATTTGAAGCGATGGTGCCGAATTGAAACGTCACCGTGGTGCTTGCACCGCCGCCGACCGGCGTACTGACACTAGCCTGGCCCGAGGTGATCAGTGATTGTGCCTGAGCAAGTTGCGTGATATTTATATTGTAACTGCCGGCGACCGCTTTACTGGTCGCCGAACTGGTCAATATACTCGAATCTCCCGACGATGCGAGCACGCCCTGGAACTTTGCCGGATCGCTCAATGCACTCAACGCATTTTGAAAAGAACTGAGCGCACCGCTTACGTTGCCATAAGCGGATAATGTCGCCTGGTAGCTAGCTTCTTTATTATTGAGCAAGGTCAATGGTTGCGACTCCACCGCCATCAGCTTCGAGACAATGTCGCCCACATTCAAGCCTGAACCAATACCGGGGGAAGAAAGACTCACTTGCTACTCCTGTAAAACTACAATATACGTTGTTAACGACTAGGGCTAATAGAACTTTAGAGGGTGATTTCTACGTCTATTTTGGCGAATCATGCTTTTTGCTTGATGAGTAATCCATGCCAGTTATCCAGGTCTTTCGCAATTTCCAAGGCTTCCTGTGTAGGAATTTGACGAATAAGTTGATTCGTTTGTCGATCAACTATTTTAACAATAGTACGATGGGAGTCAGAATCAATAGAAAATTCGATTCCTTGCGATGCCACTACTTTATTTATTTCTTTTAGTGCATTAGCGAGCTCTTCCGCCGTAGGGGGCTGGCCCGGCGGCTGTACGGCGGGAACAGGCACGGCTGGCGCCGCGGCAGTCTTCGCAGTGACAGTTGTAGTAGCCGTACTGGAGCTTTTTTCTGCAGGTACGAATCCGGGTTGGACCGAATTTCCAAGAGACCGGATATCCATGATGACCTCCGTTGATGGACAAAAACCCGACCGGGATTTCGGTCGGGTTGTTAAGCAAAGCTAACCTACAATTAACGTAACAGGGCCAGCACGCCGTTAGGAAGCGAGTTTGCTTGCGCCAGCATCGCTGTACCAGCTTGCTGTAGGACCTGACCACGAGTCAGTGCGGCTGTTTCAGAGGCGAAGTCCGTGTCCTGGATACGGCTGCGTGAAGCACTCAAGTTTTCAGTGGTAGTCTGCAGGTTCGAAATCGTGTTGGTGAAACGATTCTGCAGAGCACCCAGGCTGGCGCGCGCGGAGTTGACATTCGAGATTGCCGAATCAATGATCGCGAGTGCGCTATTGGCGCCTGTTGGTATGCCGTTGGTCAATTGCGTGACGTCAATGCTTGCAACGGAAGCCAGCGCACTAGAATTTGCGGCATTAGCGGCGCCGGTAAAGGCACTACCAGCACCAGTAATATTTGAGCTGACTGTAAAAGATCCAGGGCCATTGAAGCTGACTACGCCGCCGACTTCGGCGGTGTCGCCAATAGCCGCTGCTGCAGCCAAGGTTACCGTCGTTGTTGCCCCCGTAGCGCCGCTCTTTACGGTGACGCCAGTACCGCCGCCGACGTTGGTGACACCTATATCTGCGCCGTTCGATTGGGTAAGCGCAATCGTGCCATTGGTCAGGTTGGCAACCGCATTGATGCCTGTTGTGCCGGACTGGTTATTAATTGCCTGGGCCAGGCCGGACAAGTCATTGCTGCTTGCCAGTGTTGCCGAAACTGTGACCGGGACTTGTGCTCCGGCAGTGTTCAACGCACCTTGCAGTTTCAAAGTCACCGTACCTGCAGTAAATGCGCCCAGCGTCGCGGTGGTAAGCGCGGTTGCTGTTACCCCGGTTGTACCGGCGGCGTTGTTGACTGCCGCTGCGAGACCTTGTGCTGTTGTATTGTTGACCAGAGTTCCGGCAGGGATGGTTGCGCTTTGGCCGTTACCTTGTATGGTCAGTGCTTGTGCCAAGAATCCATTGGGCATGACTACGCCGGCCGCTGTGCCGGCGATCGCGTTGCCGATACCGCCGGCTGCCGATTGATTGTTGGTCGACAGCGTATTGTTGCCGATTGCGTTGGCCGATGAGCTGCCTACGGAAAAGTTGATGGTCTGGTTCGCGTTTGCGCCAACCTGGAATTGTGCATTTGACAGCGAGCCGTCCAAAATATTCTGGCCGTTGAACTGGGTAGTGTTGGCGACGCGGTTCACTTCCTGTTGCAACTGGCTTACTTCAGCCTGGATGGAGGCGCGGTCCGATGCGGAGTTTGTGCCGTTGGCTGCTTGCACCGCCAGGGTACGCATACGCTGCAACAGATCGCCTGTGGTTGACAAGCCACCCTCATCCCTTTGCGCAAGTGAAATACCGTCCTTGGGATTGCGGGCAGCATGGTCCAGTCCGTTGATCTGGGAAGTCATCCTGGAGGCAATCGCCAATCCGGCTGCATCGTCTTTGGCGCTATTGATGCGCAAACCTGAGGACAGGCGTTGCAATGCTGTAGCGACGCCAGCTTGTGAGGAACTCAGATTGCGCTGCGCATTCAGCGAGGCAATATTGGTGTTGATAATGTCAGCCATTTTATTCTCCTTAACGAAACCAATAAATTTGGGGCGATACGCCTTGAACTTTGGCCTGTCTAGTGAAGACTAAGACAATCGGACCGCCGTTGCTAAGTGATATCGGACGGTCTCCGAAAATGTTTAACTAGTTTCTGCAGATAAATATTTTTTTTTGGCCTTCAATTTATAATGATTACTTCGCTCTACGGCGTCATTTGAAAATACTTTAGGGTAAATTTATCTCTATTTTTCAGAAAAAAACTGCAGGGAATCCCTGGTCGGGTGATTAATTGCATGAGCTTTTTGATATTTTTGTTAAGTTTAATGCAATACATTGCGTGTCTTGTTGAGTCTGTCCGGGTAATGCACCATATCAAGATTGCCATTCATCGCCATTTTTAGGGTATTGCCGACCGAGCCTCATGCTCGTATCGATACAAACGGGTAGACGATCAGGCACAGGTGGAGATGTTGTGGTCTCAATCGGGCGTTTGCTGCCGCTTTTTAATAGCAGGGAAGCGGCGCGCTCGATCCGGACTACTTTTCCTTCCAGGTCTTCACGCCTGGTTTGATGGTAAAGCTGCTGTTTAAACAATTGTTGCCACCGGTGCACAATCAATATATAGGCACGTCAGGCCCATTGATCGCCAGCCACTTTCTCCAGCAGGCTGGACGGGTGACCCAAAATTGCTGAAGGCAACATGTCGGCAATCTTATATGTCAGTTTATGGCTGCCGGTAAGGGCGTCAAATCACGGACCCCTGACGTCACATTGGCTAATCGGCTTTTACTACCCGGTTCTTGCCGCTGTTCTTTGCGTCATACATTGCCCTGTCTGCGCGGTTTACCACGGATTCCTGCGTTTCCCTCGGTTCGCGCATGGCGACGCCGGCGCTGAAGGTGATCAGCAGGCGTTCGTTATTGATCAGGAAAAAGTGCTTGGTCAGTTCGCGCTGGACGCGGGTCATGGCCTGGGCCGCCTCTTCCAGGTCGGTTTCCGGCATCACGATCAGGAATTCTTCGCCGCCGTAGCGCGCGATGACGTCGATGGAGCGCAGGGTCTGCTTGACGATGCGCACCAGGTGCACCAGCGCCTCATCCCCAGCGGCATGGCCGTGGGTATCGTTGAGTTTTTTGAAATTATCCAGGTCAAGCATCGCGGCGCACAAGGGTGTGCCGCGACGGTCGGCACGGTCGGCTTCGCGATCGAATACGTCATCCAGGCCACGGCGGTTCAGACTGCCGGTCAGTTCATCCTCGCGCACCAGTTCGCTCATGTGCGCCAGTTTTTCTTCCAGTTCCCTGATCCTGTCCTCGGCGTCCTTCACTTCCTTTTGTGCGACGAGCATCATATCGCGCGAGCGTATCGCCTCGGATTGCACCAGCTTGGTTTCATTCATCATCGCACTGACCAGTTTGCCGACCTCGGCGCCATCCCTGGCCTGGCTGATCTTTTGCGAATAGCCATCCATTTTGAGGTGGTAGTTGCCGGTGCTGTTTGCAATGACTTCCAGGCGGTCGATAAAGGTTGTCATCATGTTTTTTACTGATGACTGCGATTCCTCGATGCTGCTTTTCAGCACGCCTTGCTTATAGATCACGTCTTTCAGGCTGCGGGTCGCATCCTGCAGCGCGCGATGGTCGATAGGCCCGGCGATCAGGTTTTGCACGACCTCTATCTGTCCGCGCAGCCAGTTGTCGTGGTCGAGCAGTTCATGCACGTTTTCCAGCAACAGGCTGAACAGGCGCAACAGCAATTCCTGCTGCTCGGCGCTATCGCCGCTCTTCAATTCTATCTGGAAGCACAGTTGCTTCAAGCGGGACGCGACCTGGTTCATGCCGGCTTCGTTGGTCGCCTGCCGGACTGCGGTCCCCAGCGCTTCCGCATCCGCTGCCAGTTTGGGCGTGGTTTGCAACAGCGAAGTCAGCGCCAGCGACAGGGTGCGGTATAGTGAATCCTTCAGGATGCGTACCATGGGATCGTCTTCGCCGAAACTATCCATCAGCGAGATGCCGGAGCTGGCAGGCGGCTCTACCACGTCTACCAGGCTACCCACCCTGGACGGCGGTGGTCTGGTGGAGAGTTTTTCCACCAGCTGGTTCAGGCCCTTGCTGTAGTCTGCCCAGTCTTTTGCTTTCACTGCGCGGTTCAGGCGTTGCCCATACAGCGCTATTTCGGGTGGTGATTTTTGCAGGCTGGCGGCGAAGCTGGACAGCATCGCTTCCGCTTCGGATGCCTGGAGTGCGGCGATCTGCGCCTTCTTTGCTTCCTCGTCCGGCTCGCCGGAAATTTCCAGGTAGAGTTTGCGGTAGGCTTCCGGTGTCGGTGCAATGCGGTCTATCGCCAGTCGCCGGAAAGTTTCCCTTGCACAAGAATTTGTCGGATCGCGAGTTCCAGACCATGACGATGATCGCCTCCGGGAAAACTGTCAGCGATATTGCCAAGGAACTATCGCTGTCGGTCAAAAACGGTCAGCGAATACCGCG
>JABDED010000035.1 GCA_013287275.1 Betaproteobacteria bacterium
GACCAGCGCCCGCATGGCCAGTACAACGGTGACTCCGATCAATCCGGCGATAGCGCCCATAATCCAGATCGGAATGGCGCCGAAATCAAATCCTTGATTTTTATTGCTCATCTGGTTCTCCAATACGTCGGGGCACGGAATACCCAGACCTATTTAGTTCACGTGGTGCAGAAGTCACTGCGTGCAACGGTGTAGGACGGCGGCGTAGCCTGAATCAAACTCGCGCAAACCCGGTAGTCGGTGTTTTTTTTGTGGCAATGGAAAAAAATCCTAATTTCAGTTCGTGGGATGGCAAAAACGTAATACAGCTATTTCCATATGGAAATATAGTGAAATTATCGTATTGAGTCAACATAGTTAATTAATTACGTCATTTAATAGGTGCGGCAGTCGTCGGAGGATGTGGCATTGAAAGGAATGACCACATGCCTAAGAAAACCAGGGACGCACGCACGACCGATATAGGGGTACGGATAGGGCGCAACATCAAAATTGCCCGCACTCGGCTGGGACTGACACAAAGTCAGATCGCCGAGAAACTTGACGTTGAAAACGTTACGATCTCTAGAATTGAGACAGGCGCCCAGTTGCCATCGATAGACCGTCTCGGGGAAATTGCCAAGCTACTGCAGGTCTCTTTATCTTCCCTGGTCGCCGATACCTCCAAAACGGAGGCTTTCGGTGACCTGCTGGGCGAGGTCGTGAAAGACTTGCCGCTGCGGGAGAAAGAGTTTGTGTATGGATTTGCGGTGAACTACGCGCAGCACTGGCGCGCAGGGAAGAAGAAATAGAAGAAAGACGTGCGTTTTGCACGTCTCGTTGAATTAGCAAAATCTATAGCGCTGGGAGGTTTGCTGCGCAACATGGTGCAGCTCCGACACGCAATCGTATTTCAACGAAATTGCTTCCGTTTGTAAGTACTGCAAGATAGCTTAGTATTGGCATCTGGGGGAAGTCGAGCCAGCGTCAACAGATTGGTTAACTACTGATAAGTATGCTACCGAACCTGCATGCTATTACCATTGCCCAGTGCTATGAGGATATTACTGGCTATGATCATCGAGCGTGATCATAGGTCCAGCGACAAATTGGAGGATCGTATACCGATTTGGACGGCGCTTGAAATTCCAGCTTTTGATTTTATTGATGAATACAAGCGCCGCGTGGAAAAACTGAAAATGCATTAATTCCAGCTTAAGTGCGAGTGAGGCTCAGTGTGCTTTTCTGGTCGGCGTACTGTTCTGAATCGCCATTTCCTCATGACGCCCAACGGTCTTAATAGCAGTCGACGCAAGGAGCTTTTGTATGATCGACCGGATACAACCCTTGCCGGCAGCCCACCACTGACGAATAGTGCCTATGTGGCGCTTGGCACCCAGGAAGATAAATTGGGTCAGTCTTCTTTCTTCCCAAGTTCGTGGAATTGAGCGCAAGAACTTCTGGCGGTCTGTATATGCCCAGTCAATTTCGTATATATCTTTGTTCGAGAAGTTTTTCATGTATTTGCCTTTGGACGGTGGATTTGTAAACATCCGAATAGTGATTTGGATGTGAACTCATCGTAAGACATCATTTTGACCACGCAAGCGAGCAGGAAAGGATTCACTTGAATCCTTGAGGCTCAAGAAACAAAAAGTTAGCCCTCCTACGGTACAAAAACGGCCAACGATGCTTGAATTATGGGGCACCGGGAAGGGTTGTGTCATCTTGCAGTGCTCTTGAAGATGCACATCTACAGATGTCTCAACCGCAGTGATCAGAGTCGACGGCTTGAGCAATATGACCAACAAACCTCACTTCTTCAGGCTACGCTTTCATGTGGCCTTATTGAGTTACGCCGGCCTGTCTACAAGAGCGTACACTGAGGTTGAGACAGGTCCGGGGGAGGGCATTATCATGCCAGACATAGACCCTTATAGCACCTTCCGTGGGCTTCCATTGACGTCAGAGCAAGATTCAGAAATTAGGCACTATATCAAACAGAAGAAGCAGCATGGCGAACCAGTGGATCCATTGGAGCTGAGGCCATGCTGAAAGACATGTTGGAACCTCCAATTAACAATGATGATGACGAAGGACAAGATGCCGTCGCGGATGATCGGAAAGCCGTCGCTGAGCGTGCGGGGGCATCCATCGACGAAACCATAGAGGCTGTAGGGGCCAGTGAGGAACGAAATGCCGCCATGGAATCCGAGTCGATGAAAAACCCCAAACGTTGAATTGAATCGCTAATAGAGTAAGCCCATGGGAATGCAATTAAACGCAATTTCGCCCAGTTGCGGTCAGTCGTTCCTCCACTAGGGAACGATTTGCGTCAGATGACCGGATGCTCGTGTAGTTGGCCACTTAGCTGGGGGCCCCACCAGCTATGACAGTTAATTCAGCGTGCAATCGTGCCGCAATGCCGCCTGGCATCATTGGTGATCGCGCATACGTCGTCACGATCCGGCAACCAGGAGTTCAAAATGGAACTGATAGAACAGTATGAACTGGATGAGTTCAAAGCCTTATTGACAAGCAAGTGTCTCGACGTCGCTGATTTTACATTTCGGGAAATCGACACGACCGATCCGAAAAGCGATGAGATCTGTGCGCTTCAGGGATGCCTTACTGTAATTCGAACAACAAACAACAAAGAGAGGCAATACATCATCGGAGACGGTATGGCATGGGTGGCTTTGTTCAAAAAAGATTTGGAAGAAGGAGCATTCGGTTGACGGTATCCTGTGTAGGGACGATTAATACACTCAATGACGGGAACGCCCCTAACCTGCTAGCCGAACGGGGCACCTAACAGCCGAGGGTTCTTGGTGGGCGGTGCCTGGGCGACATTTCCACTCACTCGCTACCCAAATGTGATTTCTTGCTGCAGGGAAAAATTTATCAGGGTAGAAATCAAAAAATATGCTGGTTGTTAGTTCGACTGCATCAATTTCAAATGGGGGTATCCATGCAAACTGTCGCACACATACTTCACTCAAAATCAATCCAGTCGGTGTGCCGCGTCGCGCCCACGGCGACGGTACTGGATGCGCTCAAGCTGTTGGCAGAAAAGAGTATCGGTGCGTTATTGGTGATGGAAGGTGAGCGGATTGCCGGCATCGTCAGTGAACGCGATTGCACCCGAAAAGTCGAACTCATGGGCCTATCAGCCGGCGGCACGCTGGTGAGTGAAATTATGACTTCATCCGTCATTTGTGTTGGTCCAGACCACAGCAACGAGCAATGCATGGCGCTGATGACAGAAAACAGATTACGCCACCTGCCGGTTGTCGACAACGACAAGTTGATTGGCCTGATTTCAATCGGTGACTTGGTGAAAGATATTATTTCTGAACAGCAATTCACTATCCAGCAACTGGAGCATTACATCCATGGGGTGCGAGGTTGAGATAAAGGAGATAGACATAGATTAGTCGGAATCCCGAGCCTATTTGTTACCGGTACTGCGAGGACAGGCTACCGAGGCCGATCGAAAATTAATCAGTAGCCGCAATCCATCCGCCTAAATTTTCAAGTGACTTTAACTTTAAAGAGTTGCATCCCTCTTTGTGTTGAACGCGGCTTTCCAACACTGAGGGGTTCTGCAACCGTGTCAATATGTGCGGAAAATATTGATATGCCTATTCTCGACAACTGCCAGCGAAGGTTAGTGCAGTGAATTTATTAAAAATCAACTGCCTTCGACGTAGTCGCGAATTTCCTAGTCTTGCTTAAATTACGGGCTAATATTGGTTACATTAGCCGCTGCAAATGTTCGAAGCTGGCTGGTTGATCAATGGAGATTGCCGTGGACTTTAGGTTTCGCGTTTTCCATGATCGTGAAGCATAGCGCAAGTCTGGATATCAGATAAGCGATTATGAAAAAAAGCTGGCCGTCCTACGCTTCGACGGGGATCTTGTCCAACGGTATCCGGACCAAGGTATCAAGGCCACGAAAGTGGTGATTCATGGCAAGACGGAAGTTGAAGTGACGTTGCGCACCGAGTGTCTGGAAGTGAAGCAACTAGATCCTTGTGGAAACAAGTTAAAAATGCAAACATTGATCATCCAGGGTTGTGCTTGAGGGTAGTCAGAATTGATTTCTAATCAGGAGAAAATCAAGGACCTACGGAAATTGGAGCTTACATCGATGCAAATTTTGAGCAGAGTGAATGGCCATTTGAGTAGCTTTTTTAGCTCCATTAATTAATGACCACCTGAGGTGGCCCGCCCAGTTTTCATGTCAGCTCCTTGTCTATCCATATACGCAGGGTTTTGAGTTTAGTGTGGGCGCCAAGGCAATATTCAACCTGCAGCGCTTTATCGGGCGGGCGGCACTTGCTATATAATCCCGTTGAATTTCTACATCAGTCTCGGTAGCCAACAGGTTCGAGGACTTTACCGAGCTACTTGTAAATGTGCAGCATGCCCTTGAGCGAGACACCCTTCTCCTATTCAATGCGAGATCATAATGACAGCCACCACCGCTACTACAGCATCCAGCCAGTCAAAATTTTCCACTGTCCTGCGCGTTACCAGCGGCAACTTCATGGAGATGTTTGATTTTTTCCTGTTCGGTTTTTACGCGCAATATATTTCCAAAACCTTTTTCTCGGCCGGGGACGAGTTCGCGTCGCTGATGCTGACCTTCATGACCTTCGGCGCCGGCTTCCTGATGCGCCCGCTGGGTGCGATCTTCCTTGGCGCCTATGTGGACCGGGTAGGCCGCCGCCGCGGCCTGATAGTCACGCTGGCGCTGATGGCGCTGGGTACGGTGCTGATCGCCTTTGTGCCCGGCTTTGCGACCATTGGCTACCTAGCGCCTTTCCTGGTCCTGGTCGGTCGCCTGTTGCAGGGGTTTTCAGCCGGTGTGGAGCTGGGCGGCGTCTCGGTCTATCTGTCCGAGATGGCAACCCCGGGCAACAAGGGTTTTTACGTCAGCTGGCAGTCTGCCAGCCAGCAGGTGGCGATCATTTTTGCCGCAGCCTTAGGTTATGCGCTGAACGTATGGCTAACGCCTTTGCAGATCGGCGACTGGGGCTGGCGCATCCCGTTTTTCATCGGCTGCATGATCGTGCCGGTGCTGTTCATGATCCGTCGTTCCCTGCAAGAAACCGAAGAATTCATGAAGCGCAAGCATCGCCCGAATGCCAGCGAAATTTTCCGCTCCATGCTGGATAACTGGGGACTGGTGATCGCCGGCATGATGATGGTGGCAATGACGACGGTGTCGTTTTACCTGATCACGGTGTACACCCCCACTTTTGGCAAGAGCGTGCTCAAACTCAGCACCACGGACAGCCTGGTAGTGACCTTGTGCGTGGGTATCTCCAACTTTATCTGGCTGCCCATCATGGGTGCGCTGTCCGACCGCGTAGGCCGCCGGCCGCTGCTGATTTTTTTCACGGTCCTGACTATCCTGACTGCGTATCCGACGATGACCTGGCTCACACCAGCCTGCCCACGTTCAGCAAGATGCTGACGGTGGAACTGTGGCTGTCCTTTCTGTATGCCAGCTACAACGGCGCGATGGTCGTTGCATTGACCGAGGTGATGCCGGTGGAAGTGCGCACTGCCGGCTTCTTGCTCGCATATAGCCTGGCGACGGCGATCTTTGGCGGCTTTACTCCCGCCATTGCTACCGCACTGATAGACGCCACCAAGGACAAGGCCGCGCCGGGTTTGTGGATGACGTTTGCAGCAGTGTGCGGCCTGGTCGCGACCCTGGTGCTGTATCGCAAAAGCAGCGTGGATGCCAGGAACCTGGCCCTGGTCGCAGACCTGCCGTCCCAGCCGATTTAAGTATCGCCAGAAGGCTCTGCGCCTGCCTGCAGGTCTGGCGCCTCGCTCCCCGGGCGGTTCGGCACTATTCGCGAGACGTGTCCGCGCGCTTGTCCAGCATCGCGGCAATACGGTTCAAGCCGTCCAGCGCACTCATTGCAAGGCCGACATCCCTGCGGTCTGCAACCTCCGCCTCACGCAGATTGATCCTGATCAGCCGGCCGCCGTAATTTTGCACGACGGTCTGGCTGAAATGCCTGACTGAGGGGATGGCGCTGCCCGCGCCTAGCTCTATCACCAGCGGACGTTCCACGCTGCCCAGCCAGCGTTGCTGGCGCGCCTGTTGGGCGGCCTGTTGCTGCCCGTTCCAGTCCCAGTCGCCAAACATCAGGATATTCGGCCGCGCCATGCCGCCGCAACGCTGACATGAAGGCGGCGCATTGCGCAAGCTGCATGCGGCTGCGTCCACATCGGGAGCAAAGGCATCGGCCGGCCAGATATCTGCGCTGCATCCCTGCAGGCACTGCAGGTGATGGATGGAGCCGTGGCATTCGTTGATGCGTTGCGCATCAAAGCCGGATTGCTGGAACTGGCCGTCCACATTGCTGGTAAAGACGCTATACCCCCGCTCCATTCGCTCGCCCCAGCGCTTCAGCAATGAAAAACCTGCATGCGGCCGGGTACGCCGATACAGGTCCAGCCTGTGGCCGTAGAATCCCCAGGCCAGTTCCGGTAGGGAATGAAAGGCGGCTGGAGAAGCGATCTGAGTAAACTCCAGGCCTGCATTTGCCAGCGCCGGGTAGGCTTTCCAGAACCCGGTATTGCCGCGAAAATCGGGCAAGCCGGAATCCACGCCCATGCCGGCGCCGGCGGCGATGACCAGCGCGTCTGCTTGCTGCAGCAAACCGGCGGCACGGGCTAGTGAGTCTTCAAAATTTGTCATCGATGTATTTGTATTCGGGAGTGCGTCGACCAGAGTGAGTTCCACGACCATTCAATTATAGTCAAGCCAACTCAAGCCCATGCCGTTTATTGTCCGTTGCCGGGTCGGGCGACGGCGGTAGAGCGATAGCAGCCTCTGTGGCTGCCGATCCAGAAAAATGCCTGTTTCGTCGGGGCCTGTAATTCACGTAGCGAAAGCCGCTTTGCGCCTTGCCGGGCGAATCCAGCTGAAACGCCGCAAAGTGCGCCGCGATATTTTGTTGCAGGCCCATCAATGCCTGTGAAATCAGCAGATCAATATTGCTGATTGGGGCGGCATCGTGGACAGGCATGGTCGGGCGGCGTCGGGCCATTGCATCGGCAGATGTGATTTCCCACACGTCTGCCAATGTAAGGCTGCCCGGATGGACTGCAAGCGACCAGCGTCCTCTGTTCATGGGTATGATCAATCCCGCTTGGCGCAGTAATATGCAAGCCCTCCTGGCATCTGTCTCGGAAAAACGCATGCCATGCATGATTTGCCGGAGGCTGATCGGGCTGGTGCCTGCCGAGATAATGCGCTCGAGCACGGCAGCGGCCGTGCGAAAGCTGCGGTAGGCCGGAGCGCAGAAGGTATCTGCTAACGGCGCGTGCATGCTGCCGCTCCTATCAGCGCGGTAAACAGATTGCGCTCACAGTCGTTGATAAAATATTCGGGATGCCACTGCACGCCGACGCAAAAAGAGTAAGCCGGCGCCTCTATGGATTCTATGACGTCGTCCTCGGCAATGGCGCCCACATTGAAACGATGGTTTTTCTCCACTACCGCCTGATGGTGCAGGCTGTTGACCCTGCACGCATCCACGCCAAGAATCTGGTGCAGGCGCGAACCGCCGTTGATGAGAATGCGGTGTGTATCTTCGTTGCATGGTGCCTGCTGCTTGTGCTCGGTTTGCGTTGCCAGGTCGGAAGGCAGATGCTGGTGCAGCACCGCGCCCAACTCGACTGCGATCAATTGCATGCCGCCGCAGATGCCGAGTACCGGAATGTCTTTTTCCAGCGCGCCCCGCAGCATCGCCAGTTCAAACCTGGTCCTGTCGTCCTTCAATGTGACTTGGTCCTGGTGACGGCTGGTTTCTCCATACAATGCCGGAGCAATATCGAACATACCGCCGCTCAATACGATACCGTCAAGCATGTCCAGGTAATCATTGATCGCATCCATGCGATAAGGAAGTACCACCGGGATGCCGCCGCCGGCCGCGATGGCCGAGCAATAGTTGCGGCGGATGAAGAAGTGGGATTCTATGTTTTCTTCGCTGTCGTCCCTGTCGGGAGTGATGCCGATGATGGGTCTGCTCATGATGTTGTATGCAATGATGAAAGAGGCGCCATTATTTTCCGTCGGCCGGTATGGCGGCAAACCATGATTTCTATTTCACGCTATTAGATTTGCTAATGCATGCCCGAAAAGGCAGAATGAAGCATGGAATTTATTTGCATCTGTAAGCAATTGAGGAATCCACCATGCCGCAAAATCATCTTGTTACCCCGCTTGTCCTGCACGCGATCAAATATTTTGAATCGGCTGCCAGGTATTGCAGCTTTACCCGCGCGGCTGAAGAATTGAACGTGACCCAGGGCGCAGTCAGCCAGCAAATCAAGGGGCTGGAAGAGCAGGTCGGCGTCACGCTGTTCAAGCGGCTTTCACGCGGGCTGGCGCTCACTGCCGAAGGGGAGCGCCTGTTCCGGGTCGTGCACCTGGCTTTGGGAGAGCTGGAAACGGTCCTGCAGGCGGTGCAGCCGAAAGCGCAGGGTGAAACCCTGGTGATCCGGTCGTCGCCGTCTTTTTCCATGATGTGGCTGATGCCGCGGCTGAGCCGATTCAGCCGCCTGTATCCGGAGATAGAGATCAAGCTGAGGGGAGAGCTGTTCGGCATGAGCACGTCGCGGATGAACCTGGAGGGCGTGGACGTGCTGGTGGTGTATGAACAGTTTTCGGTTCGACATGAACAGCAGGTGCTGCCCTTGATGCAGGAATATCTGCTGCCGGTTGCAAGCAGCGGTTTTTTGGCGCAAGCCGGAGAAATAATCGAGGCGGCGCAGTTTGCCAGCCTCAGCCTTCTGCATGACGATGCGCCGTGGGAGGGGGCGGCGGCCTTTGCCGAATGGGGCGAATGGCTGCGCCTTGCGACACAGGACAGGTCAGGCAAGGTGGAGAAATTCGGTTCTCATGGGCATCAGTATAATCTGGCCCAGCTGGCGATCAATGCGGCTTCGCACGGAGAGGGCATCGCGATGGCGCGCACCTCGCTAATCCATGAAGAGCTGGCGAGCGGCAGGCTTTTACCGGCGGTACCGCTGGCGGTTCGCGCCAGCGCCGCCTATGGCCTGGTACAGAATGGCAACGCCAGGAACAGCCGCGCCGTCCAGGCATTTACCGATTGGATAGGGGCGGAATGCACTCAGTTTGAATTGCAAAGGGATGCGCTGCTAGCAGAAAAGGCTAGGCTAGTTTGAGCCTGCTTGGCGGTTTTTCAACGGTATTAGAATTTCTAATGCCATGCGATAGAAATCATGGTTTGTAAGGGATGCGGCTTGGTAGAAAAATGAGTGCCGGCGTTGAAGGTTTTCTATTTCCGGGACCTTCGACTGCACTTACCCGCTTACAGGGTTTTCTACAACATACCAGGCTGAGAGAAATCATGACTGTCAAATACCGCGTTTTATCATTCTCTGTTTCCGTCATGCTTGCGTGGCAGGGAACTGCGCTTGCCGAGGATATCCTTGTCAAGATAGGGCATGTCAGCCCGTTGTCCGGCCCTTCTGCGCATATGGGCAAAGACACGGAAGACGGTGCGAGGATGGCGATCGAAGACCTGAATGCGCGCAGCATTTCTATAGGTGGCAAGAAAGCCAGGTTCGAGCTGGTTGCGGAAGACGACGGCAGCGATCCCAAGCAGGCAACCACCGCCGCGCAAAAGCTGGTGGATGCCAAAGTCAATGCGGTGATCGGGCACATGAATTCCGGCACCACGATACCTGCGTCGAAAATCTACAATATTGCGGGAATTCCGCAAATTTCCCCTTCGGCGACCAATCCAAAATATACGCAACAAGGTTTTAACACCGCGTTCCGCGTCGTCGCCAACGATGGCCAGCTGGGCGGCACGCTGGGCCGGTATGCAGTCCAGGTGACGCAGGCCAAGACCATTGCTGTCATTGATGACCGCACGTCATACGGGCAGGGCGTCGCCGACGAATTCATCAAGGGTGCGACGGCGAAGTCCAGGTCGGTAGTGATCTTGCCACGTCAGTATACGACCGACAAGGCGACCGATTTCAACGCCATCCTGACTGCGATCAAGGGCAAGAAGCCTGACCTGATTTTCTTTGGCGGCATGGATGCGGTAGGCGGCCCGATGCTTAGGCAGATGCAGCAACTTGGGATAGACGCCAAATTCATGGGTGGCGACGGCATCTGCTCGACCGAGTTGGTGAAATTGGCCGGCGATGCCTTGGGCGAAGGCAAGATAGTGTGCGCCGAAGCCGGCGGCGTAGAAGAGGGAATGAAGGGAGGCCTGGAAAAATTCAAGGCCGATTTCAGCAAAAAATTCGGCCATCCGGTCGTCCTGAACGCGCCGTATGCCTATGACGCGGTGATGACCGTCGTATCAGCGATGCAAAAGGCCGGTTCGGCCGAGCCGGTAAAATACCTGCCTGTTCTGGCGAATATCCAGTACAAGGGTGTGACCGGCAATATCGCTTTTGACCAGCATGGCGACATCCGCGACGGCACGCTGACGCTATATACCTACAAGGGCGGCAAGCGCGAGCTGATTACCGTCACCCGCTGAAGCGAATCCGGCAAGCTCCGGGGGAATCTCCCCGGAGTAGTGAACTGTTACAGTCCACTGCCTTATTCCTTGTCGATCTTGCCGTTTTGTTTTTTTGCCGCGAATTGCCGATAGCCGCGCGCCCTCAGCTCGCAGGCTGGGCACTTGCCGCAGCCGTGGCCCCAGTCGTGCAGTTGGCCTCGTTCGCCCAGATAGCAGGTATGTGTATCTGCGCGGATCAGGTCCACCAGCGCTTCGCCTCCCAGGTCTTGCGCCAGTTCCCAGGTTTGCGCCTTGTCTATCCACATTAGCGGGGTTTCCAGCTTTAGCCTGGTCGCCATGCCGAGATTGAGCGCGACCTGCAGCGCCTTCATCGTGTCGTCGCGGCAGTCCGGATAACCCGAGAAGTCGGTTTCGCACATGCCGCCCACCAGCACGTTCAGGCCGCGCCGGTAGGCGAGGGTGGCCGCCACCATCATGAACATCAGGTTGCGGCCGGGTACGAAGGTATTCGGCAGGCCGTTTTCCTGCATCACGATCTCTATGTCCTCGGTCATCGCAGTGTGCGACAGCTGCGAGATCAGTGACAAATCTATCATATGGTCTTCGCCCAGCTTTTGCTGCCAGTCGGCCGAATAAGCGCGCATCTTTTCCAGCAGCGTAGGACGCACCGTCAGTTCTATCGCATGGCGCTGGCCATAGTCGAAGCCTATGGTCTCTACCCGGCTATAACGGGCTAGCGCCCAGGCCAGGCAGGTAGTGGAATCTTGTCCGCCGCTGAAGAGAACCAGCGCGCCGTCTGTGGATGTGCTCATAGGATAAGTAAGGTAAATAGCTGGGGGAAATTATGCCGGGTAAAAGCAGCAAGCCTGTGGAATGGCATCATCCCATAATCATTCCAATTTGTGCAGCCTACTTCTTGATGTTGCTGATCAACTGGTCGACATAGTCGCCGTCGGCATCTTCAAATCTGATGCGAACCGGGTACCATTCCAGCGACGGCGCCAGCCACAGGTCCAGTTGCTGGTCCTTGGAATCCGGCGGCGGTGCCTTGACCACGTGCACTACCGTCAGCTCGCCGACGGCAGTGCGCAGCTGTTCCTGGCCGCTCACCTTGAAAAACCAGGGATCGGCGTCGCGCCGGCCCGCCACCAGGAATTTCCATTCGGAACCGGCCTTGAACTTGTCGCCGGCAGCACGCGCCAGCGCGATCAATTGCCAGACGGCGCTGGTGCGGTCTTGTTCACCGCCCTTGATAGGATATTTTTCCGTCGACTCGGTAAAACTGATCTGCTTTACCGCGCGGTCGAAGCTGGTGACGGTCTCGGCTTTGCGAAAACGTTTCTCGGCGAATTTTTCAGGAGCCAGGCCGTAACCGTCTATGCTGCCGATGCTGCTGGCATCCAGTATCTTGCCGACCAGCATGGCCCGGGTTTCAGTGACCACGCTGTATTTTTGATTGCCGCCGGCTCCCGTTACCTGCCACTTGACGGTAGCCTCGCCGGACACTGACATGCCGCTTTGCTTGGCCTTGATCGCATATTGTAAGTCTGCGGAAGGGGGTAGGTTGTAGGCACGGCTGCCATTGTCTGCGTGGGCCGCCAGCGATAAAAGGATGCCGGCGGTAAAGAAAAGCCTGGTGCGCATTTTTTGCATGCTTAATTTTCCTGAATGGTTTTTGGTGTGATTCTGGTGACGCTCTGGGTAGTGACGGCGCCGTTGCTCTCGGTATTGCGGATCTGTACCGGATACCACTGCAATTGCGGCGCCAGCCAGATGTCCAGCCTGGAGTTATACGAGCCTGGGCGCGGCGGGCGCACCAGGTGCCAGGTCGCCAGGCTGCCCAGCTTGGTAGTGATCTGTTCCTGCCCCTGCACGATGAACTGGAATACCGTTGCATCGCGGTCTTCGCCTATCTGTATAGCGAACTGCCGGCCCGGCTGCATCTGCCGGGGATCGGCATTGCCTATGCCGGCCAGTTGCATGATGATGGTGTTTTTGTCTTGCGCGCCGTCGCTCAGCACCGCGGTCCGGGTGGAGGCGGAAAAAGTGATGGTCTTTTCTTCGCGGTTGAAGTGCGTCGCGGTTTCCGAGCGGCCGCGCCGGGTTTCGCTGCTGGTGAGCGGCGCAATGCCGTGACTGTCTATCACGCCTTCGCTGCGCAGGGTCAGTAAATTGACCGAGGTAAACAGCACGACCAGGCCGGCCTTGGTCGTCATCCTGTATCTACCGTTGCCGACTTCCCAGTTGATTTCGCCTTCGCCAAAATAGGGATGGGCCTGGCCCGGTTTGGAGTTGACCAGTTCCAGCGCCAGCCGGGCGGATGGCGGCGGGGCAACGCTGTACTGGAGTGTTGGTTCGGCCTCGCTCTTTTCTGCAGCAGCCGGTGCGTCGGTTACGGCCGCGGTTTTTTCCGCCCCCGGGCTATTCGCTGCCTGGGTTTTGACTCCAGCCGGCATTGGCAGCACCGGTGTGTCGTTGATGGCAGCCAGTACTTCCGGCGGGGTTTCGGTATCGGCGTCGGCGGCAGCCACCATTGCCATTTGCGCCTGCACGGCTGGCGCCGGTCTGATGGCGGCGGTATTCGCGGGTTTGGCTGCGGGTTTGTTTACAGGCTCGTTTGCAGGCTTGAGGTCGGGCCTTGGCGCTGCCGGCTCCGCCTTTGCTTCCAGCGGTTTTGGACTCAGGCTGATCTCTACGGTCTTTTCCGCCTTCTCCGCGTGCCTCGGCAGGCTGATCTGCTCATCCGCGAAATGCAATACCAGCAGGTGCAGCAAGATAGTGGCGACCAGCACCGGCGCCCAGCGGAGGGAAACGTGAGTTGATTGTTGGATAGGGGGTAAAGCAACACTGGTCATGGTTCTAGTGTAAACGTTCTTGCCTGTGCTTGCGATGACTGTGCACTGCAAATACTGTGCAGGCATTCAGCCTAGCCTGGCAGCATGTAAAATGGGCAAATTTCCACCTGGTAAGGACACGGATGTTAAAACTTGCAAGCCTGATAGTGTGCGGCGTGCTTCTCGGCTCGGGTATGCAGACCGCAGCCCGGGCGGCGGACCCGGCCGGCAAGCCCGTCCGCATTGCGATGATAGACGGGCTGTCCGGTTCTTTCACCAATGCAGGTGAGGCCGTAGTACGCAACCTGCAACTGGCGATAGAAAATATCAATGCGCGCGGCGGGGTTAAATTGCCGGATGGAAAACATCTACTGGCCTTATCCACCTTTGACAACAAGCAGGGAGTGGAAGACTCGCTGACCGAATTCAAGCACGTGACCGATCAGCATATTCCGTTTTTGGTGCAGGGCAATAGTTCCGCGGTGGCGTTGGCGCTGGTCGAGGCGGTCAGCAAGCATAACCAGCGCACGCCGGGCAACCGCATCCTGTTCTTGAATTATTCCGCGGTCGATCCCAGCCTGACCAATGAAAAGTGCAGCTACTGGCATTTTCGCTTCGATGCCAATGCCGATATGCGCATGCATGCATTGACCGAAGTCATCAAGGACGACAGCCGCGCCAAACGGGTATACCTGATAGGCCAGGACTATAGTTTTGGACGCCAGGTCGCGAAGTCTGCGCGCAGCATGCTGGCGGCGGAGCGGCCGGACATCGCCATCGTCGGCGATGAATTGCACCCTATCGGCAAGATCAAGGACTTTTCGCCGTATATCGCCAAGATCAGGGCCAGCGGCGCCGATACCGTCGTCACCGGCAACTGGGGCAATGACCTGACCCTGCTTATCAAGGCATCCAGGGACGCCGGCCTGAATGCCAAGTTCTATACCTTTTATGCCAACGCGCTGGGCGCGCCGGCGGCGATCGGTGATGCCGGCATAGGCAGGGTGCGGGCCGTGGCCGAATGGCATCCAAATGCCGGCGGCGCCGACAGCGATGCGTTCTACCGCCGTTTTCGCCAGCGCTATCCCGACCCTAGGGATGACTATGTGCATATGCGCATGCATGTGATGATCAATATGCTGGCTGCCGCGATAGAAAGAGCCGGCAGCACCGAAGCCGCCGCGGTAGCCAAGGCACTGGAAGGCGCGCAGTTCAGGAACAGTTTTTACCAGGCCAGCATGCGTGCCGCCGACCATCAGTTGATACAGCCCTTATATGTTTCGGTGATGCAAAAGAGCGGCGATGCCGGCCTGCGGTTCGACAACGAGGGCAGCGGCTACGGCTTCAAGACCGAACGCTATTTCGACGCGGCATTGACGGCGCTGCCGACCTCATGCAAGATGCAAAAATCACAATAACCAGCTTACGATAAATCTAAAGGCGAGATTATGTCTGTCAAACCGGCTTCCCTGTACGACAAATACCAGGCCCTGCAACTGGTGCAGCATCCGGGCGGCATCCTGGAAATCGTGATGGGGGCAGGGCAATCGGCCAACGGCAAGCTGTCCACCGCCGACCAGCACCTACACCGGGAATTGGCCGACATCTGGCGTACCGTGGATGAAGATCCGCAAGTCAAGGTAGCGATCATACGCGGCGAGGGCAGGGGTTTTTCCGCCGGCGGCGACCTGGGCCTGGTGGAAGACATGGCGAACGATTTCGCTGTGCGCACCCGGGTCTGGAAAGAAGCGAGGGACCTGGTGTACAACGTGATCAATTGCAGCAAGCCCATCGTGTCGGCGATGCATGGACCGGCGGTCGGCGCCGGCCTGGTGGCCGGCCTGCTGGCGGACATTTCGATTGCCGCCAAAACGGCGCGCATCATCGACGGCCATACGCGGCTAGGCGTGGCTGCCGGCGACCATGCAGCTATCGTTTGGCCGCTGCTGTGCGGCATGGCCAAGGCCAAATATTACCTGCTGCTGTGCGAGACCGTCAGCGGCGAAGAGGCGGAACGCATAGGGCTGGTGTCGCTGTGTTGCGAAGAGGCGGAGTTGCGCGGCAAGGCCTTCGAGATCGCACACCGCCTGGCCGCCGGATCACAGACCGCGATACGCTGGACCAAATACGCGCTGAACAACTGGCTGCGTATGGCCGGCCCCAATTTCGATGCCTCGCTGGCGCTGGAATTCATGGGCTTTGCCGGACCGGATGTGCAGGAAGGTATCGCTTCGCTGAGAGAAAAACGGGATCCGCAGTTTCCTTAAGCGCTTATTCAGAGTACCCTGCCGTAATAGACATTGTTCAACAGACAAGGAGAGCAAGATGACATCCCAATTCCCCGGTGGCGAGATGCCAGGCATGGCGGCGATGAACGATACGCTGGCTTTCGTGAAAAAACTCTGGGGCGGCATGCAGGTTCCCGGCATGGTCACTCCCACCATTTCGATTGACGACCTGGACAAGAGGATCAAGGATTTGAAGACGGTGGAGTCCTGGCTCAACGTCAATATGAATATGCTGCGCGGAACCATACAGGCGCTGGAAGTGCAGCGCGCGACCATCGCCACCCTGAATTCGCTGGGCGCGAGTTTTTCCAATGCAATGGCTCAGCCGGAGGCGCCGTCGCCATTTTCTTCCGCCGGCTACGGCCAGGCCAAGACCAGCAATCCGGAGTGGCCGATGCCGGCTGCAGACGCTGCGAGCAGGGCTGCTGCACAAGATGCCGCTGCCGAGGCGGAGGAAGAGCTTGACGACGAAGCGGAAGAGGACGAGGTAGAGCCGGCGCATGCAAGAACGGAAGCTGCCGCAGAAGATGCCGCGGCAAAGGAAGTTGCTGCCGCAGCTTCTTCCCAATTCGTGAATCCGGCGGCCTGGTGGACCCTGCTGCAAGACCAATTCAAGCAGGCCGTCAATAATGCGATGGCCGGCGAGCTGACGCCGAAAGAAGAAAAGGCGCCGCCGGGGGCCGGGAAAGCCAAACCGACTGCCAGGGCGCCCGCCAAAACCTCGTCCAAGGCGGCAAAATCGGGCGGCGCCAGCACCGGGAAAAGCGGCGGCAAGTCCGACGGCAAAACGGCGGTCAAGGGTGCAACCGCCAAGAATACCGGCACCAAGGGCGCGGGCAGCAAATCGGCATTGCCGGCAGCGGCCAGGCGCGTCATTCCCAAAGCCTGATCCTTGTGCGCCAAGCTCGTCCGGGATCGGGCAGGCTTGGCGCACTGACAATCGTTCATCCCCCCTTTGTTTTTCTCATCGGCGCTTGTAAAAGGCCGGGCATTGCCATCAAAAACCGGATATGCCAGGCGTGATTTTAGTCTGGAAATTGTGCCGGAACGGCGGCATGACATTTGCGCGGCGCAACTTGTAATGTCAACGACGTACTTCGAAGAATATTGGCTTTTTATTTGTTCGATTGTCTCCATCCAATAGCCAAAATCGCAGGCATCATATAAATGATTTATTCATGAAATCTCAGGCAAAATCCCGGCCCTTTTTACGCCCGGATTTTTAGTAACGCGCCTTACAACTCCTTACAACATTAGACTAAAAATACTAGAGCTTTTTGAAACTAAACACCTATACTGAGATCGCCCAACAAGGACAAAAAATCCCCCAACGGCAAATAAATCAAAGCGCCGCGCAAGCTGATAGTTTGTATGACGGCACTATAAAGTTCGAATAGGGAAATAACATGAAACCAGTTTCATTCTGCTTCGCGCTGCCCGCATTTGCAAAAATCTCCTTGCCGTCCTTGTCGCCTTCCTAGCTTTACCTCCTGAGCTTAGCTCTTCCTCCGCTTTTTACAGCATTCCGTATTTCGGCCTGAACCTTACTTGTTAAGGTCCGGGCCGTCATAGGCATTTCCTCGCGTCGCCGGGTACGTCCCGGCGCGCAGGGGATTGCCGCTTCTTTTGAAAGACACGATCTTTCAGGGGAGGGTATTACCTGAGCCGATCCTATTCGATACCTTCGAAGGGATCACTTTTCCTTACCACTATTGGAGTAAGCATGAGATTCAGTCGTAATCAAAAATTGTTGTCCCTTACCGCCCTGGCGTTGGCAATGTTCAGCACCGCGGCAAACGCTGCGGAGCAGTGGGCGCCGACGGCAACCAAGGCCACTGCGGTGACCAGCACGGTCACTACCAATGCCGCCCATATTGCAGCGATGCAGTCTGGGGCATTGACCCACGTCGTGGTATCGCTGAATGTGCGCAACAAGGCCGACCTCGATGCCTTGACCGCAGATATCCTGGCCGGCCGCAGCAGGACAGCGCTCTCCAGCGCGGATTTCAAGAGCCGTTACGCACCGACCCAGGAGCAGGTACAGGCCGTGGTCAGCCATCTGGCCAAGAACGGCTTCACCAACATCAGCGTCGCGGACAACAATCTGCTGATCAGTGCAGACGGTACCGCAGGGTCGGTCAAATCGGCCTTCAACACCGAGCTGCATTCATACACCGTGAACGGCCGCAGCGCCTACGCCAACATCGATGATGCAGCGGTGCCGCAGTCCCTGGGCGGCATCGTACTGGCGGTCCATGGCCTGCAAAACGTGCATTTGCATCACACGATGCTAGCAAAGCCGGCTGCGAAGACGCTGGCGAGCACCGGACATAATCCGACTGAATTTCCGACGATCTACAACGCAAACAGCTTGCCAAGCGCGACCAATGCCGTCATCGGCATCATCACGCAGGGCAGCATGAAGCAGACGATCACGGACCTGAAAAGCTTCGCGGCAAGCGCCGGCTATCCGGTGCCTAACGTGACCACGACCGTCATAGGTTCGGCCAGCACCGATACCTCCGGCGTCGATGAATGGAATATGGACACCCAGGATGCGTTGGCGACTGCCGGCGGCACGATCAAGCAGATGATCTTGTACACCGCGAATACCCTGAGCGACTCTGACCTGACTTCGGCCTATAACCGCGTCGTCAGCGACAATACCGCAAAGGCCATCAACGTATCGCTGGGCGAATGTGAAACCGACGCTCAGAGTTCGGGCATCATGGCCAGTAATGACCAGATCTTCCAGGCTGCCGTCGCACAAGGCCAGACATTCTCGGTATCTTCCGGCGACTCCGGTGCATATGAATGCGGCGGAAGCACGACTTCGCAAAGCTACCCTTCCGTCTCACCGTATGTGATCTCGGTGGGCGGTACCTTGCTTGGCACTTCCGGCGGCGCCTGGTCTTCGGAAAGCGTATGGTCCTGCACCAGCTCGGCAACATGCCAGCAAAGCGCCAATGGCGGCGCCGGCGGCGGCGCCAGCCTGACGGAAGCAGCGCCAAGCTGGCAGACTGCAGCCGGCGTGCTCGGCACTTCCACCAAGCGCGGTACGCCGGACATCTCGTTTGACGCTGATCCGTCAAGCGGCGCATTGGTGCTGGTGAACGGCGTCAAATCGCAAATCGGCGGCACCAGCCTGGCGGCGCCGATATTTACCGGTTTCTGGGCGCGCATCCAGTCGATGAACAATAACAGCCTGGCTTTCCCGGCAGCGGCCATCTATCAAAAGGCTGCGGCTAACCCAGGCATGTTCCACGATGTCACGTCCGGCAGCAATGGCGGCTACAGCGCCAAAGCAGGCTGGGACTATGCAAGCGGATATGGCAGCCTGAACGTCGCCAATTTTGCGGCCGTCATCGGCACCGGCGGCACAACACCGCCGCCATCCAATGTGCTGACCAGCGGCGTGCCGGTGACCGGCATTACGATGGCGACCGGCGCCACCAAGGTCTACACGATCGTCGTTCCGTCCGGCCGTACCAGCCTGATCTTCAAGACTTCCGGCGGCACCGGCGACGCGGATATCTACGTGAAACTCGGTTCAGCACCAACCACCAGCTCTTACCTGAAGAAGTCTGACGGTCCCACCACCACCGAGACCATCACGATCAGTGCGCCTGCGGCCGGCACCTACTACCTGATGGTCAAGGCCTATGCGTCCATTTCCAACGTGACGCTGGTGGCAAACGACTGATAGCAGCATGCAGTAGCAGTAGTTGAAATTGTTGTCCCCGCTCTGCGGAGCGGGGATTTTTTTTGCCAGCACAGGGCTTTGGCGTGGCTGGCGAGGGGGAATTTCGGTTGAAAAATATCGGCGCAGGAAATAAAAAAAGCCCGGCGGACCGGGCTTAGGGTTGGCGGGGCGGCTTATTGCGCGAGCGCTTTTTCTATGTCGGAGACCAGTTTCTTGTCTTCCGGCGTGGTTTCGCTAGGATAGGAGGCGACTACATTGCCCTTGCGGTCTATCAGGTATTTAGTGAAGTTCCACTTAGGCGTGCGGCCGGTCGCCTTGATCAGTTCGGCGTGCAGCGGGTTGACGTCCTTGCCGGTGACCGAAGACTTGGCAAACATCGGGAACTTGACGCCATAGGTATTAAAGCAAAAATCGGCGATCTCCTTGCTGGAACCCGGCTCTTGCTTGCCGAAGTCGTTGGACGGGAAGCCCAGCACCACCAGGCCTTGGGGATTGTATTTCGCGTGCAGAGCTTCCAGTCCTTCATACTGTTTGGTAAAGCCGCAGTAGCTGGCGGTATTGACGACCAGTGCTACCTTGCCGGTATATTGGCAAAGATCCTGTTTGGCGTCGTCCTGCAGGCGGTTGAAAGTGTGGTTCAGGATAGCCGGGCAAGTTTCCGCACCGCTACTGGTGGCTGCTGACGCGCCGGACACTGCGCCGCCGGCCAGGACGCTGAATACAACAATCATTCCGGCAACTATTTTCTTGTTCATGACCTATCTCCATCGGGGTTTGAATCTGATAGGCGAATGGTAACGTACTATTTAAACCACTGCTGGCGGCGGTAAATTGCCGCAAGGATTCGCTTTGCGGTACATTTCCGGGGAAAATGGCCAAAAATTATTGGAACGATTCGTATTTATCAAACAACGTAGTGAAGTTGTCACATCTGTCTGTTAAAATTAGGTAAGTTACTCTATTTTCATTTGCGTGAAGGTCAACATGCTTTACCCAGAATTGTTTAAATCGCTTGAGCAAGTCCGCTGGAATATGGATACCGATATTCCGTGGGATCAGTACGATGATTCCAAGCTGACCAAGGAGCAGGCTCAGACGATTAAGATGAATGCGATCACCGAGTGGTCGGCATTGCCGGCGACCGAGATGTTCTTGCGCGATAACCGCGGCGATAGCGATTTTTCGGCCTTCATGTCGATCTGGTTCTTCGAAGAGCAAAAACATTCTCTGGTATTGATGGAATACCTGCGCCGCTTCCACCCCGAACTGGTGCCTACGGAAGAAGAATTGCACAATGTGCGCTTTGAGTTTGACCCCGCGCCGCCGCTGGAAACCCTGATGCTGCATTTCTGCGGCGAGATACGCCTGAACCATTGGTACCGCTGCGCGTCCGACTGGCATACCGAGCCTGTCATCAAGCAAATCTACAAGATCATCAGCCAGGACGAAGCCCGGCATGGCGGCGCGTATCTGCGCTATATGAAAAAATCGCTGGTCGAAGTGGGCGACACTGCGCGCGCGGCGTTTGCCAAGATCGGTGTGCTGATGGCGTCTGCGCGCCGCACCGAAAAACCACTGCATCCTACCAACCTGCATGTGAACCAGGCGTTGTTCCCTAACGACACCGTGCAGAGCCGCCTGCCCGATCCGGCCTGGCTGGAGCGCTGGCTGGACGGCCAGATCAATTTTGACGGCAACTGGGAAAAGAAAGTTGTTGAACGCATCTTGCACAATATGTCGTTGCTGTTTGAGCGCACCTTCGAGTCGGTGCAGGATTTGAACCGCTATCGCAAGGAAATCACGCAGCGCATTGCTGCCACTGCGAATGCAACTGCAAGCGCGGTATAAATAATATGCTGCGCTGACCCGCCGCAGTTTCCGCAGTCTCATATTAAAATGGCCGCTGAGTCTGAACTGCGGCCATTTTTTATTTAGCGGTCTGGGCTAAGGTATTGCGGCGTAGGCACATGGTGCCCACCCTGCAACTTGCAGGTAGGAAGTAATTATTTAATTCACATGCCAGATTTCGAAAACAAGATCAGTAGCAACGCCGACCTGGCCGCGCGCGTAGCGGCACTGCCGAAGCCGGTAGTGATGACCAATGGCGTGTTCGACATCCTGCACCGCGGCCACGTCAGCTACCTGGCGCAGGCAAGGGCGCTGGGCGCTTCGTTGGTGGTGGCGGTGAATACCGACGCGTCGGTCAGGCGGCTGGGCAAGGGCGATGACCGGCCGATCAACCAGTGCGAGGACAGGATGGCGGTATTGGCTGCGCTGGAGTCGGTCAGCCTGGTGGTTGAGTTCGACCAGGATACCGCGCTGGAAGCGGTACAACTGGCGCGTCCGGATATCTATGCAAAGGGCGGCGACTACGATATGACCGCAATCCCTGAAGGCCGCGCCGTGCTGGCCTATGGCGGCCAAGTGGCGGCGATCGAGTTTGTGCACGACCGCTCGACCAGCAAACTACTGGCCAAGGTCAGGCTAAGCAAATCGGCTGAATAAGCAGGCCTGGAAGCCGGATTGCGTTGCATCCCGGCTACAGTGCTACTTTTTAAGCGCCGCCGGCGAAGCCATTCTGGCGCCAGGCCTCGTACACAACCACTGCCACCGCATTCGATAAATTCAGGCTGCGGTTATCCGGACGCATCGGCAGGCGTATCCGCTGCGAAGGCGGAAAAGATTCGCGCAATTCCGGTGCCAGCCCGCGGGTTTCGGCGCCGAACACAAACACATCGCCCGGCTTGAATTCCACCTGAGCGAAAGGCGTCGAGCCGTGGGTCGTCAGCGCAAACATGCGGCTGGCGTCCGGCTGCTCCTGCGCCATATAGGCCTGCCAGTTCTTGTACACCTTCATCGTCGCATAGTCGTGGTAATCGAGGCCGGCGCGCTTCATCTTGGCGTCATCCAGCGGGAAGCCCAGCGGTTCTATCAGGTGCAGCTGGACGCCGGTGTTGGCGCACAGGCGGATGATATTGCCGGTATTCGGCGGAATTTCGGGTTCGACCAGGACTACATGAAACAAGGGGCTCTCCTAAGGATTTCTGAATTTTCAATTAATGGGGCAGCGTGCGCGCAAAGACGTAGTTGCTGACTTTGGCGGCGCCAAAACGTTTCAGCATGCCGGCGATTTCATTCAAGGTGGTGCCCGTCGTCATTACATCGTCGACGATGCCTATATGCCGTCCCTTGACGCTGTCCATCGCTTGCGGCGCCAGTACGAAGGCATTGCGCACGTTCTTTTGCCGGTCGTCCGGATGCAGGCTGCTTTGCTGCGCCGTTTCCCGGCCCCGGTGCAACAGCTGCGGCGTCAGCGGCACTCCCAGATGCCTGGCCAGCGGCCTGGCGATTTCCAGCGCCTGGTTGAAGCCACGCTCCGCCAGCCTGGATCTTCCCAGCGGCACTACGCTCAGCATATCCGGCAGGCTGCCGCCGCCATGCTGGCGCTGTTCCAGTATCGCATCGCGCAGCATATCCGAAAACACCGGCGCCAGCGCCAGCTGATGGCCAAACTTCAGGTTCAGCACCAGCTGATCCAGCGGCGCGGCGTAATTGCAGGCAGCTACCGTATGGTCGAACGCCGGCGTGTCTGCCAGGCATGCTCCGCATACTGCATGAGCGGCGGACTGCGATACGGGCAGCGCGCATTGCACGCAACGCTGCTGCCCGGCGCCCAGGAAGCGGGCGTGGCAGGCGGTGCACACAACCCGTGAGCCGTGCTCGCCACATAGGGCGCAGGCGGACGGCAGCAATCTGGATAATTTTGCAAGCATGGATAGGCGTTCAATCAGTTCGGCTTAGGAAGGCGGCCCCTGTTCCGGGCAAAGCTGTGCAGCGGCTTTGACGGCAAACGTGTAAACTCTGCGCATTATCGCATTCCATCTAGTGTCCTGAGTTAGAAGTTCGTCGAAGAAAAAAGATGAAATCAATGCCGTGCGCCTAGCCTGACACTGATTGCATCATTTTTCATTTTCAACGAATTTCTAACTCAGGACACTAGGCTTGCGCAGTCCAATCAGAATATCCCTGCCCATGTTAAGTGCCCCTATAGACCTGAAAACGGTACGCCAGCTATTTTCAAGACCGGAAAAAATCCTCGGCTCCGACTTTTTGCGCCGTGAAATCTCCAAGCGTATGCGCGAGAAGCTGGAGCTGGTGAAGATACAGCCCGAGCGTGTGCTGGATGCCGGCTGCGGTGAAGGCGCCGACCTCGCGCAATTGCAAAAGGCGTTCCCGCAGGCGCAGGTCTTGGGCGCGGATGCTTCGCCGCAGATGCTGGCGGCGGCGATGCAAACCCAGAGGGCGGCGGTCAGTTCGGTCGGCCGCCTGCTGGCAAAATGGACGCCTGCCGCTTTGCGCCGCACCCAGAACGAGGGCCTGGCCTGTGCCGATTTCGCCCGGCTGCCGCTGGCGGCGAATGCAGTGGACCTGGTGTGGTCCAATCTGGCCTTGCACTGGCATCCGCAGCCGGACCTGGTGTTTGTCGAGTGGCGGCGGGTGTTGCGCACCGAGGGTTTGCTGATGTTTTCCTGCTTCGGCCCGGATACGCTGGTGGAATTACGCCAAGCCTTTGCCGGCATAGACCAGTTGCCGCACACCTTGCCGTTTGTGGATATGCACGATTTTGGCGACATGCTGGTCAATGCCGGTTTTTCCACGCCGGTGATGGATATGGAAAAGATCACGCTGACCTATGACACCGTCGACAAGCTGGTCGCCGATGTGCGGGCGCTGGGCGGCAATCCGCTTTTGACGCGCCGCACCGGTTTGCTGGGCAGGCACGCGTGGCGAAATTTGTGTGATGCATTTGATAAGATGCGTGCTGCAGACAACAGGGTGCCGCTGACTTTTGAAATTGTTTACGGCCACGCCTTCCGGCCGGCGCCAAAGAAAATTTCTTCCGGGGAATCAATTATCCGCCTGGATTTACATAAAAAGCCGCCGCGTTAATGTTCCATCTGCATCAAAAATATTGATAATTGCTATTATATTTTGATTTATTTTTGTGCAATTTACTAGCGTCACGACAAGTATTCTGCTTGATATAAGCCTACTTTACGCCTTATACTCTCGCAGTTGTGGAAGTTGCCAGCGAATGTCATTGAATGACTGTCGATCTTGGGTGCGTTGAGATGGAACCTCATGAATGGCTGATGAAGCGAAATTGTGCCTTGTCACCCAAACAGCTAGCCTTGTTTTACTGTGTACTCTGTAGTGTATCTTTCAGTATTGCCATCATCTTTCTGGTGCATGGCGCATGGCCGGTTCTTTGTTTTTCATTTTTGGAAATGGCGGGTGTCGGTGCCGCTTTCCTTCTCTATGCGCGTCACGCTGGTGATCGTGAATATGTTTCCCTGAGCAGGGATTGCCTGCTGATCGTCGTCGTGCAGGGGAGCCATGTTCAGGAGTACAGACTTTATCCGCTGTTTGTCAAAGTAGGTTTGCCCGATTTTCCCGGAGGACTGGTGGAATTACGGGCGCAACAGGTTTTGGTCAAGGTGGGGCGGTATTTAATGGTAAGCAGGCGGCGTGAATTTGTGCGGGAGTTACAGAGCGCGCTCACGTCGGTTTGTTAAAGAATTCTATTTGGGTTTTTGGGGAAATCATGAAACATGCGAAGCGATTACAATCGTTAGTGCTTGGAGCGTCGCTGCTGGCGGCAGGTTTGCCATCATGGGCGGCTGGTGAAGTTAAAGACATCCAGGGCGGTCCAGCGGTGCTGCAGATGAATCTGCAACCACCGGTAACGCAAATTGCGCAGCAAATTTATTCGCTGCACAACTTGATGCTGATCATTTGCCTGGTGATTTTCGTCGCCGTCTTCGGCGTGATGTTTTATTCCATCTTCAAGCACCGCAAATCCCTGGGCCACAAGGCTGCCAGCTTCCATGAAAGCACTTCGGTAGAGATCGCCTGGACCGTGGTTCCTTTCATCATCGTTATCGGCATGGCGTTGCCGGCTACCCGTACTGTGGTGGCGATGAAGGATACCTCCAATGCAGACATCACGATCAAAGCCACCGGCATGCAGTGGAAATGGGGCTATGACTACCTGAAGGGTGACGGCGAAGGCATTTCCTTCCTGTCCACACTGAAAACTCCAAGGACGCAAGTCGGCGCGCCCGGCGTTGCTCCTACTGAAGCGCGCAGCGATACTTATCTGCTGGAAGTGGACAATGAAGTGCACGTTCCGGTGAACAAGAAAGTGCGCATCATCACTACCGCCAATGACGTGATCCACTCCTGGACTATTCCCGCATTCGGCGTCAAGCAGGATGCGATTCCCGGTTTCGTGCGCGATACCTGGTTCAAGGCTGAAAAAGAAGGTACCTACCGCGGCCAGTGCGTTGAACTGTGCGGCAAGGAACATGCGTTCATGCCTATCGTCGTCGTGGTCGAATCCGAAGACAAATACAAGGCCTGGGTAGACGGCAAGAAAAAGGAAATGGCTGCCAAGGCGGACGATCCTAACAAGGTATGGACGGTCGACGAGCTGAAACAGCGCGGCGAAAAAGTTTACACAGCCAATTGCGTAGCCTGCCATCAGGCCAACGGCAAGGGCGTGCCGGGTGCATTCCCTGCGCTGGACGGTTCCGCGGTGGTTGCAGGGCCAAAAGGAGACCAGATCCACCTGGTGTTGAACGGCAAAGGCGGCATGCCTTCCTGGAAGGCCACTTTGTCCGACACCGAGATCGCTGCAGCTATTACCTACACCCGTAATAACTGGTCCAACAAATCGGCTGAAAATATTGTTCAACCAGCAGAAGTTCTGGCTGCGCGCAAGTAATTGAAATTAGGAGATTGAGATGAGCACAACGGCAGTCGATCACGCACACGATCACGCTCACGACCACGCGCATGACCATCCACATGGTTTCCGCCGCTGGTTATTTGCAACCAACCATAAAGACATCGGCAGTCTGTACCTGTGGTTCGCATTCACGATGTTGTTGTCCGGCGGTGTATTGGCCCTGATGATACGCAGTGAGTTGTTCCAGCCGGGCCTGCAGCTGATGCAACCTGAATTCTTCAACCAGTTGACCACGATGCACGGCCTGATCATGGTGTTCGGCGCGATCATGCCGGCCTTCGTCGGCTTCGCAAACTGGATGATCCCGCTGCAAATCGGCGCTTCCGACATGGCCTTTGCAAGGATGAACAACTTCTCGTTCTGGCTGATGCCTCCTGCAGCGCTGTTGCTGATGGCTTCGTTCTGGGTGCCAGGCGGCGCCACTGCTGCCGGCTGGACGCTGTATGCTCCGCTGTCCACACAGATGGGCCCAGGCATGGACATGGCGATTTTCGCCATCCACATCATGGGTGCGTCCTCCATCATGGGTTCGATCAACATCATCACCACCATCCTGAACATGCGCGCTCCCGGCATGACCCTGATGAAGATGCCTATGTTCTGCTGGACATGGCTGATCACTGCCTACCTGCTGATCGCGGTGATGCCGGTTCTGGCTGGTGCGATCACGATGACTTTGACCGATCGCCACTTCGGCACTTCCTTCTTTA
>JABDED010000036.1:0-26608 GCA_013287275.1 Betaproteobacteria bacterium
ATCCAACCATAAATCGTCGCCGGAGCCCGGTCTCGATATGATGAGGTAGGTGCCATCTCGCGTCACCACCAAATCACTCGGCAAAATCCCTGCCGCAACGCTCACATTGACAGGAGCGGACATTTCTTGATCGCCTTGCCCAATTTCAAATTTCACCGGCGGATTGGCGGCCAGGATTTGTGCCATGGTCATCGTGGTGCCGTCGGCAAAAATCAGTCTCTGGATGGACGCATCCGCTGGCTGCGTCGTAGGGTAAATATCTTGGAAAACGACCGTATCGCCACTATTGTTAAGTTGGAGCTGCAAATTATTGCTGCCCTCACGAATGAAACTGGCGGCGACTTGAGAGGGGTCGATACCGGCTCCCAATTTCAGCACATTATTGGCGCCGGTATCCTGGATGCTGACTACGCCGTTACCAGGGTTCACGATGAAGGTATCGTTGCCGCCGTTTCCGACCAAGCTGGAATTTGGCCCCGCTGTCAATACGCCAGCGATCGCCACCATGTCTGACACACTCATTACGCTGCCATCGGCAAACTGGAACTCTTCAATACCGTAGCCAAGCGGGTCGTCCGCATTCGCCAGTACCACTTTGATTCCATCGGTCTCGCCCCAGCGAATATCTAATGTCGCATGCGGTGAACCTGAATAATTTCCTGGGGATCCCAGAGCCACTTGCAAATCGGCGCGGCTAATACCGGCTGCAAAACTGACGACGTCCTTAGGGATTAGGCCGGCATCATACAAAGGCGTGAGTTTGCTATACTCATTGGCCTTGGGGAAAGCCGCCAGCTCCGCATAGGAGATTTCCCTGATGTCATAAGTACCGTATAGGGCTTTAAGATAGGTCGGAAATAAACTGTCTCGGTCGCGATAGACGTAATCGGGTTCAATTGTCGCCACATCTTTGATTGCCTTCAGCATATCAGCATCCGACACATAGGTAGCAGATTCAAACACACTAGCAAGAATGTCTTCCGATTGCTGAGAAAATTGATAGTCGCTGGTATGCTCTGGTTGATCCATCGCTGGAATGATACCGCTATCGTCGATAACGTCCCAACCGTTACTACCACTACCTTTTAGAATGCGATACGTATCACCGCCAGCTCCACCGTCCAACTGATCATTGCCACCAGTGGCAAGCAATTCGTCTCTTCCCATGCTTCCCAACAACGTATCATTCCCGCCGCTGGCAGAAATGAAGTCCTGCAGAGGGTCTATCAACCTGCCTACCAAACGATAGTCCGCTCCGAGATTAACGATGTCGTTAGTATAATTTTCTACGTTGTAGTTGCCGAACTGGTTCAGAGTGGCGCCACCGCTTGTGTCCAGCACAAGGTCGTAGCCGGTAGGCACATTGACTATCTTATATCCGCCATCCGTATGAAAAACCCGGTTCGTATTCCCGCCTTGCATGAATTCAATTTGTGCTTGTGTTGTGGTCGTGTAGGCGTAGTGCTGATCGGTCTGTGTGTAGGTATGCGTTACGGGTTTCATCGCGCCAGGGCCGCCGTAAGACGGAATGTCATATCCGACTAGATTTGGCGCTCCCGTGGGCGATGGCGATCCATATATGGGCACCGCTCCGTCTGGGAGTTTTGTGCTGACAGTGCCGGCCGGCCCCATTAAGCCTGTCAAGGAACTGAAGGAATAGGACACCACAGCCGGGTCGTATTCATAGGTGACAGAGGTTACTGTTTTCTGCGTGGAGGCAAGCGGCGTGAGGTTTGTGTTTGTCGCATTATGCGCGTGACCATAGAAATGAACCGCATCACTCGTCGTCGTGATTGTGCTTAGCACGCTGGCGGCACTATGAGAATTTCCACTGGAGTCGGTACTCGATTGCGGAAGCCCCTGCAGCTCACTGGTCAAGTCTGCGACAAACTGATTACGATAGATGTCAACTAGTTGACTTGTGCCGAGATTTGCTTGCGCTCCGGCGGTTTGGCTCTGCTGGGTTGATACTGTCGCCGCATTGCTGCCGGCAGCCTTGAGACTCCATGACTGCGCGTTGGCAGCGCCGTTCCGAACCCTGACTGTCGTCTGACTTCCTTTAATTCTAATCACGAGGTCATTACCCTCAGTCGCAGTGCTGAGATCGGTCAGGTTAACCCCGCTTCCGAAGTCAATCACGGAATCGGCTGCACTGATGCCAGCAATAGTCACGGCACCGCTGTTGGAGGAAACGATATAGGTGTTGTGGCCGCCACCACCTACCAGCGTATCGTCGCCAGCCCCGGCGATCAGAGTATCGTTGCCGCTGTTTGCGGTAATGACGTTGCTCAACGCATTACCTGCACCGGTCAGGTCGGCGTTGCCGGTGAGGGTCAGGTTTTGGACGTAGTCGGGCAGTACGTAGTTAAACGATGCTTTAATGGTGTCGTTACCCTGGTTGGCCTGCTCTACAATCACATCGCTCGCCGAATGGACCACGAAGGTATCGTTGCCGTAGCCGCCGACCATCGTCGTGTGGCCGGTCCCGGCCACCAGGGTTGCATTGCCGCTGCCGGCGGTCAGGGTGTCGTTGCCGCTGTTGCCGGTAAGGATATTATTAAGGTCATTGCCGGTGGCGCTCAGATTGTCTGAGCCGGTCAGCGTCAGATTTTGTACGTTTTGAGGGAGTATATAACTTACAGAAGAGAATATCGTGTCAATGCCATCGCTTGAACTGTCGGCCACGACATCATTGGCGTTATTGACCACGAAGGTCGTATCGCCAGTACCGCCTATCATGGTAACGGCGCCGCTGCCCGCGGTCAGGGTATTGGTGCCGGCGCCGCCGATTAACAAGCCCGCTCCAGTACCACCATACAGGTTTTGAGTGCCGGAGCCTGCGGTCAGGGTGTCGTGACCGCTGCCGGCCATCAAGGTATCATTGCCCATGCCGCCCTTCAGCATGCTGTTGCCCGAGCCTCCGACCAGTTTGTTGTTTGAGCCCTTGGCATAGATATGGGCGTTGCCGGAGCCGGCGGTGATCGTGGTGTTACCGCCCCACGCATAGACAGTGTCATTGCCGCTACCTGTCACCAATGAATCGCTGCCGTCTGCATCAAAAATTACGTCGCCATTCGGGCCACTCAGATAGGTCGAGCTCATTGTTGCCTGGGCAAACAATTGGTTCAGGGTCAGGGTGGTGCCATCGGCAAAGCTGTACCGACCAATGCTGCCGTCCAGGCCGCCGAGCACCGCGATGGATTCTCCGCCTGCGTTGATCAGTAAAGCCGGCGCACCATCCGGGCCCAGGGCGGCGCTGAGGTTCAGGTCCGCCGCCACAATGCCGGCGCCAAACTGCACGGTTGCGTTTCCGCTTGACTGGCCTATCGTGATGTTGCCGCTGCCCTGGTTGATGACGTAGGTGACATTGCCGCTGCTGCCGTCCAGGTAATCTATGCCGTTGCCTGCATATACAGTCGAATTGCCGGAACCCGGTTTTACATAATTTGGATGTACGTCGGTGCCGCCGTCACCGGCGTAGATGACATTGGTGCCTGAGCCGCCGAATATCTCGTCGACGCCATTTCCGCCATAGACTGTGGTGTTGCCGTCGCCCACAATGACCTGTGTGGCGTGGGTCTCACTACCGCCATCGCCTGCATAGATGACATTCGTGCCTGACCCGCCGAACAAGTCGTCCCTACCGTTGCCGCCATAAATCGTCGTAGCGCCAGAACCGGCAATAGCTTGCGAGCTTTGTTGGTCATTGCCGCCGTCACCGGCATAAATGACATTGGTTCCCGATCCTCCTGCGAGAACGTCCTGCCCATTGCCGCCGTAAATCGTGGTGTTTCCGCTACCTGCTGTCACTCTCGTATTGTTAGCGATAGTACCGCCGTCGCCAGCGTATAGGACAGCTGTGCCCGTCGAGCCGAGGATCGCGTCAACGCCTGCCCCACCATACACCGTCGTATTTCCACTCCCGACATAAACTTTGGTCGGCGTGCTTCCCGTCCCGCCGTCCCCGGCATAAATAACGTCGGTACCAGC
The DNA here is from genome assembly GCA_013287275.1 of Betaproteobacteria bacterium. Lineage (GTDB taxonomy): Bacteria > Pseudomonadota > Gammaproteobacteria > Burkholderiales > Burkholderiaceae_D > Undibacterium. Next base: position 3,991 of record JABDED010000036.1, read on the forward strand.
GCCGCCGAACAGAGTATCAACGCCGCTTCCACCAATCAGCGTCGCATTGCCGTCACCAGCGTGGATGACATCGTTGCCCGTGCCGGCCACCAGGGTATCGTTGCCGGCGCTACCGAAAATGAAATTATTACCGCTGCCACCCTCAATATAGTTGTTGCCTGTCTCCGAAGTAGCCCAGGAGTCGAAATCACCACCATAAATCGTAGAATTACCGGTACCGCCATAGATTGTATTGTTGCCGCCCTGCGCAATGATCCAGTCGCTGCCGCCTTCGGCATCAATGTAATTGTTGCCGCCACCACCGAAAACGGTACTGTTGCCATTCCCAGCAAAAATCGTGTCGTCTCCGCTGCCGCCAAAGATATGGTCCTTGCCACCGCCCGCATCCACATAGTTATTGCCGTTCGGCAGCCAGAACACATCGTCGCCTTTACCGCCGAAAATGGTGTCGCTACCGGTACCAAATGGTTCATCGTTTTCATTAAGGCTGCCTTTATATCCAGGCGGAGCAATCAATCCTGTCGGCTGGTTGCTCCAGCCAGTATTATCCTCATGATAAGCTAACGCTAAATCGGGATAACCGGCTAAAACGGAACTCCAGCTAGTCGGCGTATGCCCCCCATAAAAGCTCAGATCAACGCCGCCTTCGACGGTACTATTACCAGGGCCGATCACAATCACGTTGTTACCCGTCCCGACCTGGATATAGTCATTGCCACTACCGCCAACCACAGTATTGCTACCATCTCCGACACTCAAAAAACTGCCCTGTTGTCCGCTTGCCGTAGCCGCTTTTGCTTGAGTTAAAGCAGTAGCGAGATCCACTACGCTATTGGCATAGATGCGGCTGCTGCCGCTCCCGTGCGTCACTATGATATCTTTTCCGCCTTTGCCGCTGATGACGTTGTTGCCGTTGCCTGCAGCGATGGAATCCGCCCCGGCACCGCCGGTGATAATATTGTTGCCGTTACCCAGCGTAACTGCGCTGGCGGTATCAACTGTCGTAATTGAGTAATTGGCGTCCTTAGACTGCGTAGAGGACGGAGAATAATTTGTATAATCGGGGTAGCCATTGTACGCTGCGCTAAAAAATCCTTGGATTGTCTCCGTTGTCTGTGAGTCGGCGGGGGCATGCGAATTGTCGTAGGTAACCGTCAACGTGTTGGATACAGGGGAACCTGAATTGCCGGCCAGTGTCGAAGTGAGTACTGCGGTCTGGCTTTGTTTGGGGTCACCGGTATACACCAGGCCGACTGTGACGCTATCGCTTCCCTTAGGAATAGTCAGAGTTACCGAACCACTGCTGAAGTCGAGCAGATCGGCGCCGGTGTTGATTTTGAACTGAGAGGCGTTGCCAGCCAAAGCTAAAGTGACAGTTTGAGCCATATCACTGATCGCGGACGCGTAAATGGTCAGGGCTTGTACGTCACCTCCCACGAGGGTGGTTGTGCCATCGACAGGATTGTAATTGCCGCTCCGAAACGGACTGACATTCAGACCAACGGCAATGGCGGACTGCTCAACGAATTTGATTCCCAAATACCCAGCATCACTCTGGGCTTGTTTCATGTCAAAATTGTTGACAACAATCTGCCCGCCGTTAGTCAGTGCGCCTTGACTAATCGTGAGTGTCCCAACCTCTGTTGTACCAGGATTTGCCGTGAATTGATACTTGGTTCCGCTACCGTCGTCGCTAATCCATACTCCGTTGCTTGGCTTAGTTGCGTTGCTTCCAGGCCCTTTAAGCTGAGTCTTCACCGCGTAAATAGATCCACTACTGCCATTCACGTCAATGGTATCGATTTCCGGCGCGCCGGTTGCAGTCCCCGAAAATACAAACGTATCTGTACTACCTTTGTGCCCCACCATATTGTCAGAACCGGCACCGCCGATTAATGTATCGTTTCCTGTGCCTGCTTCGAGTTTATCATTGCCAATACCGGCTATCAATACGTCGTTACCCGCTCCTCCGCGTAAAGTGTCATTACCCGTGCCGCCAATTAAAAGGCTATTCGCAGTAGAACCAGTTGCAGCTAGCAATGCTGAAAAATTTTCCGCGACGGTTGCCGATGACGATGCACGCTGCGGATTAACATAAATATTTGTGGCTAAATACTTGGTAAAATCTACGCTTGCAAGCAACGGATTTGCGGCGACAAGATCTGTGATCAACTGCTGCTTAGCAGCTCCCAATCCGAGACTGTCGGTCAACGTTGGAACTACTACGGCGTATCCTTTTGAATCATTGGCCGCCTGCCTGTATGAATTGTTTTTGCTATCGTAATTTAGTAATTCTTGTCGATGAAGCGTAAACATTTGATAGATACTTTTTGCTTCTTTATTGGTGACTGCCCCTGTATCGTATAAACCAAAGTAAGTAGACTCAACGTAACGTCTCGTGACGATACCTCCTCCTTGGGTTCCGTTTGCAGCAGATCCATATCGAATCTGGTACCATGCCTCTGCACGATTTCCATCAATCAACGCTTTGCTTAAGCCCGTCAAAGAGTTTTTCTTTCCTCTAAAATATGCTGGCGTTTGATACCACATTGAAAGAAGTGCTGCACGTTCTGTTGAGTCAGTTATCGCAATATTATTCGCCGCTAAGAACGAATCAAAATCCTTTGCACGCGGCGCAATTGAGGCATCTAAGAGAGCGATTGCCGCAGCGTCGCTCGGCAAAGCCAACCCTACCAAATCGCTGGGAATGCCTCTTGTCGTCAAGGTCAGTGCTGAGAGCGCATCTTGCTGCGCTTTGGACAATACAATTCCAACAGCCGTTAAATCAGCAATTGCCGTTTTTCTATTGACGATCAAGTCATAGCCATATCCGATAACAGGGCGAGAAACTGAATCGACTTCAATACTCAAATTTGCCACCGTTGGATTCAACCGCAACGCATTGTTTTCTGCAACTCTCAACAAGAAATGCAAGTCGTCTGCGTACGAGCCATGTATGTAACTAGTGTTGAGCGTATTCAAAGACATATAAATTTATTCCCAAAGATTTTTCTATTGTTCAACTATATTAAGCAGGCAATTGAACCATCGGATTGCCAATTTGATAGAACCGTCACGGGCCACAGTCGCTGTCACTAACTTCAGCTTTAACGAACTTATAGTATCCACTAGCTTCCAAATAAGGATGGTCGTCAGTGACGCACTGAGCACTCTGATGGACTTGGGCTCCGCCTTTGTCAAACTGAACTTTAACTAGACAGCTTTGCGCATCTTTGTAGAGAACGTTATTCGCTCGCAATCGAGATTGAAAATTGAGATTATCAATACGAGCGTTATAGCATTCTTTGGACGGGCAATATGATGTGGCGATGTATATGTCAAGACGTTTGTCCGGCAACTCAGTTACACACATTCTGTTTTTTGCTCCACCGGACGTAGCCTTCGCTTCAAAGTACCCAACTACTGGATGAGCAAAGGTGGTCGATAGAAATATTAAATTTAATATTGCGCCCAACAAGAGTTTATTCATATTTGATTCCACTTTACGTCTTGAATTCATTTTCACCCCTTAGTAGGCCCCAACAAACTTGCTGATTTCATCCTATCTTATTTTTTTTGATTCATTCCTCAAACCAAATTCACGGCTTTTGAAATCACTGCGTTAATCCTGACCACCTCATCCACCAACAAATTCTTCGGCAACGCATGCGTAATAAACAGCATCGTCACCTTGCCCTTCAACTGATTGATGGTCTCCGCAAAATGTTCTGCGGTCTGCGCATCAAGACTGCTGGTCGCTTCATCAAACACCAGTATCTTCGGTTGCTTCAGCAATGCCCGGGCAATCGCCAAGCGCTGCTTCTGGCCGCCCGAGAGTCCAACTCCACGCTCACCGATCACGGTCTGGTAGCCCTGCGGCAGTTTCTCGATCACGTCGTGGATCTCCGCCATGCGGCAGGCATGCACCACTTGCTCAAAGCTCGCGTGCGGATTGGCCATCAATAGGTTGTCATAGATGGTGCCGGAGAACAGTACGGTTTCTTGCGGCACGACGCCGAAGTAATGGCGCAGCTCGTTGGCGGACAGGTAGCGGATGTCGTTGCCGTCCAGCTTGATCTGTCCCTCTGCCGGCACATAGAAGCCCTGCAGCAGCTTGGCCAGGGTGCTCTTGCCGGAACCGGATGGCCCCATGATCGCCACCACCTTGCCGGGGGTAACGGTCATATTGAAATGCTGGTACAAGAAAGGCAGGTTGTCGCCGTAGCGGAAACTGAGGTCTTCGATCTCGATTTTGCCGTGGCTCTCGCGCAAGCGGCTGGGCAGGATGGAATATGGCTCGACCGGCGCATTCATGATGTCGCCCAGCCGTTGCACCGACATATTCGCCTGCTGGAATTGCTGCCACAGGCCGACGATGCGCAGCATCGGTTGCGATACCCTACCGGCGAACATCTGGAAGGCGATCAGCATGCCTATCGTGAACGCGCTGTTGTGCATCACGGTGTACGCGCCGACCACCAGGATCAGCAGCGACATCAACTGCTCCAGGCCGTTGGCCGCGACATTATAGGTGTTGGCGATTTGCTTCATGCTGAAACCGGCCTGCAGGTAGTCCGCCAGATAGTCGCCATAGCGTGCCGTCAATTGCGGCTCCATCTGCAGGCTTTTGACGGTCTCCAGCCCGGACACGTATTCGGTGATGAAGGCCTGGTTGCGGGCACCCAGCAGGAATTGCTGGTTGAGCCGGGTGCGGAAGATCGGCGCCATGACCAGGCTCAGCACCACAATCACGGCGATCAGCGCCAGTGCGACCAGAGTCAGCGTTACGCTATAGTAAAACATGATGCCGACAAAGATCAGCAGAAAGGGCAAATCGAGGATCAGCGTGACGGCGGCGCTGGCGACGAATTCGCGGATGGTTTCCACCCCGTGCAGGCGGGCGGCAATGACCCCGGTGGCGCGGTGCTCGAAGTAGCGCGGCGGCAGCTTGAACAAATGGCTGAACACGGCGCTGCCCAGCACCGCGTCGACGCGGTTGCCGGTATGCAATACCAGGTATTGCCTTACCCAGGACAGCAGCATGGTGAACAGCATGAATACCGCCAGGCCGATACCGATTACGAGTAAGGTGCTTTCCGTGCGGTGCACCACCACCTTATCGATCACTACCTGGGTAAACAAAGGGGTACCCAGCGCCAGCAACTGGATCACCAGCGAAGCCAATAATACGTCGCGCCAGACCCGCTTGTGCTTGAGCAGCTCCGGGATAAACCACCTAAAACCAAACCTGCCCTGTTCCCCTTTGGCGCCATCCGGGTCTTGCACCGCTTTGCTCGCCAAGGCCAGCTGGAAGGCTACGCCGGCGTAGCGGGCGTTGAAAGCAGCATGGGTCAGCGTGGTGGGCGTATTGGTGCCGGCTTCGAACAACACCACGCCATCGTCATTGATTTGCACCACGATCGCCGGACGGGCATGGGGCAAGGCCGAATCAGCCTCGGTGCCGCCTTCTGACTCTGGCGTATGCATGACGGCCAGGCACGGCAGATGCAGGGTCGTAAGCGCAGCGCTGTCGCAATCCTTGCGCTTGATACGAAAACCCAGCGCGCGCGCCGCATGGATCAATGAGTCGGTACTGTAAGGCGGCGGGAATTGCTGGACCAGCAAGGCGCTGTCGAATGGGGTGCGGTTAAGCGCGCAAAAACTGCCCATGGCCCACACGACATCGTCGATGGCGAACGTGTAAGTCGGCTGCGCGCGTACCTGCGTTGACGGCAGGCGTTTGGTGACCAGGTGCAAGAGGCGGCGCGGCATCAGCACATCCTCAATGAATGGCGGCTGTGCAGCATGGTGGCCTCTTTGTAATTGCCGAGTAGTAACTTCAAGACGTGGTGCAGGCGGCAGCGACAATTCACTGACCGGCTTTGAAAACTGGAATGCAAACGAAACACCTTTCCCTGAGATTCGCTGTAATGCCTAAAGGACAATTAATTATTTTTATAGACTGGCTATTCCATCATGGCACACTTATAAGATCGGTGCAGGAGAGATCAATGCATTTATGTTAATTATTTGTATAATTAACACAATTTGGCGTATTGGCTGACGGGTGTATGCGGGATACGCTGTTTATTTTGTTGCTCCGGCGCACAGTTTTGCGGCTGTTTCCGGCGTATCGCCAATCGTGTACAGTGGCAAACTCATGAAAATCTTATTCGTTCACCAAAACTTCCCCGGCCAGTATCTGCACCTGGCGCGCCACTTGGGCGCCATACCGGGCAATCAAGTCCTATTCATTACGCAACGTGGCGATGTCACCTTGCCGGGCGTACGCAATATTGTGTACAAGCCGCAGCGCCGCGTTACGCCGGCCGTGCATCATTATTTGCGCGAGACTGAGGCGGGCGTGCTGAATGCACAGAATGTGGCGCGCATCGCGCTGGACCTTAAAAACTCCGGCTTCGTCCCCGACGTGATGCTCGGTCATAATGGCTGGGGTGAGTTGTGGTATCTGAAGGATGTGTTTCCAGACGTGCCGCTGATCGGTTATTTTGAATTTTTTTACCGGCGCTACGCGGCGGACGTGGGCTTCGACCCTAACGAAAAACTGATTTTTGATACGGCGCCGCGGGTGCGCACCAAAAACATCGGCAACCTGCTGGCGCTGGATGCGGTCGACCTCGGGCAGTGTCCTACCCAGTGGCAAAAGTCTTTGTATCCGGTGGAGTATCAACCGAAGCTGCGCGTCATCCACGAAGGCATCGATACGCGGGTGGTCAAACCAGACCCGCAGGCGCGTTTTACTGTTCCGGGCACCAAGGCCGAACTGACCCGCGATGATGAAGTCGTCACCTATGTCGTGCGCAACTTGGAGCCTTACCGCGGCTTCCAGAGTTTTATGCGCAGCCTGCCGCAAATCTTAGCGAGCCGGCCGCATGCGCAGGTGTTGGTCGTCGGCGGCGATGAAACCAGTTATGGGCCGGGCCTGCCCAATGGAGAGACCTACCGGCAGCAGATGCTGCAGGAACTCGGTGACGCGATTGACCTGACGCGGGTGCATTTCCTGGGCAAGGTGCCGTACTCGGTATTTTTGAAACTGTTGCAGGTATCGCGCGTACACGTATATCTGACCTATCCGTTTGTGCTGTCGTGGTCGATGCTGGAAGCGATGTCGGCCGGTTGCCTGGTGGTCGGCTCTAAAACGGCACCGGTCGAGGAAGTGATACGGCATGGTGAGAATGGGCTGCTGGTGGACTTTTTTTTACCAGAAGAGATCGCGGGTCGGGTGATTGAGGCTTTGGCGGACCGCAATGCTTATCGGGAAATCAGGGAAAATGCGCGCCGCACCATTGTGGAGAAGTATGACTTGCATAGTATCTGCCTGCCGGCGCAGTTGGAGATGTTGAAGTCGGTTTGCAATGATAGAGAGTTGTTGGCTTAGCGTGTTGCCAGATAGGGGATTCTTTTTGTGATGCAGTAAATCGAATGCTGCGATTTCTTTGATTCAACCTAATTACTTGCAGTCGATTGACCCGGACCTCTTCAAGTGCTTTGTCCGAGAATGACGCAAACCAATGTATGCGCGCGGAAATGGTTCTTTTCTATGGACGAAAAATTCCAAGTGTTTCCAATAAACCGCTTTCTAATTTAATACAAAAATGACTTTCGAATCTGTAGATGTCGCACCAGAAGCGCTCAGAAAATACATAACACCGTCCTCTGATACAGTTAGATTCAGACGCCGAGCTGTTTTAGTGAAAAGTGAATCCAAGTGGGAGATGTTTTGTTGCGTGATACTGGCAATTACATCCGATGAAAATCCTCTTCGTTCAGAGGGATCTATGCTCTACGAACACGTAATGTTATACGAGGAATTTCTCACAGGATCGGAAATCCTTGAAATGCAAACGCAACTGGACATGGGTCACGTCCAGTTCGGCGACAAAATGATATTTGCTAGTTCAGCCCAGTCTTGGGCTTTGGAAAAGGTCCAGGTCGAAAATAGCAATATGAAATACGCTGGGAAAATCATTTCAATCCCCTTCAGAGCGTCTTCCATTCACTTGCCAGCGGAGAGCTTGCTGTCGCTGAAGCACCCATACTTCCCAAATGTAGAAGAGGCCGCTCGATGCTGGCTTGAATTTTCTTCCTATCATGGATTACACGACAGTAGAAATGGAGCGATAACGATCCTTCTACCGGAGATTCGAGCCTATATGAGGCAGGCCGAATACGTGGACAACGATACTCTCGAAATATTGACAGCTGGAACTGACATCGAGAAGGTGTCATTGACGATTAAAGGCGCCTACTGGATTCAAGAGACGATCTATCATTTCCAAACTCAAGTAATTAACTCCAAAGCGATTCTGAATATTCCTTCAAATAACCAACGTCTGGAATGCTATCTTATCGATCAAGCCGCCAACGTTTATGACTTCCACAAGGAAGACAAATATAGCCGAACAGTGGCGCCGACCAGATTTAAATTGAGGCAGCCGAATGCGGCGAACATCGTGTTTGAAGCAATGATCAAAGGAGAAGGCCAGCGGATCGAATTCAAACCATTCGTTGAGCCAGATCAAGCCATGATTGCGTCTGGCGGAGGTCGCTCAAAGCTGGCGGAGGTCATTATTTCTGCAGTAGCGTTCGCTAATGCGGATGGGGGCAATATTTACCTCGGCATCGACGACGATTGCTGTGTTGCTGGAATAAAAAAAGGCCTCGAAAAATGGGGCCGAGGACCGATTTCCGAATCATTAATAGCACGCTATCTCGGCACTCTCAAGGCAACCATCAAAGACAGGATCGACGGTGACGTGGAAATCAAAGTGTCCGCAGCCAAAATCGACGAAGAGCTAATTGTTATTGTCGAAGTCCAAGATGCTGCACGAAAGCCCGTAGGGATACGTCAGGATAATTATGTCTACGTTCGAACCGGCGCCAGCAACTCAAAGATCCCACCTAACCAATTGCGACATTATTTTCAATCAGGTATTTTTTCTTGACGTTGGAGGCGCTGCGGCTGCAGCACAAGCATATTTTCTCTAAGAGTATGCTTGATAGCTACGGAGAGATGTATCATTCAACCATATTCTTTCAGTGCCCCCATGAATCGAAATCGAACTATGAGTGAAGCTGTCAGCTGGGTGGAGATGAATGTGCTTGTCTTCTATTCGCGAGCGGGAGGAAGTTGACGTAGCATGCTATCGATTGGCAGTGTCATGTCTGCGGTAAGGCAAAGACGAATTCGGAAGTTCGACCAACTGTTCAGCTTGGACTTACTTTATGGATCGTAATCTTTGGCTGGCGGCTGCCGGTAGGTCTCGCTATTGTCGGCGCTGATGTAATTTTGGCCTCCAGGCGGCCGATTGTTACTGCTCCAGGAACAGTATAAAATTACTCAACAAAATCATTCGTTTTCTGTGCATTCAGGTGGGTCACCGCATTGCAGCTTGGGCAAAATCGTATCAGCACCAACACCGAACGACTAAAAATGATTTCCACATTCGAAAAATACTCTGCCATGAGCAATTCCGAAGTATCTACATTAATCACGTCCCTGGGATTTGACTTGGCACGCTGGCCCCAACTGACGGCACCGAAGGCTTTGATGGCTTTTCACGACATGCTGAGTGCGCGGGACGGTAATTTGCTTGGCTTGGGAGATGCTCCGGCCGAAGTGCAGGAGATGCTGCGCGATCTATTCGTGCAACATCCAGAGCAGGTTGCGAAACTGGCTGGCAAGTTGCCTATTTTAAAAACGTCCTTCGGATTTTTGATCGGTGAAAGCATTGAAGTCAGCAATATGAATTCATCCGTTAAGGGGATAAAGTTAAAACTGTTTGCCAACGCGACAATGGGTAATTCAAACTTGGCAGCTATAGCTGCGAGAAGTATCGCCTATTTTGGCTATGCGGCAAAAGCGTATTCTGAAATTATTGTCGCGGAATCCACCGATATTTTCGGCTTGCTAGAGATAGGAATTGTGCACTTGAGCGAAAAATCCAGGACGAAAGCTGAGCGGCAATTGCAGAATTATGTTGGTGAACTATTTAATAACGACAACATTAATAAAATATTGGACGCTTGTTTTCAGATTGAGTCGCCAATACCAACTATGGCCGTAGCCAATCGTGATATCAGAGTGCGAACAACTCTGCACTGATCGGCGCCCATATATATTACGCATCACGATATGTTCGTTTCAACGTATTAATTCCCGTCCAAGACGCCGCTTGAGTGCGCGTATTTCAGGTCTCCAGAAAAAAAATCCGCTAGTACCGTGGCGTCGCCACGTTGCATGAAAGGACGTCACTTAAGCATAAAACTGCACGGTATAAAGTGTATTCAACCTCATCTTTTCAATCTGGCAATTAGCATGCCATTTGGTTTTGTGACAAAATATTCACTAGCCGGTAAGCTGCATATCGTCGGAAATTCGCGTCAGACGCCGGGCAGCGAAAATAGAAAAATGAGCGACTCTCTAAACGGCGCATGCGTCGCTCCAAGCGATGCAGTAATCCCCCAATTCAGGGCGATCAGAACGACTGGCAAATCATGGATACCAACAATCTCATTTCTCAAGTGCCGCACGATTTCCCATTGCCACTGCCGACGCTGGGCTCGATCGGCGGGTCGCAGGCAAAACTCCTACTCGTCGAATATGAGGGGTCTTTCTATCAGCCAGGTTCAACGCCACTTGACCGCTACGCACGTTGGGATGTGTGCGAAGATCTCGCCCAACAGCTCAAAGTGAAATGCCTGGAATCGAAGGCCGGAAAACGCGCCCATATGACTGAAACCGAAATTCTGCAGCAATACTACGATCGCCTACTCAATACGGGTTGGACGTCGCCGCCGGAAGCAAAATGGATCTTCCTGCGTGTCGCTGCACTGCTGGCCTGGCCGGCGGGAATCGAATTCAACAAAGAAACATAGGCCGCGCTGCTTCCCGCGTTTCATTTCCGCCCCCCCTTATCGCGGCGGCTCCGGCCAGTTGCCAGACGTTCAATCCATATACAACGTGAAATTAAGTGGCTATAGTCGATAGATATTGATTGATTTAGAGGTTATAGGTGCTAAATGGACTTCCAGGCTCTTCGCTTGCGGCAGGTTGAGGCCGCCCTCAAAACCGCCACCGTTCCCGACCGACCCATTGCGGGTTGGCTGCGCACGATCAGGGCAACCCTTGGCATGACAACGAGTCAGCTCGCCAGGCGCCTGAATATAGCCCAAAGCTCAGTGTCTTCCCTGGAGCGCTCGGAAATCGATGATCGAATCACTTTACAAGCCCTGCGCAAAGCGGCTGCTGCCCTTGATTGCGAGCTGCACTATGTCCTGGTGCCAAGAACATCACTCTCGGCCATGATTGATACCGCAGCCGACAAGCTCGCAAGCGCACTCACCGAACCAGTGCTACATACAATGCGTCTAGAGGCACAGGCAGCACCTCTGCAAGAAAACATAGAATTTGCCAAGAATGCAAAGAATACGATTCTGGCAAAAAACTGGAAAGCTTTGTGGAAATAGTTGTCGCTCGGATGGAGCGACGGGCTAGGTACGGTGGGTAAATCCCAAAACGACTCGCTATTAGCGATTCCGCTCCGAATACATACGCACGAAGGCCAGGACAAAAGCCTTCTCCTTACCCTTCATTTTGTTCATCAAGGTGGTGATGACGTCAGCCTCGGATGGGACGGCAGGTGTTTCTTCGTCCAGTAGCGCTGCAATAGAAATACCCAACTCGCCGGCAAGCGCCTCCAGCATCGTCAATGAAGGAACATTCACGCCGCGTTCAATACGCGAGATCGTGACTGGCTCAACACCTACCTGGGTAGCCAACTGCTCTTGGGTGATCCCCAACGACTTCCGCTGCGCAGCAACGTTGCGGCCGACTCTCTCAGTGAGCTTCGTGGATTTTCGCTTCATCAAGACATAATCTGCTAGTTGTTAATCTAGCAAATATGGTCTACTCTTTACGTCGCCCAAAGAAGGATGTAATCTGCTTAGTTGCAACTAGGCATTTTATATCCATTCTTAATTCGAAATGACCTGGACTGCAATTGATTAACTTTTCATGAGAATTTCAACTGTGAATAAAAATAGATACCTTTTCATTTTAGTCGGGCTGACTGTCGCTGCTTGCGGCAGAGGCGGCGGCATATCCAATGACGTTCAGGCCAAGACGCTGCAATACTATTCGTCCAACCCCGCAGAAGCAAAACAGGTAGATGAAAAATGCCGCGCTTTCCAAGCGAATGAATTCAGTGCGATGTCGCCAAGCAAACAAGCAGCCTGGCGGGAGACCGGCGAAGGAATCAATTGTAAAAACGCCGGCGAAGCTTACGAGCGTATTGCAGCAATGGAATATCAACAACGTTTACTAGACGCATCCAATTTCAATTTCAAAAAACCGGCTCCACCGGCGAAGAAGTAGGAGCAAAATGGATGTTTAGGACCCACCGGTGGTCCGCGAATACGGAATTTTCACTGAATTGAGTGGTTTCAGCATTTGGTGAAATCCATCATTTCAGTGAAAATGCCGCTTGTCATCGCTACCGTCTATATAGGAGTAAGGTATAGCCAATGACGGCTGGTCAGTAGCTCCTCTCCTCCAGATCGAGCATCTCTCTGCGTTAACTCGGTTCGTCCATTATTAACTTACATTGTTCTTGAATCCGATAGTTCCCAGTGAGGTAATTATGGCGATGACATCGACAGAACAACGGCGGTTTATCCAGTTCATTCAGCGATATGCCCCGGATATCGACAGAATGCGCCGTTGCCTGGAGGCTGCAGGTAAGGATTATGCGAGCCTGACGTACGTAGACCAATGTGAGAATACAGAGCCGACCAGGCATTTGGCCCTTGGCTTTCAAGTAGACTTGGGGAAATTATCGAACGTCGTCGCCGTTCCAAGTGCTAATTGGGACTATTGGCCTTGCGTTGCGTTGAAGCTCGTATGATTAAGGATAGAGACTATGGACAATCTGAAGAAATTAGTAAGTCCGGCGCCGTTTGTTGAATGGGCAAATCACGGACTTACCCCTCCCGAAGGCTACGATAGTTTCCTTGCGTATGCGATCGCCTGTATGGACACTAGGGCGTTGGAGTTGCAAGGTCTTTTTGCTGACAACAACGATGGACCATCCAGGGAGGATTATTCGAAGGCAGTGGCTGCCGAATATGCCGCGCTATGTAAAAAAGCGGGTGTTTCGTGAAATAGAAATTCTCAGGACGTTTAGTTGATGGCGCTGAGGTGATTTTGCATATTCCGACGAGGTTAGCTAACGTTGGCGCGCATGAATCAACCGATATCCACAAGAAAGGGCATAAACTCTTCACGACGCAGATTAGAGGTTAACCGGCTAAACCGCGAGGATCAAAGGAGATGCTGAATACTTCCAAGGCTCTGTTTATCTATTTGCAGCGCCCTGACAACGGGGAATGGGTAACTGTTGGACGATATCAAGCCGACCCCGTCGGGGGGACGGGCCGGTTCAAGTATGCCCCCAGTTACGTCGATGCGGGCCTCACCTGGGCCATCGACCCGGTCAATCTGCCGTTCCGGCCGAAGGATGACCGACCGGCTTCACGCTACAACGCTTTGCACGACATATTGCGGGATACTTGTCCAGATGCCTGGGGTCAGACGCTGCTCCGACGAGAGCACAGCCTGCCTGAGGGTACACGTCTGGTACGTTATCTGGTCCTGGCTAGCAACGCTGACCGGTGGGGTGCACTCGCCGTAGGCACCAGAGCTGCTCCCGTTGTGGCGCAGCTGTCCTACCCGAGGCTGCACCAGTTGCCGCTAGTGGTGCAAGAACTGGCCGCCATGAGCGAGCAACGCCCGGCGGTCGACGGTGGACTTCGCAGGCGCCTGGTACAGGCGGCCGCCATTGGCGGTGCCCGGCCCAAGGCAACGCTGCGGGACGATGAGGGGCAGTATTGGCTGGTCAAGCCCAGAATCGCCAGTGATATCGCAGACATACCCAGCCTGGAGCACGTCGGCATGCAATGGGGCGCGGCGAGCGGACTAAATTTCGCATCGACCGTACTGCATCCGGCCTCTGAAGGTCGCAGCGCGGTGCGCGTACTGCGCTACGACCGCATTGGGGATCGACGGCTGATGTGCGTCAGCGCAGCCTCACTGCTGCAGGCTGAGTATCCGGACAACTTGGGTCAGACGGACCGGTGGAGCTATCCGCGCTTGGCGGAGGAACTGCACATCATCGGCGCTCCCGAGGAGGACAGACGCGAACTGTTTGGCCGGATGGTCTTTAATGCCGTGTGCGGCAACGATGATGACCATGTCCGTAATCATGCGATTCTATACAGGCACGAGCAGCAGCGCTGGCGCCTGGCACCAGCTTTTGACGTCGTGCCTAACCCGCTTGAAACGCCACGCAGGCTGACTCTGCAGCTGTCGGCTGGGCGCTTCGACATTTCCCGCTTGGCCGTGCTGGCCGACGCCCATTGTTTTGGCTTCCATAATAGCGAAGAGGCTGGCCGCTATCTCGATACACTACTGGCGCGTGTGGCCAATGGCTTCGACCAGGTAGCACACTGGCTGGAGCCCGAGTGGCAGGAGATACTGCGTACGCGTATGCAGCAAAACGTCGCCCTATTGGGTAGCAATTGGCCGGGCTAATGCCCCACTGTCGGGAGGCGGCACGTCAGCATGTGCCCTGCGCGGGTGAGCCAGCTGTAGAGTCGTTACTAGATAGGTCGTGACGACTCAATGTTCGCCTTTGAGTAAACAGTTACGTAGAATGATTGTCGCCGGCCGGTGTCGAAATCAGGACCATGGAAGCCTACAACTCTTGGAAGAAACATTTTGAGCGCCATGCGTCCGCTTGTGTTGGGCAACATCAGCACAAATTCTTCACCACCAAAACGCGCCAGCACGTCCGAACTACGCACGAGCTGAGTTTGCAAGGTCTTGGCTACCGTGTTCAGCGCTTGGTCGCTTGCCAGGTGTCCATAATAATCGTTGTAGTCTTTGAAGTAGTCGATATCGACCATGAAGACAGGCAGTGGGGTGGCTAGGGACTTTGCGCATTTTCGTAATCACCAATTAACGATCCCAGCAAGTTGACAAGGTCGGCCAATGAGGAGCGCTCATCGGCACCACCAGCGTCCAGCAATTGATTGAGGATGTTCACGACACTGTCGTAGTCTTGCTGCGTGCGAGTCGGATGCAGCGGCACAAGCTCCGCTAACGCCTGAAACCGCGCTGCGATGTCCTCAATGGCATTTCGGTCCATGACGGATTCCTTGAGAGTGTGATTTCATTGAGCTCACGCATTTTTCATTTCTAGGTCGTGGAGAAGGTAAGGGTTTACACGTGAACGCGCGACACCTGAAACAGTTTCAAAAATACCGAGTAAGGTACCTTACTCAGGAAATGAACGCGCTTCAGGTTGATCGCGCAACCGAGTTCCGGCAGCATATGCTGCCGGTAGGTCTGGTTGTTGGGTAGACCCGGCCCGTAACTCGTTTCATCGCCGCCGACGACCAACACCTGCACATGTCGCCGGCTTGTCAGGATTTGTGGCAGGCTACGCATAAAACGATTCTAACTGCCCCATGCAATCGTTAAATCACACCGTGCACCGTCGTTTTCGGCACTTGAGGGGGCACTGAAGACCGGCATCTTGTGGCTAAATTGTATTAGCACCAACACAGCGCATACAGTTTTGAATGCGGTCAAGACCTGATAGCTTCTGTATTCAGGGCTAATTGCGAGCACATTGTCAAAGCAATAAAGTTGATGGGCCTCGCTGACGGCTTCATATCTGGCCCTCAATCTGAGATGAGTCGTTCCAACCGAGTCTTTCAATTACACGCAGCATTACCCAGCCTGTTTCGTCTAAAGACAGCCCGAGCCGATTGCGCTCAGAGCCCAGCCCGTTAGCAGTCCGCTCAATGATAAACGCGTACGTCCAATCCGGATTTTCGCGTTCTTTCCGAAGGCAATATGTGACGAGCTGCTCTACGAGCTCAGCACAAACCTCATATCGGTCAATCAGTTCGTCATCAGTGAGGCCAACCACATATTTCTCTCCGATTTTGCGAGCAACGAATTTATTTTGTGCGCCGCCGATGGCGCTTGGGAAAGGGTTGCGTGGGAAATCGGCAGGAAGGGGCATACTCATACTTCTCGTCTTCTCGTGGAATTGTTTTTACCTCAACGCGCTTACGCGAGTGACTATAAATATAGCGGGCCTATTTCGCAAAGTACAATTGATAATGGCAATCGACTACCATCATTGCAGATGCGGCCATAACTCCCATTGGAACTGACAACTATGCCGCTCGGATCATCGTCAAACCCACCGCGGGCGGCTGAGCCCCCTCAATCGAACGGCAACACCAACTCGACCAGCGGATGTGAGCGCCCGAGGGTGAAATCATAGAGCGAATCCCAACGCTCAATTATTTCACGGTATGAAATTTAATTTAAGGACCGGTTGGTAGAAATTAGAGATGTTTGCGCTAGGAATACGCAAAATCAGTAGGTAGATGACTGGCAATTCACCATCTGTTTAAGACGGGAAACCATTACTTGGCGTTTGCGCGGGTTAGGTCAAATTGATCGTTTGATGCGGTTTATTAATTGATCCCAGGGTCGTCAATTTAATGACATGGACGCAGCTCAAAAAGCTGTTGGACCCTGATCTAGTGCCATTAAGGTTTGCGCCATTGATCAGGCTTTCCTTTCGAGGTATGGGGTGGCGTGAGCACAGACCGAGAAATCGATTCAAGTTATATTCGCATTTACTGATGTGAGATTCGCAACTAACGAAGTTATTCACAGGAATCCGGCCGCTTCGATTTGCCGATTGCGCTTGGCATATTGGCGGCATCCGGCCAAATTCCCGGCGACACGCTGGACCGGTATGAGTTCGCCGGCGAGCTGTCGCTGTCCGGCGAATTGCGGCCGGTACGCGGTGCGCTGGCGATGACTTTTGCGATCTGCAAGAGCGCGCAAGCGGCCTCTGCCACAGCGCCCGCCTTCATCTTGCCGCGGGCGAATGCCGATGAAGCGGCGCTGGTATCCGAAGCGACGATCTATCCGGCCGAATCGCTATTGCAGGTCTGCGCGCATTTTGCCGGCGTCGATCCTGACTCCAAACTCAGCCGGCATAAGATCAAGGCCCTGCCCAGCCGTCCTCCTTATCCGGATTTTGTCGAAGTCAAAGGCCAGCTGCAGGCCAAGCGCGCGCTGGAAGTGGCGGCCGCAGGCGGCCATAGCGTGTTGATGGTCGGACCTCCGGGCACCGGCAAATCGATGCTGGCGGCGCGCTTTCCCGGCATTTTGCCGACAATGACGGATCAGGAAGCGCTGGAATCGGCGGCGGTGCAATCGCTGACCAGCGGTTTTTCTGTCAGCAAATGGAAGAGCCGGCCATTTCGCTCCCCTCACCATACTGCGTCCGGGGTGGCGCTGGTGGGCGGCGGCGGCACGCCGCGGCCGGGCGAGATATCGCTGGCGCACCGCGGCGTCTTGTTCCTGGATGAATTGCCCGAATTCGACCGCCGGGTGCTGGAGGTGTTACGCGAGCCGCTGGAGTCCGGCCATATCACGATTTCGCGCGCGGCGCGGCAGGCCGATTTTCCGGCGCGCTTCCAGCTGGTAGCCGCAATGAACCCCTGCCCTTGCGGCTACCTGGGCCATAGCAATGGCAAGTGCCGCTGCACGCCGGATGCGATTGCGCGTTACCAGGACAAGATCTCCGGCCCGCTGCTGGACCGCATCGATATGCAAATCCACGTGGGCGCTTTGCCGCACCAGGATTTGCTGAAGCAGGCCGACGGCGAATCCAGCGCCGCCATCAACGCCCGTGTGGAGCAGGCGTTCGAGCGGCAGATTGCGCGCCAGGGCAAGGCGAACAATCAATTGTCGACCACCGAGATAGACAGCCACTGCCAGCCGGATGGCGCGGCGGAACAATTGCTGCGCAATGCGATGCTGAAGCTGAACTGGTCCGCGCGGGCCTACCACCGCGTGCTGAAGCTCGCGCGCACCATCGCCGATCTGGCTGCAGCCCCCAACATCAGCCAGGCCCATGTGGCGGAGGCGATCCAGTACAGGCGCGCGCTACGGGAGCACTGAACGAACAGATAGCGGCCGCGACGGCCACGCCTGCGCTTCCTCAGCCCGGTTTGGAAATCCCCAGCGCCGCTGCAGTCAGCGGATCAGGTTCGCCCGCATAAAACTTGTCCAGCGCATCTTGAAACAGCTTGCCTTCCGGCGCGGCAGCCGCGAACAGGCTCAGGCAGGATCGGAACTTAAGGTCGTCGGGACTGCCGAACATCTGGTGCGCGCTGCGCCCTTCGATTTGCAACACCAGGCGCGTGCACTCCCGCAACCGCGGGCCTAGCACCGCATGGTCCAGGTAGGCCCGCGCCTCCTGGAGGGAGGCAATGCCAAAGTGGCGCGCGGTGTCGGTCCGGCCCAGGCCCTTAAGCTGCGGAAAGATGAACCACATCCAGTGGCTGCGCTTCTGGCCATGCTTCAACTCAATCAGCACATCTGCATAGACTGTATCTTGGGCGTCGGTAAAGCGCTGCAAGTTATATGGATCTTCCATGTTTTCCCTCCTGCGACAGTTGGATCGCGGCGATGCTGGCTGAAACGGCCTAGGACTGATCCAGCTCTGCCTGCGCCGGTTCAGTGGTCGCCGCATTGACAGCCCCGCAAGGGAATTCCACAAAGAAATGAGTTTCCTGGCCATTGCCCCGGTCACGCGAGTAATAGCCTATTTCTCCCTGCATCTGATTGACGATGGCCTGGGTAATGGACAAGCCAAGGCCGGTGCCGCCCTTGGCCCGGGTATCCGAGGAATCGGCCTGTGAAAATTTCTGGAAAATGCGGTGGCGGAATTTTTCCGGGATGCCTTCGCCGGTGTCTATCACTTCTATCCTGACCCTTTTTTCTTCGGTGCAGCTGGCCTGGACCGTGACTTCGCTGCCATACGGCGAGTACTTGCAGGCATTGGACAACAGGTTGGCCATCACCTGCTGGAAACGGCCGGCGTCGACGCGGACCAGCGCATTGACGTCATTGCTTTCCAATACGATGCTAACGCCCAGGTTTTGCGCAAAGGACTGGTTGTCGCTGACCGAAGACTCCAGCAGGCGTTGCAGCGGCAACAGCTCGTACTTGAAGTCCATCTTGCCCGCCTCTATCTTTTGTATATCCAGCAGGTCGTTGATCAGGCGGGTCAGGCTTTCGCTATTCTTGTAGGCGATGCTGATCAAGGGCTGCGCCTTGTCGGACACGTCGCCGGCGGCGCCTCCCAGCACCAGGCCCAGCGAGCCGCGTATGGCAGTCAACGGCGTGCGCAGCTCGTGGCTGACTGTGGAAATGAATTCGCTTTTGATCCTTTCCATTTTCCGGCGTTCGGTGATATCCCGCACGATCACGATCAGCTTGCGCTTGCCCGACAGGTAGTATTCGCTGATCGACAGCTCGGCCGGGAATACCTCGCCGCCGCTGCGCACCGGCTCATCCTCCAGGTGGATCTGGCCGGTGTGGACAAATTCATTGCGGCTCATCGCCAGCTCCAGCAGATCATACTTGCCGGGCGGCGAGAATATCTTGCTGTCGCGGCCGACCACTTCGGTATCCCGGTAACCGTAGATGATTTCAGCAGCACGGTTGAAGGCTTCTATCTTGCCGTCTTCGTCTATCATGATGATGCCGTCGGCCGCATTCTGGAAGATCGCCTCCATCCTGTCCGAGCTGTCTTTCAGCGCGTGCTGCTGCTCGGTCAGGTTATGCAACAGCGCGGCCTGGGTTCGATTGATTTCTTCCGCCTGCTGCTTCAATGCTGTCGTTACCTGCAGGTTCTCCTCGCGCCGTTTGAACATATTGGCCAGCATGCTGAAAGAAACGATCACGGCGATGATGGTTCCCGCTGCGATAATAGAGATCAGCAGGCTGGTCCGGCGCCAGTCGGACAGGTATAGCGTGTCGTCTACCGTGAAGTTGATAATAAGCGGATAGTTGTCGACCGCTTGTATGCCCTCCATACGGTTGACAGGCTGGCCGCTCGCCGCGTCCGTTTCCTGGCTGATGATCACGTGGCTGTTTTTGTGCAGCACTTGCAGTACCTGGTAGGTGCTGCCGTGGGCATCGCGCTTGCCCATCAATTCATCTTTCATCGGCCACCTTGCCAGCAGCGTGAAGTCGTCGCGGATCATGCTGATCGTCGCCTGCCGGCGCAGGCTGACCCTTTCGTAGAACCTGCTGTAAAAGGCCGGTGACACGCCCAGCTGCACGACGCCGATGAATTCGCCGTCGCTGCCGGTCAGGCGGCGGCTGATATAAAAAGTCCAGGCGCCGTTGGCCTTGTTACGGACCGGCGCGCTGACGAACACGCCCAGATTAGGGTTATTTTTTTGTTCGTTGAAATAGTCCCTGTCGGCCAGGTTGCGCACGGGCGCCGGGTAGTCGCGCGAATAGCTGATGATGTTGCCCTGGTCGTCCAGCACTCCTATCACGTCGATTTGTGGCGAGATGGAAGCCTTTTCACGCAGCAGCTGATAGAACTCCGGCGTTCCCAGCGTACGCTTCAGATAGCCGGCATCCGAGATGGAAGAATCCTGTATGCGTTCGACGACGCTGTCCAGCGCCAGATAGGCGGTGCTCATTTGCTGCGCCGTGGTCTCGGCAAGGATGCGGCTGAAGGCAGCGGATTGTTTGCGCCAGTCGTCGATTTCCTGGGCGCGCAACAACAGGATGGCTGCCACCGCGATAGCCGCGATGATGACGACCATGAATGCGCCAAGTGCGAGGGTTACGCGGCTGGTCTGCATCCCGGTTCGCATCATGGGCACTCCTTCATCGAGGTAGAACTATGCCATTTTGTTGGCGATGTCATTTATGACAGATAGCTCATTATCAGAATAGCAGCAAATACCGGGTTTTTAATATCAATATGTATAAAATCCGAGCCGCATTTTGCCTTAAAACAAATATGACCGCTTGGCCGGACCGTAAAATATGCCTTGATTGTTTTCATTGTTCAACATATTATCTAGACCAGTCTATATAATTACTGGCTCAACGATGAATACTTCCGCCCGCGACCGCCTGATCCAGACGACAGCCCTGCTATTGCAAAGCCAGGGGTACAACAGCACCGGCCTGAACCAGGTCTTGCAGCAGAGCGGCGTACCCAAGGGCTCGCTATACCATTATTTCCCCGGCGGCAAGGAAGACCTGGCGATCGCCGCGATACAACAGTCGACCCTCGCGGTGCAGGCCAGCTTGCAAATGATCGCTGGCCGGCACAGCAGCTTGCAGGCCAGCGTTGAAGCCGCCATCGACTACTTCATCAACGAACTGGAGTCTTCGCAATTTTCAAAAGGCTGCCCGGTCGCCACCATCGCACTGGAGCAGGCGGGAGTTAATTCCAGGATACAGGCCGCCTGCGAGCTCGCCTATGCCACCTGGCAGGCGGCGTTGATCGCGCTATTCGCTGCTCACGGCAAAAGCAACGCCGAACAACTGGCAGAGCGTTTGCTGATAGCGCTGGAAGGCGGCCTGATACTCAGCCGCGCCAGACGCGACTGCAAGGCCTTGAGGCAAGTCAAATCTGAACTCTCCATCTATCTCAGCTAAATTCAGGCAAACCCATCATGTCCATCAGCATCCGCCTCGCCACATTGCTGTTTTCCTTATCGCTCCATGCGCTGATACAGGCCCCGCTCGCGCATGCCGATGAGCCGCCGGCTGCCGCAGCCGCAATCCTAGCTCCAACCTCAACCCCGGCCCCGGCCACGCTGGAATTTGCGATCATCAAGACCTCCGAGGTCCGGACGCTGGAAGGGCTCAGCTATTCCGGCGGCAGCTATTTCACATCGACCAGGCTGCAGCATATCGCCTTGCTGGTACGCCATCCGCAAGGCAATTTCCTGTTCGACAGCGGCCTGGGCAAGAACATCGATGCCCAGTTCAAGGACATGCCGCTGTGGGCGCGGCCCTTCTTTTCTTACGGGCCGGTAAGCCCGGCCCGGGCTCAACTGGATGCCGCCGGGTATACCAGCATACCGCGCATCTTCCTGTCGCACGCGCACTGGGACCACGCCAGCGCGCTGGTGGATTTCCCGCAAGCCGAGGTCTGGCTCAGCGAGCAGGAGAAAGCCTATCTGGCCAGCCCGCATGCAGTCTCCGTATTCCCGTCCCAGGTCGCGCCGCCATCGATACGCTGGCATTCGTATGCCTGGCAAACCAGGCCCTGGCTGGGCTTTGCCCGCAGCCTGGACATTTTTGGCGATGGCAGCGCGGTGCTGCTGCCTTTGCCTGGACACACCCCGGGCTCGGTCGGACTGCTCTTGACGCTGGCGGCGGGCAAGCAGTATTTCTTCATCGGCGATACCGTCTGGAAAAGCCAGGCGCTGGCGGAACAAAAACCGAAGATGTGGCTGGCCAGCGCACTGGTCGACGATGACAAGGCGCAGACGATGGATGCGATCGCAGCGATCCACCGCTTGCAGCAAACGCACCCGCAACTGGTGGTCGTGTCCGCGCACGACGCCGCGATACATGACGGGATTGGATATTTTCCGCATTTTGTGAAATGATCAGGCACGCATAACACTCCATCCAAATATAAAAGAGACTCCATGACAAAACGATTGCTGC
>JABDED010000036.1:26618-26691 GCA_013287275.1 Betaproteobacteria bacterium
CCTGTTCCAGATCCTCGCCGCCGTGCTGGTGCTGCTGCTCGCCGCAGTCGCCGTCAATACCCTGCGCTTCCAG